>NZ_JCALEC010000003.1:0-555542 GCF_059813185.1 Mycobacterium sp. NGS18
GATCAGAGATGCTGGAAGGTGTGCCCATTAGCGGCACCGTTGATCTTCTGCACGGCGTCGTCGATGGGAATGTCTTGAGTGGACACTTTCGCGACGTTGTTGAACCCGCAGGCGGTCGGCACATGAGCAATGAGAAGCGCGACTGTGAGGGTGATCAGCCGTGTGGGTGGCATTAGCGCACCGCGCTTTCAGCGTTGACCGGCGGGTAATTGGTGGGGACAAGAAGGGTTTGAGTGTCGACTTGGGCGTAGCTGGCTGCGATCACCGCGGCACCGAGCGGCGCGGCGATGGCCAACACTCGCATCAGCGCGCCCCGACGGGCTGAAATGCGCACGCCCCGCGAGGACGATCGGGTCAGGGGCGGGGCTCCAAAGTTTCACTTTTCAGTGGCGTGGGTGGGCCCGGCGTTCCATCGACTGCGCGCGTTGCAGCGGTCGGCGCTGGCCGAGGTAATAGGCGGTCAGGTACACCAGAGCGAAGCCGCCAGCCGTGATGACCGACGCTACGCCGAACTGTACGAACTGTCTGCGCGCTACCGGACAACGCCCGCTCGCGTCCCCGTATCCGGTGCCGGCAGCCAGCAATGCAAGCAGCGCGGCCACCATTATCGCGACCCAAACCTCCCCTTTCCCGACCGCGAAGCCATATACGTTCCCGGCGGCGATTGCCGCTATCACCACGAGCATCCACCACATTGTTGCCGGCGTGAGGAGCCCGCTGTACGAATCCGGCGTCGGATCGGTTTCCGGCTCCGTGGAAACGTTCTCAGCGTGAGGCACGACTTCAGCGTCGGGGCGCTGCGCGCCGACCGTCAGTGAGTAAATCTTTCCGCCGATCTTGATATAGGGAGTGGCCACATAGGCCATCACCACCATCGCCGCCAAGGGCAGAATGCCCAGCGTGGCAGCGCCGTCCCACGTCGGATACGTCGACATGGCGCCAGCCACTCCTGCTGCGCATGCAC
Source organism: Mycobacterium sp. NGS18 (assembly GCF_059813185.1). Lineage (NCBI taxonomy): Bacteria > Bacillati > Actinomycetota > Actinomycetes > Mycobacteriales > Mycobacteriaceae > Mycobacterium > Mycobacterium sp. NGS18. Next base: position 965 of record NZ_JCALEC010000003.1, read on the forward strand.
AGCTCCAGTAGAGACGCCGCTGCATACTTCTGCTGATGTTGAGGAACGAGAGCATGAATCCGGCAACGAAACACAGGGCCACTACCCAGAAAAGCAAATCGCTCATCATTGACCACCTAGGCCCAACGTCACGAGCTTCTCCCCACCAATACCGCCTGCGACCGCCCCGAGAAGTCCGACAATCAAAGTCCCCTCCGGCCCCACCAACGAGCCCCACGCCGCACCGGCCGCGAATCCTCCAGCGATTCCACCGAGGCTGCGTCCACCAAGTTTGGCAATTTCCTCGCCTTTCGGAGCCCCGTGCTCGATGTTGTCGAAAGTCAATAGAGCGTCGAGTCCGATGCCGGCGTAACCAAGCCGTCGACCGAACATCTCGAGGGCTTGAGCGTCCGCTTTCGACCACACCTGAGCGCTCCCCCAATGCCTGCCGTTCGGCAGAGCCGCACCATGGGACTGCGCGCCGCCGCCCAACGCGCCGCCCCAGCCGGCTGCCCCGGCTCCCGCCTCCCGGATCACCTGCCCGGGTGTCTTTCCGCTTTGTACTTCGTCGAGCGCACGCTGGATCCCGGGCGGAGATACGCCCGCCGCTTCCAGTTGACCGGCGAAACCGCGAAGAACCGTTTCCCGGCCCTGGACCTCAAGCCTGTCGACCATCTGGGTAGCTTGATCCGGCGTTAGTGGTGGGCGGTCTGAAAAGGCTTGCCCGGATTCCAAAAAATCTTGAAGCTGACGTCTGGCTTGGGCTCGGCTACGTGCGTCGCCTCCGAGAACAGGATCGATTGGCAAGTCACCGACGATTTGAGAGTTTCGCAAGTCGTCAAGACGTTCCTGCGCTAACTGCCGCGCCGTCGGGTCCGCGTCGGGATCATTGACGATCGCCAGATCGCGTTGCTCCGCTGGATCAGCAGGATCGGCACCGGCACGCGGCTGCCCGCCATTCCCGCCGTCGGCGCCCTCATCGCCGAAGCTGAACTCGTGCAACCCCGCGCTGGCTGTGGTGAGGTTGCGGGAGATGGCGTCCTCCTCGCCGACGAGCTTGTCGACCTTAGACATGAGGAAGCTCCGGTGGTCCTCAGCTGCCTGTTCGCGTTGTTGGAGTTCCGCGGCGGAGCTGTACCAGGTGATCCTGTCGGTCACCGACCAGTCTTCACCGACGGTGAAGTTGTCGTTCTCGATTTCGTCCACGGTGTCGAGCACCGAACTCTTGTTGCCGCCCTGAGCGTCAGCGCCACGCTCGGCGATCCCCGCGAGGGTGTCGGTGACATCGACGGGCGTGCGGATCTTCACCAGGTCGAGGTAGGCGCGGTCCTGGAATGCTTCGGCACCCGAACCGGTCCAGTCGGTCCCGCCGGGCCGCAGGGAGGATTGGTGCACCTCGGTGAACGCGGACTCCCAGGTGCGCCCGAGGTTTCGCCAGGCGGCGGCGTTGGTCCGCAGGTGGTCCCAGGTGGCAGCGCGGACCTCGGACAAAGTGGGTAGACCAGACATCGAGGGCTACCGGCCTATCCCGAACCCGCCGGCTGCGCCGCCATCGATGCCCGACCCGCGCGGGGCGAGCGGAGTGAAGCCGGGCGGCAGGTCGCCGGCACTGCCGTCGCCGCCCGATCCGGCGGGCAGGTGCGAGCCCACCGCGGTGAGTCGCTGCGCGGCGTGGCCTTCCTGGTTCTCGTAGATGCTCGCCGCTTTGGTGAGCTTGGCCCCGTTCGCGGTCATCCGGGATTTGCAGGCGGTGGCGATGGTGTTCATCCCCGCATTTACCGCACTCGTCGCTGCGCCGGTGGACTGCCAGCCGGAGATGGTCACGGTGGACAGAGCCGGTGCGACCGTCGCCGCGAGGGCTTCACAACGCTGCGCCGCGGTGCGCAGACCTTCGGGTGTGACCTTGAGGGTGGGCGAGGTCATGGAGGAACTGTATTTGAAGGAGGCGACGCGGGCCACGTGACCGTCGTCCACGCGCGTGCGGTGCAGGTCGCGGGTCAGGCTTAATCGCATCGGACTCAGAGCTGTACGGTCCGGTCCGATAGAAGTACTCGCCGACGCAGCGTTCGACCGGTTCGCCGCGAAGTCCCCGGGTGTCGTGTGCCGCGGTGTGAAGATCTCTCCGCCGCGGCGAAGGCACCGACGGCCAATACCGTCCTTGACCCATGAGTTGCGGATGTCGTGATGGTGGCCGTCCCGCGTCGACATCTGCTGTGACAGTGCTCGGTTTCGGGGTCGCCTACCCGGATGGATCAAGGGCCTGTGCGCGACCAGGCCGTGTTCCGCCCGTTCTTGCGCATGGCGGTCGTCAGAATCTTCGCTCCGCCTGCGCTTTGAGCGCCTCCGGTATCACGGCACCTTCGGCTTGATCTCCTCCATCACCCACTGGGCGTAGTCGAGGTACTCGTCGACGCCGCGCACGGCCGGCAGCGGTACGGCACTGACCGTCACACCCTGTTCGCCCAGCCAGCTCAACCGGTCGATGATCTGCTGGCCGCTCATGCCCGAGCGGGCCTGCGGGTCGTCACGGCGGACATGGCCTTCCCCGACCCGGGTGGTCGCCATTCCGTGCACCACGTCGAAGGGCCGCCCGTCGTACTCCGGCTGGGATTTGATGAAGTCCACCCGTTCGCCGATCTTCTCCGGCGGGGTCAGGAAGCTCCACCAACCCGAGGCGAACTTCGCGGCCCGGCGCAACGCCGCATCCGCGTCACCGCCGATCCAGACCGGAAGATGGGGCCGCTGCACCGGCTTCGGCTCGAACGCCACCTCGTCGAAGGACACGTAGCGACCCGCGAACCGCGGCGCCTCGCTGGTCCACAGCTCGATGATCGCCGCCAGATACTCGTCGGCGATCCGTCCGCGTTCGCCGAAAGGCACACCGAGCACGCCGAACTCACGCTGCAGCCAGCCCACGCCGAAGGTGACCATCATCCGGCCGCCACTGAGCCAGTCTGCGGTGGCCAGCGCCTTGGCGAGCACGATCGGCTGGTGCAGCGGCAGCACGGTGACGCACGAATTGAGCATGATCCGCTCGGTCGCCCCGGCGAGGTAGGCCTGAGCGGCGGTCGACTGAAAGTAGTGCGGGCCGGAGAGTTCGACATGCTCGGCCGGGATGACGATGTGCTCCGGCACGGCGATCATGTCGTAGCCCAACTCATCAGCACGCTTGGCCATCCGGGTCTGGTCGGCTCCGGTGACGACCGCCTCCCACGGCTGCATCATCGCTTTCAGCCGCAGCATGTGGGGCAGGCTGAACACCAGCTTCATCCGCGGTACTCTACAACAGTAGAGAAGGTTGCGGACTAGAGTCAGTCGAACCATGCGACGTAAGCCCAACCCTGACCAGCGCCGGCGCGAACTCTGCGACACCGCGATCCGGCTGCTCGCCGACGACGGCGTGAAAGGGGTCAGCCATCTCAAGGTAGACCGCAAGGCCGGTGTACCCGATGGGACCACCTCGTTTTACTTCCGCACCCGATCGGCGCTGCTGCAGGCCGTCGCGGTCCGGGTGTCCGAGCTGGATCTCAAGGATTTGAGCGCAGCGGCGAACGAACCGTCCGGGCTGGCGGCCCTGGTGATGCGTTCGGCCACCGGGACCAGACTGGTCCGGACCAAGGCCCGCCAGGAACTGGCGTTGCAGGCGATCCGCGACCCGTTGCTCGACGAGGCGCTCCGCAGCTATCGCGATCGGTTCCTGGCACTGATCACCGACGCGGTTCTGCGATTACAGCACGGCCATCCCGACCAAGCACTGGCCGACCGACAGGCCTACGTGGTGATGATGTTCATCGGCGGTGTGCTGCAGGGGTTCGCGGCCGGGGACCGCAGGATCGGCAGCGCCGCGGAGCTGGATGCCCTGATTTCGGGCATCATCGTCGGGCTCGGCTCTTCCGCTGCTCTACGTTCATAGAGTAGTGTGGCTCACCAACATCGGAAGGATCCAGACGATGACTGCGGCACAAGATGATTCGGGTGTGCTGGCCGGCGAAGGACGGATGTTCATCGACGGCGAGCTGGTCACCACCGGCAGCGGCGCGACGTTCGACGTCGTACACCCCGCCACCGAACAGGTGGCCGGAACGGCCGCCGACGGCACCGTCGAGGACATGCAGCGCGCGGTCGGCGCGGCCCGGCGCGCGTTTGACGCAGGCGACTGGGCCCACGATGTGAATTTCCGCTACCACTGCCTGATGCAGCTGCACACCGCGCTCGAGGCCGAGAAGGAGCGGCTGCGCCGAATCCTGATCACCGAGGTGGGGTGCCCGGTCACCGTCACCGGCAGCCAGATCGAGAGTCCGATCGCCGAGGTGAAGCATTGGGCCGATCACGCCCGCGCCTTCGACTACCTGGTGGACACCGGACTGCACGACACACCGCTGGGCCCGGCGCGGCGCAAACTGCACTACGAGCCGCTCGGTGTGGTCGGTGCGATCACCCCGTGGAATGTGCCGCTGTATCTCAACATCGCCGAGACTGTCCCGGCGTTGATGGCCGGTAACACCGTCGTGCTCAAGCCGGCGCAGCTCACACCGTGGTCCGGCAGCGAGCTCGGCCGGATCGTGGCCGAGCACACCGATATTCCGGCCGGGGTGTTCAACGTCGTCACCTCGAACGCCAACGAGGTCGGTGCGGCGCTGTCGGCGGATCCCCGCGTCGACATGATCACCTTCACCGGTTCCACCGCGACCGGACGGGCCATCCTGGCCGCCGGTGCCGCCACGGTGAAGAAGACATTGCTGGAGCTCGGCGGCAAGTCGGCGCACATCGTGCTCGACGACGCGGACTTCAACTCGGCGCTGCCGATGGCCGCGATGATGGCCTGCGTCATGTCGGGCCAGAGCTGTGTGCTGCCGTCGCGGATCCTGTTGCCCCGCAGTCGCTACGACGAGGGGCTAGCGGTGCTGAAGGCGTCGATGGAGAACTTCCCGATCGGTGACCCGTGGACGCCGGGCAATATGCAGGGCCCGCAGATCAGCGAGACGCAGCGGCGCAAGGTGTTGGACCTGATCGCCTCCGGCGTGGATTCGGGTGCGCGGCTGGTCACCGGCGGCGGTATCCCGGAGCAGTTGCCCACCGGCTACTACGTGCAACCGACGCTGCTGGCCGACGTCGACCCCAACAGCCGGATCGCGCAGGAGGAGATCTTCGGTCCGGTCCTCACCGTCACGCCGTACGACACCGACGACGAAGCGGTCGCGATCGCCAACAACTCGATCTATGGACTCTCCGGTGAGGTCAGCAGCGCCGACGTGGACCGGGCGATGGCGGTGGCCACCCGGATGCGCACCGGCAACGTCAGCATCAACGCCAAGAGCCACTTCGGCATCGACAGCCCGTTCGGCGGCACCAAGCAGAGCGGCCTGGGATACCGCAACGGCACAATAGGTTTCACCGAGTACCTGCACATCAAGACCATCGGGATGCCGCAATGACGGTGCCGGCCGAAGACCGGCTGGAGATCTCCGCCCTGCTCTACCGCTACGCCCGCGCCGTCGATACGAAGGACTGGGCGCTGTACCGGTCGGTATTCACCGAAGATGCCGTCATCGACTACACCTCGGCCGGTGCCGTTAGCGGCACCCGCGACGAGGTGACCGACTGGCTGGCCGCCGCTTTTACCGCAATCCCGATGTCGATGCACTACATCACTAACATCGAGATCCTGGGACACACTGGGGACACCGCGCTGGTACGGGCGATGTTCTACAACCCGATGCAACTACCGGGCATGGCCGATCTGAGTTACTGCGGCGGCTACTACCATCATGAGCTGGTCCGTACTGCCGAGGGCTGGCGCAGCCGGAGCCTGCGCGAGGAGAACCTCTGGTTCACCAATCCGCCGGGTTAAATCGCCGGTCCAGCTTCGCCTCTCCTCCGTCGAGGCTCGCTAACCGCCGGGTTAAATCAGCGCAGGAAGTCCAGCAGTAATCTGTTGACCTGCTCGGCCTGCTCGATCTGCGGGCAGTGCCCGGCGTCGTCGACAACGACCGCCCGGCCACCCGGAATCTGATCGGCGATCTGTTTCGCCCAGCCGGCTGGTAGCAACTTGTCACAGCCGCCCTCGACCACCAGCGCCGGCACCGAGATCCGTTCGTAGCGGCGATCACTGGATGCCGGCGGGGGCGGTTCGGCGCCGGGCCGGCGAAACCGGGCGGCCGCGATCGCCTCCCAGGCGCCGGGCGCGGTGCTGGAGGCATAGCGGCGCTGCACGTAGTCCTCGTCGGCGGGATAGGCCGGATCATGAAACAGCGCCTCGACGATCCGGCGCATCGCGGGCAGGGTGGCGTCGTAGTCGTAGAGCGCGGCCATGTGCTGGTTCTGCTGGATCTCGCCGCCGCCGCAGATGGCGACCATTCGGCGCACCGGCAACAGCGGTGCCTCCGAAGTGGTGTCGACGAGCAGCATGATCGCGCCCATGGAATTGCCAACGAAATCAGCGGATTCGACGCCGAGCGCGGCGCAGAACCGCGCGACATGGCGGATCCGCATGCCCCGGCCGTCGTTGAAGTCGATGACCTTGGCCGACTCCCCGAAGCCGAGCAGGTCGGGTGCGAGCACGTGGTGTTGCTGCGCCAGGGCGGTGATAGTGCGTTCCCAACCGATTTCGGCACCGGCGCCGAACTCCCCGCCGTGCAGCAGCACCACGGCCGGGCGGGCCGGATCACCGGCTTGAAGGTAGGAGGTGCTCAGCCCGTCCACCAGGACGGTCTCTCGCGCAACCAGCAACGTCGGCTCCTTTAGTTCGGGATCAGCGGGCCGGTCGGGCGCGTCGTGGTGGCGTGCACCAGCAGTTCGGCCAGTTCGGCGGGTCGGCTCAAAAACGGCGAGTGCGACGCGTCGATGGTCAGCGGTTCCACCCCTAGTCGCTTGCAGACCAGGTCGGCCAGCCAGCGCGGGTAGGCGCGGTCCTGTTCGCAGCGAATGAAGCTGCGGCCGATCTCGGCCGCCCAGAAGTTGCCCACCGATACCGGCGCAACCGTGGTCTCGCCGAACCGTTCCGGCCCGAGCCGTTCGAAGGCCCACCGCACAGTTTCGTCATCGCAGTCGTGGTAGAAGTACTGCCGCGCACCGTCGACGTCGGCGAAGGTCATCGCGCCGTCGTCGGCGAAGTGCAGGTGGGACAGCATGTCAGCGGCGGCGGTGTCGAAGAACTCGGTTCCCTCGCTGCCCATCGTCATCGCATCGGTGTAGCTGTGTCCCTCCCGTGGCAATGCCGCGGCCAGGTAGACGATGTGGCGCACCAGCTCCGGTGCACTGTCGGCGCCCAGCGTCGCGTCGAATCCGCCGCCGGAGTGCCCGACCAGGACATCGCCGGCCTGCAGCACCGCCGCGACGGCTTCCCGCCGGTTCGCCAGGGTCGACTCCTCGTTCAGCCGAGCGCCGTGGCCGGGCAGGTCGATCGCGATGCCGGTGTGGCCGATCTTTTCCAGCTCCGCGACGGTGCGGCTCCAGCACCAGCCGGCGTGAAACCCACCGTGGACAAAGACGAATCGCATGACAACTCCCCTGCCGACTACTTGATCGCGATCGGGTTCACCGGCGACCCCACTGCGCCGGTCACCCGTAACGGCGGCGCCACCAACTGGAATTCGTACACCCCGTCGGCGGCGCAATCGGCGGCCAGCGCGCCGAGATCCCAGTACTCGCCCAGCATCATGCCCATGTCGCGCAGGCACAGCATGTGCATGGGCAGGAAGGTTCCCTCGACGCCGGACACCGGGTCCTCGACCATCAGGTTGTCGGCGGCCACTGCGGCGACATCGTGTTCGTGCAGCCACACCGCACACCGCCAGTCCAGCCCGGCGCCCGGCGCAGCACCGTCACCGGTTTGCAGAAACCGTGTCCACCAACCCGTTCGGACCAGCACAATGTCGCCGGCGGCGATCGTGACCTGCTGGGCGCGGGCGACGTCGTCGAGTTCGTCCGGGGTGATCGGGGAGCCCAGTGGCAGGAAGGTGTCCGCGCCGCGGTGGGCGACCACGTCGAGCAGCACCCCGCGGGAGGTGATGCCCTTGCCGTCGACTTTGTCGATACCGCAGTGGTAGGCGCCCAGGCTGGTCACCGAGTTCGCCGGGAAGCCGTTGTAGAGCTGGTCGTCGTAGTAGACGTGCGACAGTGCATCCCACTGGGTCGCGGCCTGCAGCGGCATGACGATCATGTCGTCGTTGAACCGGAATGGGTTGTCGACGAAGAACTTGCTCAACTGCTGGGCAACGATGTTGCGGTGCCATTCCGGCCCGTACCGCGCCAGCGTGTTCACGTCACCGCCGTCGACGGTCATGGTGTGAATCGGGTTGTGCCGAAAAGCGAATGCGCCCTGCGGGCCGGACGAGCCGAAGTCCACCCCGAGCGGGAAGACCTTGCCGTGGCGCACCAGGGCGGCGGCTTCGGCGACTTTTTCAGGCGTGATGAAGTTCAGCGTGCCCAGCTCGTCGTCGTCGCCCCAGCGCCCCCAGTTACGGACCGCCTCACCGACACGGCGGAACTCGCTCAGGCCGGCCACGAACACGCCCCGTTCGCCAGCACGGCGGCGATGCGGCCGGCGATGTTGCCGCCGTCGACCCAGAGCACCTGGCCGGTGATGTAACCGGCTGCCGGGCTGTTGAGGAACACCAGCGGGGCGGCCTGTTCGCTCGGGCTGGCCACCCGGCCCAGCGGCTTGGGGATGTCGTCGAGGTAGCTCTGACCGTAGCTACGGCGCAATTGGTCGAGGATCGGGGTTTCGGTGACTCCGGGTGCGGTGCAGTTGATCCGGATACCGCGACTCGCCAGCCGATCGGTATTGAGCATGCCGTACAGGATGATCGCCTCCTTGGCGAGCCGGTATCCGCCGTCGGCGAGCGCCTCGGGATGCGCTCGGCACCACTGCAACCCGCCGGCCAGGTCCGTGGAGTTCAGCAGGCCGGCCGTGGTCTGCGCGTTCTCCCGGTAACCGGCGGCGGCCAGCGATGAGACATTGGCGATCGCTGATCCCGCCGGCATCGCCGGCAACAGTGCCTCGGTGAGGTGGCGGGTGCCCAGGAAGTTGATCGCGACCACCCGTTCGGGGTCCCCGATGCCCGACGACACCCCGGCAACGTTGAACAGCGCATGCACGGGTGCCCGAATCGCCCCGGCCGCCTGCTCGATCGATCCCGAGTCAGCCAGATCCAGCCGGTGGAACTCGTCGACGGGCACCGCGGGCTCAACCCGGTCCAGGCCGATGACGGTCGCCCCTAGCTCAGCGAGCTGGCCCACCAGCTCCGCGCCGATTCCCGACGCGCAGCCGGTGACCACGGCCCGTCGACCGTCATAGCGCCACAGCCCGCCGGATGCGGTCATTGCTGACCGCGGTCCCGCTCTTCTCGCTCTTCTCTAGCACGCTGGGCTGCCTGGACCCGCCCCTCGTTGATCTCGGCCATGGCCTCGGGGATCTCGGTGGCGGTGAACTTGTCCCGCCCGGTCGGCAGGCCGCCGAACGAGTAGTCCTCGTCGAACTCCGGCGCGCTGGACTTCGGCCGGCGAGACTCGAGCTTCTCGAGCACCGGCGCGAGCCTTTTGGCCTTGTCGGCCACTGCCTTCTCGTCGCGTTCGATGAACTCCGGCAAGACCTGTGTGCCCATCAGTTCGATCGCCTCCATGGTCGCTTCGTGACTGCGCGGGTTGAGCAGCAGGATAATCTCGTCAACGCCGCTTTCCTCGTAGCCGCGCAGGAACTCCCGCACCATCGCCGGGGTGCCGATCGCGCCGCGGCCCGGACCGTAGGCCAGCGTCGGGTCTTTCTCGACCTCTTGGAGATAGCGCTCCCACACCCCGGTCCGGCCCGGCGTGTGCTGACCGGTCATGTAGTAGTGCATGATCCCGAAGGAGAAGAAGCCGCCGCCCACCCCGAGGCGGTCGAGGGCCTGCTCCTCGGTCGGCGCGACCATCATCGACAGGTCGCCGCCGATCGCCAGGATGTTGGGGTTCATCTGCGGGGTGGCCGGGACACCGATTTCTTCGAGTTGCTTGTAGTAGCCGTTGACCCGCTCGGCCAGCGGTCCGGGTCCGGTATAGGCGAAACTCAGGGCGCCGATGCACTTCTCGGCCGCCATTTGGATCGACGCCGGTCGAGTGCAGGCCACCCAGACCGGGGGGTGGGGCCGTTGCAGCGGCTTGGGGACGACGTTGCGGGCCGGCATCTGCACGTGCTCGCCGCTGAATCCGGTGAACGGCTCCTCGGTCATGCAGCGGATCGACACCTCGAGGGCTTCCTCCCACTGGGCGCGCTTGTCGGCTGGGTCGATGCCGAAGCCACCGAGCTCGGCGATCGAGGACCCCTCCCCCGTGCCGAACTCGACACGACCGCCCGACAGCAGGTCCAAGGTGGCGACCCGCTCGGCCACCCGGGCCGGATGGTTCACCACCGGCGGCAGGTGCATGATCCCGAAGCCGAGCCGGATGTCCTTGGTCCGCTGACTGGCCGCGGCCAGGAACATCTCGGGGGCGGTGGCGTGGCAGTACTCCTCAAGGAAGTGGTGCTCGGTGACCCACACCGTCGAGAACCCGGCCTTATCGGCCGCCTCCACCTCGTCGAGGCCGTCCTGGAAGAGCTTGTGCTCGTCGTCATCCGACCACGGACGTGGCAGCGCGAATTCGTAGAACAGTGAGATCTTCACGGGTTACCTCCTGATTGGTTGGGAGTCTGCGCGCCGAGGGGACGACGACTGCTGGAAAGATGTTGTGCTGCCACGTAACCGAACGTCATCGCCGGGCCGATGGTTGCTCCGGCTCCGGCGTAGCTGCGGCCCATCACCGGCGAAGCGGTGTTGCCCACCGCATAGAGGCCCTCGATCACCGAGTCGTCGGCGCGCAGCACCCGGGCGTGCTCATCGGTGCGCAGGCCACCGGAGGTACCGAGATCGCCCAGGATGATCTGGAACGCGTAGTAGGGCGGCTTGCCCAGCGGGTGCAGGTTGGGGTTGGGCAGGGTGGGATCGCCGTAGTAGTTGTCGTAGACGCTGTCGCCGCGGTTGAAGTCGTCGTCGTGGCCGGCGGCCGCGAGCTCGTTGAACCGGTTCGCGGTGTGCCGTAGCCGGTCGGGCGGCACACCGATCGCGGCGGCCAGCTCGTCGAAGGAGTTGGCCGCCTTGACCACCCCGGAGTCCAGCCAGGCCTGGGGTATCCGGCGCCCGGTGGGCACCGGCGCACCGGGCACCTTCGGGATCGGCAGGTGACCGGCCACCACATAGCGGTGAAAGGACCGCTGGTCGGTGATTAGCCAGCACGGGATGTGGGTGATGCCGGATTGCTGGCCGGCGATCATGGCGTGCGCGAAGTCCATGTAGGGCGCCGCCTCGTTGATGAATCGCTCCCCGTTGCCGTTGACGATGAACTGGGACGGCATCATGCGTTCGTTGAGCATGAACTGCAGGCGGCCGTCGGGCCAGCACAGCGCGGGGAACCACCACGCCTCGTCGAGCAGTTCGGTGGCGGCCCCGACGCGCTCCCCGGCCCGGATCCCGTCACCGGTGGCCAGCGGGTTGCCGAAGCTCCAATCCTGTTCCAGCACCGGCTGATACTGCTTGCGCCAGGCCATGTCGTGGTCGAATCCGCCGCTGGCCAGAATGACGCCGCGACGCGCGGTGATGCGCTGCGCTGCGCCGTCGCGGTGCACCACGGCCCCAGTGACCGCGCCCGAGCCGTCGCTGATGAGCTCGGTCATCGGTGTGTCGAGCCACAGCGGGATGTCGCGTTCGAGCATGGCCAGGCGCAGCCGCGCCGCCAGCGACTGGCCGATGGCGGCCATCCGGTCCCCGAACACCCGGGCGCGGAACATCCGCCACAGCAGTTTGACCAGCACGGCTTTGCCGCGCCATGACTGGCGCACCTGATAGAAGAGCCGAAGGTCTTTGGGCCCCAGCCAGATTCCCTTGGGGGCCAGCGCCAGCGGGGCCAGCAGGTGCTGCTCCTCGTCGCCGAGTTTGCGCAGGTCGATGGCCGGAACATTGATGGTGCTGCCCAGCTCCGACCCGCCCGGCAGTTCCGGGTAGTAGTCGGCGTAACCGGGTTTCCAGACGAATTCGAACCAGCTGCTGGCCTGCTCGAGAAACTCCATCATCCGCGGGGCCGCATCGACGTATTGCCGCAGTCGTGCCTCGTCGACCAGGCCGTCGGTGATGGCGCGCAGGTAGGTGACGACGTCGTCGGGGTCGGGGGCATAGCCCTCCCGGCGCTGCGCGGGGGCGCCGGGCACCCAGATGCCGCCGCCGGACAGGGCGGTGGATCCGCCGAAGTACGCCGACTTCTCCACCACCAGGGTGTCCAGTCGGCGGGCGTCGGCGGCCAGCGCTGCGGTCATACCGCCGCCGCCGGAGCCGATCACCAGCACGTCGACGACATGCTCTGTTTGGGTCATCCGCTCACCTCCGTGCGTTCTGCGGTGCGGATGGCGAACCCGGCGATCAGTTCCGGGGCCGGGCGGTAGTAGCGGTCGACGGTGCGGTAGCCGCCCTGAGCCGCCAGGGCGGCGAACGCCGCGGCCCAGGTGCGGATCTCGTGTGCGGAGCCACCGCCGGCCTCGGTGATGAAAGCGTTCGACCAGTCGGCGAGCTCATCGAGCCGCCCGCTGTCGAGGAGGGACAGGAACCGTTGATCGAAGTCGGGGTTCAGCGGCGCGAGGTCGTTGGTTCCGGCCGCGAAGTCGCGCGCCGCCGCGATGACCGCGTCCTGGCGGGCCTGCCGCTGCTCAGCGCTCATCGCGGTGCCGTGCAGCAGCCGGTCTCGGGTGACCGGCGGCGCGGTCGCCAGGGTGGGGATCGGCGGGTCATGCGAGAGTCCACCGGATCCCAGGATCAGCACCCGCAGATCCAGGGTGGCCAGATAGTCGCCGACCGCGGCGCCCAGGGCGCGGGCACGGTGGATCGGCCCCAACGGGGCGGCGACGGCGTTGATGAAGATCGGGATCACCGGGCATGCGGTGGCGTCACCGAACAGTCGCTGCAGTGGCTGCACCATGGCGTGGTCGACGTCCATGCCGGCCGAAACGGCCACATCCACACCGTGATCCAGCACCGCCGCGGCGCAGTCGGCGGCCAGATCCGCGGCGACGTTCAGGGGGCCGGCATAGGTGCCGTAGTCGCCGATGCCCTGCGCGGAGGTGCCGATGCAGAACGGCGGCATCAGCCGCAGGAAGAAGCCGTTGTAGTGATCCGGCGCGAACACCACCGTCAGCTGCGGGTCGAAGTCGGCGACGAACGCCGCGGCCTGATCGATCGCGGTCTCGATGTCGTGCATCAGCTCAGGGGGCGGTCCCGGCAGATTCAGCAGCGGGCTGTGGGACATGCAGCACAGGGCCAGTGCCATCGGGGCGATCACCCCCTTCGGCAGGCAGAGCCGGGCCGAGGGCCAAGGCACCGAAGAGCTGAGCGCTCACCTCGGGTGCGCGCTGGGCGATGCAGGCGGCGGCGATGCAGCGGTCCGGACGCAGGAACAGCACCGACTCGGCGTGGCGGTCGAACCAGGACTTCAACGCCCCGCTGCGATCACCGACGATGGTGATCGCCGGGTCGTCTTCGGCTCCCGGCGGGGTCCAGTGCAGCTGAGTCGAGGGCCGAACGGCGATGAAGCTGGCCCCCAAGGCTTTCCATCGTCCGAAGGCTTCTTCTCCGAGCAGGATGCGGGGATTGTTGTTCCAGGCCAGCACCGCGAAGCCGGTGCCGATCACGTCGTCGAGCAGGAGATCCGTTGCGGTGCGGGTGTCCACGCGGGGCTGAATGAACAGGGTTCCGGCCGGCGAGTCGGGACGGCGGGGCTGGTCGTGGACGACCGCACCCTGTTCGTAGCGCGGCATCGGTTTGAACCGCATCTCCAGCACGTAGCGCTTGAGCGTTGGCACCGCCGAGGCGGCGCGAATCACCCGGTCCCGCACGGCGGCGACCCGGCGATTGGTCGGGGAGATCACTTTGCCCACCATCGTGGACAGGTCGATCATCGCCCGGGCGTGCTTGCGGCGTTCGGTGTCGTAGCTGTCCAGCAGGCTCGGCTGCGCCTGCCCGCGAACCACGGCGGCCAGCTTCCAGCCGAGGTTCATCGCATCGCGGATCCCGCTGTTGTAGCCCTGGCCCTGCCAGACCGGCATGAGATGGGCGGCGTCACCGGCCAGCAGCAGCCGGCCGCGGCGGAACGCGCCGGCGATCCGGGAGTGGTGGGTGTACACCCGGTGCCGGATCACGTCGACGTCGTGCGGACGGGGCAGGAAGGGGGCCAGCATCGCCGCGACGAATTCCGGGTCCTCGGCCTGCTCGTCGGTTTCGTCGGCGTGGATCATGAACTCGAAGCGCCGGATGCCGTGCGCGATCGAGATCGAGGCGTACGGGCGCGCCGGGTCGGCCCCGACCTCACTGTTGGGATGGCCCAGTGGGTCGTTGGCGACATCGACGACCAGCCAGCGGGTGGAAGATGTGGTGCCGTCGAAGGAGACGCCCATCAGCCGGCGGGTGGCGCTGCGGCCGCCGTCGCAGCCGACGACGTAGCGGGCGGCCACCTCGGCCGGCTCGCTACCGCCCAACTGCACCGTGACTCCGTCGGTCTCCTCAGCGCACCCGGTCATCGGACGGCCCCACAGCACCTGGACGTGCTCGAAGCGCTCCAGGCCGCGCAGCAGCTCGGCGTCGACCAGTGGCTGCACGAAACCGTTGCGTTTGGGCCAGCCGAAACAGGCGTCGGCGGGCGCCATTTCGGCCAGCAACCGTCGCCTGCCGTCGAAGAACCGCAGGATCTGGTTCGGCACGGTATGCGGCAGAACGGCATCGACCAAGCCGATCGCCTGGAACGTGCGCAAGGACTCGTCGTCGAGCCCGACCCCCCGGGGATAGTCGATGAGCGTGACGCGGTCCTCGACCACCAGGGTGCGAACCCCTTGCAGTCCAAGGATATTGGCCAGGGTGAGGCCGACCGGGCCGGCACCGACCACCACGACGTCGACATCACTGAGTGCGGTCACCTCAGCGCCCCAGCAGGAAGTCCAGGTGAAGGCGGTCGAAAGTCTCGGCGTCCTCGTACTGGGGCCAGTGGCCGCAACCGGGCATCAGCTCGAAGCGGGAGCCCGGAATCATCGACGCGATCCGCTTGCCCTCCGCGACGTCGGCGGTCGGGTCGTCACTGGTCCAGACCACCAGCGTGGGCGCGGTGATCTTGCCGTACTCGCCGGGCCCCAGCAGGTTGCGGGCCCGGATCTCCGGGTCCTGCAGCGCCATGATGTCGCGCATCGCGTCGACGAATCCGGGCAGCCGGTAGATCCGCTGCCGGCTGGCCACGATGTCGTCGTAGTCCTTGGACTTGTCGGCCATCAGCCACTTGATGCGAGCCTGGACGGTTTCCCAGTCGGGGTTCTCGACGGCGGCCATCGACAGGGTGATGATCCGCTTCATCACCTCGGGGTCGGCCTGGGAACCGCCCGCGGTGTTGAGCACCAGACGGGCGACCCGGTCGGGGTGGTCGATGGCGGCGCGCGCCGCTACCCAGCCGCCGAGCGATTCACCGCTGATGCTGGCCTGATCGGCGCCGATGGCGTCCAGCACCGCGATCAAGTGTGCGACGTAGTGCGGGATCTCCAGCGGATGGCCGGGTTTGTCGGTATAGCCGTGGCCGAGCATGTCGATGGACCAGGTCCAGAAATGCTCGGCGTGGGCGGCCAGATTGCGGACGTAGGCCTCGGCGTGCCCGCCGGAGCCGTGCAGCAGCATCAGCACCGGTTTGGCGGGATCGCCGGCGCGCAGGTAGCGGGTGCGAACGCCGCCCGCGTCCAGATACCCCTGCTCGAACGCGACGCCCTGAAGATCGCTCCAGATGCTCTCGAACTCCGGCACCGGCCACCTCTCCCCTGCACTGCGCGGAAATACGATTCTCGTATTCCGGCATATTTTGCGTGCTTTTATCGCACATGAACGTACGTTATATTGAAGAGCATCACTCTCAAATGGGGGTATGTCAAGGAGGCCGCTGCTGATGACCACGCTGAAGTCCGACGCGGCCGCCGACACCGCTCCCGGGTCGCAGACCCTGGCTCGGGGGCTGGCCGCATTACAGGCGGTGGCCGCCACGCCCGAGGGATTGACGATCCAGCAGATCGCCGACCAGATCGGCGTGCACCGGACCATTGCCTACCGCCTGCTGAACACTCTGACCAGCTACCGGCTGGTGGCCAAGGGAGAAGACGGCCGGTTCCGCTCGGCCGCCGCCCTGGCCGTCCTCGGCGCCTCGTTCGACAACAACCTGCGCCAGCTGAGCCTGCCGACGCTGCGCGCGCTCGCCGACGAACTCGGGACCACGGTGTCGCTGCTGGTGGCCGAGGGCGACCAGCAGGTGGCCGTCGCCGTCATCGTGCCCACCCAGGTCGGTTACCAGCTGGCGTTCCACGAGGGCAGTCGCCATCCGCTCAGCCTGGGCGCTGCCGGGATCGCGCTGTTGGCCGCGATGCCGCGGCGCCCGGACGAACGCGAGATCGTCCCGCAGACCCGCGAGCGGGGCTGGGTGGTCACCCACGGCGAGATCGAGCCCGGGACCTTCGGACTGGCGGTGCCGGTGCGCCGCCGCCCTCCCGCGCCGCCTACCTGCATCAACCTGATCTCGCATCGCGAGGATGTCGTGCTGGGTGGCCGAGCTGCCGTGCTGGCGGCGGCCGCCCGGCTGTCCGAGATCCTCAGCTGAAACCCGCTGTGCCCGAAAGGAAAACGTCATTGACAGTCGGTGATTGGGACGACGAGTTCGACGTGGTGGTGCTGGGCACCGGCGGCGCCGGGCTCACCGCCGCCCTCACCGCGGCGGTGAACGGCGCATCGGTCGCCGTCTACGAGAAGGCCGCGACCGTGGGGGGCACCACCGCGGTCTCCGGTGGTATCGCCTGGATCCCCGCGCACAACCGGGTTCCCGGATTGACCGTCGACGCCGCGCTGGACTACCTGCGGGCGCAGTCGTTCGGCGCGATGGACGAGGAGTTGGTCGCGACCTTCGTACAGACCGGCCAGGAGATGGTCGACTTCGTCGAGAAGCACAGCGACGTCTGCTTCGAGGTCGCCTCCGGATTCCCGGACTACAAGCCGGAGCTGCCCGGCGGGCGCCCGGGAGGTGGGCGTTCGCTGAGCCCACTGCCCTACGATATGTTCCGGCTGGGCCCCTGGAAAGACTGGCAGGACCGCATCACCGCGTTCCCGGCCGACTACAGCAACGTCGGGTTCGACGCCGAGACCCGCGCCCGGCTGCACGCCGACATCGGCAACGGAGCCGACGATCTCTGCGTGGCGGGCACCGCGCTGATCGCCGGGCTGCTCAAGGGCCTGCTGGATGCCGGCGTGACGCCGGCGACCAACTGTCGTGGCGTCGAGCTCATCGCCGGGGCCGACCACGGCATCGCGGGCGTGCGGGTCGAGCACGACGGCACGTCGCGCCGGGTGCGCGCCCGGCGGGGCGTGATCCTGGCCAACGGCGGATTCGAATGGGACACCGCCCTGGTGGAGGCATTCCTGCGGGGACCGATGCGGGGCGCGGTATCACCACCGGCCAACACCGGCGACGCACTGCGCATGGCGATGGCCCACGGCGCCGACCTGGCCAACATGGGCGAGGCGTGGTGGGTTCCGATCGTCCGGATCCCCGGCGACACCATCGGCGGCAAGCAGCGCAGCCGCAGTGTTCGACTGGAGCGCACCCGCCCGCGCAGCATCATCGTCAACCGGTCCGGGCGCCGGTTCGTCAACGAGGCCTGCGACTACAACTCGATGGCCGGCGCCTTCCACTATCTGGAGCCCCGCGGCGGCTACGTCAACGATCCGGCGTGGATCGTGTTCGACGCGGAGCACCTGCGCCGCTACGGTTTCCTCGGCGTCGCGCCCGCCGGCACCCCACCGGACTGGTTCTGCGAATCCCCCGACCTGTCCAGCCTGGCCGCCAAGACCGGCATCGACGCCCAGGGTCTGCACAGCACGGTGGCGGCCTGGAATCGCGGTGTCGCGGCGGGCGTGGATCCCGAGTTCGGGCGGGGCGCCAGCGCCTACGACGGCTACTGGGGCGACGACCAGGCCGATACCCCGGCCGGCCGCACCCTCGGCCCGATCGACACCGCGCCGTACTACGCCGTGCCGCTGTCGGTGGGGGCGATGGGCACCAAGGGCGGGCCGCGCACCGACCACGACGGCCGGGTCCTGCACGTCAGCGGGCGGCCGATCCGGGGTCTGTTCGCCGCGGGCAATGCGATGGCCGGGGTGACCGGCCGGGCCTACGGTGGGGCGGGCGGCACCATCGGCCCGGCGATGGTGTTCGGGTTCCGCGCCGGACGTGCGGCGGCCGCCGGCGATGCGGCCACTTGAGCACAATTCGCTCAGCACCAGCCAAGCGGAAATGCTATTCTTCCGCGCAAAGAATTCGAATCTTTGGCAGTGCCGCTCCGGCTGGCGCCCAGCAGTGGAGGAGTCCGTGAGAGCCCGGTTGAATCTCGGCGCGCCGCTGCTGGCGGGGGGCGTGGCGATCGCTGCCTCGCTGACGGCCGCTACGCCGGCGAGCGCCGATGATGCGGCGCCGCACCGGGTCCGCTACCTGGTCAGCGCGACACAAACCGCGCAGGCGTACGTCTACTACCGCGAGGTCCAGCCGCCCAACTTCGGCGAGTACAGCCACAACCCCTACCAATACAGTCCGCGTGCCGATGTCACCATCGGGCCGAACCAGCCCTGGATCTTCGAGACCACCCTGGCCGACCCACAGGACTGGGCGATGGTGGTAGTCACGCTGCCCGGCATGCATCCCGAGTTGGCCTCGCCCGGGTTTGTCTGCGAACTGCGTATCGACGACGTCGTGGTCGCCACCGACGCAGGTACCAAGGGGGCGCTCTGCTCGCTCCGCACCTGGTGAGAGCCCTGGTGCTACCGTTTCGGCCTGGGTGGACAACGGACAGGAGGGCGTATGCCGTCGCGTGATCCGGCGAAACCGGGGGGTCCCAGAAAGCACGCCGGAAAGCATGCCGCCGAGGGCGCCTCGAAGGATGCGCTGACGCTGGCGGAAGCCGAGGCGAAGGCCGCCGAGGCGGCAGCGGAGTTGGCCCGCGCCCGCGCGGAGCTGCTCAAGGCGCAGCAGGGGCCCGAGCCGGGATCCACCCGAACGGCCGAGCTGGAAACCGCACCGGACGTCGAGGCGTCCGAGGCTGCCGAGCAGGCTTCCGGCGCCGACGAGGGTGCCGTCGAGGAACCGGCTGAGCAGCCGCGCAAGTTCGTCAGCATCTGGAGACGACTGCGATGGGTGGCGGCGACGCTGGCCGTGCTCGCCATCGGCGGGTTCCTCGCCGTTGATGTGCTGATGCTGTCCCACCATCGCGACGTCGCACAGCGTCAGCATCAACTGGGCGAGTACGCCGCGGCCGCGCGGCAGGGCGTGGTGACGCTGATGTCGTTGAACTACGAGACCGTCGACGACGACGTCAAGGCGATCCTGGACAACTCGACCGGTGAGTTCAAGAAGGACTTCGAAGCCCACGCCGGCGACTTCGCCAAGGTGGCCCGCGAGTCCAAAACCGTCACCACTATCGACACGGCGGTCGCGGGCGTGGAGTCGATGTCGGACAACGAGGCGGTGGTGCTGGTCGCGGCCACCACCAAGGTCACCAACACCGCCGGAGCGAAAGAGGAACCGCGCAGCTGGCGCCTCACCGTGCACCTGGCGCGTGAAGGCGACCAGGTCAAGATGTCGAAGGTGGACTTCGCGGCATGAGCGAACCCGATGAAGACGACGTGACACTCGATGCGGCCGATGCCGCGGAGCCTGCCGAACAGGTGGCCGACGAGGCACCGGCCGAGCAATCCCAAGCCGGCCCGACCGTCTCAACGGCGCGCTGGATCGCTGCCGCGCTGGGCGGGCTGCTGTTGGCGTCGGCGGGGCTGGCCGGCTGGCTGTACTTCGGTGTGCTGCGGGCAGATCAACAACTCGGCCCCGCGGGCGAACAAGCCGTGATGGCCGCTGCCGCCGACGGCGCGGTCGCCGTGTTGACCTACGCCCCGAAGACGATGGAGCAGGATTTCGCCGCCGCCGAGAGCCACCTCACCGGTGACTTCCTCTCGCATTACACCGATTTCACCCAGAAGGTCGTCACCCCGGCGGTCAAAGAGAAGGAAGTGCAGACGATCGCCGCCGTGGTCCGCAAGGGCATCGTGTCGTTGCGTCCCGGCTCCGCCGAAGTGCTGATCTATCTCAACCAGACGACGATCAGCAAGACGAACCCCGACGGCTCCTACTCGATGAGCAGCGTCAAGGTCGGCTTGGAGAAGCACGGCGACCGGTGGCTGATCTCCTCGTTCGATCCGGTGTAACCGACTACATCCGCACCAGAGCGAACGTCCAGGTGTTCACTCCGGCGGGACCGTTCATACAGCCGACGTCGAAATGTGATTCGACGACGCCGGCCAGCGTGTTCGCGTCCCAGGTGTAGGTGTCGCGCGTCGGCATCGAGGGCCCGAACGGACAGTTCAGGCCGTTGGGGTAATCCGAGGTGAACGAGTACTGCCCGTTCACCAGTCGGGCGGTGCCGCCGTAGTATCCGCGGCCGAAGAAGTGCGGCCGGTCGATCGCGCTGATCTGAACGCACCCGGCCGGAAGGTCATCGAATTTGCCCATCGTCTCGCACGGGTAGGCCGCCCACACCCAGGTGGCATCGGTCCACCGGTTGCTCAGCACGTCATAGTTGCCGTAGCGCATGTCGGCCGCGGCGGGCGGCGCCAGGGCCGTGGCAACCGCGAGCGCGCCGAGCGCTGCACCGACAGTGGTTCGCATCATGGGCCGAACTCCCTCGAATTGCCTGGACTGGTGTACCGCTACAGGTCTCCGCGACGCCACAACGACTCGCCATCGGCGACACAGGTCAAAAACAGCCCGTCGGGTGCCTGCGCCACCTCGCCGGAGTACTCGTCGCACTTGCTGTTCTCCTCCTTGACGCCGTGCATCTCCGGAGAGCGGAACCAGCGCGGCTCGTAGCGGCGCGGCGACGCGCAGTACACCAGCCTGCCCGGCAGGGTCGAAGGCCCGGCAACAGCGGACCCGAAGACGAAGTAAGTCGTGTTGGAGCACGGCGCACCCAGCACGACATTCGGCGCGATTCCGGGTGTGCACGCCGGGACGTCGCACATCGGCACATACGGGTCGGCAACCGACGGCGCCGCGGGCGTCACGGCGGCGACTATCCCGGCGGCAAGTACCGCCGCGGCAAGCGATTTCATCACGTGGGTGGTCTGCATGGCTTCTCCTTCCGCCTAGAGCCGCTGCACGCTCAGCGGCATCAAGATCACCGTGGGCTGGTTGCGTCCACATGCCCCCGAGACGCCGATCGTTCTGTCGTAGCCGACAAGCAGATCGATGTTGCGTTTGTCGTACTGGCCGTTGAGGTCGCTGCCCTGGAACTGGTAGCGCTGCCGGCCCGGCGAGGTGGTGCCGTCCGGGCAGGTCTGCCAGTTCTCGTGGAAGCGGTCGACGATCCACCGCGAGGTGCGGAATTCCAGCGGCGCGGACCAGCCCTGATCGCTGCTCACCTGGCCGGTACAGACGTGCGCGTTCTCGCAACTGGAACTGAACGTCCACACCGAGGAGACGGTGACCTCGTCCATGAAGACCTCGTTGGTCTTGGCCCAGTCCCCCTTCGAGACGACTCGGTAGGGGCCGTTGAGCTCGAAGCCCAGCGCAGCCTGCGCCGGCGGCACCGGGGCCATCCCGGCAACAAGCCCGAACGCCGCTGTCGCGGCGGCTAATTCGCGTACCTGCATGTTATGTCCTCCTTCGGCTAGGACGGCATCAGGTCGGTCCACGACTTGGGTCCGGAACCGGGCATCAGGTTCGTCTGCTGCTCGTAGCGCCCGTCGGGTGTCATGTACTTGCCCGTGTTCGGGTCATAGGGCAACACCGCCACCGGTGGCCTCTGTTCAGCACTCCCGTCGTGCCCGGCGAACGGCGGCGGCGGCGCCGGAACCTCGGGCCGCGGGGAATCCGGCGATGTCCCCGACGGGGTGGCCCACGGCGGCAGCGGGGTGCCTCCGGTCGGGGCGAAGATCCGGTCGTTGAAATCGACCCGGTCATCGACCGGGATGCCTTGCTTGACCAGGTTCGGGTCGAACGGTCCGGGGCCGGTGAGGTGCTGACGCATCGCGATCGGCACGAACCCCTTCGGGTCGTCGCAGAGTTCGACGGTAGGCGCGCGCTTGCCCGGATGCTCGATACATGGGAAGTTGCGGGCGCCGCGCACCGATACCGGTGAGTCTTGCGGCAGTTTGCAGTACAGGCCGTCGGGGGTGTCGATCGTGGTGGTGTCGGCCGGCGAACGCCAGGACGACGGCGGCAGGAACCCGACGGTGCACGGGTTGGGGTCACCAAAGGTCAGGGTGAAGTCGCCCTGCGGCAGACCGGTCGGGTTGTTCTTGGGCAGACCGAACGATTGCTGGGCCGCAATGTATCCGGGCAGCAGCACCATCATCTGTTCCAGCGACGGGTTGTAGACCATCAGCACTTGTCCGAGGGTGTTCAGGTTCGCCAGCAGAATCGGCAGGGTGGGCTTGAGATCCTTCATCAGGCCGGACACTTCATCGGCGAATCCGGGGCCGCGCTGCAGGATGGCGCGCAACTGCGGGTCGTTAACGGCGACCTGTTCGGAGATCCCGGCCACGCTGCGCGCCCAGGTCCGGATCGCGTCGGTGCTTCGCTCCTGGGAGTCCAGCAATGGCGCAGCGTCATCGACCAGCCTGCGTACCTTGTCCGAGACCCGGTTGGCGTCACCGCTGATGGTGGTCGCCGAATCCAGCAGTGATTGGAAGTCATAGCCGGCGCCGTCGAAGGCTTGGAAGGTCTCGTCGAGCAGGCCACTGAGCCGGTCCTTGGGGATACTGTCGACCAGGGCACTGACCTGATCGAGCATCGGCCCGACCTGTTGGGGCACTTGGGTGTTGGACGCCGCGATCACCGAACCGTTCTGCAGGTAGGGGCCGTCATCGCTGCGCGGCAGCAGGTCGACATACTGCTCGCCGATCGCCGACACGCTGCGAACCGAGGCCACCAGGTCGGCGGGGATTTTCGGCGATCGATCCAGGGACAGCGTGGCACGTACACCGTTGCCGGTCAGCGCGACGTCGGTGACTGTGCCGATCTGCACGCCGTTGTAGGTGACGTTGGAGAATCGGTAGAGCCCGCCGGTCTCGGGCAGGTCCAGCTTGACCGTGACCCGGCCGATCCCGAGCAGCGTCGGCACCTGCATGTAGCCGAAGATCATGGCCCCGACGCCGATCACCGAGGCCACCAGGAACAGGATCAGCTGAATCCGCACAAAGCGTGTCAGCATCTAGCCACCGCCTTCCGACCCGAGCGCCCCCGGCGGTAAGCCTTGGCTCGACGACCGCAGAATCGGTTCTTGCAGCGGGTCGTAGGAATAGTTCAAGTACCACGGGTCACCGGGCGCCGGAACGAGTTTCGCGTCTTCATCGCCCCACTGCGTGCCGGCGAACATGGCGCGCTTGAGTCGCGGCTTGGTGAGGTCGAAGACGGCGAACAGGTTCAGGAAGTCGCCCCGCACGGCGCGCTCGATCGCATTGGGTCCGTAGGGGAAGGCCGAGGCGTAGGCCACCGCCGAGTTGAGTTCCGGACCGATATCGGCCAACGAACGCAACGCCGGTTCGATGTGGATGAGGTCGGAGACCAGTTGGTGCCCGGAGTCGTTGACCAGGCCCGCCGACAGGTCGCCGAACTGGCCCAGCTTGGTCATCGCGGTGACGAACTTGGGACGCTCCTTGATCAAGACGTCGATGGCCGGAGGGATCTTGTCCAGCGCACGGTGGATGGTGTCGCGCTGTCCGGCGAAAGTCGTGGCCGTCCGGTTCATCTCACCGATGGCCTCGACAATGTTGTTCCGCTGCCGGTCCAGCGCCCCGGTGAAGTTGTCCAGCCGGACGATCAGGTCGCGAATGTCGGCTTCCCGTCCCGCCATAGACGCGCTGAAGTTGTGGATGATGTCACCGATCTGGCCGAGCCCGCCCCCGTTGACGATTACCGCCAGCGACGACAGGGTCTGCTCGGTGGACGGATAGGTCGACGAGTCGCTCAACGGGATGGTGGCTCCCGACCTCAGCCGCCCCGTCGGCTGCTGTCCGATCGGCGAATTGAGCGCCAGATGCATCGAACCGAGCAGGCTGGTCTGCCCGACCGTCGCGACTGCATTAGCCGGGACCTCGACGCCGGGGTTGACCGCGATGTCGACGTTGGCATGCCAGTTGCTGACCGTCATCTTGCCGACGCTCCCGATCACCACGTCGGAGAGCAGCACCGGCGAATTGGATTCCAGTGTCCCGACATTGGCCAGCTGAACGGTGAAATGCTGCGCCCCGGAACCGCGGCCCTGAACACCGGGCAGCGCCACCGAGTTCAGCCCGCCGAAGGCGCAGCCGGTCGTGGTGACGGCGACCAAAGCCACGACCGCCGCGCTGCGCCGCAGGGAACGAAGACCGATCATGGCGTGGCCCCCCCTTCCGCGGGCAACGGACCGGGCAAGCCGGGCGGCGGCCCTGGCGGCGGACCGCCCGGCAGCAGCATCCCGTCGAAGGTGGTCGGGCTCGGCAGCGGCACTCCGGGGTTCAGTGGCGGCGTCGCCGCAGCGGGCAGCCCGTCGGGCGCAAGGGAACCGCGCGGTTGCAACGGATCCGTCCACCCCGGCGGCGGCGGGACGTCGCCGCGCAGCCCGGTGTAGGCCGAGATCGACGGCTCCTGTTCCGGCAAGTTCCCCGGGTGCTCGGCGTGCGGCATCAACGCCGGGTCGGTGTAGATCAACTTCTCCGGGCTGGCCGCCTTGGTCAGATACGGCGACATCGGCAACGGGAGCCCGTTGAAATTCAGCAGCCGCATGGCCGGCCCGAGGTACCCCTCGCACAGCTTGCCGGTCTCCGTCGACGTCACGTTGCCGACCGCGCCGGTCATCGTGCAGATCGCCTGAACCGGGTTGCTGAAGTTGGCGAAGGCGAACGAACCCACCGGGGTCCCGCTGGTCACGTTGTACATGTTGAGCGTGTTGGCGATCGCGTTCGGGGTGATATGCAGAATATTGCGGAGCGCATTCTTCGAATCGACCAGCGTCTGACTGACATTGGCCACGCCCTGCAACGCCTCGGCGGTTTCAGCGCGGCTCCCCGCCACGAAATCCCGCACCGTGTCGATCGCGCCGGCGAAGTCGGTCAGAGCGGCATCCAAGTTGGATCGGCTGTCGTTGACCACGCTCGTCAACGTGGCGAGCCGCGACTCGAACACCACGATCTGCTGATCGCTGTCACGTAGCGCCGTCACGAACGTCTGGAGGCCCGAGATGATGTCGACGATGTTGCCGCTGCCCTCGGCGAAGATCCGGGCCACGCCGGACAGTTGCGCCAACGTCTCGCGCAGCTTGGCGCCGTTGCCGTCCATCGCATTGGCCGCGCTGTCGATGAAGCGCGACGCCGACGTTCCCGAAACACCGCTGCGCGGACCCAGTTCCGCGGCAAGCCGGTTCAACTGGGTCTTGACCTCATCCCACTCGACCGGGACCGCGGTGTGCTCGCGCGGGATCACCGCGCCGTCAGCCATCCTCGGCCCGTCGCCGCGGTGGTAGGCGGGGGTCAGTTGGACGAACCGGGCCGCCACCAGGTTGGGCGCGACGATGACCGCTTTGGCCGCGGCCGGGATCGGCACCTTGCGGTCGACGCGCAGGGTGATCTTGGCCTGCGTACCCTGCGGTTCGATGCGGTCGATAGTGCCGACCTTCACCCCGGCGACCCGGACCTCGTCACCGGGATAGATGGCGGTCGCGGTGGAGAAGTACGCGGTGATCCGGGTCGGTTTCAGGATGGTCTGGCGAACCAGGATGCCCGCGCCCGCCAGTAGCAGCAGCGCCGCCAGGGCGACCGCCGCGATTCGCAGTGGTTTACGAGTCTTCATCGGGGCGGCAGGTCTCCTGGTTGCGGAATCCCGTTGACCGGGAACGGCAGTTCGGCACGCGGCCCGGCATTGTCCGGCGGCTGTCCGGCGTCGACGCCGCGCCGGAAGCCGAAGATGTAATCGAGGAACGGCTGGAGCAGCTGCGGCAGGAACAGGTTCGGCACATAGGCGCTGTAGTAGGCCCCGTTGGACACCGTCTCGCCTTGGGTGAGTTCGTATTTCGCCAGGCCTGGCAGCGCTTTGGCGAGGTTGTCCCGGTTCTTCTCCAGGATCTTGTTCAGTTCGATGATCTTCGCCAGCGTCGGTTTGAGCTGTTCGTTGTTCTGGGCGACGAGTTCGGACAGCTGGCGCGACACCGCCGACGTGCTGACCAGCAGGTTGACGATCGCCTGCCGTCGGGTGTTGAGCACATCGACGAGACTGTCGGCGTCCAGGATCAGCGAGTTGATCTGCTGGCTGCGTTCAGAGAGCACACCGGTGAGCTCGGCGGCCGACTTCAGCAGGCCGGCAAGGCCCTCGTTGCGGCTGTTCACCGCGCGGGACAGTCTGCTCAGACCGTCGAACGTCGGCCCGAGCTGCGGAGCGATCTGGTCGATGGTGTCCGAGAGGGTGTCCAACGACCGGTTCAGCGACTCGGTGTCGGTGCCGGCGGTATTGGAGGTCAGTTCGCCGACGACGTCGACCAATGAGTACGGCGACGACGTACGGGTGAGCGGGATGACCTCGAGCGGGCGCAGCTTGCCGCTGCCCTCCGGCTCCACGGTCAGCACCCGCTCGCCGAGCAACGACCCGGTGCGGATGTGCGCGGTGGTCTGCGAGCCCAACGGGTATTTGCCGGCCAGGGTGAACGTCACCAGGGCGTCGCCGTTGTCGAGTGCGACATCGGTGACCGAGCCGACCTTGATCCCCGACAGCGTGACGTCGGCACCAGTGCTCAGGCCACCGGCTTCGGCGAACCGGGCCTGGTAACGCACGCAGGTAGCCCACTGGATCAGTTGCTCAGGCTGCAGCCCGATCGCGACGACGAAGGCTACGACCACAATGCCGATCAGGCCCATCCTGCTCAGCTGGCTGCCGCGGTATTTCAGCATCAGCGCGCCCCCCGCCGTACCGGCGCGGCACCGGGCAACACGCTGCTCAGTCGGTGTCGCTGCATCGGCCCTCCTCCGCTTTGATCCAGGGGAACACCGCCGTACGGCCCTGGGTATCGCTGACCCGGATCTGCACAGCGCAGAGGTAGTACTGGATGAACCCGCCGTAGGCGCCGAGGCGGATGGCCTTGCGGTAGTTCTCCGGCGCCTTCTGCAACGACATGTCCAGGCCGGCCAGGTCCGCGTTGATGGCGGTGGTCAACCGATCGACCTGAGTGATGGTGTTGGTCAACGGATCCCGCGCGTTGCCGAGCAGATCGGCCAGCGATGCGGTGCCGCGGTCCAAGGCCGTCACCGCGGTCCCGATCGGGTCGCGGTCGGCGGCCAAGCCGGCGACCAGTTTGTTGAGTCGATCGATCGCCCCGGAAAACCGCTTGTCGCCGTTGGACAAGGTGGCCAGCGTGGTGCGCAGTTGGTCGATCAGGGACTCGATCACCTGGTTGTTGTCGGCCAGCGAGCTTGAGAACGACGACGTCCGAGACATCAGTGATTCGATGGTGCCGCCTTGGCCCTGCATGATCTGGATCAGCGAGGCGGTGAGCGAGTTGACGTCCTGCGGATTCAGTCCGCGGATCACCGGCTTGAGGCCGTTGAGCAGCAGGTCCAGATCCAGTGCGGGTGCGGTCCGTTCCAGGGGGATCTCCGAGCCGGCCGGCAACAGCCGGGTCGAGCCCGGTCCGTCCGTCAGTTCCAGGTAGCGGTCGCCGACCAGATTCAAGTAGCGCACCGAGGCCTGCGTCCCGGTGGTGAGCGAAATGTTGCGGTCGGCCTGAAATTTCACCAGCACCGTGCCGTCTTTGCGTAGAGACACGCCCCCCACCGTGCCGACGCGCACGCCGGCCACTCGCACGCTGTCCCCGGATTTCAGCCGGGAGGCGTCGGAGAACACCGCCTGGTAGCCCACGGTCGGACCGGTGCGGACCTCGGCGAAGATCGCGAACAGAAATATCGTCGCCAGCACCATCACCGCGGCGTAGATGCCGAACTTGACCAGGGGTCCCAAAGAGCGTGTCATCCCGGCATCCCCACCTGGGCGCTGTTGCGCGGCGGCCCGCCGATCGGTCCGAACAGCGCCTGCTTGAGGCCATCGGAGTTGAGCAGGATGCCTTGGTTGCCGTATTCATACGGGTTGGCTCCGGTGTCGGCGATCAGCGCGGGCACCCGGTATTCCGGCGGCACGTCGGGCAGGCCCAGTTCCGTGCAGTAGGAGCGGTCGGAGCGGGCCGCCACCTTCGGTAGGTGGTCGGGGTAGCGGTAGCGTTCCTTGGCCAACGTGAAGCTGGCGGTGATGATGATGCCGGGGACGTTGAACGGCGGCGAATTGGCGAAGGGCACCAAGCCGCCGATCGAACAGCCGAGTTCCTCGTGATATTTGTCCAGCAGCGCAGCAGTCGGCTCCAGCACGTGCGTCAGGTCGGTCAAGGCCTGGCGGTTGTCGCCCAGCACCTCGTTGCCGGTATCGGCCAGACCGATGGCACTGAGCAGGAAGGTGTCCAGACTGTTGCGCTCAGCCACGATGCTGTCGCTCATGGTGCTGGTGGCGTTGAGCGCAGTGGTGAGGTCCGGTGCCGCGTCGGCGTAAGACCGGAACACCGGCGGCATCGTGGCGGCCTCGTGTTCGAGCGTGTTCAGGCTGGGCTCGATCTCGGCCAGCAGCTTGTCGAAGTCGGTGAGCGCCTGCCCGATCTTCTGCCCGCGACCGTTGAAGGCCGTCGAGACCGCGCTCAGCGTTTCGTTCAGCTTCTTCGGGTCGATCTTGTCCAATACCCGGACGAGCTGCTGGAACACCGTATTGATTTCGACGGTGACGTGTTCGCCCGCCAGCACCTGACCGGCATGCAGCCGCGTGGCCTCCGGATCCGGCGGGGCCACCAACTCGACGGACTTGGCCCCGAAGACCGTCGTGGAGGCGATCCGGGCGGTGACGTTCGCCGGAATCAACCGCAGTTGGTCGGGTTGCATCTCCAGCCGCAGCACCGCGGTGCCGTCCGGTCGAGGATCGATGGCCCCGACTTTGCCCACCTGAACCCCGCGCAGCTTGACCTTGGCGTCGGGATACATCACCAGCCCGGCCCGCTGCGACACCACGCTGACCGGGACCGTGCGGGTGAAGCTGCCCCGGAACAAGCCGATCGCCAGCCCGACGACAGCCGCGATCGTCACGATGGTCACCAGCCCGATCAGTGGCCGTAGGTAGGCCGGCTGTTTCCCTCGCGGCGAGCCGGGCCGATGTCGTCCCGCGGCGGAGCCCCGGTGAATCCCTTCGTCGGATTCCCGGTCCATCGGTGGATCTGCGGTCGCCCCGAGAACCATTAGGCCGCCGCCACCGCGACGTCAGCGTGATCCATCGCCGCCGCCCCTTTCCACGATGGTGACCGCCGATACCGCAGTCGGCCCCCCAAGGTTGTGCGCCAAGCCAATCCGGGCGCCATCGACTTGATTGACCGCTGTACCGCGCAACTGCTCGAAGAGTTCTACGCACTGTCCCACACCGGTGGCACCCGGCGGGTGGCCTTTGCACTTCAAGCCTCCGCTGGGGTTCACCGGCAGCGCTCCCCCGACGCTGGTCGCCTCAGTTTCCAGCAGCTTGTGGGCCTCGAACCGGTCAGCGAAGCCGAGATCTTCGTAGCTGATCAGCTCCACCCCGGTGAAATAGTCGTGCACCTCCGCGACGTCGATGTCAGCCGGCGTCAATCCGGCCATGGCGAACGCCCGCTTGGCGGCGCGCACCGTCGCCGGAAACGTGGTCATGTCGCGCTTGTGCTGATGCATCACCGAGTCCAGCCCCAAGCCGACCCCGCGGACCCACACCGGCCGATCGGTGAAGCGGTCGACCACGTCCTCGGCCGCCAGCAGCAGCGCCGCGGCGCCGTCGCTCTGCGGCGCGCAGTCATAGACACCGAACGGCGACACCACCGTGGGCGCCTCGAGGGCTTGTTCCAGCGTGATCTCGAAGCGCAGCCGGGCCTTGGGGTTGGCCACGCCGTGCCGGTGGTTCTTCACCGCCACCATCGCCAGATGTTCCCGGGTGGCGGGCGATTCGTGCAGGTAACGCTGCAGATGCAGGGCGAAACCGGCGGGAGCGACCAGGCCCAGCGGGTAATCCCACGCCATGTCGCGCACCGCGCCCTCCCAGGCCCACAGCATGTCCTTGGTGGCGATCTCACGCAGCTTGTCCGCGCCGATGACCAGGGCGACGTCCACCGCCCCGGAGGCGACCGCGAACAGTGCATTGCGGACCGCGTCGTTGCCGGTGGCGCAGGAATTCTCCACCCGGGTCACCGGCAGGTCCGGCAGCCCGAGGGTGTCGGCCAGGATCCCGGACGGGAACCCGTCGGTGGTGCCCAGCGCCCCGAACCAGGCCGCCTGCACATCGGTCTTGGTCAGTCCCTTGTCGACGCTGGCGGCGCACTCGGCGAAGGCCATCGGCAACAGGTCCTTGATGCCCAGCGCGAAATGCTCCCGGAACGGCGTCATCCCGGCGCCGACGATTCCTACGCGCCGCATGCGACCGCCTCGGGTTGATCCGCCGGGTCGAAGGGTTCGAAGGCGTAGCCGTAGTCGGGCACCCCGGAGCGCACCGCGATCCGGCGCAACACCAGCCGGCCGCGGTCGCCGATCCAGGCACTGCCGGCCGGGGCTCCGGTCACTTTCACCAGCGCCCGGACCGCAACGTCGTCGAGTTCGACGATCACCAGCGAGTAGGGCGTCCGCAGGCCGGGCACCGGCAGGTGCACGCTGACCTCGGTGTAGACCGTGCCGGTGCGCGGTAGTTCCACCAGCTCGTAGTCGGTGCTCAGCGTGCTGTCGTCGCCGACCCGGTAACGCGGCGGGAAGTCGAGTTCGTTGCTGTCGGAGTGCTTACCCGCCTCCCAGCGCACCTTGGCCTCGAAAGCGCGCTCGTAGGCGGCCAGCGAGATCGGCAGGTCGGCGCCCGGCGTCAGCACGCTCGGCGGCAGCGGCCGGGCCACCGGTTCGCGACGGTGCACCGCGACCTCACCGCCGGACACATTGATGCCGGACAGGTTGGCCTGCTCGACGGCGACCAGCGGGCCCTCGGTCTGAGTCTCGGCCAGCACCGCCAA
Source organism: Mycobacterium sp. NGS18 (assembly GCF_059813185.1). NCBI lineage: Bacteria > Bacillati > Actinomycetota > Actinomycetes > Mycobacteriales > Mycobacteriaceae > Mycobacterium > Mycobacterium sp. NGS18. The sequence continues at coordinate 32,115 of NZ_JCALEC010000003.1, forward strand.
CGCGAACAGCCCGGAGCTGGCGCCGGTCGTCGGCAGCGGCGTCGGCTCGCCGCTGCACAAGGCGACCGCGCGCTCGTGCTCGACCCCGGCCAGCATCACCGGGGTGTCGGCCCAGGCCTGGGCCAGCGATGTCACCACCCCGCGCTCGTGCAGCAGCCGCGGGTCGCCATAGTCGTGCACCACCCCGACCGCATTGCGGGTACGCACCGGCAGGCTGCGCGCGATCCGGGCCGCGGTGCGGATGCGTAGGCCGTCGTCGGCGGTCAGGACCGCCACGGCGCCGCTCCCATACGGCGGTCCCAGCTTCGCCTCTCCTCCGTCGAGCCTCGCTGAACCGCCGGCCGGGGCGACATCGACACCGATGACCAGGGTCCGCGGCCGCGCCGAGCTCAACGCGTCGAGTGCGGCGGGCGCACCACCGAGTCGTTCGACCACTTCCAGTTCCGGATCCAGACCCAACCCCGCCAGCAGCACCGCGGCGTTGCTGCTCTCGGTCAGCGGAAGATCGCGGCTCACGACCACGAGCCGTTCCACCGCACCGCCGGCGGCCAGCGCGGCGCGGCCGGCCTCGACAGCCAAAGTGATGGCGTCCTCGTCGTCACCGGCCAGCCGCCGTAGGGGGGTTCCCCAGCACGGCAGGTAGGTGCCAATCGAAGCTACGTACGGCATCGCGATCCCAGACTTCTCAGGTGACCGCGCCGACGGTCTTCAGCTCGATGATGCGGTCCCAGTCCAGCCCTAGGTCGGTCAGGATCTCGTCGGTCTGCTCGGCGAAGCCGGGGGCCGGGCCGGTTTCCGCGGCGGTGACGTCGAATTGGACCGGGTTGGCGACCAACTCGAGCTCGCCGGCCTGCACGATGTAGTCGTTGGCGCGGATCTGCGCGTCCTGGGCGGCCTGCAGGGTGTCCTGGACCGGCGCCCACGGGCCGGCCAGGGTGGCGAAGCGCTCGCTCCACTCGGGCAGCGTCCGCTTGGCCATCGCCTCGCGCAGGATCTCCACGGCCGCCGGGGTGTGCTCGGTAAACGACTGCGCGGTGGCGAACCGCGGATCGTCGATGTAGGCGTCGAGTTCCATGTGCCTGCACACGTCGGCCCAGAACTTGGTGGGCTGCATCATGACAAACGAGATGTAGCGCTCGTCGGCGGTCGCGTAGACCCCGACCAGCGGGTTGATCGGCGAGCCGTGGACACCGGGCGGCTGTTGGACCAGACGCTCGTTCAGATGACTGGTCAAGGCGACGGTGTGGCCCATCGCCCACAGGCCGCTGCCCAGCAGTGAGACGTCGACGACCGAGGGCTCACCGGTGCGCTCACGCTTGAACAGTGCCGCCGCGATACCGCCGGCCAGGTTGGTGCCGGAGATGGTGTCGCCGTAGGCGGGCCCCGGCGGTGCGATCATGCCCTCGATGCCGGGCGGGGTGATGGTGGCCGCGGTACCGGCGCGACACCAGAAGGCGGTCATGTCGTAGCCGCCTTTTTCCGATTCGATGCCGCGGGGGCCCAGCGCGCTGCCGCGGGCGTAGATGATCTTCGGGTTGACCGCACGGATGTCTTCGACGTCCATGGCGAACTTCTTGCGGTGGCCGGGCAGAAAACTGGTCAGGAAAACGTCTGCCCGCTTTGCCAATTCGAGCAACACTTCGCGGCCTTGCGGTATCGACACGTCCAGGCCGATGCTGCGCTTGCCGCGGTTGGCGTGCTCGATGTTCGGGTTGGGGTCGCCCTCGACGCGCAGCATGCCGGTCTGACGCAACCCGCGCTGCGGATCCCCGGTGACCGCGTGCTCGACCTTGATGACCTCGGCACCCCATTCGGCCAGCACCGCACCGGCCGACGGAACGAAGCCGTACATCGCGACCTCGAGCACCCGGATGCCCTCCAGCGGCCTCATTCGGCGGCTCCTACGGGCGCGGCGAAGGTCTTGCTCTCCAGGAATTCCTCCAAACCGGCGACGCCCATCTCGCGGCCGATGCCGGACTGCTTGTATCCACCGAAGGGGGCGTCGGGACTGAAGTAGTTGCCGCCGTTTATGGAGAACGTCCCGGTGCGGATCCGCCGGGCCAGCGCCACCGCCCGATCATGGCTGCCGAAGACGGCGCCGGACAGCCCGTAGATCGAGTTGTTGGCGATCCGCACCGCATCGTCGTCGTCGTCGTAACCGATCACCGCCAGCACCGGCCCGAAGACTTCTTCCTGGGCGATCTCGCTGTCCGGATCGACTCCTGTGAGCAGCGTCGGGGTGTAGAAGAAGCCGGGGTCGACCTTTTCGCCGCCGGTCACCAAGGTGGCTCCCGCGGCGACCGCGCGCTGCACCATGCCGTCGACCTTGTCGCGCTGCTTGGCACTGATCAGCGGACCCATGTAGGTCTTCGGATTCGTCGGGTCGCCGTAGCGCACGTGGGAGAAGTTGGTCTTGATCAACTCGACGATCTCGTCGTGATGGCTGTTGGGCACCAGCAGCCGCGACGTCAGGGCACAGCCCTGGCCGGCGTGCGTGACCATCGAGAACGAGGCGAAGACCGCGGCCATGTTGAAGTCGGCGTCGTCGAGCACGATCGCCGCGGACTTGCCGCCGAGTTCGAGGAAGACCCGCTTGAGCGTCTCGCTGGCGGCGGCCATAATCGCCCGCCCGGTCGGGGTGGATCCGGTGAAGGTGACCATGTCGACGTCGGGGTCGGTGGTCAGCACCGCGCCGACCTGCGCGTCTGACGAGCTGAGCACATTGACGACGCCGGCCGGGATGTCGGTGTGGTTGGCGATGAGCTCCCCGAGCGCCAACGTCACCAACGGGGTGTCGGGGGCGGCCTTGAGCACCAGGCTGCAACCGGCGGCCAGGGCGGGGGCCAGCTTCGCCAGCGCCAGCTGGTTGGGGTAGTTGTAGGCGATGATTGCGGCGACGACGCCGGCGGCTTCTTTCTCCACCCAGCGGTGGTGCAGCATCCCGCGACTCTCGACGTTGCCGAGGTCTTCGGTCATCGGATAGTCGCGGAGCAGATCGGCGTAGTAGCGCACGATCGCGATCGGCTGATCCAGCTGAGCGCCCTGGGTCAGCGCCGCAGTGGCTCCGACCTCGGCGATGGTGAGCGCGGCGAGTTCGTCGCGGTGCTCGACCAGAGCCCGATGCAGCTGGTCCAGGCAACGGATCCGCAGTTCGGTGTTGGTGGCCCAGTCGCCGGTGTCGAAGGCCCGCCGCGCCGCCGCGACGGCTGCGGTGGCCTGCTCGACGCCGGCCTCGGGCGCGTAGCCCAGGACTTCTCCGGTAGCCGGGTTGAGCGACGGATACGTCCGGTCCGCGCCCACCAGCTTGCCGTCGATCAGCAGTTGCCGGGCGGCCACCTGCTCGGTGGCCTGCGCAACGCCGGGGTCACCGGTGATGGTCCCTGCCGTTTCCTGCGAACCCATGCAAGCCTCCCGCCGGGTAACTACATTCTCATGTGCGGCGAATCATACATCTCGTCAGGGAGAACTCAAGCGCAGTCGGAATCCCGTCAGCAGCCCCGGCGGCCGACACGTCAGCGCAGCGATTCGGCATCCTCCCTGCTGGGAGCCGGTTCGTCCGAGCCTTGCCAGAAACAGTTGGACGAGAGTACGATTCTCACACCTTGGAAAGGGGATTCTTTGTGGGCGAGACGGACCTCGTGAGAACGGCTGTGGTAACCGGGGGCGCCTCAGGCATCGGCGCGGCGGTGGTAACCCGCCTGCGGACCGCCGGCCACCGGGTGGCGATCATCGACCTCAAACCGGGCGAGCAGGACCTGGCGTTCGCCGCCGACGTCACCGACCGCGGACAGATCGACGCCGCCTTGACGCAGATCCGCCAACAGCTGGGTCCGGTCACCATCCTCGTCAACGCCGCCGGCAAGGACGGCTTCAAGAAGTTCAGCCACATCAGTTTCGAGGACTGGCAGCAGATCATCGACATCAACCTCAACGGTGTCTTCCACACCGTCCAGGCGGTGCTGCCCGACATGGTCGAGGCCGGCTGGGGGCGCATCGTCAACATCTCCTCGTCGAGCACCCACTCCGGTACCCCGTATATGGCGCACTATGTTGCGGCCAAATCCGCGGTGAACGGACTCACCAAGACCCTGGCTCTGGAATACGGGCCGAGCGGCATCACGGTCAACGCCGTGCCGCCCGGCTTCATCGACACCCCGATGCTGCGCAACGCCGCAGACCACGGATTCCTCGGCGACATCGACGACAACATCGCCAAGACCCCCGTGCGCCGGATGGGCAGACCCGAAGACATCGCCGCAGCATGCGCCTTCCTGATCTCCGAGGAGGCCGGCTACATCACCGGGCAGATTCTGGGCGTCAACGGCGGTCGCAACACCTGACATTCGCCGGACCGAGGCATTCGATAACGAAAGGAACAGCTGTGGGACGCGTTGCCGGAAAGGTCGCATTCATCACGGGGGCCGCCCGCGGGCAGGGCCGCAGCCACGCGCTGCGGCTGGCCGAGGAGGGCGCCGACATCATCGCGGTCGACCTGTGCCAGGACATCGAGACGATCGGCTATCCGATGGCACGGCCCGAAGACCTCGAAGAAACCGCCAAGCTGGTGGAGAAGACCGGGCGCGGCATCATCACCGCGCAGGCCGATGTGCGCGACGCGGCGGCGCTGAAGACCGCGCTGGACGCCGGGATCGCCGAGTTCGGCAAGCTCGACATCGTCGTCGCGCAGGCCGGTGTGGCCGGCATGAAGGGAAACCCGCCGCTGCAGGCGTGGATCGACGTCATCAACACCAACCTGGTCGGCACCATCAACGGCATCCAGGTCGCACTGCCGCATCTGGGCGAGGGCGCGTCGATCATCGCCACCTCCTCGGCGGCGGCGTTGATGGACGCCCACCAGAAGGCCAATCCCGGTAACGACCCGGGCGGCATGGCTTACATGACCTCCAAACGCCTGATGGCCCAGTATGTTCACGATCTGGCCACCGAGCTGGCGGTGCGCGGCATCCGCGCCAACGTCATCCACCCGACCAACTGCAACACCGACATGTTGCAGAGTGAGCCGATGTACCGGTCCTTCCGCCCGGACCTGGAGCACCCGACCCGTGCGGACGCCGAACCGGTGTTCTATGTGCAGCAGGCGATGAAGGTGCCCTTCATCGAACCCGAGGACATCTCCAACGCGGTGCTCTGGCTCGCCTCCGACGAGGCCCGCTACGTCACCGGAATGCAGTTGCGGGTCGACGCGGGCGGATACCTCAAGTGGTACGACTACCACGTCTGATTGCGGCGCGGCGCAATTCGGCACGTTCGATAGGAGCAGCATGAAAGTTTGGGTTGACCCGGATCGCTGTCAGGGCCACGGCCTGTGCAAGATGATCGCTCCGGATTCCTTCGACCTCGACGACATCGACGGTCACTCCACGGCGGTCAGTGAGGACGTCGTGACCGGGCAGGAGGACGTGGTGATCGAAGCCATGCGGTCTTGCCCGGAGCGTGCGATTTTCGTAGACGGGAAGGACTCCACCGGTCAGGTCGCGACCGGTGCAGGTCAGCCAGATTGGACCACGCAGTGAACGAGCAGAAGACGCAGCGGCACTACCATTTCGATCGCCACGCGCCGGAATATCGTGACCGATTCCTTGACATCACCGACGAGATGCATTCCAAGTGCCCGATGGCTTGGAGCGACACGTACGACGGTCACTGGGTGGCCGCCGGTGCCGCGGAAGTCTTCGAACTGGCCCGGTGCCCACACGTCTCCAACGACCACGACATCAACAATGAGCGTCGCGGGTACAAGGGCATCTCCATCCCGCCCGCAAAGCGGGCCCAGAACCGGGGTGGCGTGCTCGAGATGGACGGCGAGGAGCAGCAGTTCTACCGCGACCTGCTGAACCCGTACATGTCGCCGGCCGCCATCAAACGGTGGATTCCCCTCATCGACGAGATCACCCGTGCCGCAATCAACGAGAAGATCGAGGACGGTCACATCGACTTCGTCGACGACCTGGCCAACGTCGTGCCGGCCGTCTTCACCCTGGCGATCCTCGGCATCCCGCTCAAGAATTGGACGATCTACTGCGAACCGGTGCACGCCGCGGTGTACACCCCCGAGAACGACCCGGACTCGGTGCGCGTGGCCGAGATGCACCGGCAGATGGGCTTGGATCTGGCCACCAACTACTTTGAGGTCAAACAGAATCCGCGGCCCGGAATCGTCAACGCCCTCGCCCAGGCCAAGCGCAACGGTGAACCGATTCCCGACCTCGACGGACTCTCGATGGTGGGTGTAGTGATCGGTGGAGGCTTCGATACCACCACCGCGCTGACCGCTCACAGCCTGGAGTGGCTGGCCGAGCATCCGGATGAACGGGAGCGCCTCAGCCGGGAGCGCGAGAAGCTGTTCAATCACGCCACAGAGGAGTTCCTGCGCTACTTCACGCCGGCCCCGGGTGACGGACGCACCTTCTCCGAGGACGTCGAAGTGGCCGGGGTACAGGTCAAGGAGGGCGAGCGGCTGTGGCTGTCCTGGGCGATGGCAAACCGCGACCCGTCGGTGTTCGAAGAACCCAACCGCCTCATCATGGACCGGAAAGGCAACCGGCATTTCAGCTTCGGACTCGGTGTGCACCGCTGCATCGGCTCACACGTCGCGCGTGCCGTGTACAAGTCGATGATGCTCGCGGTGCTCGACCGGATGCCGGACTACCGCTGTGATCCCGATGGCGCGGTGCACTACGACACCATCGGTGTCATCCAGGGCATGAGGCATCTGCCGGCCACATTCACGCCCGGGAAGCGGATCGGCCCGGGGCTGGATGAGACCTTGGAGAAGCTGCAGCGGATCTGCGACGAGCAGCAGTGCGCCCTGCCGATCACCGAGCGCAAGGAGTCTGTCGTTATCGACTGAGGTCCCCCTGCGCGAGCAGTCGCAAAAGCCCCCAATTCCCGCCTGGAATGGGGGCTTTCGCGACTGCTCGCGGCGGTTGGGCCGGTGGTTGGCGCGTCAACCGCGGGGCAGGCCCAACACCTGCTGGGCGACGATGTTGCGGTGGATCTCCGAGGTGCCGCCGGCGATGGTGCCCGAGAAGCTGCGGGCGTGCCGTTCGAACCAACTGGCGAAGTAGCTGTCGAGGTTCATCGGCGCATACGGCCCGGAGTTGGCCGGATGGATCAGACCCGATGACCCCGCGGCGTCCAGTGCGTAGCCGGTGGCGTACATCTCGGCTTCGGAGCCGAGCAGCTTGAGCACCGACAGGGCGGGCACATCCTCCTCGCCGCGGGCGGCCCGGGCCAGCGCCCGGGAGCCGAGCAGGCGCAGCGCCTGGTAATCCATGACGGCCGTGGCAAACTGGTCGCGTGCCAACGCACCGTCGGGGCGAAAATCGGCGATCACATTGTCGAGCCGGTCGGCGAAACCCAGCCACATCATGGTGCGTTCGTGTCCGAGGGATCCGTTGGCCACCCGCCAACCGCCGTTGAGCGGGCCGACGAGGTTCTCCCCCGGCACCCGCACATCGGTGAAGAACACCTCGTTGAAGTCTTTGTCGTCGATCCCGCAGATGGTGGGGAACGGGCGGCACACCACGCCCGGGGTGTCGGTGGGGATCAACAAGACGCTGATGCCCTTGTGCTTGGGTGCATCGGGATCGGTGCGCACGAACGTCAGCAGCACATCGGCGTCGTGAGCACCCGAGGTCCACACCTTCTGGCCGTTGACGATGAAATCCTCACCGTCGCGGTCCGCCCTGGTCCGCAGCGACGCCAGGTCCGAGCCGGCGCTCGGCTCGCTCATCCCCAGCGACGCGGTGATCTCGGCACGCAGAATCGGCACCGCCCAGCGCCGCTTCTGCTCATCGCTGCCGAACGAAAGCAACGACGCCGCAATGATATTCACACCCTGTGGATTGAAGCTGTGATAAATCCGGCGCCGACACAGTTCGTCGGCGTGGACGAACTGCTGCAGCAGGGTGGCGTTGCGGCCGCCGAACTCCGGCGGGTTGCCGGGCAGCAGCCAGCCGTTGTCGAACAGCAACCGCTGCCAGCGGCGCGCCCACTCCGGCATGTGCGACACCGACCGCGGCCGCTCCAACGTGTCGGCCTCGGCCGGCAGATTGGCGTCGAGGAAGGCCGCGAACTCGGCACGGAACTCCTCGACCTCGGGATCAAACGTGAGCTGCAAGGTACTCCTCTGCGATGGCCGCGCGGTGCTCTGCGGCACCACCGAGCATCAGCTCACCGGCTTTGGCCCGCTTGAGCGCGAACTGCAGGTCGTTCTCCCAGGTGAAGCCCATCGCGCCGAACAGCTGCAGTCCGTGCCGGAAGACGACCGACTGACATTCTCCGGCCGCCGCCTTCGCCATCGCCGACGCCATCCGCCGCCGGGGGTCGTCGGCCGCGATCGTCAGTGCCGCGAAATACGCCAGCGCCCGGGCACGTTCGATCGCCACGTGCATGTCGGCCGCCTTGTGCTGGACCGCCTGGAACGAGCCGATCGGCACCCCGAACTGCTGGCGGCCGCGTACGTGCTCGAGTGCCAGATCGAGGATCCGCTGGCAGGCGCCGACCATCGTCATCGCCATCCCGGTGAGCGCGACATGGCGGGCCCGCTCAACGTCGACGCGCATCCGCGCGGTGTCAGGCACCTCGACTCCGCTGAACGACACGTCGGCCACGTGCAGCGTCGGGTCGAACACCGAGGCCGTCCGCGTCGTCACCGCGGCGGCGTCGACCAGAAACACCCCGGCATCGGCGACCACCGCCAGCCGTTCGGCCCGATCACCATCGAGCACGTTCAGCGCGGTTCCGTCCAGCACCCAGCCGGCGGCGTTGCGGTAGGCGCTCACGCCGCGGTACACCGCCGCGCCGGCCGAACCGTCGCCGCGATGGTGCTCACCGACCAGGGGGGCGAACTGGGTCATGGTCGCCAGGAACGGTGTGGGGTCGGTGGCGCGGCCCAGTTCTTCGAGGACGATCGCCAGCTCTACCGCCGTCTCCGGCTCGTGCAACTCGGTCCAGCCAAGATCGACGTAGACCTTCCACAACGAGTCGATCGCATCATCCGCGCCGCCCTCGGCCTCGGCCACACCGCGCACCAGCGAGGGCGAGCACTGCTTGCCCACCACGTCGCGCACTGTGCCCTGCCACAGTCGCTGATCCGCATCGAACTCCAACAGCATTGCGTCACCTCCTCCACGCGCCCGTCGAGAATAACATTCTCGTTAGCGAATGTAACGATCTCAATCTGAGATACCGTGCTGCCACACCGTATCGCGGGCTGGCAGCGGTCACTGCGCCCCCTGCCTGCAGCGGCCGGTCACCCCATGGATGAGAATCCAGTTCTTGCAAGCAAAGAATACAGCTATACAATGGAGTCCGGCTCGTGGTGACTCCCCACAGCGCGCTCCGTGGCGGGCGCGGGGTCCGGCGAATGAAGGGCGGAGTTGATGATCGAACACCCGGACGGCACCGGGACGCCCGTCATCGACGCCAGCGTGCACATCTTCGCGGCGTCCAACTCCGACCTGCGCAGCTACCTGCGGGAGCCCTACCGCAGCCGCGGCTTCCCCGACTACGAGATGGACTGGTATGGGGCGCCGGGCGGCGAGTATGCCCCCGGCACCGAGGGCGCCAACGGCCAGTACCCGGGCTCGGACCCCGACGTGGTGGCCCAGCATCTGTTCGCCGAGCGCGGTGTTGACGTGGCGGTGCTGCACCCGATGACGCGCGGGAGCATGCCCGATCGGCACCTCGGGTCGGCGATCGCCGCGGCGCACAACGAGATCCTGGTGTCGCGCTGGCTGGACCACCCCGAGCACGGCGAGCGCTTCCGCGGCACGATCCGGGTCAACCCCGACGACATCGCCGGAGCGCTGAAGGAGATCGACCGGTGGAAGGACCACCCGCGGGTGGTGCAGATCGGCGTTCCGTTGCAATCCCGCGAGCTGTTCGGCAAGCCGCAGTTCTGGCCCTTGTGGGAGGCGGCGATCGACGCGGGCCTGCCGGTGGCCGCGCACATCGAGGTCGGCTCGGGCATCGCCGCCTCGCCGACGCCGTCGGGGGGCACCCGCACCTACGAGCAGTACGTCGGATTCATGGCGTGCAACTACCTGTATCACCTGATGAACATGATCGCCGAGGGCGTGTTCGAGCGGATGCCGGCGCTGAAGTTCGTCTGGGCCGACGGCGGCGCGGATCTGCTGACCCCGTTCATCTGGCGGATGGACACCTTCGGCAGGCCACACCTGGAGCAGACGCCGTGGGCGCCCGAGATGCCCAGCGACTACCTGCCCGAGCATGTCTACTTCGTCCAAGGCGCCATGGACGGTCCCGGGGACACCGAGTTCGCCGGGGAATGGTTCGGCTTCACCGGCAAGGACGACATGGTGATGTACGGGTCGAGCTATCCGCACTGGCAGCGCAATGAACTGGCGGTGCCGAGCTCGTTCAGCGCCGAACAACGCGACAAGCTGTGCTGGCGCAATGCCAGCCGGCTTTACGGCATAGAAATCCCGGCCGTTCCGGCCGCCGCGGGCGCACACTAGAGAACAGCTGGATCAAGGGAGAGCACCATGACCGTGACAGCCACAGAGCGCAAGCCGGCGGCCGAGCGTGTCGCCGTGCGATGCGTGGACTCCGACGTCCATCCGGTACCGCGGCGCGGCGAGCTGACCCCATACATTCCCGAGCCGTGGCGTAGCAAGTACTTTCTGACCCGCCGGATCGGCGAACAGATCTACTACGACGCCCCCGACTACGCGCACGCGTTCGCGATGCGCGTCGACGCGTTCCCGGCCGACGGTGAGTTCCCCGGCAGCAGCCCGGAGTTGGCGTTCAAACAACTGATCATGGAGGCGGGCTCCGACTTCGCGATCCTGGAGCCCGCCGCCTACCCGGCGCGGATCCCCGAAGCCCAGCACGCGATGTCGTGTGCGCTCAACGACTGGCAGGCCAACCACTGGCTGGACAGCCACAACAACTGGCACCAGCGGTGGCGCGGGTCGATCTGCGTCGCGATCGAGGACCCGTCCGCCGCGGCCGCCGAGATCCAGAAGTGGGCCGGCCACCCCTACATGGCGCAGGTCCTGATCAAGGCCGAGCCGCGGCCGTCGTGGGGCGATCCCAAATACGACCCGATCTGGACCGCGGCCACCAAACACGACATCACCGTCAGCTGTCACCTGTCCCGCAGCCACCACGAAGAGCTGCCGATGCCGCCGGTGGGGATGCCCAGCTACAACCACGACTTCATGGTCACCTACTCGCTGCTCGCGGCGAACCAGGTGATGAGTCTGGTGTTCGACGGCGTCTTCGACCGGTTCCCGACCTTGCGCATCGTGCTCGTCGAACACGCCTTCACCTGGATCCTGCCGCTGATGTGGCGCATGGACGCCATCTACGAGGCGCGCAAGTCGTGGCTGGACATCAAACGCAAACCCAGCGAATACATCAAGGACCACATCAAATTCACCACCCAGCCGCTGGACTACCCGGAGGACAAGACCGAGCTGATGCGCGCTTTCGAGTGGATGGAGTGCGAGAAGATTCTGCTGTACTCCTCCGACTACCCGCATTGGACGTTCGACGACCCGCGCTGGCTCGTCAAGCACCTGCCCAAGGCGGCCCGCGAAGCGGTGATGTTCAAAAACGGCTTGAAGACCTACCACCTTCCCGACACGGTCCCGGCCCTCGAGGGTCAGGTACGGGTGTTCTGAATGAGCCACGACGACCAGCGGCCCCGGCTGGCCCAGGGCCGCGAGCACATCGTTGCCACTGTCGACGAAATCCCGCCCGGCACCCATAAACTCGTGCCGATCGGGCATCACGGCGTGGGCGTGTACAACATCAACGGGACGTTCTACGCGATCGCGAACTTCTGTCCGCATCAGGGCGGGCCGCTGTGCGCCGGGCGGCTGCGCGGCCGCACCGTCGTCGATGAGACCGCGCCGGGAGACGCCGCTACGGTCCGGGACTTGGAATACATCTACTGCCCTTGGCATCAGTGGGGTTTCGAACTGGCCACCGGCACCACCGCGGTCAAACCCGAGTGGAGCATCCGAACCTACCCGGTGCGGGTCGTCGGCGACGATGTCCTGGTCCAGGCCTAGCACACAGGAGTTTTCGGTGCCCGCAGTCGAAATCAACGGTGGAAACGTCGTCTATGAGATCCTCGGCGACGCAGGCGATCTGATCGTCTTAACCCCCGGCGGCCGGTTCTCCAAGGAGATCCCCGGACTGTGCCCATTGGCCGACAAACTCGTCGAGGGTGGCTACCGGGTGCTGCTGTGGGACCGCCCCAACTGCGGGGCTTCCGATGTGCAGTTCTACGGCCAGTCCGAATCGCATATGCGCGCCGAAACGTTGCACGGACTGCTCACCGCTCTGGGCACCGGGCCGTGCATCATCGCCGGCGGCTCGGGCGGCGCCCGAGACTCCATGCTGACCACCATGCTCTATCCAGAGCTGGTCACCAAGCTGGTGCTGTGGAACATCGTCGGCGGCGTGTACGGCTCCTTCGTGCTGGGGTCCTATTACGTGGTGCCCAACATTCTGGCGGTACGCGGCGGCGGCACCCAGGCGCTGGTGGGCCTGCGCGAATGGCAGGAACGCATCGAGGAGAACCCGGCGAACAAACAGCGGCTGCTCGAGCTGGACTCCGACGAGTTCCTCAAGGTGATGCTGCGCTGGCTGAACGCCTTCGTCTCCAAGCCTGGGCAGACGATTCCCGGCGTCGACGACGAAATGTTCGACCGCATCAGGGTTCCCACGCTCATCATCCGCGGCGGCGAGAACGACTGGGATCACCCGAAACGCACCTCGCTGGAGGTGAGCTGTCTGATCAAGGGATCCGAACTGATCGACCCGCCGTGGCCGGAGGACGCCTGGGAGCGGGCCGGCGAGGAGCGCGCGGCCGGAAAAGTCAGTCACTTCAACATGTTCGACACCTGGGTGCAGGCCGCCCCGGCCATCCTGGAATTCCTGGGTCGCTGATGACCTCAGCGGCTGTGGATATGAACCTCGCAGTTCAGCGACGCCTCCAGCGCGGTGTGGATGCGACTCTCGCCGACCCGCGCCACGTCCGGTTCGGCCAGGGTCACGTGGACGACGTCCAGACCGTTCGCTCCCGGTGTCCGGCCGATCTCGCCGGTCAGCCCCAGCCCAGCCAGCACTCCGTGCGCGTCGTCATCGGTGCCCCTACTCACGTAGGTCACCACACCGGGCTTCGGCGCGGTGTCGAAAGCCTTGGCGCACAAGCGGGTACCGGTGTCGACGAGGTCGGTGTCGGCCCCGGTGATCAACAACCGGACCTGGCGCCGGCCCGCCGGCATCGCCGCAACGTCGGTCTCCACCAGCTCGACGCCGGCCCGCCCGGCCAGGTCACGCAGCGTCGCCATTCCGGCCGCCAACTGCTCACGGGTCAGCTGCCCGGTCGGGTCGATGTCGACACGCACCACCGCTGTTCTCACGTCCGCGAGCCTAGCCAAACGAGGTGGCAATGACGACAACTGCCGCGAGACCGGATATCACTGTCGCCACCTGGCCGGACTGTGCACCGCGTCTGTTGCGTGAGGGCATCGAGGATGGTGCGAGTTACCTCGCCGCGGGCGGCTACCGTGCGCTCGCCGACGCCGACGCGTTCCTTCAGGAGGTGGAACGCAGCGGCCTGCTTGGGCGCGGGGGCGCGGCCTTCCCGCTGGGAGTCAAGTTGGCGTCGGTGCGCGCCGCCAGCGCCCGCCGCGGCGGGGACGCCGTCGTCGTCGCCAACGGCGAGGAGGGCGAACCGGCGTCGATCAAAGACCGCTGGCTGCTGCGCAACCGCCCCCACCTGGTGCTCGACGGCCTACGTCTGGCGGCCGCCACCGTGGCCGCCACCCGCGCCTACGTCTACGTCTCCGACCCGGCAGCGGCCCGCAGCATTGAGGATGCGCTGGCCGAGGTCGGCCCGGAAGTCCTTGGCGGGATGACGATCAGCGTGTTCACCGTCGGCGCGGGTTATGTGGCCGGTGAGGAGACCGCAGCGGTGCGGGCGATCAACGGCGGCCCGGCCAAGCCGACCGACAAACCGCCACGCCCCTACCAGAAAGGGGTTGCCCAGCGACCGACGCTGGTCTCCAATGTCGAGACGCTGGCGAATCTTCCGTATCTGCAGCGGCACGGCGCGGCGGCGTTCCGCTCGGCCGGGACCGCGTTGTCCCCGGGAACGTTCCTGGCGACGGTGACCGGCGGCGGCCGGCCGCCCGTGCTCTACGAGCTGCCGCACGGTATCGCGGTCTCCGAACTGCTGCAGTTGCACGGGGTTCCGCTCGGCCAGGTCCACGGGTTGCTGATGGGCGGCTACTTCTCCGGCCTGTTGAACCGCGAAGCGCTGGACGCCACCCTGGATCACGAGACCCTGCGCGCCGGCGGCAGCGGCCTGGGCTGCGGCGCGATAGCGGTGCTGACCGACGACTGCCCGGTCGCGGTGGCGGCCTCGGTGCTGGCCTATTTCGGGCGGGAGAACGCCGGGCAGTGCGGGTCGTGCTTCAACGGCACCGCCGCGATGGCGGCAGTCGCCGAGGCGCTGCGAGACGGGGCAGCGACCGCCGAGGAGGTCGAGCGGCTGCACCGCTGGGCTGGGGTACTGCCTGGGCGCGGCGCCTGCGGCACGCTGGACGGCGCCACCAATGTGGCCGCGAGCCTGTTGATCCGGTTCCCGGAATCGGTGGCCGAGCACCTGGACGGCGCCTGTGCGACCTGCGGCGGTAGCGCCTTCCGGGCCGAACGTCCCTACGCGGTCGAGGAGGTGACGCCATGAAGATCCGGCTGGATCGCACCATGTGCGACGGATTCGGGTTCTGCGCCAAACACGCACCGAAGTACTTCTCCCTGGACGACTGGGGCTATGCCTCTCTGACCGGCGACGGCACGGTGGACGAGGCGGACGAGCATGACGTCATGCGTGCCCTGCTGGACTGCCCGGTGCACGCCATCATCGAGATCAACGAGGAAGACGCCGTATGAGCACACCCGGACGCCCCCTTCCTGCGGTCACCCCCGAGAACGAATTCTTTTGGACCGCAGGCGCCGACGGCGTGCTGCGACTGCAGGGCTGCCGGGACTGTTCGGCGTTGATCCATCCGCCGGCGCCGGTCTGCCGGTATTGCCGTGGCACGAACATGGGTGTGCGCGAGGTCTCCGGGCAGGCCACCCTGGCCGGGTTCACCGTCAACCACCGGTTCAGCCTGCCCGGCATGCCGGCGCCCTACGTGGTGGCGCAGGTCGCGATCAACGAGGATCCCCGAGTTCGGCTGACCACCAACATCATCGACTGCGATCCGGACCGACTGGAACTAGGCCAGCAGGTGGAGGTCGTCTTCGAGAACATCGAGGACGTGTGGCTGCCGCTGTTCCGCCCGGTGCCGGACAGTTCGGAAATCAAACCGCTGCCCACCGACGAGATCGCCCCCGAGGACTTCGCTCAGCACGTGCGGCCGATGGTGACGACCGACAAATTCGAAGACAAGTCGGCGATCACCGGGATCGGCGCTTCACGACTGGGTCGCCGACTCATGGCTGCGCCGCTGGCGCTGACCGTGGAGGCATGCCAGGCGGCCGTCGCCGATGCCGGGCTGACCTTCGATGACATCGATGGGCTCTCAACGTATCCGAGCTTGGACGTAGCCGGCATGGGCGAAGGCGGCGTTACGGCACTGGAGGGCGCTTTGGGGTTGCGCCCGACATGGATCAACGGCGGCATGGACACCTTCGGGCCCGGCGGTTCTGTCATTGCCGCGATGATGGCGGTTGCCACCGGACTGGCGCGCCATGTGCTGTGTTTCCGAACCGTTTGGGAATCAACATTCAGTGAGCTGCTCAAGGCCGGTAAAGCCTCGCCACCGGGCGGACAGCGCACCACCGGCTGGCAGATGCCGTTCGGAGCGATCTCGGCGGCCCACACGCTGGCGCAGAACGCCCAACGGCACTTCCACCGCTACGGCACCACCCGCGAGACGCTGGGCTGGATCGCGTTGAACCAGCGAGCCAACGCCACGCTGAACCCGACGGCGATCTACCGCGATCCGATGACCATGGACGACTACCTGTCCGCGCGGATGATCACCACCCCGTTCGGGCTCTACGACTGCGATGTGCCCTGTGACGGCGCGGTGGCGGTGATCGTCTCCGCGGTGGATGCCGCGCGTGATCTGGCCAAGCCGCCGGTGCTGGTGGAGGCGGTCGGCACCCAGATCATCGAGCGGATCGACTGGGACCAGAGCACTTTGACCCACGAGCCGCAGGTGCTGGGTCAGGCCGCCCACCTGTGGTCGCGCACCAGTCTGCGTCCGGCCGACGTCGATGTCGCGGAGCTCTACGACGGGTTCAGCTTCAACTGCCTGTCCTGGATTGAGGCGCTGGGCTTTTGCGGCATCGGCGAGTCCAAGAGCTTTCTGGACGGCGGTACCAACATCGCCCGGGACGGCGTGCTTCCGCTGAACACCCACGGCGGTCAGCTCTCCCACGGCCGCACCCACGGGATGGGGCTGATCCACGAAGCCGTCACCCAGTTGCGCGGCGAGGCCGGCGAACGTCAGGTGGCCGGCGCGCGGGTCGCGGTGGCCAGCAGCGGCGGGCTGACGCCCAGCGGGGTCATCTTGCTGCGGACCGACACATGAGCCCAGCAGTTCGCCCGCGGACGGTCAGCGCCGACGGCATCCCGATGTCGGCGCTGCTGGCCGAAGTTTCCGAGCCGCGCGCCGTCGTGGTCGCCCTGCACGGCGGCGGCACGACGTCGGCGTATTTCGACTGCCCGGGCCAGCCGCAACTGTCCCTGCTGAGAGCCGGTACCGCGCTGGGGTACACCGTGATCGCCCTGGACCGGCCAGGCTACGGCGCTTCGGCGCTGTACCCGGAGTCGATGGACGACCCGCAGCAGCGCGTCCGGCTCGCCTACCAGGCAGTCGAGCGGATCCTCGGCGATCGGGACCGGGGCGCCGGACTGTTCGTTCTGGGCCACTCCAACGGGTGCGAACTGGCGCTGCGGATGACAGCCGATGAACGCGGCGACGAATTGCTCGGCCTGGAACTGGCCGGCACCGGGCTGCACTACCAGGCAGCCGCGCGCGACGTGCTGAGCAAGGCCGGTCCCGGCCAGCGACCGGTCGGCCTACGCGAACTGCTCTGGGAGCCGGCCTCGTTGTATCCCGACGAGGTGCTGCGCGGAATCATCCAGGCCTCTCCGGGCGCAAACTACGAGGCCGCCATGGTGGCCGCTTGGCCGCGCAGCGCCTTCCCGTCGCTGGCCGGCCAGGTGCGCGTTCCGGTGCGCTTCACCTTCGCCGAACACGAGAAGATCTGGGCTGCCGATCCGGCCGCGCAACGCGAGATCCGCGAAATCTTCACCGCCACACGGAGCTTCACCAGCAACGACGAGCCCGGGTCCGGACACAATCTCAGCGTCGGTTTCGGTGCGCAGCGCTATCACGAGTCGGTGCTGGCATTCGTCGAGGAGTGCGCCGCAACCGCCGGCGCCGCACAGGATTCGGAGGTCAGCTGATGCGCGTCGGTTTCATCGGACTTGGCAGTCAGGGCGCGCCGATGGCGCGACGCATCGTCGAGGGCGGCTATGCCACGACGCTGTGGGCCCGCCGGCCCGAGTCCCTCGAACCCTTCGCCGACACCGCGGCCGGCGTCGCCGACACCCCGGCGGAGCTGGGCCGGGCCAGCGATCTGGTCTGCCTGTGCGTGGTCGGTGACGCCGACGTCGACGAAGTGGTCCGCGGCGACAACGGTGTGCTGGCCGGGTTGCAGCCCGGCGGGATCATCGCGATTCACAGCACGGTGCACCCCGACACCTGCCGCCGGTTGGCAGAACACTGTGCCGACCACGGCGTTTCGGTGATCGACGCACCCGTCAGCGGTGGTGGGCCGGCCGCCGAAGCCGGAACGCTACTGGTGATGGTCGGCGGGGACGAGGACGTGGTGCAGAAGTGCCGGCCGGTGTTCGACACCTACGCCGACCCCGTCGTGCACCTCGGTGGGATCGGATCGGGGCAAGTAACCAAGTTGCTCAACAACCTGTTGTTCACCGCGAATCTCGGCACCGCCGCAACCGCTCTGGCGCTGGGCGAACAGCTCGGGGTGTCGGCCGGCCGACTCGCCGAGGTGGTGTGCCGCGGGAGTTCGAACAGCTTTGCGCTCAACAGCATCCGGGGTTCCGGCGGCACCCTGGATCGTCTCGCCGGAATGGCCGGGGCACTGTTGCGCAAGGACGTGCGGCTGGTGGCCGATTTGGCGCAGCAGGCGGCGGCAGCTCCCGGTGCGGTTCTCGACGCCGCCGACGCCGCGCTGTCGCTGATGGATCACCCGCGATGATCGCGCGACTTTGGCGAATACCCTTCCGGTAGCTACCCGTATGTCTTACAGTTGGGCCTACGGTCTGACGGCCGGTCACGGCGTTTTTTCCAGCCGCTTCTTGCCGCTGAGGAGGATTCAATGACCAAGCCGAAGCTCGTCTTCGACCCGTTCTCTGAAGAGTATTTCAACGACCCCTTCGACATCTACCGGCGAATGCGCGCCGAGGCTCCGCTCTACTACGACGAAAATGAGGACTTCTACGCGCTGAGCCGTCACGAGGATGTGGCCGCGGCGCTCAAGGACTTCGAGACCTACTCGTCGTCGCGCGGCTGTGACCTGGCGATGGTGCGGGCCGGTGAACCGCCGCAGAAATCCATCATCTTCATGGACCCGCCCGAGCACCGGCACCTGCGCAGCCTGCTCAACAAGGCGTTCACCCCCCGGGCCATCCAAGCGCAGCGCGAGACCATCATCGAGCAGGTCGAGCGATTCCTCGGTGCCGCGGACCCGGACCGCTTCGATGTGGTGCAGGAATTCTCCGGGCCGTTCCCGGTGGAAGTGATCACCCGGATGGTCGGCGTTCCCGACGAGTACCGCCAGCAAGTGCGGCACTGGATTGACACCTCTTTGCACCGCGAGCCCGGGCAGATCGAGACCAGCGCCGAGGGCATGCAGGCCAACATGGAGACCGCGGTGTACTACTACGGTCTGGTCCAGGAGCGGCGCGCCGACCCGCAGGACGACATGCTCAGCAGGCTGATCGCCGCCGAGATCCCTGGCGAGGACGGCCAGATGCGCCGGCTGGATGACATCGAGATCACCGCCTTCGCAACGCTACTGGGCGGCGCCGGCGCCGAGACCGTCACCAAGCTCATCGGCACCGCCGCGGTGACATTCGCCCGCCACCCGGAGCAGTGGCAAAAGCTGCTTGAGGACCGCAGCAAGGTTCCAGCGGCCGTGGAGGAACTGCTGCGCTACGAGGGCCCGGTGCAATACAACGTGCGGTACACCCTCAAAGAGGCACAGGTCAGCGGCGGCATCATCCCGGCGGGCAAGCCGGTGTTCTTGCTGAACGCGGCGGCGAACCGGGACCCGGAGGCATTCACCGACGCCGACACCTTCGATATCGATCGGGACCAGACCGAGGCACAACACCTCGGTCTGGGGTATGGCATCCACAGCTGCCTCGGCGCGGCACTGGCCCGCATGGAGAGCGCCATCGCGCTGGAGAAGCTGCTGGACTTCATGCCCCGCTACGAGGTGGATTGGGCTGGGCTGCAACGGGTGCGCATGCAGAATGTCTCGGGCTGGCTCAACGTCCCGGTGCGCGTGGTCCGGTAGGGGCGCGGCGAATGACTACCCGGAAGGTTGTCGTCGACTACGGGTTGTGCGAAGCCAATGCGGTCTGCATGGGCATCAACCCCGAGGTGTTCGACCTTGATGACGAGGACACCCTGCACATCCTCAAGCCGGACATCACGCCGGAAACCGAACGCGATGTCCTCGAAGCGGTCCGGAGATGCCCCCGGCAGGCACTGTCGATCGTCGAGGACGACGACTAGCCCGGCGATCTAGCGCGCCGGGAACCCAGAGAGGATGACCGCGTTGCAGTCCGCGGCGGCCTGGCGCAGCTTCGCGGCCTGCTGGTAGCCCTCGGAGTGATACCAGGCCCGGGCGGCTTCCACCGATTCGAACTCCAAGACCACGGTCTGGTTGCCGTGCCAGTCGCCCTCCACCACCTCGGGCTGGGTCTCGACGGCCAGGATCGTCGCGCCACCGGAGGCCATCGTCGGCTGGGCGGCCTTACCGTAGGCGACCATGCCCGACGGGTCGTTGATGGCCTCGGTCAGAATGACATATCCCTTGGGCCCGTTGGACATCAGTTCTCCTCTTGCGAATCGGTGACTTCGTCGATGGCGTGTTCGGGGCATTGCTTGATGGCATCGCGAACCGCGTCCTCGAACTGCGGCGGCACCTCGTCGACGGTGACCTCCGAATACCCGTCGTCGTTGATGGCGAACACCTCGGGGCAGATCGTGGTGCAGATACCGTGCCCGGCACAGCGGTCCGGGTCGACCCAGGCCTTCATCGCGCGGCCTTCGCGGCGGGCGTGAACTCCAGGTTCAGATCGATCAGACCACGCAGGATGTAGGTCGGAATGTAGCTGAACCGCCGTGCGTCGGGCGGACCGTGCCGCTCTTCGGAGATGCTGATCTCGGCGGTGCGATCCAGCAGACGCTCGATCGCGATCCGGGTCTCGGCCCGGGCCAGTGGCGAACCGGGGCAGCTGTGGATGCCGCGCCCGAAGGTGATGTGCTGGCGGGCGTTGGTGCGGGCGGGATCGAAGGTGTCGGGGTAGATGAAGCGGCGCGGATCCCGGTTCGCGCCGGCGCTGATCACCATCAGCGTTGTGCCGGCGGGGATCTCGACCCCGCCGACTTCGGTATCGACCCGGGAGAGCCGGAAATCGCCCTTGACCGGGCTCTCGAAACGCAACACCTCTTCGATGAAGTTCGGGATCAGGCTGCGGTCGTCGCGCAAGCGCTGCTGAATATCGGGCTGCTCCCCGATGATCCTGAGCGCGGAGCCGAGCAGGCGCACCGTGGTCTCCTGGCCGGCCGAATAGACGTTGGCGGCCACCCGGGCCACATCCATCGGGTCTGGGACGGAACCATCGGGGAAGGTCGCCTCGGCCATACCGGTGAGTACATCGTCGCGCGGCGTGCTGCGGCGATCAGCGATGTAGTCGGCGAAGGTGGCGTAGAGGAACTCCAGCGGACTGTGCGCCAGCGCTTTGGCATCGGTGCTGCCGATCCCGCCGCCGACGTTGTGGTGCATGTTCTTGACGAACTCGTCCCGGTCCTCGTCGGGGACGCCCAGCAGGTCCGCGATCACCAGCAAGGTGAACGGCGCCGCGAAGCCGCCGATGAACTCACCGGCGCCGGGCGCGAGGAATTCGTCGAGCACCGCATCGGCGAGCTCCCACATGGCGTCCTCGTTCTCCTTGAGGCGCTTGGGGGTGAGCAGCCGCATCAGCAACGCCCGATGGTTGGTGTGCGTCGGCGGGTCCAGCGTCGGCAGCTGGTCGCTGAACGGCAGTTCGTCGCGGTGCTTGTCGATCAGACCGGACACCGTCGCACCGCCCAGGTCGCCGTCCAGCGGCACCGGGAAACCGGGGAACGGGCCGGTCACCGCGATGCACGAGGAGAACACCTCGGCGTTGCCGGCCACCGCGCAGGCCTCTTCCCAACCGGTCACCATCATCACGTTGTGGTGCGGCTCCCGGGTGACCGGCGAGCGTTCCCGCAGCGCACGCAGATACGGGTAGGGATCGGCCACCACCGCGGAGTCCTGAAAGAAGTCAATCGTGTCGGGATCCATCACGAGCCGGCTGCACTCCCTCCAAGGAACACTCTCATATCCGAGAATGCGATTCTCGCATGTGGTCAACAGACTCGCATACGGGCGGGTGCCCGTCAACGTCGGCCCGGCTCAGCTGTTGGACCGCGCGGCGTCCATCAACGCGTTCGCCTGACGGTCACCGTGCTTGTGCTGGCTGAGCGCGCGAATCTGAACGTCGTGCCCCTCGGCGGCTTTGCGCAGCGCGCCCACGGTGGCCTGGTCGCGGGCGATGTGGGCGAACGGGTCGAACGAGTACCAGCGCATGGCGTTCTCGTGGGTCATCTTGTTGATCTCAGCATCGGTGGCGTTATTGGCCGACAACACGTTCCACAGTTCCTCGGGAGCGTTCGGCCACATCGAATCGCTGTGCGGGTAGTCGGCCTCCCAGGCGATGTTGTCGATGCCGATCTCCTGGCGAAGCTTGACCCCGACCGGGTCGGAGATGAAGCAGGTCAAAAAGTGCTCCCGGAACACTTCGGAGGGCACCTTGCCGCCGAAATCCTGACCGGTCCAGACCGAGTGCATCTCGTAGGTGCGGTCCACCCGCTCGAGGAAGTACGGGATCCACCCGGTGCCGCCCTCGGACAGGGCGATCTTGAGATCCGGGTATTCCTTGATCGGCCGCGACCACAGCAGGTCGGCGGCCGCCTGGACGATGTTCATCGGCTGCAGGGTGATCATCACGTCCATCGGGGCGTCGGGGGCGGTGATGGCCAGCTTTCCCGAGGACCCGATGTGCACATTCATCACGGTGTTGGTGTCACACAGCGCCCGCCACAACGGGTTCCAGTACTCGTCGTGGAAGCTCGGGTACCCCATAGCCGCCGGGTTCTCGCTGAAGGTCAGGGCGTGGACACCCTTCTTGGACACCCGCCGCACCTCCTCGGCGCACTTCTCGGCATCCCAGATCACCGGCAGCGCCATCGGGATGAAGCGCGCGGGATACGCCCCGCACCACTCGTCGATGTGCCAGTCGTTGTAGGCCTGCACCAGCGCCAACGAGAAGTCCGGATCGTCGGTGGCGAACAGCCGGCCGGCGAAGCCGGGGAACGACGGAAAACAGATCGAGCCCAGGATGCCGCCGGCGTTCATGTCCTTGACCCGCTCGTCGACGTTGTAGCACCCGGGCCGGATCTCATCCAGTCCCTGGGGCTCCAGTCCGTACTCCTCCTTGGGGCGCCCCGCGACCGCATTGAGCGCGACATTGGGGATCACCACATCGCGGAACTGCCAAGTGTCGGAGCCGTCGGCGTTGTGCACCAGCCGCGGCGCATCATCGAGGTATTTGCGCGGAAGGTGGTTGGCGAACATGTCCGGCGGCTCAACGGTGTGGTCGTCGACGCTGACCAAAATCATGTCGTCCTTGTTCACGGCCATCCTCCCATCCGGGCCGGCGCGGCCGGCCGGCCCAATGACATCTCCCATGGAAACTAGCTTCCCGTTTTCGGAGAATCAACCTTCTCCAGCGATCAGGCGGTTCGGGACGGTCTCCACAGTCAGGCGACACCGCAGGCCAGTCCTGCCCACGGTTCTACCTGCGTCGATAGCCCAGTATTGACCAATCGCGCGAAACATGGAAATCTGTTGGTCAAATATGAGAATGTGATTCTCATACGCGAGGAGGAACGATGCGCTTGACCCCGCTGTCGGCGTCCCAGTGGGACGACGAGGAGGTTCAGCGTGCTCTCGCCCAAGTGCTGACCGCCGACCGGCGCAACTCGCGCGGTGCCGGCAGCGCCATGACCATGCTGGTGCACCACCCCAAGCTGGCCCGGGCGTTCCTCAAGTTCAACGTCGAGCTGCTCTACCGCGGGACGCTCCCCGGCCACTTGCGCGAACTCGCGATCCTGAGCACCGCCCACCGCCGCGGCTGCGAATACGAGTGGGTGCACCACATCACGATCGGCAAGCAGGCCGGCCTCACCGACTCCGACATCGAAGACCTGCAGCACGGCGCCGGCCGCGACGAGCTGCACCAGGCGGTGATCAACGCGGCCGACGAACTCGACGAGGCCTCGCGGCTGTCCCCCGCCACCGAGGCGGTCCTCACCCAACACCTGGACGAGCACCAAATGATGGAACTCGTCTTCACGGTCGGCTGCTACAGCATGTTGGCCATGGCCTTCAACACATTTGGCGTTGAACTCGATGAAGAACCCGAATCAGAGAGGTAAGACCGTGCCCCATTTCCCCAAACCGGCAGCCGGTAGCTGGACACAGAGCTACCCCGAGCTCGGCACCGAACCGGTCGATTACACCGACTCGTTCGATCCGGCGCATTTCGCCGACGAGCAGGAGGCCATCTTCAAGCGCACCTGGCTACACGTCGGGCGCATCGAGCGGCTGCCCAAGACCGGCAGCTACTTCACCCGGGAACTGCCCTCGGTGTGCAAGGGCACCTCGATCATCGTCGTCAAGGGCAAGGACGGCGTGGTCCGGGCGTTCCACAACATCTGCCGCCACCGCGGTAACAAGTTGGTGTGGAACGACTTCCCGAACGAGGAGACCGAGGGCACCTGCCGCCAGTTCACCTGCAAGTACCACGCCTGGCGCTACAGCCTCGAAGGCGACCTCACGTTCATCCAGCAGGAGGGCGAGTTCTTCGACGTCGACAAGAGCCAGTACGGCCTGGTCCCGGTGCGCTGCGAGGTCTGGGAAGGTTTCATCTTCGTCAACTTCGACGACAACGCCGGCCCGCTCAACGAATACCTCGGATCCCTGGCCAAGGGCATCGAGGGCTACCCGTTTGGCGAGATGACCGAGGTCTACTCCTACAAGTCCGAGATCGGCAGCAACTGGAAGCTGTTCCTCGACGCGTTCGTCGAGTTCTACCACGCGCCGATCCTGCACCAGGGCCAGTACACCAAGGAAGAGGCCGCCAAGATCCAGAAGTTCGGCTACGAAGCGCTGCACTACGAGCTGGCCGGACCGCACAGCCTGCAATCAACGTGGGGTGGTCAGTCGCCGCCGGCCGACCTCAACATGGTCAAGCCGTTGGACCGGGCGCTGCGCAGCGGACTGTTTGGCCCTTGGGACAAGCCGGACCTCATTGCCGACCTCAAGGAATTGCCACCGTCGGTGAACATCAAGCGAGTGCCGCAGTGGGGCATCGACTCCTTCGTGTTCTTCCCCAACTTCATGATTCTCATCTGGGAGCCGGGCTGGTACCTGACCTACCAGTACTGGCCGACCGCTGCCGACAAACACACCTTCGAAGCGAGCCTGTACTTCGTGCCGCCGCGCAATGCCCGGGAGCGTTTGGCCCAGGAATTGGCCGCGGTGACCTTCAAGGAGTACGCGCTGCAAGACGCCAACACCCTGGAAGCAACCCAGAGCATGATCGGCACGAAGGTCGTGGACGACTTCTTGTTGTGCGACCAGGAGGTCCTGATTCGACACCTGCACAAGACCGCCCGTGACTACGTATCCGAGTACAAGAAGGAGCACGCCAATGGCGCTACCGTCTGACTTCGCTGACCTGCAGCCCTACGCCGACTGGGCGCTGGCGACCGAGCCGGAGCGCTACGCCAAACGGCTGGCCTCCACCATGGGCGAGATGCAGGAGTTCTACGACGCGTCGTTCGGGCGACTCGAGGACGCCATCACCTACCTGGACAAGTTCGACCTGAATGACCTGCCCGAGGACGCGCGGTCGTTGATGCACCTCATGCAGTCGCTGGTGATGGTCTCCTTCCCGATCGAGGCCTGGAAGCAGCCGCGGGTGCCGGACAGCGGCGCGGCCTGGATCGACTGCATCAAGGAACCGGTCGTCTAAAGGTGCTGACGCTCAAGGCAGCCGGGCTGCTCGACGTCGACTCCGGAGAGATCATCCGGCCCGGGGTCATCCGGGTCGACGGCGACAAGATCGTCGGCATCGGCGAAGCCCCGGCCTCCGGTACGGATGACGAGGTGCTGGATCTGGGTGACCTGATCCTGCTGCCCGGGCTGATGGACATGGAGGTCAACCTGCTGATGGGCGGCCGGGGTGAGAACCCCGGCCTGTCCCAGGTGCAGGATGATCCGCCGACCCGGGTGCTGCGTGCGGTGGGCAATGCGCGCCGCACGCTGCGCGCCGGCTTCACCACGGTGCGCAACCTCGGGTTGTTCGTCAAGACCGGCGGATACCTGCTCGACGTCGCACTGGGCAAGGCGATCGACGCCGGCTGGATCGAAGGCCCGCGCGTGGTGCCGGCCGGTCACGCGATCACCCCGACCGGGGGCCACCTGGATCCGACGATGTTCGCGGCGTTCATGCCAGGCGTTCTGGAGCTGACCATCGAAGAAGGCATCGCCAACGGCGTCGACGAGATCCGCAAGGCGGTCCGCTACCAGATCAAGCACGGCGCACAGCTGATTAAGGTGTGCTGCTCGGGCGGTGTGATGTCATTGACCGGAGAGGCCGGCGCTCAACACTATTCGGACGAAGAGCTGCGCGTCATCGTCGACGAGGCGCACCGGCGCGGGCTGCGAGTGGCGGCGCACACCCACGGCGCCGAAGCGGTCAAACACGCGGTAGCGTGCGGAATCGACTGCATCGAACACGGGTTCCTGATGGACGACGAGGCAATCGCCATGCTCGTTGAGCACGACCGCTTCCTGGTGACCACCCGGCGCCTGGCCGAGGCGATGGACGTCTCCAAGGCTCCGCCGGAACTACAGGCCAAGGCGGCCGAGATGTTCCCCAAGGCCCGCACCTCGATCAAGGCCGCCTACGAGGCGGGGGTCAAGATCGCCGTCGGCACCGATGCGCCGGCGATCCCGCACGGCCGCAACGCCGACGAACTGGTCACCCTGGTCGACTGGGGCATGCCGCCCGCCGCGGTGCTCAAGGCGGCTACGGTGACGGCGGCCGAGCTGATCAACGCAGCCGACCGCGGCCGGCTGGCCGAGGGACTACTCGCAGACATCATTGGGGTGCCGGGAGATCCGTTGTCCGACATCAGCGTTACCCAGAACGTTAAGTTCGTCATGAAAGGCGGTCAAGTGTATGTCAACAAGAACTGACGAGCTCGTCGAGATCCAGCAACTACTCGCCCGCTACGCGGTGACGATCACCCAGGGCGACATCGACGGACTGGTGGGGGTGTTCACCCCGGACGGCACCTACAGTGCTTTCGGCGAGACCTATTCGCTGGACCGGTTTCCGGTACTGGTCGACGCCGCACCCAAAGGCTTATTCATGACCGGAACCCCGGTGATCGAACTCGACGGCGACACCGCGACCGGCACCCAACCGCTGTGCTTCATCGACCACGCCAGCCACGACATGCGGATCGGCTACTACAACGACACCTATGTGCGCACCACGGACGGCTGGCGGTTGAAGACCCGGGCGATGACGTTCATCCGCCGCAGCGGTGTCCACGATTCCGGGCGCCCACACGCGATCGGTCGCCCCTCATCGAAATGAATGTCTCTGAATTCCAAGCAGATCTGCGCGCCTGGCTTGACGACAACGACCTGACCCCGGGGACGGATCACTCCCTGGAAGCCCACATCAAACAGTTCGGCCGGGTCTGCGCCGCGTTATATGAGGCCGACTGGATGCGGTACGGCTGGCCGGTCGAGGCCGGCGGCCTGGGCGGTCCGGCGATGCTGCGGGCGGTCGTCGGCGAAGAGGTCGTCGGCCGCGGACTCGCCGAGCCGGGCCCCTACTCGATGCTGGAAGTGCTGGCGCCGACCATGATCGACTATGCGCCACCGGAGCTCGCTGCGGGGATGGTGCCCCGGCTGCTGTCCGGCCGGGAACTCTGGTGCCAGGGCTTCTCCGAGCCGGGCTCCGGCAGCGATTTGGCATCGCTGTCCACCCGCGCCACCCCCGACGGCGACAACTGGATCATCAAGGGCCAGAAGGTCTGGACCAGCTTCGCCCAGCATTCGACGCGCTGCGTCCTGCTGACCCGCACCGCCCCCGGACATGACGGCATCACCGCATTCTTCGTCGACATGGACACCCCCGGCATCACCGTGCGCCCGCTGCGGACAATGCACGGCGTGGACGAGTTCTGCGAGGTCTACTTCGACGACGTGGTGGTCCCCGCCGAGCGCATGCTCGGCAAGCCCGGCGACGGCTGGCGGCTCGCGATGGATCTGCTGCCCTTCGAACGCTCCACCTGCTTCTGGCAGCGAATCGCCTACCTGTACTCGCGGATGGATCGACTCATCGCCGAGACGACCGAGACCGACGACGCCGAGCTGGGCGAGGCCTACCTCGCGCTGCATACACTGCGCTGCCGGTCCCGCGCCACCCAGCACCGGCTGGACGGTGGCACCCGGCTGGGCCCGGACACCTCGATCGACAAGGTGCTGCTGGCCACCGCCGAACAGAAGCTCTTCGATACGGCGCGCGACATGTTGCCGGGCACCATCGAGCTCGACGAATCATCCTGGCGCACCGAGTTTCTCTACTCTCGCGCGGCGACCATATACGGCGGTACCTCGGAGATCCAGCGCAACATCATCGCCCGCCGACTGCTCGACCTCGGGAAGGAGTGACGATGACCACCGGGATGGACACCGCGTCGATCGCTCTGCTGGAAGATGCCCTGCGCAAGACCATGGCGTCGTGTTCCGGCGCCGAGCTGGATGGCGCCCTGGCCGAACTCGGCTGGGCCGAAATGCTTTCCGAGGATCCGGACCTGGCCATCCCGCTGGTGTTCCGGCTGCTCGGCGAGACCGGGGCACACGCCTCGGTGCTCAACGACGTGATACTGGAGACCATCGGCGGCCTGCCCGGCGGCACTCCCCCGATGCCTTACGCCGGCGGCAGCTGGGTGATCTGGGAACGCAGCGTTCACGAGGGCAATCCCGTTCTTGGCGGGCTGCCGCTGCGCGAAGTGCCCGGCGGAGAACTGATGCGGGTGGGTGAGGCGCGCCGCGCGCTGGGCTGGTGGCTGGTCGGCTCGGCGCGGGCAATGCTGGCGCTGGCCCGCCAGCACGCCCTGGACCGGGAGCAGTTCGGTAAACCGATCGCCTCCTTCCAGGCCGTCCGGCACCGGCTCGCCGAAACCCTGGTCGCCATCGAGGGCGCCGAGGCCACCCTCACCGTGCCCGTCAGCGAAAGCCCGGACCTGACCTCCATGCTGGCCAAAGCCGCCGCCGGCAAGGCCGCGCTGACCGCGGCCAAGCACTGCCAGCAGGTCCTCGGCGGCGTCGGATTCACCGCGGAACACGATCTGCACCGCCACATCGAGCGAGTACTGGTCCTGGACGGATTGCTCGGCAGCGCCCGGGAATTGACCCGCCGGGCCGGCGGCGGCCTGCGAGCCCGCCGCTCGGCCCCCCGACTGGTCAATCTCTAACCGCGAGCAGTCGCGAAAGCCCCCAAATCCACTCGGATTTGGGGGCTTTCGCGACTGCTCGCGCTGGTTTTATCGCGGGAGCCCGAGCACCCGTTGCGCGATGATGTTGCGCTGGATCTCCGAGGTGCCACCGGCGATCGTCCCGGAGAAGCTGCGCAGGTAGCGATCGAACCAGCTCGACGTCGCGTAGTCCTCGTTCATCGGCGTGTAGGTCCCCGAGTTGGCCGGATGCGTCAGCCCGCTGCTGCCGGCCGCGTCGAGCGCGTGCTCGGCGGCGGACTGCACCGCCTCGGAGCCCAGCAGTTTGAGCACCGAGAGCGCCGGGACGTCCTGCTCCCCGCGAGCCGCCTGCGCCAAGGCCACCGAACCGAGCAGCCCCAGCGCCTGGTTGTCCATCAACAAGGTGGCGAACCGGTCGCGGTTCAGCGCCCCGACCGGCCGCAGGTCATGGATCAGGTCGCGCAGCCGATCGGCGAAGCTCATCCACAGCAGGGTGCGTTCATGGCCGAGTGAGCCGTTGGCCACTCCCCAGCCGCCATTGAGCGGGCCCACCAGGTTCTCGGCGGGCACCTGGACATCGGTGAAGAAGACCTCATTGAAATCGACGTCGTCGTGGCCGCATGCCGAGGCGAAGGGCCGTCGCACCACTCCCGGGGCGTCGGTCGGTATCAGCAGCACGCTGATGCCCTTGTGCTTCGGGGCATCCGGGTCGGTGCGGACGAAGGTCAACAACACGTCGGCATCGTGGGCGCCCGAGGTCCAGACCTTCTGGCCGTTGACCACGAAGTCGTCGCCGGTCAGCACCGCGCGAGTCTGCAATCCGGCCAGATCCGAGCCCGCACCGGGTTCGCTCATGCCCAAGGAGGCGGTGATCTCGGCCCGCAGGATGGGAACCGCCCACCGCCGCTTCTGCTCCTCGGTGCCGAACGACAGCAGGGACGCCGCGATGATGCCGACCCCCTGCGGGTTGAAGCTGGGGTAGATCCGCCGGCGGGAAAGCTCCTCGGAGTGCACGTACTGCTGCAGAATGCTGGCGTTGCGGCCACCGAATTCGGGAGGGTTGCCGGGCAGCAACCAGCCGTTGTCGAACAACAGGCGCTGCCAGCGCCGCGCCCACTCGGGGACGTGCGAGCACGACCGGGAGCGCTCGAGCGCCTCGGCTTCGGTCGGCAGGTGCTCGTCGAGGAACGCCGAGAACTCGGCGCGGAAACTCTCGACATCGGCATCAAAGGTGAGTTGCACCGGCACTCCTCGACTCGTGCGCCCCGGGGTCTTCCGCTGGCGGACCGGCTCGGATCTTGCGAGTCCGCTTCCATAGACGCACGGATGAGAATATCATTCTCGAATGGAGAAGTTGCGATCTCTGAATCGTCACCCCTTGGCCGGCGGCCTGCGGCGCCGGCAGGTTACCGTCCAGTACAGTTGCGCTGTGCCTTGCCTTCCGCACACCAGGCCGGAGTGCCGGTGACCAGCCCGAGCGAAGAACCAGCCTGGAAGCAGCGCGCGGTCGAACGCTCGATCAAAACGGCGAAAATACGTGCGGCCCAACGTGTTCAACGCTTTTTGGATGCTGCGCAGTCAATCATCATCGAAAAGGGCAGCACCGACTTCACCGTCCAGGAAGTCGTCGACCGCTCGCGGCAGTCGCTGCGCAGCTTCTACCTGCAGTTCGACGGCAAGCACGAGTTGCTGCTGGCGCTCTTCGAGGACGCCCTGAGCCGGGCGGCCGAACAGATCCGCGCCGCGACGGCGAACTATCCCGACCCGCTGGAACGCCTCAAGGTCGCCGTCGAGCTGCTGTTCGAGTCGTCCCGCCCGGACCCGGCCGCCAAACGGCCGCTGTTCACCGATTTCGCCCCGAGCCTGCTGCTGACCCACCCCACCGAGGTCAAGGTCGCCCATACCCCGCTGTTGGCGTTGCTCGCCGAGCTGACCGAACAGGCGGCGGCCGCCGGGCAGTTGCGCGCCGGGCCCAACCCCCGGCGGGTGGCCGCGATGATCATGCAGACGGTTATGTTCAACGCCCAATCCAGCCCGGCCTCAACGGATCCGGCGGTCAAGCCGCTGACCGCTGACGAGGTCTGGGATTTCTGCGCACACGGCTTCGCGCGCAACTGAGCGGCCGCCCGGCGCACGTCCGTCGGCGCCGCAGCCGATGCCGTCCGGCGGCCCCGACACGGTCTTTCCCCGGCGCTGGTTTGCGTCGCACCGCCAACCCTGGACTTCCCATGCCGAAACGCATAACCTCATTCTGCGAACGTAATTATCGCTGAATGAGAAGGGGATTATCCATGTCGGTGCAGACGGTGTTGGACGACATTCGGAAAGTCCCCGGCACCGGCGACGTGATTCCGATCATCGATCCGGCCACCGAAGAACAGCTCACCGAGTTCACCGACTGCGGGCCCGAAGCCGTCAACGACGCCGTCGCCCGCGCCAAGGCCACCGCCGAATCCGGGGTGTGGTCGCAGATGGCCGACTACGACCGGGCCAAGGTGCTGTGGCGGATCGCAGACCTGATCGACGAGAACGCCGAGATCCTGGCCGAACTCGAGTCCGTCAACGCGGGCATCCCCGCTTCCCAGGCCGCGATCATCACCAAGGTCGGGTCGGAGTGGTTCCGCTACTACGCCGGCTGGTGCACCAAGATCGACGGCATCGCCCGCGACGTCAACACCGGCGGCCTGACCGGCATCGAGTCACATCAGCACGTCTACACGCTGCGCGAGCCCTACGGCGTGGTGGGGCTGATCTTCCCGTGGAACGGTCCGGTCTTCAACTTCTGCGCCAAGCTGGCTCCGTCGCTGGCCGCCGGCTGCAGCAGCGTCGTCAAGCCGGCCGAGGAGACCCCGCTGTCCGCGCTGGTCTTGAACCGCATCCTGTCCGAAGCCGGGGTGCCCGACGGCGTGGTCAACATGGTGCTCGGCTACGGTCACACCGCCGGCGCGGCGATCACCGCCCATCCCGACGTCGAGAAGGTCGCATTCACCGGATCGACCGAAGTGGGCCGGGAGATCGTGAAAGCCTCGGCCGCAACCAATCTCAACAAGGTGACCCTGGAGCTCGGCGGAAAGTCGCCGGTGCTGATCTACGGCGACGCCGATCTGGACATGGCCATCACCATGGCGGCGTTCGGCACCTTCGTGCACTCCGGGCAGGCCTGCGTCTGCGGGTCGCGCATCTTCGCCCAGCGCGGCGTCTACGAGCGGGTCGTGGAGGGCATCGCCAACATGGCCAACAGCATGCAGCTCGGCGGCCCCAAAGACGACGGCGTCATGGTCGGGCCGCTGATCAGCCAGAAGCAGCTCAGCCGGGTGCTGGGTTATCTGGAGCAGGGCAAGGCCGACGGCAATGAGCTGGTCACCGGCGGGCACCGGCTGGACCGCAAGGGCTACTTCGTGCATCCCACCGTCGTCACAGGCGTCGACCCTGACTCCAGCCGGCTGTTCCAGGAGGAGATCTTCGGGCCGGTGGTCACGATCCTGCCGTTCGATGACGACGACGAGGCGATCGCGTTGGCCAACAACAGCACCTACGGTCTGGCCGCCACCGCGTGGACGTCCAACCTGGGCCGGGCCCACCGGCTGGCCAAGCGGCTCAAGGCCGGAACGGTGGGGCTCAACTGCCAGATGCAGTTCGACCACTCGATGCCGTTCGGCGGCTACAAGCAGTCCGGCTGGGGCTACGAGTCCGGCAAGGCCGGCATTGAAACCTACCTCCAGACGAAGATCGTCTGGGCGCAGATGTAGCGCGGGCCGAGAACACGAGGTGATGCACATGCCTACCGTCCCTTACCGAATCGTCCAGTGGACCACCGGAAACGTCGGGAAGAGCTCCGTCCGGGCGATCGCGGCCAATCCGGATTACGAACTCGTCGGGCTCTTCGCGTGGTCGGATGACAAAGTCGGTCGTGACGTCGGCGAGCTGGCCGGCATCGACCGCCTCGGCGTCGCGGCCACCAACGACGCCGCGGCGCTGCTGGCGCTGAAACCCGACTGTGTCGTCTACAACCCGATGTGGATCAACGTCGACGAACTGGTGCAGATCCTTTCGGCCGGCGTCAATGTCGTGACGTCGGCGTCCTTCATCACCGGCCGCAATCTCGGCGATGATCGAGCCCGGCTCGACGAAGCGTGCCGCAAGGGCGGGTCCACCCTGTTCGGTTCCGGAGTCAGTCCCGGCTTCGCCGAGCTGCTGGCGATCGTGGCGGCCACCGCCTGCGACCGGATCGACAAGATCACCATCACCGAATCGGCCGACACCACGCTGTATGACTCCCCCGACACCGAGCGCCCGGTCGGCTTCGGCGTCGCGATCGACGACCCGGATCTGGCGCCGATGGCAGCCAAGGGCACCGCGGTATTCGCCGAGGCGGTGCAGCTGGTCGCCGACGCGATCGGCGTCGAGCTCGACGAGATCACCTGCGTCTCCGAGTACGCGCAGACCACCGAGGATCTGCCGATGGCGTCGTGGACCATCCCGGCGGGCCATGTGGCGGGGGTGTTCGCCAGCTGGCGGGGAATCGCGGGCGGCGAGACCGTGGTCGACATCAATGTGCGGTGGCGCAAAGGCCAGACGCTGCAGCCGGATTGGGAGATGGACGGCGACGGCTGGAGGATCACCATCGACGGCCGCCCGACGGTGAACATGCAGGTCGGCTTCACCCCGCCACCGGACATGATCGCCGCCGCGAAGTCCATCGACGATTTCTTCGAGCTCGGCCACATCATGACCGCGATGCCGCCGATCAACGCCATTCCGGCCGTGGTGGCCGCCGAGCCCGGCATCGCCACCTACAACGATCTGCCGCTTCCGCTGCCGCGCTGGTCGGCTCGCAACCGGTCGTAGAACTACTCGCCGCCGGGCGAGAGCAGCCGCTCGGCCGCCGAGTACGGGTCATCGCTTCCATCGACAACCAGCTCGGCGAGTCGGTGCAGCGCCGGATGGGTTCGCAGCCGGGTCTGGGCCAGCGACAGGATCTGTGAGCGGGCCCGTGCCAACCGGCGCTCCCGGCTGTCGGTGCGGTGATGGGCCTCGATGGTGTCCACCAGCTCATCGAGCCCCTCGCCGCGCGCGGCGATCAGGGTGAGAATCGGTGCGCCGGTGTGCTTCAGCTCGACCCGCAGCTCGCGGACGGTCTGCTGGGCACCCTCGCGGTCGGCCTTGTTGACCACCACGATGTCGGCCACCTCCAGTAACCCGGCCTTGGCGGCCTGGACCGCGTCGCCGGCACCGGGATTGAGCACGACGACCGTCGGGTCGGCGATCGCGGCGATCTCGATCTCGGATTGGCCCACCCCGACCGTCTCCAGCAGCAGCACGTCGTAACCGAGTCCGGCCAGCAGCTGGAGGGCCGCGGGCACCGCTTCGGCCAGCCCGCCGAGGTGTCCGCGGGAGGCCACCGACCGGATCAGCACCGCCGGATCGTTGATGTGCGCGGCCATTCGGATGCGATCGCCGAGCAGTGCGCCGCCGCTGTAGGGCGAGGACGGGTCGACGGCGAGCACCGCGACCCGCAGCCCCCGTTGCCGATACGCCCCGACCAGTGCGGCGATCGTGGTGGACTTGCCCGCGCCGGGCGGCCCGGTCACCCCGATGACCCGGGTGGTGGCGGGCCCGACGGCGGACAGCACCTCGGCCCGCCGGCCGCTTTCGACCAGGCTGAGCAGCCGCCCCGTCGCCCGCACGGATCCATCACGCGCGGCGGCGAGCAACTCGGCGATCGTCATCGCAGGGATCAGTTCTTGTTCGCGGTGAGCCGATCGATGATGTTGTTGAAGTCCTCGGTCTTGAACGACTGGTCTTCGGCCATGTTCGCGAAATCCAGGGTGGCCAGCACCGAGCGCTCCAAGTGGATGTTGAGCAGCCGCTTGGTGCTCTCGACTGCCTGGCGCGGCAGCTCAGCGATGCGTTTGGCGCATGAGATCGCTTCGGCTAGCGGGTCTTCCACGACGTGGTTGGCCAAACCGAGCTCCACTGCCCGCGCGGCCGGGATACGGGCCCCGGTCAGCGCGTACTCCTTGGCCTGCAGCAGGCTCATCTGCAGCGGCCAGGTCAGCGGGCCGCCGTCGGCGGCGACCAGACCCACCTGCACGTGCGGGTCGGCGAGATAGGCGGATTCGGCCATGTAGACGATGTCACTGAGCGCCACCAGGCTGCAGCCCAGCCCGACGGCGGGACCGTTGACCGCGGCGATGACCGGGGTGCGGCAGCGTGCCATACCCAGCACGATCTCACGGCCGTGCAGAATCGTCTTGGCGCGCAGCTTCTCATCGCGGCGCAGCTCGTCGAGGTAGGCGAAGTCGCCGCCCGCGGAGAATGCCCGCCCGCTTCCGGTCAGCACCGCCGCCCTCGCGTCGTGGTCTTCCTCCAGTTGCGCCCAGAGTTTCGCCAGTCCGGTGTGCAGCGCGTCGTTGACGGCATTGAGCGCGTCGGGGCGGTTGAGCGTGATGATCCGCAGCGGGCCGTCGGCGCGCACGTCGATTTCGTCAGGCAGGTCATACATTTCAAACTCCCAATCCCAGTATTCGGCCGGCAATAATGTTCTTCTGGATCTGCGAGGTCCCGCCCATCACACTCTGGGCGCGACTGTAAAGATAGGCGCTGAGCAGGTCGGGATCGTCGACACCGCCGACCGCCAGCGCGGCGTGGCCCACCGACTGCTCCACCCAGGTCATCAGCAACTTGTCCAGCGAGCCTTCCGGTCCGTGCGAAAGCCCGTCGAGCTGTTCGGAGAGCCGGCGGCGCACATGCAATCGCAGCATCTCGGTTTCCACTGCCGCCCAGGCCAATTCCTCCGGAACATCGCCCCCGGCACCCTCGAAGCGACCCGCCATCTGACGGACCAGCTTGCCGTAGCGGGCAGAATAGCCCAGCGTCGACGGTTCGCGCTCATGGCCGACGACGGTCATCGCCAGCTTCCACCCCTCGCCCGGTTCGCCGACCATCTGACTCGCGGGGACGGTGGCACCGTCGAAGAGCACCTGCCCGAATTCGGTGGTGACGCCGTTGATCATCTGCAGCGGCCGCTGTTCGATGCCGGGCTGGTGCATGGAGATGATGAACGCCGAGATACCGCGGTGCCGCGGGGCGTCCTTATCGGTGCGGGCCAGCAGTAGACACCAGTCGGCGACGTCGGAGTAGCTGGTCCAGATCTTGTGTCCGTGAATGACGTAGTCGTCGCCGTCGCGGGTAGCGGTGGTGGTCAGCGACGCCAGATCCGAGCCGGCCCCGGGTTCGGAGAAGCCCTGGCACCAACGCTGCGTTCCGTCGATCATGCCGGGCAGGAATCGTTGCTGCAGTTCGGGACTGGCGTGCCGGCCCAGGCCCACGACGAGGTAGCCCAGGCTTGGCCGCGGCGCGGCACCGGCGGCCGCCAGCTCCTCGTCGACGATCACGTCATAGACCGGTGGCAGCTCCTGGCCGCCGTATTCGCGTGGCCAGGACACCCCGAAGAATCCGGCGCCGTAGAGGGCCTGATGCCATTCGCCTTGGCGCGCCCAGTACTCGTCGTCGCCGGCGGCGGGGAAGGTGCCGGCCCGCTCGGTCAACCAGGACCGAAGCCGGCTGCGGAACTCGGCTTCCTCGGGCGAGTCACGAAAGTCCATCAGCGATCTCCCTTATCGTCACGGGCCACAGGGCCGTCGAGGTCAGTGCCCGCCGCAGGTACACGTGCGCCAGGCATTCCCAGGTGTTGCCGATACCGCCGTGCACCTGAATCGCGGTCTCGCACACCGTCCGAGCGCTGCGGGCGCAATAGATCTTGGCGATGCGGGCGGCGCGCACCGCCTCGGCCGCCTCGGCTTCGTCGACCGCCCAGGCGGCGTGGCGCAGCACGCTCACCGAGCCTTCGATCAGCGCCAGCCCTTCGGCGAGCAGGTGGGCGATCGCCTGATAGCTCCCGATGGGTTTGCCGTACTGCTCCCGAATCTTGGCGTAGTCGCACGCCAAGGCGTGTGCGCCGCGCGCGGTACCAACCAGATCGGCGGCGGTCGTCGCCAGTGCCAGCGCCTGCCAGCGCAACGCATCCCCGGCGCTGAGCTCGCCGGCCTGCTGCAGCGCACCGGCCAGGTCGGCTCCGGTCCGGGTCAGGTCGGCACCGCTGCGCGGCGCACCGACCGGGGCGGTCAGCACCGCATGCTCGCGCAGAGTCGCGGCGTGCGCAGCCCCGCGGGCGTCGATCGCAACATCGTTGAACGCGACCGTGGTCGGCTCTTCACCGAGCGGCAGGTGCCGGCTCAGATCGTCGGCGAGCACCGGCCCGAGGAACGGCACGTCGACCAGGCCGCGCCCGAACTCCTCGGCAACGATCGCCACCTCCACCCCCGACGCGCCGTCGGAGCGCAGCGAGCGCCAACCGGTCTGGGCGACAGTCTTTTCCAAGCGTGTCACCCGAGCGGCATCGTCAAGCTCGGCGACCGAGCCCGGGCCCAGGTCGTCGGCGAGTTTCGCTGCGGCATCCCGCAGTTGGCGCTGCTCAGCATTCAGCCGGACATCCATAGGCGCTCCTTCAGTAGTCGACGCAATAGCTTTCCGGACGGCAGCCGGGGGATCTCGGGTACGACCACCACCCGGCTGAGTCGTTTGTAGGACGCCAGGCGCTCACCCACCAGCGCCGCGAGCTCGGCTTCGTCGACCGGTGCGCGCAGCGTTACCGCCGCGACGACGGCCTCTCCGCCGGCCGCGTCGGGCACCCCGAACACGCCGCAGTCGGACACCGCCGGATGCTCGTGCAGCACCGCCTCGATCTCGGCGGGAGCGACCTGGAAGCCGCGCACCTTGATCATCTCCTTGCAGCGGTCGGTGATCCGCAACCAGCCGTCGGCGTCCAGATAACCGATGTCGCCGGTGTGAAACCAGCTGTCGCGCACCACTTCTGCGGTCGCCTCGCTGGGAAGGTAGCCGGCCATCAGCGAATCGGAGCGGGCGCGGATCTCACCGGCGACGCCGGGCGGCAGCGGCTCGCCGCTATCCACATCCACCACCTGCAGCTCGACCCCGGGCACCGGCCGCCCGACCGTGTCGAGGCGCGCCGTATCGGTCGGACCGCAGGCGAGCACCGGCAGTTCGCTGGTGCCGTAGGCCGGCACCCATCGGACCCCGGTGCGCCGGGTGACCTCCTCGGCGACGGCGGCGGCGACCGGCGTGGCGCCCCACATGATGAAACGCAGCGACGACAGGTCGAACGCCTCCAGGTCCGGATGCCCGGCGATGGCCAGTGCGATCGGCGCCACCGCCATCTCCACGGTGATCCGGTCTTCGCCGATCGTTGCCAACATCAGGTCGATGTCGAAACGGCGATGCAGGCGCACCCGCGCCCCGACACTCAATGCGGTCAGGATGTTGAGCAGGCCGAGGATATGCGACGGCGGCGTCGCGACCTGGATCCGGTCGTCGGCGGTCAGCCCCAGGGCATCGCGCCAGTGCCGCACCCCCGCGGCAAGCGAGGCATGGGTGTGCCGCACCGCTTTGGGCAGCCCGGTGGTGCCGGAGCTGAACACCAGCAGTGCGTCGGCGCCGGGATCGGCCGGCGGCGGGCCGGCGGCCGGGGCAGCGGAGACCGGTTCGTCCAGATGCCGCATCGGCATCAGCTCGGCCAGCACCGGAAGGTCGCCGAGCGCGTAGCGGGGTTCGGTCAGGGCCAGGGCGTGCGCCACCTCGTCGCGCTTCCAGGCGGGGCTGATCAGGGCGGCGACGGCCCCCAGCCGCCAGATGGCGCACACGGCGATGACGAATTCGGGCCGGTTCGACGCCATCAGCGCCACCCGGTCGCCGGCGCGGACACCGTCGCCGGCCAGGGCGGCTGCCAGCGCATCGGCGCGTGCGTCGAGCTCCGGCAACGGCAACTGCCGGTCCTCGAACGCGAGCACCGCGGTGGATGGCGCAGGCAACCCAGACAACATTTGAGAAGATCCTATCGGTTTGAGAGAATAGTATTCTCTGTAACGAAGAACGCAAACCGGAAGGGGTGGTCATGGCGGTCACTCATGTTTTCCAGCGGGCAACCGTGACCCGCATCGTCAAAGAGACCTCCGACGCTTACACGTTCGTGCTGGCGCCGCACCAGACTCCGTTCGCCTACCGAGCCGGCCAGTACGCGACGTTTCAGGTCAACGTCGGCGGCGAGGAGCTCTACCGGTCCTACTCGATGTCGAGTGCGCCGGAGACCGACTCCGAGCTGATGACCACGGTCAAGCGGGTTCCCGGCGGGAAGGTGTCGAACTGGCTGCTGGACAACGTCGCCGAAGGCGACGAACTGACCATGACCCGCGCGGCCGGCACCTTCTGCCTGGATCCCTCGGACACCCCGCTGCTGGGGTTCTCCGGCGGGAGCGGGATCACACCGATCCTGTCGCTGGCCAAGAGTGCGCTGGCGGGCACCGATCGCACCGTACGGCTGCTCTGTGCCGACCGGGACTCCTCATCGGCGATCTTCGACGATGCGCTCAGTGAGCTCGCTGACCGCTACCCGGGCCGACTGTCGGTGCAGCGGCACCGCGACGACACCGACGGACTGCTGGATGCGGCCGCCGTCGCCGCGTTCGTCGGCGACGACACCGGCGCCGACTGCTACCTGTGCGGCCCGGAGGGCTTCATGGCGGTGGTGCGGGGGAACTGGCCGGGACCGGGCCGGCTGTTCGTCGAGGACTTCGACACCACGGCTACACCGGAGGCGCCCGCCACCGAAGGCTCGACCGACACCGCGGCCGAGGTGAGCGGGACGGTGACGATTCACCTGGGCCGCAAGCAGGCGTCGGTGCCCCGGGTCGCCGGCGAGACCCTGCTGCAAAGCGCCCGGCGGGCCGGGCTGGCGCCGCCGTTCTCCTGCGAGGCCGGCAACTGCGGAACCTGCATCGCCCACATCAGCGAGGGCTGGGCGAAGATGATCGCCAACACCGCGCTCGATGACGACGAAGTCGCCGACGGCTATATCCTGACCTGCCAGGGCGTGCCCGAAGGCGGCTCGATCACCGTGCACTACGAGTGATTTTCGGGCCTCAGCCCGCCCCGCACCCCAGGGTGCTCTTGATCTCCAGGTATTCCTGGAACCCGGCGTCGCTCCATTCCCGGCCGTTGCCGCTGCGCTTGTAACCGCCGAACGGCGCGTTCATGTCGAAGGCGTGGTTGATGGTCACCCACCCGGCCCGGATCCGCCGGGCCACCGCACGCGCGGTATCGGCGTCGGCGCCGGAGACGTAGCCGGCCAGGCCGTAGTCGGTGTCGTTGGCGATCTCCACCGCCTCGTCCACGTCGTCGTAGCCCAGGATGCACAGCACCGGCCCGAAGATTTCTTCGCGCGCGATCGTCATCTGGTTGTTCACGTGCGCAAAGACCGTCGGTTGGACGTAGTAGCCGGTGTCGAGGCCGTCCGGACGTCCCGCGCCGCCGGCGGCGACCGTCGCGCCTTCGGCGATGCCCTTCTCGATCAGGCTCTGCACCTTCTCGAACTGCGTCTGGGACGCCACCGGCCCGATGGCGCGGGCATCGTCGGGATCGCCCACCTTCACCTGTCCGGCCACCGCGTTGGCAATCGCGATCGCCTCGTCCATCCGGGAGTTCGGCACCAGCATGCGCGACGGCGCGTTGCAGCTCTGCCCGGAGTTGACCATCATGTTCGCCACGCCGGCGGTGACGCTGTCGACGAACGCATCGTCGTCGAGCACGATGTTGGGACTCTTCCCGCCGAGCTCCTGCGTCACCCGTTTCACCGTGGGCGCGGCGTTCTCGGCCACCGACACCCCGGCCCGGGTCGACCCGGTGAACGACACCATGTCGATGTCGGGGTGCCGCGCCAGGGCCACCCCCACGCCGGGACCGTCGCCGTTGACCATGTTGTACACCCCGGCCGGAACGCCTGCGGCGGCCATGATCTCGGTGAAGATGTAGGCGGAGAACGGCGCCACCTCCGAGGGCTTCAGCACCATGGTGCAGCCGGTGGCCAACGCCGGATAGACCTTCACCGCGATCTGGTTCAGCGGCCAGTTCCACGGGGTGATCAGGCCGCACACGCCGATCGGCTCCCGGGTCACCAGCGTGTCACCGCGCTGTTCTTCGAAGGAGAAGTTCTTCAGCGCGTCGATCGCCGTGAGCATGTGGCCGATGCCCAGCTGCACCTGAGCTCCGGCGGCCAGCGCCGGCGGAGCCCCCATCTCCTCGTGCACCGCGTCGGCGAGATCGGCACTGCGGCGCTGGTATTCGGCCAGGATCGACTGCAGCAGATCCAACCGCTCGGTGCGGCTGGTCTGCGACCAGCTCGCGAAGGCCCGGCGGGCCGCGGCGACCGCGCGGTCGACGTCGGCGGACGAACCCAGCGAGATCGTGCCGCAGCGCTGCTCGGTGGCGGGGTTCTCCACGTCGAGGGTCTTCGGCTCGGCCGGGTCCACCCATTGCCCGTCGATGTAGAACTTGAGGTATTCGCGCATCACTACTCTCCTTCGACTACTGGGTTTCCTCGGGCTGAGGTCGGCCGGCGTGCGCCAGGCCGAAGCTGTAGCGGATGTGGTCAGCGTGACCGTCCGGCACCACCGGGAAGATCACCGGGGCACCGACATCCCGGATCTCCTCGATCCGCCTCCCGACCTGGCCGATGGTCCACGACGGCTGGTACACGCCGGGGCTTTCGGCCACCACCGCCCGGGCCACCCGGCCCGCCAGCGCGATCAGCACTTCGCCGGTAACCGAACAGGACTCGTGCGCAAGCCAGCCCACCACGGGTGCGACCAGCTCCGGTTGCATCGGCGGATAGCTGGAGGTGTCGATACCCTCGGCCATCCGCGTCACCGCCGCCGGAACCACGACATTGCACCGGACCCCGGCCGCTGCGCCCTCCAGGGCCGCGACGTTGCTCAGCCCCACCACGCCT
This sequence comes from Mycobacterium sp. NGS18, assembly GCF_059813185.1. Classification (NCBI taxonomy): domain Bacteria; kingdom Bacillati; phylum Actinomycetota; class Actinomycetes; order Mycobacteriales; family Mycobacteriaceae; genus Mycobacterium; species Mycobacterium sp. NGS18. The sequence goes on from NZ_JCALEC010000003.1 coordinate 73,974, forward strand.
GCCTTGGCGGCCGCATAGTTGGCCACGCCGCAGTTGCCGTAGAGGCCGCCGATCGAGGAGGTCAGCACGATGCGACCGTAGCCCGCATCGCACATCACCGGGAAGGCCGGGCGCACGACGTGGAACGCGCCCCGCAGGTGCACGTCGAGGACGGCGTCGAAATCCTCGTAGCTCATCTGCCGCAATGAGCCGCGGCGGACGTTGCCGGCGTTGTGGATCAGCACGTCGAGCCGGCCGTAGTGCTCGAGTGCGGCGGCGACGATGGCCTGCCCGCCTTGCGGGGTCGCCACCGAGGCGGTGCACGCGATAGCGTCGCCGCCGGCCGCCCGGATCTCCTCGGCCACCTCCTCGGCCGCCTCGACGCGCACGCCGTCGCCGGTGAGATCGGCGCCGGTGTCATTAACGACGACGCGGGCTCCCCGCTCCGCCAGCAGTTGCGCGTAGGTGCGCCCCAGACCCCGCCCGGCACCGGTCACGACGGCGACGCGGCCGTCGAAACCAGACTCGTGAGGTCTGCTCAAGCGAATGGTTCCTCGCCGGCGAGCTTGGTCCGGTGCAGCATCCGGCCCGAGCCGGGATCGTAGGGGCGGGCCCGGTGCAGCGTCCCGGTGTTGTCCCACATGACCAGGTCCCCGACCGACCACTGGTGCCGGTAGACGAACTGCGGCTGGGTGGCCCAGTCGCGAAGCCGCACCAGGGTTTTGGTGCTCTCGGAGTACTCCATCCCGACGACGTGGCTGGCGGTGCAGCCCAGTATCAACGACTTGCGTCCGGAGCGGTGCGTCCAGACCAGCGGCAGCTCGCACTGGCCGATCGCCATCATCTGTCGCAGCGTAGCGGCTGCCGGCTCGGGGTCGTAGTACAACAGTGAGTTCCACGCCGAGTGCATCGCCCGCAGCGAACCCAGCTGCTGCTTGTCCTCTTCGGGCAGCGCATCGTAGGCGGCGTAGGTGTTGCAGAACTCGGTGTCACCGCCGCCGTCGGCCGGCAGCACCTTGCTCGAGAGCAGTGACGCGAGGATCGGCACCTCGTTCATCGTGCCGTCCAGGTGCCAGTAGAAGGAGCCCTTGAGGTAATCGGCCTGCTTGTTGACGTTGGTGTCCAGGGTGACGTCGTAGACGGCCTCACCGTCCCGCTCGGGCGCCAGCGTGCCCAGCGTTTCGGTGAAGGCGATCTGTTCGGCGTCGGTGAACCCGATCTGGGGGAACACCAGCACGCCGCGCTGTTCGAGAAGCTCGCGGATCGCCCCGGCATGGTCGCCGGACAGCAGCGCTTCCTTGTCGGCGTGGACCTCGGTGGCGATGTGCTCGGTGAGGTCCCGTGTCGGCAACGTGGTCGTCGTCTTCGATGTCACTGCAGTTCCATACCTTTCAGGTCGCCCGCCTCGCGCCAGTGCTTCAACAGATCATCGAAGGCGTAGAACCCCGGTGAGTACACCTCGCCCAGGAACGAGCGGCTGGCGTCGCCGAATCCACGGCCCTCGTTGTTGTAATAGCCGGGCGTGCATGACAAGTCGAACGCCGAGTTGTCGAATGCCAACTCCCGGATGGTGTTCACCCAGGCGTCTTGCCCCTCCTGACTGGGCTCGACGACCGTCGCTCCCCGTTTGAGAGCCTCGGCGATGATGTAGGCGATGTGCTCGGCCTGCTGCTCGAACATCGCGGTGGTGTTGGCAGACACGCCGCCCTGGATGAAGCCGGTGTGGAACTGGTTGGGGAACCCGCGGCTGGTCATCCCATGCAGGGTCTGGAACCCGTCGCGCCAGTGGTCGAACAGCGATACCCCGTCGCGGCCCTCGATGACGTCCATCGCGTACCGACGGCCGATCTCCGTGGAGATCTCGAAACCACTGGCGAAGATGACGCAGTCGACCTCGTACTCGACTCCTCCCGCGACAATGCCCTTTTCCGTAAGTCTTTCGACGCCCTTGGATTCAGCCACGTCGACCAGCGTGACGTTGGGCCGATTGAACGCGGGCAGGTAGGTGTCGCTGGAGGTCGGGCGCTTGCACATGAACCGGTAGTACGGCTTGAGCGCCTCAGCGGTCTGCGGATCCTCGACGATGTCGGCGATCCGGCGGCGCAGCCGCTCCATGATCTTGTAGTCCTCCTCCTCCCGCATCGCCATGATCTCCTCGACGCCCAGCGCCGTCGGGTCGGGACTGGCGCCGATGCGAGCGGTCAGGTTGCGACCCAACTCGGTCCAGAAGTCGCACACCATATCGGGGGCATCGAACACCACGCCCTCGAACGGCGACCAGCGATGAAAGTTGCGCTTGCGTTCGGCCTGCCAACCCGGCTGCAGCGACGCGGCCCACTGCGGGTCGGTGGGCTCATTGCCGCGGAAGTCCACCGACGACGGGGTTCGCTGGAAAACATACAGCTGCTTGGCATCCCGGCCTAGGTGCGGGACCAGCTGCACACCGGTAGCGCCGGTGCCGACCAGTGCCACGCGCTTGTCGGCCAGCTTGTCCAAGCCGCCGTTGGCGTCGCCGCCGGTGTAGTCGTAATCCCAGCGGGCCGAGTGGAAGACATGGCCGCCCGCGGTCATGAAGTCCTTGATGCCTGCGATGCCGGGCAACTTGGGCCGGTTGTAGGAGCCCTGCGCCATCACCACGAAACGCGCCCGCAGGTCGTCACCCCGGTTCGTCGTCAGCCGCCAGCGCTTGATCTCTTCGTCCCAGCGGACGGTGCGTACCTGAGTCGAGAAGATCGCCCCGTCATAGAGGCCGAAGTGCTTTCCGATGTTCTGGCAGTGCTGGAAGATCTCAGCGCCGTCGGCGAACTTCTTGGACGGAATGAAGTCGAGCTCTTCGAGCATCGGGATGTAGCAGTAGGCGTCGTTGTCGCACTGGATTCCGGGGAAGCGGTTCCAGTACCAGACGCCGCCGAAGTCGCCGGCCATCTCGATGACCCGCACATCGGCCACGCCGGCCTTCTTCAGGTAGGCGCCGGCCAGCAGTCCGGCGATGCCGCCGCCGAGGACCACGACTTCGATGTGGGCATCGATGGGTTCACGCGGAGTCACCGCGGTGTGCGGATCGACCTCGGCGAACTCCACGAAATCATCTTTGAGTTCAAGGTACTGACTCGATCCGTCGGAGCGAATGCGTTTAGCCCGTTCGACGGCGTACTTCTCCCGGAGCGCTTCGATGTCGAAGTCGTCCGGAGTCCGGGTCGGGGGGCAGTCGGTCATCGGTGGTTTCCTGTCGGGAGTTCTCGGGGCGCGCCGGCCCCCATGTACTTCGCCAACTGGTGGTGCAGGTTGACGATGGCGCGTTCCCGGTACGGGTTGGGCCTGGCGCCTTGATAACCAAGCGATTTCATCCCCTGCTGCACCGCAGCCATGTTCGAGAAGTCCTGCGGCAGCACCGAACGCCAGCCCGGATCACCCACCGGGGTATACTCCCATTGGGTCTGCGGCTCTTCGCCTTTCGGGAACAGCTCGAACACCGAGACCTCGAAGAGGCACTTGTCGGGGTTGTAGCTGGGATGCGGTCGTGCGCTGTAGCACAGGGCGCTGGTGAGGCCCTGGCCGATCTGGAAGTTCGGGAAGATCTGCCAGGCGGTCCCGGCCTGCCCGAGCACGTCGGCGGGAATCGTCGGCCAGATGACCCCGCGGGCCTCGTCGTCACGGCGTGCCGAGGCCAGCCAGTGCTCCAGGACCTTGTCGGCCGGTGTGCCCTCCGGCAACTCGTCGACCAACCGCTTGGCGGCGTTCACCAGCGTCGCCGTGGTGGTGGCGTTGGTCTCCTCCATGGTGTAGATCTGCATCTCCGCGGTCGACACCCGGGGGTCGGCGCCGGTGCCCAGCCGGATCTTGGACTTGGTGGTCTCCAGATCTTCGGGAGCGTCGTAGCCAATGTTGCTGTGCTTGCCCTGCGCTTTGGCCCAGCCCTTGAATTCGCCGAACTTGTTGAACTCCGGATGGGTCGTATAGACGTGGTAGGTCTCGTTGAAGGCCTCCATGGCGACCTTCCAGTTGCAGTCGAATTCCAGCCACTTGCGCCACTTGTAGCGCATGTTCTCCAGTCCGAACGGGTCGAGGATCTTGGCCGCCGGGAACAGGTAGTCGGCCAGCGGTTCGCAGTCCGGATCCATGTTGATCCAGACCCAGCCGCCCCAGGTGTCGACGCGCACCGGCCGCAGATGGGTGTTCTCGCGCGTCAGCGCGCCCTGCCAGTCGTCCTGTTCGCGGATGTGGGTGCATGCCCCGTCCAACCCGTAGGTCCAGCCGTGGAAGCCGCAGACGAAGGACTTACGGGTGCGCGCGCAGGCGTTCTTCGCCCCGGCGGGGGTGTCCACCAGCCGGCGGCCGCGGTGCATGCAGACGTTGTGGTGGGCCCGAAATTCGTTCGACCCGGTGCGCACCACGATGATCGAGTCGTCGAGGATGTCGTAGGTGAGGTAGCTGCCCACCTCCGGCAGATCCTCGACCCGCCCGGCCTGCTGCCAGACCTTGCGCCACAACTTGTCCCGCTCGGCGCGGGCGTAGTCGCCACACGTGTAGGCCTCGACGCCGATCGTCATCGGTTGCGAGAGTTCTTCGGCCGCTTGCGGATCGGTCATCACATCCTCCTCATCGCCGCGCGGAAGGTTTCGTCCTTGAGGAACAGCGAGGTGTTGTCGGCGGCGAGGTGGCTCCATTTGAGGTCGAGCCCGCCGTCGACCAGCAGCGTCTGGCCGGTGATGTAGCTGGACAGCTCGGAGAGCAGAAACAGGATCGGGCCGGCCTGCTCCTCGGGCCGCCCGCGGCGTCCCATCGCGATCGCCCGCCGGTCGCGGTCGGGATCGTCGTCGACATAGGTTCCGGACGCCGCCGTCTCGGTGACCCCGGGGGCCACCGCGTTGACCCGGATTCCGGCCGCGGCGAGTTCGAGCGCCATGGTGCGGGTCATCGCGACCACGGCGGCTTTGGCGGTGCCGTAGGCGATATGGAACGGCGCGGTGTTCATCCCGCTGATCGAGGAGATCGACACGATCGAGCCCGGTCGCTGCTGGGACACCAGTTCGGCGGCGACCGCGCGGCTCATGAAGAACGCCGTTTCGAGGTTGTGCGCGAAGATCTCCCGCCACTCCGAGCGCGTTACCCGGGTAGCGGGCATCCAGGTCGACGGCGCAGCGCCACCTGCGACGTTGACCAGGCCGTAGAGCTCACCGTCGGCCCGGCGCGCCGCATCGAGCACCGCGGCGATGCCCTCGTCGGTGGCGGCGTCGGCGGCCACCGGCAGCACCGGCAGGCCCTGGGCGGCCAGCGGCGCGACGTGTTCGTCGAGGTTGTCCGCCGAGCGGCTCACCGCGATCACGGTGGCGCCGGCGCGCGCCGCCATCGCGGTGATCGTCGTACCGATGCCCCCACCACCGGCTCCCGACACCACGATGACGCGGCCTTCAAGGCCCAGCAGGTCAACGTGGCCCAGGAGGCTGGAGTGATCCGCCATGACCCGCTTTCTCCTGGAACGGACAGCAGATCCGCACGCTCCCGGCAGTCTCAGGCACCGGATATGCGGATTTGTCCGGACAACATACGTGATTCTTCGTTCTGAAGAACACTATTCCGCAGCACTGTGCGCCTAGTCAAGGGCGCCAGCGGGCCGCCCCGCGGTTTTATTGTCTGGACTAACTGCGCGCGGGAGCCGCTTCCGGCCGGCACTGCACCGCCGTCTCGATGCTCGAGCGGCGAAAGATCGGACGTCGCCGCCCGCGACCGGCGGCTACGATCGTTGTCAACATGGACCTTTAGGAGATTGAAGTGCCGTCCGGTCAACGCCGGGGCCGTTGGTCCGGGGTCCCACTGGAAGATCGTCACGCCCTGCGCCGCGACGAATTCATCGCCGTCGGCGTGCAACTGCTCGGCGCCGAAAGCGGGCCCACGCTCACCATCCGGTCGGTCTGCCGCGCGGCCGCGCTGACCGAACGCTATTTCTACGAAAGCTTCGCCGACCGTGATGAATTCGTGCGCGCGGTGTACGACGACGTGTGTGGGCGCGCCATGGCGGCACTGCTGTCGGCCCACACGCCGCGCGAAGCCGTGGAAGGCTTCGTCGCCTTGATGGTCGACGACCCGGTGCGCGGCCGGGTGCTACTGCTGGCCCCCGAGAGTGAGCCGGTGCTGACCCACTCCGGTGCGCGCTGGATGCCCAACTTCATCGAGATGCTGCAGCGCAAGCTCACCCGGATCGGCGATCCCGCGGTACAGAACATGGTGGCGACCGGGCTGATAGGCGCCCTGACCGCGTTGTTCACCGCCTATCTCAACGGGCGGCTCGCGGCCAGCCGAACGCAGTTCATCGACTTCTGCGTCGACATGCTGCTCAATACCGGCCGGCCCGACGATGCCGATGTGTAACACAACACGGCCTCGCGAAACTTGCTGCTACCGACATACACAGATATATTGCCTGCAACTAGCGGACACAGATATTCAGGAGCTGTTATGACGCGTGAGTGGACCGACCTGGAGTTGCTGCACGAACTCGAGCCGGTCGTCGAGAACGCGGTCAACCGCCACTTCTCCATGACCAAGGACTGGAATCCCCACGACTACGTGCCGTGGTCGGAGGGCAAGAACTACTACGCCCTCGGCGGCCAGGACTGGGACCCCGAGCAGTCGAAGCTGTCCGAGGTCGCCCGCACCGCGATGATCCAGAACCTGCTGACCGAGGACAACCTGCCCTCGTATCATCGCGAGATCGCGATGAACTTCACCATGGATGCCCCCTGGGGCACCTGGGTCAACCGGTGGACGGCCGAGGAGAACCGGCACGGCATCGCGCTGCGGGACTACCTCGTCGTCACCCGCAACTGCGACCCGATCGAGCTGGAGACCCTGCGGATGGAGACCGTCAACCGCGGCTTCAGCCCCGGGCAGAACCACCAGGTCTCCGGCGACCTGTTCGCCCAGAGCCTGTTCGACTCGGTCGTCTATGTGACCTTCCAGGAGCTGGCCACCCGGATCTCGCACCGCAACACCGGCCGGGCCTGCAACGACCCGGTGGCCGACCAGCTGCTGGCCCGCATCTCGGCCGACGAGAACCTGCACATGATCTTCTACCGCGACATCAGCGCGGTCGGGTTCGACATAGCGCCGGAACAGGCGATGTACTCCCTGCACCGGGTGCTGGCCAACTTCCAGATGCCCGGCTACGTGGTGCCCGAATTCCGCCGCAAGGCGGTGATCATCGCCGTCGGCGGCGTCTATGACCCGCGCATCCACCTCGACGACGTGGTGATGCCGGTGCTGAAGAAGTGGCGCATCCTCGAGCGCGACTTCACCGGCGAGGCCGCCCGCTACCAGGACGAGATCGGCAAGATCGTCACCGAGCTGGAAGAGACGTGCGACAAGTTCGAGGTGGCCAAGCAGCGCCGGCTCGAGCGGGAGGCCAAAGTGGCCGAGAAGCGCGCCGCCAAGGCCTCCACGAAGGTGCTGGAGCCATCAGCGCCGTAGCCGACGTGGCAGCGCGGCCTGCGTTGCGGATCGGTTCGATCGAACTCGCCAGCCCCGTGGTGCTGGCCCCGATGGCCGGTGTGACCAACGTCGCATTCCGCACGCTCTGCCGCGAGCTGGAGCAGTCCCGGGCCGGAACGGTCAGCGGGCTCTACGTGTGCGAGATGGTGACCGCCCGCGCGCTCGTCGAGCGCCACCCGGCCACCTTGCACATGACGACGTTCGCGTCCGAGGAGTCCCCCCGCTCGCTGCAGCTCTACACCGTCGACCCGGACACCACCTACGCCGCGGCCAAGATGATCGCCGACGAAGGCCTGGCCGATCACATCGACATGAACTTCGGCTGCCCGGTGCCCAAGGTGACCCGACTGGGCGGCGGGTCGGCGCTGCCCTACAAGCGCCGGCTGTTCGGCAACATCGTCGCGGCGGCGGTTCGCGGCACGGCCGGCACCGATATCCCGGTGACCGTGAAGTTCCGGATCGGGATCGACGACGCCACCCACACTCACCTCGACGCCGGGCGGATCGCGGAATCCGAGGGCGCCGCGGCGGTGGCCCTGCACGCCCGCACCGCGGCGCAGCGCTACTCCGGCACCGCCGACTGGGAGCAGATCGCGGCGCTGAAAGCCCAGGTGCGCTCGATCCCGGTGCTCGGCAACGGGGACATCTTCGAAGCCGGTGACGCGCTGGCCATGTTGGCCGCCACCGGCTGCGACGGCGTCGTCATCGGCCGGGGCTGTCTGGGACGGCCCTGGCTGTTCGCCGAGCTGTCCGCGGCCTTCGCCGGCCGCAAGGCCCCCACCCCGCCCACGCTGGGCGAAGTCGCCGATGTCATCCGCCGCCACGGCGAATTGCTGGCCGCGCATTTCGGCGAGGACAAGGGCATGCGGGAGATCCGCAAGCACGTCGCCTGGTACCTGCATGGGTTCCCGGCCGGGTCGGAGCTGCGCCGCGCGATGGCCATGGTCACCACGCTGGCCGAACTCGACGCGCTGCTCGAGCAGCTCGACGGGTCGATCCCGTTCCCGGCTGCCGCGACCGGGCCGCGCGGACGGCAGGGCTCACCCGCCAAAGTCGCGCTGCCCGACGGCTGGCTGACCGATCCAGACGATTGCGCGGTGCCGGACGGGGCAGACATTATGCACTCGGGTGGCTGAAATGAGACGTTCTCGACATCGCGTGTCTGGAAACTTCTCAGTAGAATAAGTAGCTTGTTGTCCCAGGTGGGGTTCTCCCCTGCGGGGGCGGAACAGGTACGGAGACTCAACGGTGACCATCCGTGCCGCGCTGACGCGCGATCGACGCCGTCAGTCCCGAAGACTCGGAGGCCCGTGAGGACATGAGTGACGGCGACAACGCCACTCCTGGCCCCTGGGCGCCAGACGGCCGAGACGACGGGGACCATCAGGTCCTGACGATGGCGGCGCCCGGTCCCGCACCCTGGGAGCGGTGGCAGACCCCCGCCCAGGACGCAGCCCCGGCCCCGCGCCGTTCGGCTTCATCTCGCCGCCGCAACGGCGGTGACGGCTCGGTGAGCGTGGCCGACCTGATCGCCAGGGTCAACAGCGGCGTTCCGCCCTCTGGCGGCCGCAGCCGGCGTCGTGCCGCCCCGGAGCCCGAAGACGAGCTGACGCCCGAAGAGTGGGAAGACGAATCCGCGCCGGAGCCCGAAGCCGAATCCTGGCCGGCCTTCGACGTCGTGGACGCACCGGATTTCGAGGCCTTCGAGCCCTTCGAGGCCTTGGAAGCCACCGACATCGCCGACGTGGCTTATCCCTCGGAGCTGCCCGACCTCGACCTGATTCACGGCACGCAGCCCGACGACACCGCCGAGCCCGATTGGGCGGACTGGGACGGATTCGAGCCCACCACCGAACTGCCGGACGTGGCGGGCGAGATCCTGCGCATCGACCCGCCGGGCGGCGATTACGAAGCCGAGGACGCCGGTGACGAGCCGCGCCCGCACAAGACCCGCCGTCGGGCCATGGTGGCCGGCCGGATGGTGGCGGCCATGATGGCGGTCCTCGCCCTGGTGCTGACCGGTTCGGCCTGGCAGTGGAGCACGTCGAAGAACCGCAGCCTCAACCACGTCAACGCGCTGGACCCCAACTCGCAGGACATCCTCGACGCGGCCGGCCAGTACGGCGACGAGAACTTCCTGATCGTGGGCGCGGACACCCGCGCCGGGGCCAACAGCGAGATCGGCGCGGGCACCACCGAGGACGCCGAGGGCGCCCGATCCGACACGATCATGCTGGTCAACATCCCGGCCGACCGCAGACGCGTGGTGGTGGTGTCCTTCCCGCGCGACCTGGCGATCACGCCGATCAAGTGTGATGTCTGGAATCCCGAGACCGGTGCCTACGGCTCGATCTACGACGCGGATACCGGCACCTACAGCGCCGAGACGGTCTACACCGAGACGAAGCTGAACTCGACGTATGCCTTCGGCGGGCCGAAGTGCCTGGTCAAGGAGATCCAGAAGCTCTCCGGCCTGGCGGTCAACCGGTTCATGGCCGTCGATTTCGTCGGCTTCGGCAAGATGGTCGACGCGCTGGGCGGCGTCGAGGTGTGCACCACCAGCCCGCTCTACGACCTCGAGCTGGGCAGCGTTCTGGAACACAGCGGGCGCCAGCGGATCAACGGGGGGACCGCGCTGAGCTACGTGCGGGCCCGCAACGTCACCACCGAGGACAACGGCGACTACGGCCGCATCAAACGCCAACAGCTGTTCCTGTCGTCGCTGCTGCGCTCGCTGATCTCCACGAACACGTTCTTCTCGCCGACCAAGCTCAACAACGTCGTCAACATGTTCATCGGCGACAGCTACGTGGACAACGTCAAGACCAAGGACCTGGTGAACCTCGGGCAGTCGCTGCAGAAGGTGGCGGCCGGACACATCACCTTCGTCACGGTGCCGACCAGCGAGACCGACGAGAACGGCGACGAGGTCCCGCGGATGGACGATATGCGGGCATTGTTCGACGCCATCATCAACGACGACCCGCTGCCCGGCGAGAACGACCACAACGCCACGTCGGTCTCGACCACCACGGCCAGCCCCACCACGCAGTCCCCCGCCCAGTCCTCGGCGGCTCAGTCTTCGGCGGCCCCTGCCGGGCCGTCCAAGCCGCAGAGCGAGCAGGTGCGAGCGGTCGCCACCTCCCCCGGCGACGTCACCGTGCGGGTGTCCAACGCCACCGACGTCTCCGGCCTGGCCGCCTCCACCTCTGAAGGCCTGCAGCGGTGGGGTTTCGACGTCGACAGCGCCGACGACTACCCGGGTACGGTCAAGGCCACCAAAGTGCTGTTCTCCCCCGGCAACGAGCAGGCCGCCGCCACCGTGGCTTCGGCCTTGTCGGGCGCGCCGATCGAGCGGGTCACCGGTTTGGGCAGCATCGTGCGCGTGGTCCTGGGTTCGGACTTCCGCAGCGTCACCAAGCCGGCTGGCACCGGCGCCCAGCTGAACGTGCAGCTCAACCGCGGCGCCAGCGTCGAGCCGACCGAGCTGCCCGACGATCTGACGGTCACCAACGCAGCTGACACCACCTGCGAGTAGTCGCCGCGGCGGCTGCCGGGGCGAGGCCATCGGGCGCGGTCCCAGGTTAGTCTTGAGGGCATGCGTACCGCCTACCATGAGCAGCTCTCGGACCTGGCCGAACAGCTCGGCACCATGTGCGGCCTGGCCGGAAAGGCCATGGAGCGTGCCACGCAGGCGCTCTTGCAGGCTGACCTCGTGGTGGCCGAGCAGGTGATCAGCGACCACGAGAAGATCGCCGCGATGAGCGCCCGCGCCGAGGAGAGCGCCTTCGTGCTGCTGGCGTTGCAGGCGCCGGTCGCCGGAGACCTCCGGGCCATCGTCAGCTCCATCCAGATGGTCGCCGACATCGACCGGATGGGCGCGCTGGCCCTGCACGTCGCCAAGATCGCCCGCCGCCGGCATCCGCAACACGCACTCCCCGAAGAGGTCAATGGATACTTCGCCGAAATGGGCCGGGTGGCAGTCGATTTGGGCAACAGCGCCCGAGAGGTGCTGCTGTCCCGCGACCCGGAGAAGGCCGCCCGGATTCGCGAGGACGACGACGCGATGGACGACCTGCACCGGCATCTGTTCTCGGTGATGATGGACAAGGAATGGCGACATGGAGTGGCGGCGGCCGTCGACGTGACCCTGCTCGGCCGGTTCTACGAGCGGTTCGCCGACCACACCGTCGAGGTCGCCCGCCGGGTGATCTTTCAGGCCACCGGCAAGTTCCCGGACGAGAACACCCTGCCCTCACCCGAATAGAGCGGCTAGCGCCCGCCCGGTGTATGCATGTCCTGTTAGTCTTTTCCACAGCCCGTGCCGTACCCGATTTTGTGGTTTCGCGGCCGGGCCGATCCGGTGATACAGCGGGTGTGTTCGTCAACCTGACTTCGACCGAAAGGCCCCGAGATGAAACTGAACGGTTACGGTGCGGCATTGGGAATCCTGGCTACCAGCACGCTGGCATTGTCCGGCTGCGGCAGCGACAGCAACACCACTTCCCACGGCGGCGCTTCCTCCGGAAGTTCCTCGGCCAGCAGCGACTGCGGCGGCGCCAGCACGCTGAAAGCGAGTGGATCGACGGCCCAGCAGAACGCGATGGCCAGATTCGTCAAGACGTTCATCGCGGAGTGCGCCGACCAGACGGTGAACTACACGGCCAACGGGTCGGGCGCCGGAATCCGCGAATTCATCGGCGGCCAGACCGATTTCGCGGGCTCCGACGTGCCGCTCAAGCCCGAGGAGGCCGCGCAGGCCGAGCAGCGCTGTAAGTCCCCGGCGTGGAACCTGCCGGTGGTTTTCGGTCCGATCGCCATCACCTACAACGTCGGCGGCGTCGACGACCTGATCCTCGACGGCCCGACGGCGGCAAAGATCTTCAACGGCGCCATCACCAGTTGGGACGACCCGGCGCTCAAGGCCCTCAACCCCGACGCCGCACTGCCCGCCGCGCCCATCCATGTGGTGTTCCGCAGTGACGAATCCGGTACCACCGACAACTTCCAGCAGTACCTGGACGGCGCATCGGACGGTGCGTGGGGCAAGGGCGCCGGCAAGACGTTCAACGGCGGCGTCGGCGAAGGCGCCAAGGGCAACGACGGCACCGCGGGCGCGATCAGCACGACTGATGGTGCGATCACCTACAACGAGTGGTCGTTCGCCCAGGCCAAGGATCTGCGCACCGCGAAGATCGTCACGTCCGCCGGCCCGGATCCCGTCGCGATCAGCACCGAATCGGTCGGCAAGACGATCGCCGGGGCCACCATCGCGGGTCAGGGCAACGACCTGGTGCTGGACACCGCGTCGTTCTACAAGCCGAGCCAGGCCGGCTCGTACCCGATCGTGCTGGCGACCTACGAGGTGGTCTGCTCGAAGTACCCCGATGCCGAAGTGGGCACCGCGGTGCGGATGTTTTTGAAGTCGACCATCGGGTCCGGGCAGTTCGGCCTGGATGAGAACGGATACGTGCCGATCCCGGACGCTTTCAAGCCGCGCTTGTCGACCGCAGTCGACGCCATCGAGTGACCGTTCGTCAACGGTCACCTCAGGGTGGAGGCCGTTTTCGCCGGCCTGACGACAGCTCGAAGTCGTCGTTGCCCGAAGTGGCCGGCAGGACGCGCGGGTCCGTGGGGGAACGGATCTTTCGGGCGATCGCGGTGGCGGCCGGATCGACGGTCGTCGTCGCGATCGCTCTGATCGCTATCTTTCTACTGATCCGCGCCGTGCCCTCACTGCGCGCCAACACCGCGAATTTCTTCACCGCCGCCACTTTCAGCACCGGCGGCGCCAGCGGCCTGGCGTTCGGGATCCGGGACCTGCTGATGGTGACGGTATTGAGCTCGCTGCTCGCGTTGGCGGTGGCCGTGCCGGTCTCGATCAGCATCGCGGTATTCATCACCCGGTATGCGCCGCGCCAGCTGTCGCGGCCGTTCGGCGTGATCATCGACCTGTTGGCGGCGGTCCCGTCCATCATCTTCGGGCTGTGGGGGATTTTCGTGCTGGCGCCGATGCTGTATCCGGTGGCGCGATTCCTCAACGATCACCTGGGCTGGTTGCCGCTATTCGCCAAGGGCAACGTGTCCCTGGCCGGCGGCGGCACGATTTTCACCGGCGGAATCGTCCTGGCGGTGATGATCCTGCCGATCATCACCTCGGTAGCCCGCGAGGTGTTCCGACAGACGCCGGCCGCACACATCGAGGCGGCCCAGGCACTGGGCGCCACCCGCTGGGAGGTGGTGCGGATGGCAGTGCTGCCCTACGGTCGCAGCGGTGTCATCGCCGCGTCGATGCTGGGGTTGGGCCGCGCCCTGGGCGAGACGATCGCCATGCTGATCATCCTGCGCGCCTCACCGCGCCCCGGGAATTGGTCGCTGTTCGACGGCGGGTACACGTTTGCCTCCAAAATCGCGTCCGCCGCCTCCGAGTTCAGCGCCCCCCTGCCGACCGGCGCTTACATCGCCGCGGGTTTCGCCCTGTTTCTCCTGACATTCGTCGTCAACGCCGCTGCCCGCGCGGTGGCCGGAGGCAAGGTCAACGGATGAGCACCCCCGCACTGGAAAAACCGGCCAAGGTCCGCGAGGCCAGCCACATCAGCCTCCGGCGCCGGATCAAAGACCGATTTGCCGCGCTGATCTTCCTGGTCTCGTTCGGCATCGCGACCGTGCCGCTGATCTGGTTGCTGTGGGTGGTGATCGCGCGCGGCTGGCGGGCCATCGTCAACACATCCTGGTGGACCCACTCGCTGCGCGGCGTATTGCCCGATGAGTTGGCCGGCGGGGTGTATCACGCGTTGTACGGAACGCTGGTGCAGGCCGGGGTGGCGGCCCTGCTGGCGGTACCGCTCGGCCTGATGACCGCGGTATACCTGGTCGAGTACGGATCCGGACGGTGGGCCCGGCTGACCACGTTCATGGTCGACGTGCTGGCCGGAGTGCCCTCCATCGTGGCGTCGCTGTTCGTCTTCAGTCTGTGGATCGCCACCCTGGGTTTCGAGCAGAGCGCGTTCGCCGTTTCCCTGGCCCTGGTCCTGCTGATGCTGCCCATCGTGGTGCGATCCACCGAGGAGATGCTCCGGCTGGTCCCCGACGAGCTACGGGAAGCCAGCTACGCGTTGGGCGTGCCGAAGTGGAAGACGATCGTCCGGATCGTGATTCCGACCGCCTTGTCGGGAATCGTGTCCGGAACCTTTCTCGCGCTGGCCCGCGTCATCGGTGAGACCGCGCCGGTACTGGTTCTGGTCGGCTACAGCCGCTCGATCAACTACGACATCCTGCACAACAACATGGCCTCACTACCGTTGCTGATCTACAGCGAGCTGGCCAATCCCGAAGCCGCCGGCCACGCCCGGGTATGGGGTGCGGCGCTGACATTGATCCTCGTCGTCGCGTTCAGCGCCGTTCTGGCCGCGGTGGCGACCCGGCTCACCGCGGTCCGGCAGCGATAACCGATCCGCTTACCGCGGTGGCCCCGGCTCGCTATGAGCCGGGGACCAGCTTGACCACCCGGTTGTTGCCGCGGTCAGCCACGAACAGCCCGCCGTCGGCGCCGGCCACCACCTGCAACGGAGTGTTGAGGCCGGTGAACGGCAGCTTGGTCTGGTTGCTGCTCCCGGCATCGAGCTTAAACACCTTGTGGTTCTCGTGGTTGGTGACGTAGACGTTGTCGCTGCGATCCACCGAGACGCCCCACGGTGAGGCCAGTTCGGTGAACGGCAGGTCCGTCTGAGCGTCCGAACCGGCGTTCAGGCGCACCACCCGGTCATTGTCGGTGTCGGTGACGTAGACGTTCCCCCCGCTGTCGACGGCGACATCGTCAGGGTTACGCAACCCGGTGAAGGGCAGCACGACCTGCGCGTCAGACCCGGCCGGCAACTTCACCACCCGGTTGTTGCCGCGGTCGGCGACGTAGACACTGCCCTGAGCGTCCACCTCCACGCCCTCGGGGTAGTTGAGCCCCGCGAATGGCAGTTCGGTCTGCTCGCCGGTGTCCACCACCAACTTCACCACTCGGTTGTTGAAGTCGCTGACGTACACCGAGCCGTCGGCAGCGACGGCCACCCCCTGCGGCTCGTAAAGGCCGGTGAACGGCAGCACTTCCGGGCTGTTCGATCCCGGCGCCAGTTTCAGCACCCGACCGTACATGCTCTGGTTGGTGATGTAGAGGTTGTCATCGCGGTCCAGCGCCAGGCCCCCCGGGGAGAGTCGAAAACTCAGTCCCTCCAACGGCACAACGCTCTGCCCGTTCGCCGAGGCCACCTGAGCCGGACTCGACTCACGGGTGAGCGCGTATCCGCCGGCCAGGCCCACGACGGCCAGCACCGCCGCGGCGGCCGCGGCTGGCAGCAGCCACTTGGGTCGGCTCTCACGCTGTGCCGCCGGGGCCAGCGACTGACCCTGGAACCCTGCGGGTGCCGGATGACGTTCGGGTGCCGGCCGCTCCCGCCACGAGCCGTCGGCCACCGCCGGCCGGGCCATGGTCGAGTCGAACTCGCCGGTGTGGCCGGGCTGCCCGCGAAAACCACCCGGGGGCCGATCGGATCTGCCGGCGACCGCGATACCGGCAACGCTGACCGCACGGCTGGTTTCCTCACCCTGCCGCACGATCATGGCGGCCCGATGCTGCTCCGCCACGGTCAGCGCGTCGTGCGCCGCGTGAGCCAGATCGCCGGCGCTGCTGTAGCGGTCCCACGGGTTCTTCGCCATGCCTCGGGCGATCACCTGGTCCAACGCGATGGGCACGACGCCCGGCCGCAGCTGGCTGGGCCGCGGCGGGGGCTCCATCAGGTGGGCGGTGATCAGCCGCTCGACGCTGTTGGACCGGTACGGGGGCACGCCGGTCAAGCACTCGTTGAGCACACAGGCCAGCGAATAGATATCGGAGCGGTAGGTGACCTCGTCGGCGCCGAACCGCTCCGGGGCCATGTAGTTGTAGGTGCCCACCGTGGTACCGGTCTGGGTGATGCCGGGATCGGTGGCGGCGCGCGCGATCCCGAAGTCGACCAGGTAGGCGAAATCGCGGTGGGTGATCAGGATGTTCTCGGGTTTGACGTCGCGGTGCGTCACGCCGTTGTCGTGGGCGGCGTCCAGCGCGGCGGCCACCTGGTCGATGATCGCCACCGCTCGGCCCGGGTTCAGCGGGCCGGTCCGCCGCAGCACGGCGGCCAGGTCCTCGCCGTCGACCAGCTGCATCGCGACGAACATCTGCCCGTCGACCTCGCCGTAATCGAAAATGGGAATCACATGCGGTTCCCGGAGTTGGCCGGCTGCGTCGGCCTCTCGTTGCATCCGGGCCCGAAAAAGCGGGTTTCCCGACAACGGCGGCGAGATCAGCTTCAGCGCAACCGATCGACGTTTGCGGGTGTCTTCGGCTTCGTAAACCTCACCCATCCCGCCACGACCAAGCAGCCGCAGCAGCCGGTAGGGGCCGAACTGCGTTCCTACCAGCGAGTTCGCCTCACGACTGTCCACAACACTCCCTTCACCCGGTGACATGAGCGGCACCGACGCGACTTGCTCTCTGCAGGGCAACTGCAGGCACCGTCCCGATGAAGGGCAGGTGAACTGAAGGTTACAGGTCGACCTTAAGGAATGGCTACTTTCCGGGTCAGAAATAAATTCAGAAGAACCACGAATTCATTTCGATAAAAGGCATGCGCCGACCACCGGTCGCGCGAAGACCGGTCGACTATTGGATCGCGTCGATCGCTGTACGCAATTTCGATCGGAAGGTGTCCGGCAACGGTATGTAGCCGTACTGATCCAAATCCTCCTGGCCGGCACCGATCGCCGCGTTCATGAATGCCTTGACCGCCTGCCCATTAGCGGAGTTCGGGTACTTCGAGCAGACGATCTCGTAGGTCACCAGCACAATCGGGTAGGCGCCGGCCTCCGTCGGCCGGTAGAACGACGAGGTGTCGACGACCAGATCGTTGCCCTCGCCGATGAACTTGGCACCGGCAATGGTTTTCTCCACCGACTCGGTGGAGATGGCCACCGGCTCCGGGCCCGCCGAGGTGATGATCTGGGCCATTTTCAACTGCCGCCCAACCGCAAAAGACCATTCGTTATAGGTGATCGCACCCTCGGTGCTGCGGAGCAGCGCGGAACTGCCGTCATTACCGGTAGCGCCGACACCGACACCACCCTTGAAGGATTTACCGGCGCCCTTGCCCCAGGCGCCGTCGGACGCGGCGTCGAGATACTTCTGGAAGTTGTCGGTGGTACCGGACGAATCAGCGCGGAACAACACGTGGATCGGCTCGTCCGGCAGCGAGACACTCTTGTTGAGCGCCGCCACCGCGGGATCGTTCCACGTGGTAATGGTGCCGTTGAAGATCTTGGCCAGCGTCGGCCCGTCCAGATTGAGCTCACCGACACCGCTGACGTTGTACGTCACCGCGATCGGACCGAAGACCGTGGGCAGATGCCAGGCCGGCGATCCGCAGCGGGCGCTCACCCGTTGCGGCTCGCCCGTCGAGGGGTCCAAGGGCGAGTCGGACCCCGCCAGCTCGGTGTGGCCGCTCGCGAACTGCGCCACCCCCTGGCCGGATCCGTTGGACCGGTAGTCCAGCGTGTACTCCGGGCACGCCCGAATGTAGGCGTAGACGAACTGCTCTATCGCGTGAGCCTGCGCGGTCGACCCGCTGGCGAGCAGCTTCTTCTTGCCGCCGCACTGCACCGGTATGTCTGAAGCGGAATCCGAGGACGCCGAGCTGCCGCAGCCGGCGACCAGCAGCAGGGCCGTCACCAGCAGACTCAACGCGACGACGAAACGATTGGACTTCACAGCATCCCTCCCGGCGGTGCAGCTCACCACACAGTAGTCGATCTCGCTGGCAGAAAAACCGGATAGATGCGCAATGGTTCGCCGGCGTTTACCCGAAGCGACCCGAGATGTAGTCCTCGGTCTCGCGACGGCTCGGGTTGGAGAAGATCTTCTCGGTGCCGTCGATCTCGATCAGCCGACCCGGCTTGCCTACGGCCTCGAGGTTGAAGAACGCGGTCTGGTCGCTGACCCGGGCCGCCTGCTGCATGTTGTGCGTGACGATGACGATGGTGTAGTCCTGCTTCAGCTTGGCGATCAGCTCCTCGATCGCCATCGTGGAGATGGGGTCCAACGCCGAACAGGGTTCGTCCATCAAGAGCACATCGGGCTGCACCGCGATGGCCCGGGCGATGCACAATCGCTGCTGCTGACCGCCGGACAGCCCGCCTCCGGGCTTGTCCAGCCGGTCTTTCACCTCGTTCCACAGGTTGGCGCCGCGCAGCGAGTGCTCCGCGGTCTCGTCGAGCAACCGGCGGTTGCGGACACCCTGCAGTTTCAGCCCGGCCACCACGTTGTCCCGGATCGACATCGTCGGGAACGGGTTCGGACGCTGGAACACCATGCCGATGGCTTTACGCACCCCGACCGGGTCGATCGCCGAGCCGTAGATGTCCTCGCCGTCGAGCAGCACCGATCCCTCGACCCGCGCACCGGAGATGACCTCATGCATCCGGTTCAGGGTGCGCAACACCGTCGACTTACCGCATCCGGACGGCCCGATGAACGCGGTGACACTGCGCGGCGCGACCGACAGCGTCACGTCGGCGACAGCATGGAAGGCCCCGTAATAGATGTTGAGATCGGTCAGGTCCAACCTTTTTGCCACCGTGCAGCTCTCCTATTCATTGCCCACCGCTTCGCGTTAGATCGCCGACAGACTAGAACTTCTTCGGCGCGAACACCCTTGCCCCGAACCGGGCCGCGATGTTCAGTATCCCTATCAGCACGATCAGCGTGAGCGCGGCACCCCAGAGACGATCAGTGGGCACCGCACCCGTACCCGCGCCTGCCGACGTCTGGTCATACATCATTCCCGGCAACGATCCCATGAAGCCGTGAAACATGTCGAAGTTCATCGCCTGCGCATAGCCGACCAGGATCAGCAGCGGCGCCGTCTCGCCCATCACCCGGGCCAACGCGAGCAGGATCCCGGTGATGATTCCCGACAGCGCGGTCGGAATGACGATGCTGACTATGGTCTTCCACTTCGGGGCGCCCAGTGCGTAACTGGCTTCCCGCAGGTCCATCGGGATGACCCGGAGCATCTCTTCGGTCGCCCGCACGATCACCGGCACCATCAGCAGCACCAGCGACAGCGACACCGCGAAGCCGGAACGCTGAAATCCCAGGGTGGCCACCCACAGCGCATAGATGAACAGCGCCGCCACGATCGACGGCACCCCGGTCAGGATGTCGACCATGAACGTGGCGAGCTTGCCGAGCCGGGTGCCGGCACCGTATTCGACCAGGTAGATGCCCACAAAAACACCGAGCGGGATCGACAGCGCCGCGCACACCGCGCCTTGCAACAGGGTCCCGACGATCGCGTGGTAGGCGCCGCCGCCGGGCGCAAAGGCCGTCATACCGGCCTGCGAATGGGTCCACCAGCGACTGGAGACGACTGCCGGAAGACCGTGCTCGATCACCGAATACATCACCCACACCAGCGGCACCAGCGCCGCGGCCATGGCGAGGGTGACCAGCACCGTCGCCACCTTGTTCACCAGCCTGCGCCGCAGGCTGACCGTGGCGAAAGTCCGTTCCTTGACGGGCCGATCCAGTAGGGCGGTCACTGGTGCACCTTCTTGGTGATGGCGGCGCGCGCCAACGCGTTGACGACCAGGGTGAGTACGAACAGCACCAACCCTGCGGCGATGTAGGCACCCGCCTTGTACTGGTCGTTGAACTCTGATGCGGTGGCGGCGATCTTGGTGGCGAAGGTGGAGCCGCCGTCGAACAGCGACCACCCGAATGCCTTCTGGGTGGCCCGCAGAATGATCAACAGCGCGACCGTCTCACCGAGCGCGCGCCCCAGTCCCAGCATTGCGGCGCTGATGTAGCCCGATCGCCCGAACGGCAGTATCACCATCTTGACCACTTCCCAACGAGTCGCGCCCAGTGCCAGCGCGGCCTCGATCTGACCGCCGGGGGTCTGCGCGAACACCTCGCGGGTGACCGCGGTGATGATTGGCAGGATCATCACCGCCAGCACGATTCCGCCGGTGAAGATGGTCCCTCCGCCGGCGACCGACGCATTGCCGGTGGCGAACAGGAACACCTCGCCGAAATTCTCGTTCAGCCATTGCGCGCTGCCCCGCAGCTGCGGCGCCAGCACGTACAGCCCCCACGCCCCATAGATGATCGAGGGCACCGCGGCCAGCAGTTCGACCAGATACGCCAGCGGCCCGACCAGGCGCCGGGGCGCGTACTGGACGAGGTACACCGCCACGCCCAAGGCCACCGGCATGGCCAACAACAGGGCGAACAGCGAGACGAACACCGTCACCCGCAGCAGTTCGGCGATGCCGAAGTGCATGGCCGAGGTGTCGGTGGTGACCCAGCTGCCGGCGTAGGTGAAGAAGTTCTCCTCGTTGCGCCGCAACGCCGGGATGGCGCGCAACAGCAGAAAGCCCCCGACGGCGGTGATCAAGACGATGATCAACACGCCCGACCCCTCGGCCACCAGGCGGAACACCCGGTCGGTCAGGCGGCCTCCGGCGGAGCGTCTGGTCGACGAAGTCACCGGCGGGACACCCCCCCTCGGTTGCGCAGAACCCGGCTACTGAATCGCGTCGATCGCAGCACTCAGCCGCCGCTTGAGCGGTTCAGGCAACCGTACGTAGCCCGCCTCCGCCAGTCCGTCCTGGCCGGAGGTCGACGCCGTCGTCAAGAAGGACTTCACCGCCGCCGAGGTGGCCGGGTCATAGCCCTTGGAGCAGACGATCTCGTAGGTCACCAGCACCAGCGGGTACGCGGCGGGTTGCCTGGTCCCGTAGAGCGAGCGCAGGTCCAGTTGCAAGTCGTGGCTGTCCTCGGCGACGAACCCGGCCGCCTGGATCGCAACACCGGCGGCCTCGTCGGTTGCGGCGACCACCCCGGCTCCGGAGTCGATCATCGCGGACTGCAGGTTGGCCTGGTCAGCGAAGCCCTTCTCGACGTACCCGATGGCGCCCGGCGTGCTCTGCACCGCCTGCACCACACCGGCGGACTTCTGCGCGCCCTCGCCCACGCCGCCCTGGAACTCGCTGCCGTCGCCCTTGGTCCAGCTCTGCGGGGCAGCCGCGCTGAGGTACTTCTGGAAGTTGTCGGTGGTGCCCGAGGAATCCGACCGGTAGATCGGGGTGATCGGAGCGGCCGGCAGCTCCACACCCGGGTTCAAGGCCACTAGTGCCGGGTCGTTCCAACTGGTGACCGCGCCGCTGAAGATCCGCGCCAGTACGTCGCCGTCGAGCACCAGGTGCTCGACCCCGTCGAGGTGGTAGGCCATGCTGACCGGGCCGAACACCAAGGGCAGATGCCACGCCGGATTGCCGCCACCGCACCGGTCGGCCGCCGCGGAGACCTGAGCCTCGGTGAGCGGCGAGTCGGATCCGGCGAAGTCGACATGGCCGGCGATGAACTGTTCACGGCCGGCACCGGATCCGGTCGGGTTATACGACAGGTTCTTGCCCGCGCACTCCTTGCCCCACACCTGGTTGAACACGGCGATCGCGTTCTGCTGGGCGGTCGACCCTTCGGCGGTCAGCGCGTTCTTCCCGCCGCAATCGGCGGAACTCGATGCGCCGGCGGCGGTTCCCGGGTCGGCGTTGTCGTCACTGCCGCATCCGGTCAGGCCCAACCCCGTGACCGCGGCCGTCAACAGCGCTAGGGCCGCCGTCCTGGATTTCATCGCTTCTCGCTTCCTCGCCCGGGTTCAACCCAACCGGAACCTAAACGGCACTCATGGATGGCGTCCACCTGGCAGGTGAACGGATGGTGAACAAATCGACGACGGCCGTGCTCAGGCCCCGTAGGCGGTGTCCACGTTGTGCACGGCAAACCCCAGCTGTCGGTAGGTGCGTAGCGCCGCGGCGTTGTCCGCCTCGACGTAGAGCAGCACGGTCGGCGAGGCGGCCTCGGCGAGCCGGTCAGCCAGATGGTCCAGGCCTACCTCGGTGAGTACGCGTCCCAGACCGCGCCCCTGCGCGGCCGGATCGACCCCGACGATGTAGACCTCACCGATGGGTTCGGCGCCGGCGTGGATCTTGGTCCAGTGGAAGCCCAGCAGCGTCCGGTCAGCGGCTTGGTCGAACGCCAGAAAGAGCCCGTGCGGATCGAACCACGGCTCGGCACGCCGTTCGGCCAGATCCGCCGCGGTCCAGCCGCCCTGCTCCGGGTGCCAGGCGAAGGCGGCGTTGTTCACCCGGAGCAACTCGGCGTCGTCGGACTCCCCCGCGTAGCTGCGGATCACCACGCCGGACGGCATCGTGGGGTCCGGCAACCCGCGCAGCGACCGCCGCATCTGCAGCAGTTCGCGCACCGCGGTCAGGCCCAGCGCCGCGGCGGTGGCCTGGGCCGCGGGCAGTGTGCCGTGCGCCCAGAACCGGTTACGGCCTTGCGTTTTCGCCAACGCGGCGCGGGCCATCGCGGACCCGATGCCACCTCGACGGGCCCGCGGCGCCACCACCAGTTCCGCCATGGTGTCATCGGGGCTCAGGTTCAGATAGCCCAGCACCGCACCGCCGTCCTCGACGAGCAGATGCCCGGCGCGGTCACCGGCGAGCTCGCGCAGTACCTGCTCACCGACCGGGGCGACACCGTCGTGGTCCCCGGCGGCGGCGATCAACTTCCGAACCTGCCGCTGCTCGTCGTCGGTGAGTGCGGCCCGCCACTGCGGCGCGATCACTGACTGGCCAGCGACTCGGGTGCCCCGTCATCGGCGGCGTCGGCACCCCTCTCCTCGACCGCCTCCTCGGCGTCGTCGGATTCGTCGTCGGACGCGTCCGCGGGTTTGCCACGCACCGGCCGGACCGCCTTGTAGCCGACGTTGCGGACCGTGCCGATCAACGACTCGTACTCGGGGCCGAGTTTCGCCCGAAGCCGCCGGACGTGCACGTCGACGGTGCGGGTGCCGCCGAAGAAGTCATAGCCCCACACCTCCTGCAGCAGCTGCGCGCGGGTGAAGACCCGGCCGACGTGCTGGGTGAGGTACTTCAGGAGCTCGAATTCCTTGTAGGTCAGATCCAGCGGCCGGCCCCGCAGCCGCGCGGTGTAGGTGCCTTCGTCGATAACCAGCTCGCCGAGCTTGGTCTGACCGGAGGCCTGGTCGGCGGCCGGCGCGACCCGGCGGCCGGTCAACAGCCGCAGGCGGGCGTCGGTCTCGGCCGGTCCGGTTCCCGGTAGCAAGATCTCGTCGACACCCCACTCGGCGTTGACAGCGACCAGCCCGCCCTCGGTCACCACCGCCACCACCGGCACCGAACCGGCGGTAGTGCTCAGCAGTCTGCACAACCCGCGGGCTCCGGCCAGATCGGTGCGCGCGTCGACGAGCACCACCTCCGCCGAGCCGGCCTCGAGCAGCGCGGAAACCTCCGGCGACGCCGTCCGCACTGTGTGTGCCAGCAGCGACAGCGACGGCAGCACCGCTTCGGGGTGCAGGTCAGCGGTCAACAGCAGTAGCTCCAACGAGGCCTCCAGCGTCCCAGGTGATCTAACGATAGCGTGCGACCTGCCAGAATGGCCGGGTGCGCAGGGTGCTTATCGGGATATCGGCCGTGATCGTGGCTCTGGTCGTCGCCGCCGCCGGAGTCGATTTCGGGACCAGCGTCTACGCCGAATACCAACTGTCCCGGGCGGTTCGCCGGGCCACCGCCCTCGGATCGGATCCCTTCGTGGCGATCCTCGGCTTCCCATTCATCCCGCAGGCGCGGCGGGATCACTACGACGAGGTGGAGATCAAGGCCCCCGCCGTCGAGCTGCCGATGATCGGCAAGGCGATGCTGGAGGCCACCATGCATTCGGTCGACCTGAGCGAGGCGTCCTGGCGGTTCCGCCCGGGCGCCAAGATCCCGGTCGCCAAGCTGGAGAGCCGGATCATCATCGGGTCGGTGTATCTGGGCCGCTACCTGGGCATTCGCGACCTGATGGTGGAAGCGCCCCCGAGCGAGACCAACGACGCCACCGGCGGCACCACCGAGTCGGGGATCTCCAGCAGTCGCGGGCTGGTGTTCACCGGCACCCCGGCCGGCTACGGCAAGCGGGTCAGCGTCGCGGTGGACCTGTCGATCGCCGGCGCCGACCACAGCACCCTGGTGATCACCCCGACCGGGGTGCTCACCGGGCCGGACACCGCCAACCAGCACGTTCCCGAAGAGCAGCGGGCCGCGGTGCTGGCGGCCTTCCGCGGCAGCCTGCCGCAACAACGGCTGCCGTTCGGGCTGGTTCCCACCAGCCAGGGTGCCCGCGGCTCCGACGTGATCATCGAGGGCATCGCCGGGGACATGACCGTAACCCTGCCGGAATTCCGCCAGCGGTGAGCATGATCGCGATCGTCGCCGGCTGTGCGCTCGCGGGCGTGATCGGCTGGTGGTTGAACCGCCGGGCCGGGGTGCTTCGGACGGTAGCGGTCAGCGACTCCGGGGCCGACGCCGGCGACGACACCGCTGCCGCGTTTCTCGGGCTGACGTCCAGCGGCCCGACGGTGGTGCACTTCTCCGCGCCATGGTGTGGGCCGTGCGCCGGGGTGCGCCGGGTGGTCGACAACGTCTGCGACGAACTGGGCGTCGCACACCGCGAGATCGACATCGACGCAGATCCCGCTGCGGCGCGCAGGTTTTCGGTGCTGTCGCTGCCCACCACGCTGATCTTCGACGCCGACGGCCGGCAGCGCTACCGGGCTGCCGGCGTCCCGACGGCCGCTACCCTGCGATCCGCGCTGCAGCCGCTATTGGCTTGAACGCCCCGCCATTGGGTAGGCTGTACGCCGTGTTCGCCCGCCTTGAGCTTGTGCTCACCAAGCGCCGCACAGTCGACCTGTGCCGCACCGCGGGCTGCTGCTGTTGTCGCTGTCGCTGAGTCGCCGCGTTCTCGCGTCGCTCTGGAGCGCAGCCCGGTAATCCGTGGCATGTCTCCACCAGCCATTCGCCACGACAGCCAGGGAGCAGCAACCATGCCGAGCATCGAACCTGATACCAGTCAGGTAGACGTCCGCGGGCCCAGATTCACCGCTTGGGTCACCACCGCGGTGCTGGTGGCCGTCCTGCTCCTTTTCGAGTCGAGCCCGGCCGTGGCCACCGTCGTGCTGGCCGGTCAGGCCGTCGTGTTCGCGGTCGGTGCGGCGTGGGGTCCGCGCCGCCACCCCTACGGCGTGCTCTACCGGCGACTGGTGGCGCCGCGGCTGGGTCCGGTGACCGATCGTGAGCCGGCGGCGCCGCTGCGCTTCGCGCAGCTCGTCGGCCTGGTGTTCGCCGTGATCGGAGTCGCGGGATTCGCCTTCGCCCCGGGGGTCGGGCTGACCGCGACGGCCTTCGCGCTGGCAGCGGCCCTCCTCAACGCGGCCTTCGGCATCTGCCTGGGCTGTCAGCTCTACCCGCTCGTCGTGCGCCTGCGCCCGACACCAGCCTCGTTCGCTTCGAAGTAACCGGAAGGATTGCCCGCCATGGCTCGCTCCGACGTCCTGGTCTCCACCGACTGGGCTGAGAGGAATCTCGACGCACCCGCCACGGTCTTCGTCGAGGTCGACGAGGACACCAGCGTCTACGACACCAACCACATTCCGGGCGCGATCCGGCTGGACTGGCGCAAGGATCTGCAGGACCCGGTCCGGCGTGATGTCATCGACGCCCCCGCATTCTCCAAGCTGCTCTCCGAACGCGGCATCTCAGAAGACGACACCGTAATCCTCTACGGCGGCAACAACAATTGGTTCGCCGCGTTCGCCTACTGGTACTTCAAGCTCTACGGGCACCAGAACGTCAAGCTGCTCGACGGTGGCCGCAAGAAGTGGGAGCTCGACGGGCGCCCGCTGTCCGGCGAGAAGGTCACCCGGCCCGCGACGTCGTACACGGCCAAGCCGCTGGACGAGTCACTGCGGGCCCGCCGTGACGAGGTGGTCGCCGCGATCAACACCAAGAACCTGGTGGATGTGCGCTCCCCCGAGGAGTTCTCCGGCAAGATCCTGGCGCCGGCGCACCTGCCCCAGGAGCAGAGCCAGCAGCGCGGGCACATCCCGAGTGCGATCAATGTGCCGTGGAGCCGTGCCGCCAACGAGGACGGCACCTTCAAGTCCGACGAGGAGCTGGCCACCCTGTACGCCGGCGCCGGCCTGGACGGCGAGAAGGAAACCATCGCGTACTGCCGGATCGGTGAGCGTTCGTCGCACACCTGGTTCGTGCTGCGCGAGTTGCTCGGCCACCGCAACGTCAAGAACTACGACGGCAGTTGGATGGAATACGGCTCCCTGGTGGGCGCCCCGATCGAATTGGGAAGCTGATATGTGCTCTGGACCGAAACAAGGACTCGCCTTGCCGGCCAACGTCGACTTGGAGAAGGAGACGGTGATCACCGGCCGGGTGGTGGACAGCTCCGGGGCGACCGTCGGCGGCGCGTTCGTGCGGCTGCTGGACTCCTCTGAGGAGTTCACCGCGGAGGTCGTCGCCTCGGCCACCGGCGACTTCCGGTTCTTCGCCGCGCCGGGTGCATGGACGGTGCGGGCACTGTCCGCGGCCGGCAACGGTGACGCCGTGGTGACGCCGTCGGGGGCGGGCATCCACGAGGTCGACATCAAAGTCGCCTGACCGCTCGGGATAGACTTCCCCTCGTGGTCCTGTTCTTCGAGTTATTGCTGGTGGCGGCTACTGGGCTGATCACCTGGTTTGCGCTGTACACGCTGTATCGGCTGATCACCGACGAGATGTGAGTGCCCCCGGCGGCGACGACCGTCCGGTCATCCCGGGTTCGGGCGACCGTGCGGTAGCCGCCGCTGCGGAGCGGGCACAGCAGACCGCGGCCCGCAATATCCCCGTCTTTGACGACCTCCCGGTCGCCGATACCGCCAACTTGCGCGAAGGCGCGAACCTGCACGACGCCCTGTTAGCGCTGCTGCCGCTGGTCGGGGTGTGGCGCGGCGAAGGCGTGGGCCACGGCGCGCACGGCGACTACCGGTTCGGCCAGCAGATCGTGGTCTCCCACGATGGTGGCGACTACCTGAACTGGGAAGCCCGCTCCTGGCCGCTCGATGAGGCCGTGGGCGGTCCCGCCTTGCGGGAGACCGGCTTCTGGCGGTTCATCGACGACCCCGCCGATCCGGACGAGACCCAAGCCATCGAGCTGCTGCTGGCGCACTCGGTCGGTTATGTGGAGTTGTTCTACGGGCGCCCGCACGGTCCGGCGTCCTGGGAGCTGGCCACCGACGCGTTGGCCCGCAGCAAGTCCGGTGCCCTGATCGGTGGCGCCAAGCGGCTCTACGGCATCGTCGAGGACGGCGATCTGGCCTACGTGGAGGAGCGGGTCGACGCCGACGGCGAGCTGGTGCCGCACCTGTCGGCCCGGTTGGTCCGCTTCGTCGGCTGATTCCTTGCGTTGACTCTACCGGCCAAAAGTACGAGTGAGTCGCCTGGTCAACGGGCGATGGCGCGATCCACCAGGGCGGCAAACTCGGTAGCGGACATCCGCGGGTTCAGCGCCCGGCCGTCCAAGGTGTGCACCCGAGCGGCCAGGGTGATGCTGGAGACCAGCCAGACATCCTGCGCCGCAAACAGATCCGTGTCCCGCAGCGACGTGTACTCGCAGTGATAACCCGCACCGCGAGCCACCTCGAACAGCGCCTCGGCGGTGGTACCGCGCAGAATCGGCTGCGACGACGGCGGCGTGATGATGCGCCCCGGTTCCACCAGGACGACGGTGGAGCGCGGGCCCTCCAGGACGTAGCCATCGGAGCTGATGAAGATCACGTCGTCCGCACCCTGTTTGGCGGCGTGACGCAGCGCCGCCATGTTGACCGCATACGACAGGGTCTTGGCCCCGGCCAGCAGCCACGGCATCGACGGCCCCTGCGCCGGCACGCCGCGGTCCAGGCTCAGCACCGCCACGCCCTTTCGGCGGGCCTCGGCGATGCGAACCGGCAGCGGGGTGATCATCACGTACGCCGTTGGTGCCGAACCGCTTTCCCGGCCCCGGCTGTAGATCATCCGCAGCGCGCCCTCGCCCGCCTGCGGCCACTGACGCACCGCCTCCTCGACGGCATGGCGCCACGCACCCAGGTCCGGGGCGGGCAGATCCATCAGCTCGGCGGAACGGGCCAGCCGCTGCAGATGCGCGTCGAGCAGACAGGCGGTGCCGTCACGCACCAGCAGGGTCTCGAAGACGCCGTCGCCACGCAACACCGCCAAATCGTCGGCATGCAACAACGGGACATCCGGCGCGACCGGCCCGCCGCCCACGGTGACGATCGTCACGGCGTCATCGGCGGGCATGGACCCTGAGCGTAGCGGCTCCGTAGAGTTGACCTGTGTCCGCGGTACCCGCCCCCGATCCCGGCCCCGATGCCGGCGCAGTCTGGCACTATGGCGATCCATTCGGCGAACAGCGAAGTGCCCAAACCGAAGCCGTAGTCGTGGACCGATCCCATCGGGCCGTGCTCACCGTCGGCGGCCCGGAACGCAGGACGTGGCTGCACACCCTGTGCACCCAGCACGTGGCTGAACTTCCCGACGGCGCCACCACCGAGAACCTGACCCTGGACGGCAAAGGCCACCTCACGAATCACTGGATCCAAACCGAACTGCGCGACACCATTTATCTCGACACCGAGCCGTGGCGCGGCGAACCGTTGGCCGAGCACCTTCGCAAGATGGTGTTCTGGGCCGACGTGACGATTCAGCCCGCCGATCTCGCGGTGCTGTCCCTGCTGGGTCCCCGCCTGGCCGATCCGGCGGTGCGCGACGCGCTGGGGGTGGGCGCGCTGCCCGGCACCGATGCGGTGGCGATCGGTGACTCGGGCGCGTTCGTACGGCGCGGACCCGGCGAACACGCGCTGGAGCTGCTCGTGCCGCGCGCCGAGAAGGCCGCCTGGCAGCGCCGGCTGACCGGGGCCGGGGTCAAGCCCGCCGGGGTGTGGGCCTACGAGGCCGAGCGGGTGGCAGCGCGTCGGCCGCGCCTGGGCCTGGACACCGATGAGCGCACCATCCCCCACGAGATGAACTGGATCGGCGGCCCGGGCGTCGGCGCGGTGCACCTGGACAAGGGGTGCTACAGCGGGCAGGAAACCGTGGCCCGGGTGCACAACCTGGGCAAGCCGCCCCGGATGCTGGTGCTGCTGCACCTGGACGGATCGGTGGACCGGCCTTCGACCGGCGACCCGATCACCTCCGGTGGCCGCCCGGTGGGCCGGCTGGGCACCGTGGTGGATCACTTCGAACTGGGACCGATCGCCCTGGCACTGCTCAAGCGCGGACTGCCGGCCGACACCCCGTTGTCCACCGGCCCCGGCGGGGAGGTCAGCGCGGTGATCGACGCCGAATCGATGCCGCCGCCGGATGTGCGGGGGGCGGGGCGCGTCGCCGTCGACCGGCTGCGGGGCCGGGTTTGACGGTCGTCACACCGGCACAGGCCAGGTCGGCGGTCGGCCGGACCACCGGGTAAGCTGTCGGCAGGACAATACACACACTCAGATCGGAGCCGCCTGCTCGTGGGGCCGCTCCGTTATTGCGCGAGGGGGTCCCCCCATGGGCCGCGGCCGGGCTAAGGCGAAGCAGACCAAGGTTGCTCGAGAGCTGAAGTACAGCTCACCGTCGACCGATTTCACCCAGCTCCAACGTGAGCTGGCTGGAGCTGAGGTCAAAGACCCAGACGGTGACGACTCGTGGAGCAGTGACGACGACTGGCGCCGCTGAGCGCTGAGGCCTGAACCGCCGGGTTGGTGCGGCGGCCCCAGCTTCACCTCTCCTCCGTCGAGGCTCGCCGGACCGCCGGGGCGCTAGAACCTCGGGTGCTGCCCGACCAGCTTGGCGCCCGCGCTCGCGGCGTCTTCCCCAGCGGTCTTGCCGGCCTTGGCCACCGTGCCCAGCGGCCAGCAGTCGACGTGGCGGGCGGTCAGGATCGCCAGGGCCCGGTCGGTGTCCTCCGGCGCGACGACGGCGACCATGCCGACACCGAGGTTGAACGTCTTCTCCATCTCGTCGCGGCTCACCCGTCCGCGCTGCGCGATCATCGCGAACACCGGGGCCGGCGTCCAGGTGCCGCGGTCCACCTCGGCGACCAACCCGTCCGGGATGACCCGGGCCAGGTTGCCGGCCAAGCCGCCGCCGGTGACGTGGCAGAAGGTGCGCACCTGGGTTTCGGCGGCCAGCGCCAGACAGTCCTTGGCGTAGATGCGGGTCGGCTCCAGCAGTTCCTCGCCCAGCGTGCGGCCGAACTCCTCGACGTGTCCGGCCAGGTTCATCCGGTCGATGTCGAGCAGCACCGCCCGAGCCAGCGAGTAGCCGTTGGAGTGCAGGCCCGAGGAGCCCATCGCGATCAGGACGTCACCGGGGCGGACCCGGTCCGGTCCCAGCACGTCGTCGGCTTCCACCACGCCGACGCCGGTCGCGGAGATGTCGTAGTGGTCGGGTTCCATCAGGCCGGGGTGCTCGGCGGTCTCCCCGCCAAGCAGGGCACAGCCGGCCTGCACGCACCCTTCGGCGATACCGGAGACGATCGCGCTGACCCGTTCGGGCACCGTGCGGCCGACGGCGATGTAGTCCTGCAGGAACAACGGCTCGGCGCCGCAGACCACCAGGTCGTCGACCACCATCGCGACCAGGTCGATGCCCACGGTGTCGTGCTTGTCCATCGCCTGGGCGATCGCCAGCTTGGTGCCCACGCCGTCGGTGGAGGACGCCAGCAACGGCTCGCGATAGTCGTTGCGCAGGGCGAACAGCCCGGCGAATCCGCCGAGCCCGCCGCGCACCTCCGGCCGAGTGGCCCGGGCGGCCAGCGGTTTGATCAGTTCGACGGCCCGGTCACCGGCGTCGATGTCCACACCTGCCGAAGCGTAGGTGACGCCCTGGGCGCTCGAGTGTGCTGCGGGATCCGTCATCGCGGTAAAGGCTACCGTGCTCGCGGCGGTCGCGGTCAGGCCCGGTTGTGTCGGACCTGGTTGAACGGGACACCCCGGTCGGCGGCGTATTCGCGGGGCAGGCCCAGGACGCGCTCGGCGATGACATTGCGCGCCATCTCGTTGCTGCCGCCCCCCAGCGCCACCGTCTGGCGGGACAGGTACCGTTTGCCGACTTTGAGCAGCCGCGCCTCGCCGTCGACGACGCCGAGCGGCCCGGCGACCTCGGTGGCGGTGTCGACCTCCAGGAAGGTCACGTCGGAGTGGAACAGCCGGATGAGCGAGCCGGCGGCCGGCGGCAGCGCCCCGGTGCGCGTGGCGCGTGCGACGTAGTCGACGAGACAATCGCGCACCATCCGGCGGGCGAGCACCCGGCCGATCTTGTCCTGGGTCAGCGGGTCGTCGGCGGTTCCGGCGTCGGCGGCCAGGGCCAGGAAGTCGCCGGCGGCCATTTCAGTGCGTTCGGGGCCGCGGCCGCTGGCGAACTCCGAGCCCTGTCCGACGGCGCGGCGTTCGTGGAACAGCAGCCGGGAGGCGACGTCCCAGCCCTTGTTGACCTCCCCGACCACCGCGTCGTCGCCGAGGCGCAGGCCGTCGAAGAACTCCTCGCAGAACTCGTTGGAGCCGTCGACCTGTTCGATGCGCCGCAGCGTGACCCCGGGCGCGTCGACCGGCATCAGGAACATCGTCAGGCCGTCGTGTTTGGGCACCGTCGAGTCGGTGCGGGCCAGCAGCAGCCCATAGTCGGCGGCGAAGGCACTGGTGCTCCACGTCTTGGCCCCGCTGATCACCCAGCTGTCCCCGTCGCGATCCGCGCGGGTGATCAGCCCCGCCAGATCGGATCCGCCGCTGGGTTCGGAGAGCAGCTGGACGAGCACCTCTTCCCCCCGCAGCGCCGCGTGAATGTGCCGGCGCTTCTGCTCCTCACTTCCGGTGTCCAGCAGCGTCGCGCAGCAGATGGTGAAGGTCGGGACGTTGAGGATCAACGGCATCTCGTAGCCGTCGGATTCGACGTTGAAGGCCTTCTGATAGCGGATGTCCAGGCCGAGACCGCCGTATTCGCGCGGGAAGCAGATCCCGGCGAAGCCGCCGTCGTACAGCCGCCGCTGCAATTCCCGGGCACGCTGCCAGGCGCCCTCGTCGTCGCGACCGTTGCGGGGCGGCTGCTGCGGGTCGAGTCGCGGCATGTTGGCGGCCAGCCAGCTGCGCGCTCGAGCGGCGAACTCCTCGACGGTGAGCTCTGCGGTCTGGCTCATGCGGCCGGCTCCGTTGCGCTCGCGGCCCTGGTGATGGCCTGATGGTGTTCGGCGGCGGTGCCGAACAGCCCGGCGTACAAGGTGATGCGGCGCAGATACACGTGCAGGTCGTGCTCCCAGGTGACGCCGATACCGCCGTGCAGCTGGACACATTCCTGGACCAGCAGCCCGGCGTGCTCGCCGAGATAGGACTTGGCGGCGGCGGCCCACACCGCGGCGTCCGCGGCGCGCGCGGCCACCTTGTCGACGGCGCCGGCGGTGACGGCGCGACCGGCGTGCAGCCACATGGTCATGTCGGCGAGCCGGTGTTTGAGCGCCTGGTAGGACGCCAGCGGCCGGCCGAAGCTGTACCGATCCCGGCTCCACTCGAGTGTCATGGCCAGCACCACATCCAGGATTCCCACGGTTTCGGCGCAGGTCAGGGCGATCGCCACCTGGGCCTGGCGGTCGATGAGTTGCGCTGTCTGCGCTGCGCTGCCCACGACTGCCTGGGTCTCGACGTCGTTGAGCTCGATCCGCGCGTATTGCTTGACCAGGTCGATGCAGGCCTGCGGACGCACCGTCACCCCGGGGGCGTCGGCGCCGACCAGGAACTGCCGCAGCGCACCGTCGTCGGTACGGGCGCCGACGAGGATCAGGTCGGCCTGGGCACCGGCCTCCACCCGGTCTTTGACGCCGTTGAGCCGGTAGCCGGTCCCGGTTTTGGTGGCGGTGGCAGTGGGCTGGTGTGGCCGAAAGGCCCGGCCCGGTTCGTCTGCCGCCCAAGTGGCCACCTGCTCACCGGAGACCAGCGCCGCTATGGTCGCGGCGTGCTCGGCGCGGTTGTCCGCGTCGACCAGACCCGCCAGCACGGTGCTCACCGGGTACAGCGGCCCCGGCGCAACGGTGTGCCCGATCGCTTCGGCGATCGCCGTGAGGTCGTGCAGACCGCTGGCCGAGACACTGCCCCCGCCGAGTTCCTCGGGCACCAACAAGCCGGCCCAGCCCAATTCGGCGGCTTGGGTCCACCAGTGCGGGTCGTAGGAGCGGCCTTGTGCGTGCAACTCACGCTGCGCGGTCAGCGTCGCGTGTTTGTCCAGGAACGCGCGTGCTGTGTCGACGAACAGCGCTGTCTCCGAGGTTAGTTCGGCCACCGAGCCTCCTTCGTGCCGTTGGGCCGTCACTGGATCGGCTCGTCGCCGAGCACCGTGGTACGCAGCATCTCACGTGGCGAGTCGGGGGCGTACGGGGCGGCGCGATGCAGCACGCCGCGGTTGTCCCAGATGACGGTGTCGCCCACCGACCACTTGTGCCGATAGACCTTGGCGGGCACCGTGGCGCGCCTCAGCAGTTCGGCCAGCAGCGCGCGGCCCTCATCGAGATCCATGCCGACGACGTAGTCGGTGGAGGCGCCCAGCACCAACGACTTTCGGCCGGTGCGGTGCGTCCACACCAGGGGATGCTCGTGGGTGGGCCGGGCCCGCCACTTCGCCAGTTCTTCCGGTGTCGGATCGGGTGTGACCCGGCGCTGGGACGCTTCCAGCGAGTGCACCACCCGCAGCGAGCCGAAGCGCTGTTTCTCATCGTCGGTGAGTACGTCGTAGGCGGCGTAGGAGCTGGCGAACTCGGTCTCGCCGCCACGCTCGGCCACCTGCACCGCGGAGAGCACGGTGGCTTTCTGCGGGCACTCGTCACCCGTCGGCGTGCAGCCGTCGATATGCCAGTCGAAGGTGGCGCGCAGGTAGCTCGCCGCGGAGTTCTTCGTCGTGTTCAACGTGATCGGATAGATGCCGGCGACCTCGTGGTGTCCGTCGGAGGAGAAGTCGACGCTGCCCAGCCGCCCGCAGAACGCGACCTGATCCCGGGGTTTGAGCTGCAGATCGCGGAAGACCAAGACCCCGTTGTCCTCCAGTGCGTCAAGAACTGCGGCAGCGAGCTGGTCGTCGTCGACCAGCCGTTGCGGGTCGACGCCGACGACCTCGGCGCCGACGGAAGAGGTGAGCTTGTTGATCGTGAGCAGACTCATCGGCTGCGTCCTTTCGGCGATGGATTTCCGGTGGTCACGGAACCGGCCAGCCGGTGCGGATCATGACGGCGTCGGCGGCATCGACGGGGGCGGGCTGGCCCATTACTTCCACCGCCATCGCCACCATGACCAGCGAATAGATCAGATGGAGCAGGTTGAGCGCGTCCTCGGGGAGCTCGTCCAGCGCGAATTTGTCGCAGTAGTCGATCGCTTCCTCCAACCGCGGGAAGAACGCCTCGTAAAAGAGCCGCAACTCCGGGATGGTGCTGGCCAGCCGCTGGCTGAAACGTTCGGTTTCCGTTGGCAAGCACCAGGTTTCGGTGAACTTCTCCAGTTCGGCGAAGGCGCTGGGCAGCCTCTTGGCGGTCATCGGGCCGCTCCCGCGCCGGCGTGGTCGCTCCGGTAGTCGTCCACCCAGTCGTTGACCACCTTGTGCAGGTGCCGGACCAGGATCTCCTGATCGTTGAGGGGAAAATCGTCGACGATGCCGTACTCCAGCGCAGCTTGGGTGCCGCCGAGCATGCCGGCGTCCTGCAGTGCGAACTCCTTGAGCACCACCGAGGCCACCTCGTGCTCGATGCGTTCGCGCACGGTGCGGGCCGGATGGAAATAGGTGTGAGCCTCGAACCGGTGGGTGTTGTGCGAGGTGGGCCAGTACCGGTAGAGCAGGTACCAGCCGCCGTAGATGAGGATCTCGGTGTTGGGGAAGATCTGGAAGTTGCTGATCCCCCACGGTTCGATGCCGCCCGGATTCACCCCGGCCGGCACCTCGCCGATGTCGGGGGTCTGCCAGGGGCCGACCAGCCCGCTGCGGGTGGCCCGCTCGATCGGGTACATGTACTCCGGCGGCAGCAGCCAGCGGCGCCGGCCGGCGGTGGACACCAACCGGTGCGGCCCGTCGAGCTGGAAATGACCACAGGTGAAGCCGGCGTCGGGTACCCGCACCGCAGCGGGAACCTGCTGTGAATGCAGTGCCGGCACATGGTAGTACTCCTGGAAGGCGTCGGCGAAGATCTTCCAGTTGCTGTTGTTGTGGGCCACCCAGTCGTAGCGTTCGGTCAGCTTCTGAAACGGGTAGTCGTCGAGACCGGTGATCATCGGCCCGAGAAAGTCGCGCAGACCCTGCCGCGGTTCGTCGGCGAAGTTGATGAAGATGAAGCCGTTCCAGATGTCGCAATGCACACTGACGAGATCCGGGTCGGCACCGTCGAATCCGTGGCTGCGGCGGCAGCGTTTGCAAGTGAACTCCTGGCATTGCCCGACGGTCTCGCGATCCGGGAAGTCGTCCCAGACCAGCTTCGTCGCGCACCGCGGGCAGGCATTGTGGAATGCGCGAATCCCCCGGTCCGCGTGGACCAGGATGACCGATGCCCGGGCCGCTTCGATCTCCTTGGTGGCGTAGCTGCCGTGGCCGGGCGCCTCCTCGACGCGGCCGACGTTGAGCCAGGCGCGCTTGAACACCGCCTCACGCTCGACCTCGTAGAACTCGCGCGACGTGGAATCGGCGAACGAGACCGGACCGGTGCCGAGATCGTAGTGCTCGGTCCAGGAACCCTCCGCGGGCCTACCGGATCGTTGCATCTGAACCTCCCTGTTTGCCTGGTGCCGGCGAAATCCGCTGTGTCACATCACTGACCCGCCGTTGACGCCGAGCACTTGCCCGGTGATGAAGCCGGCCTCCGGCGAGCACAGGAATCCGACCGCCGCGGCGATGTCGCCTCCGCTACCCAGCCGGCCCAGCGGGATGTTCGCGGCGATCTGCTCGTTGGGCGGCAGGTATCCGGCTGCCTGCGATTGGTGCTGCATGGGCGTCTCGATACCCGAGGGCGGGATGTTGTTGACCGTGATGCCGTGCACGGCGTACTCGCGGGCCAGCGACTTGGTCAAGGTGATGACCGCGCCCTTGGATGCCGCGTAATGGGCGGCGAACGGCGTTCCGCGCTGGGCGGACGACGACGAGATCATCACGATGCGCCCCCAGCCGGCGTCGACCATGTCCGGCAGCGCCGCCTGGCAGCAGTGGAAGGTGCCGGTGAGGTTGACGTCGATGATTCTCGCCCACTCCTGTGGGGTGATCTCGGCGAAGGCGGAGTAGACGAATAGGCCCGCACTGGTGACCAGAGCGGCGACCGGTCCCAGCTGGCTGCGCACCTTCGCGAAGGCGTCGTCGACGGCGGCCCGGTCGGTGACGTCGACTCCGATGCCCAGCGCCGTCGCGCCCTCGCCGCGCAGGTCATCGGAGACCCGCTGTGCGGCTTGGTCATTGATGTCCAGGACGGCGACCTGATAGCCACGCCGGCCAAGTTCGTGACAGGTGGCCTCGCCCATGCCTGAGGCTCCGCCGGTGACCACGGCGACCCGCGGCGGCACCACTGTGGTCATTGCATCCCCTTCGGCGCCGTTCGGCGGATCGCGAACTCGGACATCGCAAGAATATTATCAAGTACTTGTCATTGATCTCAAGTGCTGGCGATCTGCGCTGCGGACATCGGCTCAGGGCAGCTTGATCATCGAGACGTACATCGCCACGATCGGCCGGTAGAGATCGACGTCGTCGAGCTGACTGGCCAGCACGGCGGAATCGCTGGTGGCTACCAGTACCTGGGCCAGCGTCTGCGCCGGAATCAGCAGAGTCCCGCCGAGCCGTTCGACGCCCTCGACGATGAACGTCGCCAGCTGCTCGACGACCTCGGCCCGCTTGCCGGCGACCCGCTCGCGGGCCTCGGGGTTGCGCAGTAGATACAGCGCGAACTCATGCCCGAGCGCGGCGTGCTCGGCGCCATGATCCAGGCTCAGCTGCCGCCAACGTTCGGCGATGTCGTCCAATTCGCGCGCCCCGACCTGACTCGCGTTGGCCATCACGTCGGCGAAGTTGTCGAAATAGCGCCGCCAATAGCGGTCGCTGACCGCCAGAAAAAGCTCTTCTTTGCCGGCGAAGTGCTTGTAGATGGCGCCCTTGGTGTAGCCGGCGGCTTGGGCGATGTCATCGAGAGTCGCCGTATTGAAGCCCTTTTCGGCGAATACTTCCTCGGCGGCATCCAGCAATAGCGAACGCGTGTGCGCCAGCCTCCGCTCCCGGGTCCACCGCTCCACCATGGTCGAAATTATCCCACAGAATCTGCGATACCCCTTGGCAGCTTAGATACCGGTGAGTATATTTTGGCCCACTGCGCTATCGGAAAGGGACCGCATCATGAGTAGCGGCGTGTCGAGTCGAAAGAACGTTGTCGCCGAGCCGACATCCTCCAGTCACCGGGGCGGCGTCCGGATCTGGGCCGCCGTCGGCGGGGCGCTGCTGGCGCTGCAGCTGTATGTCTGGGCGCGGTGGATCACCGGACCGTTCTTCGAACGCGTCCCGGTAGGGCCGAACGATCCGCCGATGTACATGAAGGTGCCCCTGATGGCCAACGCCATCGTTTTGTGGGTCGGCCTGCCGTTCGCCATCTGGTGGTTCTTCATCCGGCCGTGGCGACGCGAGCGGCGAATCACGCTGGACGGCATGTTGTTTGCATCGATGGGCTTGATGTTCTTTCAGGATCCGCTGCTCAATTACTTCAACACCTGGTGCACCTACAACACCTGGCTGTTCAACCGGGGTTCGTGGACGGCGCACATTCCGGGGTGGGTCTCCCCCGAGGAACCGGGCCGTCAGG
This sequence comes from Mycobacterium sp. NGS18, assembly GCF_059813185.1. Lineage (NCBI taxonomy): Bacteria > Bacillati > Actinomycetota > Actinomycetes > Mycobacteriales > Mycobacteriaceae > Mycobacterium > Mycobacterium sp. NGS18. The sequence continues at coordinate 112,255 of NZ_JCALEC010000003.1, forward strand.
TCGCCGAGCCGCTGTTGACGAACGCCCCGGGATACGCCTACGGCGTGCTGCTGATCACCATCGCCGGATGCTGGGTGATGCGAAAGATCAAGGCGCGCTGGCCGGACATCAGCAATCTCCGCCTGATCGCCGTCACCTATGCGATCGCGTTCGTCTTCGACTTCGTCATGGAGGGCTTGGTCCTGCTCCCGACTGGGTTGTACACCTATCCCGGGGCCATCCGATCCGTGTCGCTCAATGCCGACACCTATTACCAGTGGCCCGTTTACGAGGGACTGATGTGGGGAGCCGTGCAGGCGGCGCTGTGCTGTCTGCGCTACTTCACCGATGATCGCGGCCGCACCGTCGTCGAGCGCGGACTCGACAGTGTCCCGGGTGGATTCGCCCGCCAGCAGTTCGCCCGGTTTCTGGCGATCTTCGCCGGGGTCAGCGCGTGTTTCTTCGCCTTCTACATGGGACCCGCGCAATGGATCGCCCTGCACGCCGATCCCTGGCCGCAAGACCACCAGCAGCGCTCCTACTTCACCGGGGGCATCTGCGGTGACGGCACCGACAAGCCGTGCCCGCATCCCGCCTTGCCGATACCGACCAATCGCTCCGGATACATCAATGTCGACGGCCAACTGGTGATGCCCGAGGGCGTTTCGGTGCCCCCTGTCGTGCCCTTCGAGCGCGGGAACTAAAAGATGCTGTCCAACAGCCGGCACGCAACCATGGAAAGTCCTTCCGGGACACCGTTTTACCGCGGAGTCGGCGATGAGGTGGAGGTATTTCGGGCCGCGGCGGGCCGCGGTTTGCCGGTGTTGTTGAAGGGTCCCACGGGATGCGGGAAGACGCGGTTCGTGGAGGCGATGGCCCATCGGCTGGGCCGCGACCTGATCACCGTCGCCGGTCACGAGGACATGACGTCGGCGGATCTGGTGGGCCGTTTCCTGCTCAAAGGCTCAGAGACGGTCTGGGTGGACGGCCCGTTGACCCGCGCCGTGCGTGCAGGCGCCGTCTTCTACCTTGACGAGGTGGTGGAGGCCCGCCAGGACACCACCGTGGTGATCCATCCCCTGGCCGATCACCGCCGTGAGCTTCCCGTCGATCGGCTCGGCACGACAGTGCCTGCGGCGCCGGGGTTTCAGCTGGTGATCTCCTACAACCCCGGATACCAAAGCGTGCTGAAGAACCTCAAGGAGTCGACCCGCCAGCGGTTCGTCACCATCGAGCTCGGCTTCCCTCCTGCCGAGATCGAAGTCGCGATCGTTGCGCACGAAGCCGGGATCGATGCGCAGACCGCGCATGCGCTGGTCGCGCTCGGCAACGCCATCCGGAACCTGGACGGCTCACCGCTGCGGGAAGGCGCCTCCACCCGGATGCTGATCCTGGCCGGCGGCCTGGTCGCCGAAGGCCTGAACCTGCGCAGCGCCGTCCGGTCCGCCATCGTCCAAGTCCTCTCCGACGACGCCGACGTCATCCGCGCACTTGGCGAACTCGTCGACGCTGTTCTCCCGATGTGACCGCTTCCGACGGTCCCGAGAACCCCGACCGGCTCCGGTTTCTCGCCGGCTACCTGGCGGGCAGGACGGTCGGTGTCTCGCGGGCACCGGCGGGCGAGCCCGCCTACACCGACGGCCGTGTCGTCTTCGTGTCGGCGGGGGCCGGGTGCGCGCAGCAGCGCCGCGAGGTGCTGGTCCAAGGCGCTCTGCTCGGCGCCCGGAGCCTGGATCCGCGGCTGGTCAAGGCACTCCGGTCACGCCCATCGGTGGCGCGGCGCTACCTGGCACTCGAAGGCGACCGGGTGCTGGCCGAACTCGCCGACCGGCTTCCGCTGGCAGCGACGCTTCGCTCCGGGGTGCGCCCGCGTACGGCATCTGCCGATGAATCGCTCAAGGCGGCCAGGAGCCGGGTGAAGGTCGCAGATCCGCCGGAGTGGTTCGGAGTCATCAAACCCTCTCGGCTGTTGGCGTCGCCCCCTGCCGCCGGCAAGGCCACCGATGCGGACCTGCGGCCGGAATTCAACTTCACCGAGGCCCCCGAGGATGCGGACGGGGAAGGGTCGGGCGAAAGCAGAATCCTCAAACTCTTCGACAATCCGGTCTTCAATTCGCAAGCGCTCTCCGACTTTCTGCGAAAGCTGCTCGGCGGCTCGCGCTCGGCCGGCGACAGCGACTCCGGCGGGGAACTGCCGGTGCGCTCGCTGCGGCGGACGCAGCCGAGCGGAGCGAACGCCCGGCCGCTGCCCAAGCGGATCCGATTCACCGACGGGAGGCCCGCCGCGGCGGTAGGCGTAGGCGGCGCTTGGTATCCCGAGTGGGATGTCTTCAACAACACCTACCGGCGCGACTGGTGCCGGGTGGTCGATTTCCCGCTCACTGCTGCCGCAGACGCCTCGGACGCCGGTGTGTTCCACGACGATGTGCTTCGACGGCGTCTGGCGCGCGTCGGCTTGGCACCCAAGGCTTTACGGCGCCGCGCCGATGGGGACGAGCTGGACCTCGAGGCGCTCATCGAGCTGTTCGTCGACCTGCGCTCGGGCCATTCGCCGCCCGAACACGTCTACACCGAACGCCGCAAGCTGGCGCGTAATCTCGGCGTGCTGATCCTGCTGGATGCCTCCGGGTCGGTGACCGATGCTGATCCGGGTGGCCTTGCGGTACACGACCATCAGCGACGGGCGGCGGCCACCCTGGCCGTCACCCTCGAAGAACTCGGCGATCGGGTGGCCGTCTACGCGTTTCGGTCGCAGGGTCGGCAGTCGGTTCAGCTGCCGGCGATCAAGACGTTCGACCAACGTTTCGGCGCCATCGGGCGAGCCCGCCTGAACCACCTTCAACCGTCGGGCTACACCCGGCTCGGCGCTGGAATCCGGGGCGCCGCAGAAATTCTCAAGTCGGATGCGGGTACCCCGAATCGTCTGCTGCTGGTCTTGTCGGATGGTTTCCCCTACGACTTCGGTTACGAAGGGCGTTACGCCGAAGCCGACGTCGGCAAGGCCATTGAGGAACTCCGCGCGGACGGCGTTGCGTGCCTGTGCCTTACCATCGGAGCCGCGGAGGCCGGTCGGGAGGCCTTCTGCTCGGCCAGCCATGCCAGCGCCATGACGCTGGCCGAGTTGAGCCCGCAGATGGACGAGTTGTTTTCGGCTGCCCTCGCCGAACTCGCCGCGCCGAAGCCGGCCCCCCGATGAATGTTGCGGTCAGCTCTCTACATGGTCGCCGAACAGGGTATGCCCGGTCCCCTGCTCGACCACGCGGGTCAGCAGCGCGCGCAGTGTCTCCTGCTCTTCCGCAGTCAGCACCCCGAACACCTTGTCGTGCGCGGCGATCGCGTCGGCGACAACCGCCGAGGCCACCGAACGCCCCTCGTCGGTGAGATACGCCCGCAGAATCCGGCCGTGCCGAGGATCCTGCTTGCGCTCCACCAGACCGCGGCCCTCGAGCGCACTCAACGCCAGCTGCACCCCCTGCGGGGTGATCAGCAGCCGGCGGGCCAACTCGGCGCCGGACAGCCCGGGTTCGCCGGACAGTTGGCGTAACAACCCGATCTGCGCGGTGCTCACCCCGTGATCGCTGATCGCCTCGTTCACGGTCGTCAGCGAATAGTAGAAGGCCTGCTTCAGCAGCCACAGGGTGTTGCGGGTGAGATCCATGTGCTCACTTCCCGGTCAGCTGCGCTTGTAGATTCGGCCGTCCTTCATGACAAAACGCACGTCACCAGTGGTGCCGATGTCCCGGGTCGGATCACCCGGTACCGCGATGATATCGGCGCGGTAGCCGGGCGCCAGCCGCCCCAGTTCGTCCGCGGCGTCGATGAGCTCGGCGCTGGTGACGGTCGCCGCGCGCAGTGCCTGCAGCGGTGTCATGCCGCGCTGCACCAGCGCAGACAGTTCCTTGGCGTTCTGGCCGTGCGGGATGGCCGGCGCGTCGGTGCCGCACGCGATGCGTACGCCCGCCTCGATCGCCCGGGGCAACATGGCCTTGGCTTTCGGGAAAACCTCGGCGGCCTTCTTGCGCAGTTCGGGCGCGATCCGGTCGACGGCCATGGCGTCGGTCAAGTAGGTGGTGGAGACCAGGAACGTACCGTGCTCGACCATCATCTCCAAGGTGGCGTCGGTGGCCAGGAAACCGTGCTCGATGCAGTCGATGCCGGCCCGGATACACGCCCGGATCGCCTTGTCGCCGATGGCGTGGGCGGCCACCCGCACCCCCGCGCGGTGCGCCTCGTCGGCGATCGCCGCCAGCTCGGCATCGGAGTACTGCTGGGCTCCCGGAGAGGTGCTGTGCGACATCACCCCGCCCGAGGCCGACACCTTGATCAGCTTGGCGCCGTGGCGGATCTGGTAGCGCACGCAGGCGGTCACGTCGGGTACGCCGTTGGCGATGCCCTCGGCGACCGACAACGGCATGACACCCGGCGCGAGCCGCTGGAAGACCGTCGGATCCAGATGACCGCCGTAGGGGGTGACGGCGTGACCGGCGGGATAGATGCGAGGGCCCACGTGCCAGCCCTGGTCGATGGCGCGCTGCAGGGCGACATCGAGAAGGTAGCCCCCGGTCTTGACCATCAACCCGAGATTGCGCACGGTGGTGAACCCGGCTTCCAGGGTGGTCCGCGCATTGACCGCGGCCCGTAGGGTGCGGTAGGCCGGGTCGTCCTGCACACCGTGCAGCGGTGTGGGAAGCCCTTCGGGGCTGCCCGGCCCCCCGATGAGCAGGTTGAGTTCCATGTCCATGAGACCGGGCAGCAACGTGACGTCACCGAGGTCGATGTCGTCAGCGGAAATCTCAACCGGCGCTTCGGGATTGATCGCGGTGATGCGTCCGTCCTCGATCAGCACGACGGCGGGGGAACGCACCACCCCGGCATCGATATCGAGCCACCGGGCGGCACGCACCACGGTGGTTGCCGGAAGGCTCACGGGAAGGGCTCGTAGACGCACTCGATGACGGCGGCACCCGAGTCGGGGACTCGCGGCTGCTTCCAGGATTCAGCCGGAAACGCCACCGTGATCATGGAATACAGCAGGTGCATCAGGTTCAGCACGTCCTCGGGCAGGTCGTCGAGACTGAACTTGTCGCAGTAGGCCAGCGCGTCTTCGGCGCGGGCCGTGATGGCGTCGTAGAACGCCTGCATGTCCGCCATGGAACTGTTCATGCGCTTGGCGTAGCGCTCCGGTTCAGACCCGAGACACCAGTCGTTGAACGGCTCGAGGTCGGCGAACTCCGTCGGCAGCATAGCGGTCATCAACACTCACACCCTCACGTTCGAGTGATCGTATTCGGCTAACCACCTGGCGGTTTCGCAGTGGAAGTGCCGGATCAGCACCTCCTGGTCGTTGAGCAGGAAGTGGTCCACCGCGCCGGTGCCGAGCATCGTATGTGTCGCCTCCAAGGTGCTGGCATCCTGCAACCCGTACTCCTTGAACGACACCGCCGCCAGTTCCTGGGCGACCCGCTCCCGCGGCGTGCGCGGCTGCGGAAAGTACAGCGTCCCTTCGAAAATATGCGAGTCATGTGACGTCGGCCAGTAGTGGTAGGTCAGATACCAGCCCTGGCCCCAGAACAGGATCGTGAAGTTGGGGAAGATCTGGAACGAATCCAGGCCCCATGGATCGCATTTGGCGGGGTTGAGGCCCTCCGGCATCGGGCCCATGTCCGGCGCGTCCCACGGGCCGAACAACCCGCTCTGGCAGATCTCCTCGATGGGCTTGCGCATCTCCGCCGGCATCTCCCAGGCCCGCACCCCCGAGGTGCTCACCAGCCGATGCGGCCCCTCAAGACGGTAGTGGGGCGCTTCGAAACCGGCTTCTTCGGCGGCCACCCGGAAGGCCACCGGCGTCTGGTTCCCGTGCAGCACCGGCGCGTGATAGAACTCCTGAAACGCATCCAGGAACAGCTTCCAATTGGAGTTGACGGCCGATCGGTACTGCCACCTCGAGGTCATCTTCCCGAACGGATAACCGTCCAACGCCGTGACCATCGGCCCGAGGAATTCGCGCAGCGACTGCTCAGGCTCCCGCGCGAAGTTGACGAAGATGAAGCCTTCCCAGACTTCGCAGTGCACGCCGACCAGCCCGTAGCGGCTCTTGTCCAGGTCGAAGAACTCCTCTTCCTGCTGCACGTAGGTCAGATTGCCGTCGAGGTCATAGCGCCAGCCGTGGTACTTGCAGGTGAACTGGCGGCAATTGCCGCTGGTCTCCTCCAGCGGCATGGTGTCCCAGACCAGCTTGTTGCCGCGGTGACGGCAGACGTTGTGATAGGCCTTGACCTCGTCAGATGTCGTGCGCACCACGATGATCGAGGTGTTGACGACCTTGAGTTCCTTGGTGTAATAGCTTCCCTTTCGCGGAAGCTGTTCTACCCGACCGACATTCAGCCAGGCACGCCGGAAGATCGCCGCCCGCTCCTTCTCGTAGACTTCCGGCGTGATGGAATCCCGGTACGACACCGGTTCGGTACCGAGTTCGGGATAGTGCTGAGTCCAACTGCCCTCGGGCGGCTTGGGAAAACGCGCCACAACCACTCCTGTCCGTCGTCAGGTCACGAGCCTCGATGGCGCCGACGTTATCGACCGCCCGACCTAATGTCAAGTAGTTGATACTTGCGTCGGCTGGGGCCGCGAGGTGCTGCGGGAGACGGGGTTTGGTTAGGGCTGGCTCAGCGCCGGGTCGCCTGCGTCGGCCTGCAATGCGGTGGTGGCCAGCATCTGCTCGACCACGTTTTTGCCCAGGGCACTGTCGCCGGGCAGCTCGATCGGATAGTTGCCGTCGAAACAGGCGCTGCACAGTCGCGAGCGGGGCTGCTCAGTGGCGGCGATCATGTCCTCCAGCCCGACGTAGGCGAGGCTGTCCGCGCCGATGGCGCGCCGCACCGCCTCGAGCATCTCGGCTTCGTCCTCGACGACGTTGGCGATCAGCTCCGCCGGCGAGGCGAAGTCGATGCCGTAGAAGCACGGCCACTTCACCGGCGGAGAGGCGATCCGCACATGCACCTCGATGGCGCCGGCTTCTCGCAGCATTCGCACCAGCGCACGCTGGGTGTTGCCCCGCACGATGGAGTCGTCGACGACGATGAGCCGCTTGCCGCGGATGATCTCCCGCAGCGGGTTGAGCTTGAGCCGGATACCGAGCTGACGGATGGTCTGCGACGGCTGGATGAAGGTCCGCCCGACATAGGCGTTCTTGGTCAGGCCCTGCCCGTAGTCGATACCGGACTCCTGGGCATACCCGACCGCGGCGGGGGTGCCGGACTCGGGCACCCCGATCACCAGGTCGGCGTCGACGGGATGCTGGCGAGCCAGCCGCCGGCCGATCTCCACCCGGGTGGCGTGCACCGACCGGCCGCCGATGGTGCTGTCGGGCCGGGCCAGATAGACGTACTCGAACACACAGCCCTTGGGAGTGGGGTTGGCGAACCGGGTGGAGCGCACCCCGTCGGCGTCGATCGCCAGCAGCTCACCGGGCTCGATGTCGCGGACGAACGAGGCGCCGACGATGTCCAGCGCGGCGGTTTCCGACGCCACCACCCAGCCGCGGTCCAGCCGCCCCAGCGACAGCGGGCGTACCCCCCACGGGTCGCGGGCCGCATACAGGGTGTTCTCGTCCATGAACGTCAGGCAGAAGGCCCCGCGCGCCGTCGGCAGCAGCTCGAGCGCCGCCTGCTCCAAGGTGATGTCGGCGGCCCCGTGCGCCAGCAGCGCGCCCAGGATGTCGGAGTCGGTGGTGGCGACGCCGGGACGGCGGGTGTCGATCAGCCCCAGTTCGCGGGCGCGGCGGGCCAGTTCGGTGGTGTTGACCAGGTTGCCGTTGTGGCCCAGCGCCACCCCGGTGCCGGCCGCGGTGTTGCGGAACACCGGCTGGGCGTTCTCCCAGGTGGTGTCGCCGGTGGTGGAGTAGCGGCAGTGACCGATCGCCACGTGGCCGGGCATGGCCGCCAGCGTCTGCTCCTCGAACACCTGACTGACCAGGCCGAGGTCCTTGAACACCAGCACCTGGGATCCGTCGCCGACCGCGATCCCGGCGGCCTCCTGGCCGCGGTGTTGCAGCGCATAAAGGCCGTAATATGTGAGCTTCGCTACTTCTTCACCCGGAGCCCAGACACCGAAAACACCGCATTCTTCGCGTGGCGGATTGTCAGGGTCTTCCACCTGCTGGTCAAGCACGTTGTGTCTGCTCCCGGGGGCGCGCGTAGATGACAGCGTTCAGTCTACGGGCTGTCGGCGCCGAGTTTCACCAACGGCAGCCATTCGCCGATCTCGGCGGCCCGTGAGCCGGACAGCCGCAGCTTTCCGGCCGCTGTCGCGTCGTCCGCCGCGAGCAGCCCGGTCGCCAGCAGCAGCCAGCTGCGCGGGTCGGTCTCGACGACGTTGGGCGGGGTGCCGCGGGTGTGCCGCGGGCCGGCGATGCACTGCACGGCCACGAACGGCGGCACCCGCACCTCGACGCTGGCTCCCGGGGCCAGCTCGGCCAGGGTGCGCGCGGTCAGGCGAACCGCGGCGGCCAGCTCGGCCCGATCCGGGGCGGGCAGGCTCTCATCGCGCAACCAGTCGGCGAGCGCCAGCACGGCGGCGCGGGTCTGGGCGGGGTCTTCGCGGGGACGGGCGGGCACATCTCAAGGCTAGGCGCGGCAGGCTAGGCGACCGCGCCCTCGGTTCCGCGGTCCTTCCGCAGCGCATCCCGGATCCGCTCGGTGTCATCCGCCTGCCAGCCGTCCGGCGGCAGCACGGCCACCCAGCCGTCCAGGATGGTGTCGGCATAGTTATGGCCGTGCCCGGTCGGCATCGACTCGCCGTGCGCCAGATCGGCGCTGACCTGCCAAAACGTCACCACCGGATACCAGCGCATCGACGCGGTGCGGTCCGGGCCGGGCGGCTCGGTGAGCCAGTCCGGCCGGGCGAACAGCAGATCCGGCGACCACCAGACCACCGGATCGGAGGCGTGCTGCAGAAACAACACCCGGGGGCCGACCCACGGCGGCGCGGCGATCCGGGCGATCTCGGACGGCAACGTGGCCTGGGAGAACCGCACGGTACGACCGTTGTCGTAGCGCGGCAGCACCGCGGTGCTGCCGGGGTCGCGCCGCACCAGCAGCGCGTGCCACAGTGGGCTGGCCTGCGGGGGCCCCACCCACAGCACCGCGTCGAACCCCAACTCGGGAATGTCGGGTAGCCAGTCGAACGCGGCCTGACCGGCCATCGCCCCGAGGCTTTCGCCGTAGAGCACCAGCTTGGGCCGGTGCTGCGCGGGCAGGCGCTGCCAGCGCTCGGCGATGGTGTGCACCAGCATCCGGCCGGAGTCCATCGATTTGCGCTGGTCAGCCAGGAACGAGATCCAGCTCGGCAGGTAGGAGTACTGCACGGCGACGATCGCGGTGTCGCCGTTGTACACCAGCTCCAGCGCGTTGGCCGCGACCGGATTGACCCAACCGGTGCCGGTGGTCGGTACCACGGCCAGCACCTGGCGGTCGAAGGCGTGCGTGCGTTCCAGTTCGTCGACCAGCAACTCCATCCGCGCCTGATCGTCATCGGCGCTGTGCAGGCCGGCGTAGACGCGGATGGGTTCGCGGGCCGGCCGGCCGTTGATCGCGCTGAGTTCCGCCGCGTGCGCGCCACCGGAGACGAAGCTGCGGCCCTGGCTGCCCAGGGTGTCCCACGGCGCCAGCGATGCCGGGCTGCCGGAGCGCTCCGGCTGCTGCGGCTGGATGGCCCAGGGTTTGGTGGCGCTGTTCTGGGGCTGGAACACCGCGCTGGCGCCGGCGAAGAACCCGCGGATCAGCACCCCGTTGGTCAGGGTGACCAGTACGACCACGACGATCGAGGTGCCGATGAACAGGGCGACCTCGTTGTGCAGGCGCCAGCGCCGGATCAGCGCCCGCGCCACCAGCCGGCTGATGTCGATCAGCGTCCGCACTGCCGCCACCAGGGCCGCGGCGACACCGAGAGCGACGCCGAGCGTACGCAGGTAGCCCAGCGTCGCCGGCCCTTCGATTCCCAGCAACGCCGAGACCTGCCGTTGCCAGCCGGCGGCCGGGATCAGCATTAGCACGCACGCCGTCGGCGCCGCCACCACGACAGCCGCCTTCAACGCAAACAACACCCGCCGCGACGGCGGCCACCACCGCGCGCCGCGGAGCAAGAGCCGGTCGGCCACCGCGCCGATCAGCACGCCCAGGCCGTAGCCGAAGGCGGCGTTGATGCCGCCGATCAGCCCTTGGAACACCCAGTCGCGCGGCAACAGCGACGGGGTCAGCGACAGGCAGAAGAACAGCGCGCCGAACGCCACCCCGACGAACTTCAGGCGCAGCAGCCCCCATGCCCACACCAGCAGCGGGTGTCTGGCCGGTGCCTGCATGGCGCCCCGATTATCCGAAGATCCCCGGCAGCACTGCCTCGGACGTGCTGCGCAGTTCCGCCAGCGACACGCTGAACTGGCCCTGGACCTCCACCTCCTGCGAGGCCTGGTCCACCACGCCGACCCGGGTGACCGGCAGCCCGCGTGCCTCGCACATGGACCTGAACCGGCTCTCCTCGGTACGCGGCACGGCCACCAGGGCCCGACCCGCCGACTCGGAGAACAAGAAGACGAACGGATCAACATCTTCGGGAAGCAGGACGCGGCAACCGGTTTCGCCGGCGATGGCCGACTCGACCACGGCCTGGATCAAGCCGCCCTCGCTGAGGTCGTGCGCTCCGGAGACCAGGCCGTCGCGAGAGGCCGCGCACAGCACCTCGGCGAGCAGCTTCTCGCGTTCCAGGTCGACTTTCGGGGGCAGCCCGCCCAGATGGTCGCCCGTCACCTGCGCCCAGATGGAGCCGTCGAACTCATCGCGGGTGTCACCGAGCAGCATCAGGGTCTCCCCCGGTTCGACGCCGAACGCCGATGGCAGCCGTCGCTCCACGTCGTCGATGACGCCGAGCACACCGACCACCGGGGTGGGGTGGATCGGCGTCGCGCCGGTCTGGTTGTAGAAACTCACGTTGCCGCCGGTGACCGGAATGCCCAGTGCCGCACAGCCGTCCGCCAACCCGCGCACCGCCTCGGCGAACTGCCACATCACCCCGGGGTCTTCGGGGGACCCGAAGTTCAGGCAGTTGGTGACCGCGATCGGGGTGGCCCCGGTGACCGCCACGTTGCGGTACGCCTCGGCCAGCGCCAGCTGGGCGCCGGCGTAGGGATCCAGCTTGGTGTAGCGGCCGGAGGCATCGGTGGAGATCGCGATCCCGCGCCGGGAGGTCTCGTCGATGCGCAGCATTCCGCCGTCGGCGTGCTCGGCCAGCACGGTGTTGCCGCGCACGTACCGGTCGTACTGCTCGGTGATGAACGCCCGGCTGCACAGGTGCGGGCTACCCAGCAGCGCAAGCAGAGTCGCGCGCAGCTGCTCGCCGGTGGCCGGCCGCGGCAGCGTGTCCGAGCGGTCGGCGTTGAGCGCGTCCTGGGTGTCCGGGCGGGCCACCGGCCGGTGGTAGATCGGGCCCTCGTGGGCCACCGTGCGCGGCGGGACGTCGACGACGGTCTCCCCGTGCCAGGTGATCTGCAGCCGGTCGCCGTCGGTGACCTCACCGATCACCGTGGCCAGCACGTCCCACTTGGCGCACACCGCCATGAAGGCGTCGACGTTCTCCGGGGCCACCACCGCGCACATGCGCTCCTGCGACTCACTGGAGAGCACCTCGGCCGGGGTCATGTTCGCCGCGCGCAGCGGCACTTTCTCCAGCTCGATGGCCATACCACCGTCACCTGCAGACGCCAGTTCCGAAGTGGCACACGATAATCCGGCACCGCCGAGATCCTGAATCCCGACCACCAGCCCGGCGGCGTAGAGCTCCAGGCAGCACTCGATGAGGACCTTCTCGGTGAACGGGTCGCCGACCTGAACCGACGGCAGCTTTTTGCGCCCGGCACCGGACTCGTCGCCGCCGAAGGTGTCCGACGCCAGCACCGAGACACCGCCGATGCCGTCCAGGCCGGTGCGCGCACCGAACAGAATGATCTTGTTGCCGGTGCCCGATGCGAACGCCAGGTGCAGGTCCTCTTTGCGCAGCACCCCGACACAGAGCGCGTTGACCAGCGGGTTGCCGGCGTAGCAGGCGTCGAAGACGGTCTCGCCGCCGATGTTGGGCAGTCCGAGGGAGTTGCCGTAGCCGCCGATGCCGCGCACCACCCCGTCGAGCACCCGGCGGGTGTCGGGGGCGTCGGCGGCGCCGAAGCGCAGCTGGTCCATCACCGCGATCGGGCGGGCGCCCATCGCCATGATGTCGCGCACGATCCCGCCCACCCCGGTGGCCGCGCCCTGATACGGCTCGACGTACGACGGGTGGTTGTGCGACTCCACCTTGAAGGTCACCGCCCAACCGTCGCCGATGTCGACCACGCCGGCGTTCTCGCCGATGCCGGCCAGCATGGCTTTGCGCATCTCGTCGGTGGTGGTCTCGCCGAAGTACCGCAGGTGCACCTTGGAGGACTTGTAGGAGCAGTGCTCACTCCACATCACCGAGTACATGGCCAGCTCGGCGTCGGTGGGGCGGCGGCCCAGGATGTCGCGGATGCGCTGGTACTCGTCGTCTTTGAGGCCCAGCTCGGCGAACGGTTGCGGTTGGTCGGGGGTGGCCGCGGCGTGTTCGACGGTGTCGAGCGGGGTCGGGGAGGTCACGGCCACAGTGTATGGCACCGATTTCGGCTCAGTCGGGAGCCAGGAAGGCCGTCAGAGCCGCCGCATAGAAGCTGACATCGCGCGCGCCCATCAGCTCGCGCGCCGAATGCATGGCCAGCTGCGGTGCGCCCACGTCGACGGTGGGGATGCCGGTGGCCGCGGCGCTCATCGGACCGATGGTGGACCCGCACGGCAGGTCGGCGCGATGCTCGTAGCGCTGCAGCGGCACTCCCGCTTGGTGGCAGGCCAGGGCGAACGTCGCGGCGGTGCGGCCGTCGGTGGCATAGCGCAGGTTGGGTTGCACCTTGAGCACCGGCCCGGCATTGACCGCGATCTGGTGGCCCGGTTCGTGCCGGTCCGGGTAGTTGGGGTGGGTGGCGTGCGCCATGTCCGCCGAGGCCAGCGTCGAGCCGGCCAGCCGCCGCAGGAAATCCTCCCGGTCCCCGCCGGCGGCCAGCGTGATCCGCTCCAAGACGGTCAGCAGCAGATCGGACTGGGCGCCGTGATCCGAGGTGGATCCGACCTCCTCGTGGTCGAACAGCGCCAGCACCGGCAGGAAAGGCCCCGGCTCGCCGGCCAGCAGGGCTTCCAGCCCGGCGTAGCAGCTGGCCTGGTTGTCCAGCCGCGGCGCGCTGACGAACTCCTGGCCGGCCCCGGTCACCCCCGACGGCGCCAGGTCATGGGTCATCAGGTCGAAACCCAGCACCTCGCGCGGTTCCACGCCGGCGCGTTCGGCCACGTAGCCGAGGAAGTCGCGGGGCGCGCCGCCGGCGGCCCAAACCGCGTTGAGGTGGCGCTGGGGGTCCAGCGTGACCGACCTGCGATCGTCGGCCAGGTGGATGGCCAGTTGCGGCACCCGCAGGATCGGCTCGTCGATGCGGACCAGGTGATGGGTGATTCCGGTACTGGCCTGCACCGAGAGCCGCCCGCTGACACCCAGGTCGCGGTCCAGCCAGGAGTTCAGCCAGGCACCGCCGTAGGGCGCCAACGCCACCAGCTGCCAGCCGGCCACCTCGCGGGCGGGATGCTGCTTGACCCGCAGGTTCGGGCTGTCGGTGTGCGCGCCGATGATCCGGAATGGCCAGGCGTGGCCGTCGTGCGCAGAACCATTCCACGCCACTAGCGACCCGGCCCGCACAAGGAAGTACCGCCCGGGTGCTGCCGGCCAGCGGTCGGTCTCGGCCAGCTCGGTGTAACCGGCGGCACGCAGCCGTTCGGCCACGGTCGCGCACGCGTGAAACGGCGACGGAGAGGCGTCGATGAACTCGCATAATCCGGTTGCGGTGGCCGCCATGTGCTCAAGTCTTTCGCATCTGGGGTGCAGCGGGCGCGTTAGGGTCGATACCGTGCCGTCCGTTCAGCCCGTCATCGCGCCCTTGACCTGTGCGGCTATTTTTCTGGTCGCCACCATCGATGAGGGTGGTGAGCCGACCGTGCACGAGGCGTTGCCGGAGCTGGCCGGTTTCGCCCGGGCGATCGGCTTCCGCGACCCGACCAAGCGGCTGTCGCTGGTGACCTCGATCGGCTCGGACGCCTGGGACCGGCTGTTCAGTGGGCCCCGCCCGGCCGAGCTGCATCCGTTCGTCGAGCTGACCGGTCCCCGCCACAGCGCGCCGGCCACCCCGGGCGACCTGTTGTTCCACGTCAAGGGCGAGACGATGGACGTCTGCTTCGAACTCGCCGGCCGCATCGTCAAGGCGATGGCCGGTGCGATCACCGTGGTCGACGAGGTGCACGGCTTCCGCTTCTTCGACAATCGCGACCTGCTCGGCTTCGTCGACGGCACCGAGAACCCGGTCGGCGACGAGGCGCTGGACGCCACCGCCGTCGGCGACGAGGATCCGGACTTCGCCGGCGGCTCCTACGTGCACATTCAGAAGTACGTCCACGATATGGCCGCCTGGGAAGCGCTACCGGTCACCGAGCAGGAGCGGGTGATCGGCCGCACCAAGGCCGACGACATCGAGTTCGACGACGCGGTGAAGCCTGCCGACTCACACATCGCGCTCAACGTGATCGAAGACGAGGACGGCAACGAACTGGACATCGTGCGGCACAACATGCCGTTCGGCTCGGTGGGCGCCGGCGAGTCCGGCACGTACTACATCGCCTACGCGCGGAGCCCGGGAGTCACCGAGCAGATGCTGCGCAACATGTTCCTCGGTGACCCGCCGGGCAACACCGACCGCATCCTGGATTTCTCCACCGCGCTCACCGGCGGGCTGTTCTTCACTCCCACCGCCGACTTCCTCGACGATCCGCCGCCGCTGCCGGGCCTGGCGGCGGCCCTGACCCCCGCTGAACCCGTCGAACCCACCGGCGTTGATGGCTCACTGAATATCGGCAGCCTGAAAGGAATCTCGCAATGAACAACCTGTATCGCGATCTGGCCCCGGTCACCGAGGCGGCCTGGGCCGACATCGAGCAGGAGGCGGCCCGAACGTTCAAGCGGCACATCGCCGGACGCCGGGTCGTCGATGTGAGCGAGCCGGCCGGCCCGACGGCGGCCGCGGTGGGCACCGGCCGGCTGACCGGCATCGGTGACCCGGCCGACGGTGTGGTTGCGCACCTGCGCGACAGCAAACCGCTGGTGCGCCTGCGGGTTCCGTTCACCCTGTCGCGTGCGGAGATCGACGATGTCGAGCGCGGTTCGCAGGATGCCGACTGGGACCCGGTGAAAGTCGCCGCCAAGAAGCTGGCGTTCGCCGAGGACCGGATCATCTTCGATGGCTACCCGGCCGCCTCGGTGGAGGGCATCCGCAGCGCAAGTTCCAATGCCGAGTTGACGCTGCCGGACGACCCGCGGGACATCCCGGACGTGGTCAGCCAGGCGCTCTCGGCGCTGCGGCTGGCCGGGGTGGACGGCCCGTACTCGGTGCTGCTGTCCGCCGATGCCTACACAAAGGTCGCCGAGACCTCCGATCACGGCTATCCGATCCTCGAGCACCTGCGCCGGCTGGTCACCGGCGACATCATCTGGGCGCCGGCGATCGGCGGCGCGTTCGTGCTGACCACCCGCGGCGGCGACTTCGATCTGCGGCTGGGCACCGACGTGTCGATCGGCTACCTGTCGCATGACGCCGAGAACGTGCAGCTCTACCTGCAGGAGACGCTGACGTTCCTGTGCTACACCGCCGAAGCCGCGGTCGCGCTGACCTGCTAGCGCGGCGCTGGGCTCAGGCCGCGAGCACCGCGTCCAGCGCGGAGTAGAACAACCCCAGCCCGTCGTCGCTGGGCCCGGTCAATGCCTCGATGGCGTGCTCGGGGTGCGGCATCAGCCCCACCACCCGGCCGTTGGCCGAACTCACCCCGGCGATGTCGCGCATCGAGCCGTTGAGGTTGTCCAGATAGCGGAACACCACCCGGCCTTCGCCCTCCAGCTCGTCGAGCACCTGCGGGGAAGCCACATAGCGACCCTCGCCGGACTTCAGCGGCACCAGCAGGTCGGCGTCGGCGTCGAACCGGGAGGTCCAGACCGTCTCGGTGGAGGCCACCCGCAGCCAGACGTCGCGGCAGACGAAGTGCAGACCGGCGTTGCGGGTCAGCGCGCCCGGCAACAACCCGGCCTCGCACAACACCTGGAACCCGTTGCAGATGCCCAGCACCGGCAGACCGCGCCCGGCCGCCGCGACGACCTCGCCCATCACCGGAGCGAACCGGGCAATGGCACCGGCACGCAGGTAGTCGCCGTAGGAGAAACCTCCGGGCACCACGACGGCGTCGACCCCCTTCAGGTCGGCGTCGGCGTGCCACAGGTTGACCGGTTCGGCACCGACGTAGCGGACGGCGCGCACGGCGTCGACGTCGTCAAGGGTGCCGGGGAAGGTGATGACACCGACCCGGGCGCTCACGGCGTCTCCCGGCTGACGGTCCAATCCTCGATCACCGTGTTGGCCAGCAGCGTCTCGGCGATCTCGGCGAGCGCGGCGTCGTCGACCGAATCGTCGACCTCGAGCTCGAAGCGCTTGCCCTGCCGCACCTCCGACACGCCGGTGTGCCCGAGCCGGGCAAGCGCGCCGACGATCGCCTGACCCTGCGGGTCGAGAATCTCGGCTTTGGGCATCACGTGCACAACCACCCGGGCCACGCGCGCTCCTACTGTCGACGGGAATCGGTCGGCTCAACAATACCGATGCCCGTTCGCGGCCCCGGAGCGCACAATCGAAGACATGCGATTGACCCACTTCGGCCACTCCTGCCTGCTCGCCGATTTCGTCGACACCACGGTGCTGTTCGATCCGGGCAACTTCTCGCACGGCTTTGAGGGCATCACCGGGCTGTCGGCGATCCTGATCACCCATCAGCACCCTGACCACGTCGACACCGCGCGGCTGCCTGCGCTGCTCGACGCCAATCCGGAAGCCGCGCTCTACGCCGACCCGCAGACCGCCACCCAGCTGGGGCCGCCGTGGCGGCCGGTGCATGTCGGGGATTCCTTCGAGCTCGGCTCGGTGCGGGTGCGCGGCGTCGGCGGGCAGCACGCGGTGATCCATCCGGAGCTGCCGATGATCGACAACATCTCCTACCTCGTCGGTGACGCCGGGCATCCGGCCCGGCTGATGCACCCCGGCGACGCACTGTTCGTGCCGGACGAGCCGGTGGACGTGCTGGCCGCCCCGGCCGCAGCACCGTGGATGAAGATCGCCGAGGCGGTCGACTACCTGCGGGCCGTGGCGCCGCGGGCCGCGGTGCCGATCCACCAGGGCATCATCGCCGACGACGCCCGCGGCATCTACCACGGGCGGCTCGCCGAGATGGGACGCACCGACTTTCAGGTGCTGCCCGCCGAGAGCGCCGTCGCGTTCTAACCGCGAGCAGACGTGAAAGCCCCCATTTTCGGGCGTTTTAGGGAGCATTCACGTCTGCTCGCCGGGAATACCGGCTTTAGGTGATGTCGCCGGCGGCGCCCCGGCCGGCGGCCCGGCCGGAGAAGATGCACCCGCCCAGGAAGGTGCCCTCCAGCGCCCGATAACCGTGCACCCCGCCGCCCCCGAAACCGGCCACCTCACCGGCGGCATACAGCCCGTCGATCGGCTTGCCGTCGGCGCCCAGCACCCGGGAGTCCAGGTCGGTTTCCAAGCCGCCCAACGTCTTCCGGGTCAAGATGTGCAGTTTGACCGCGATCAGCGGGCCGGCGGCCGGATCGGTCAGCCGGTGCGGGGCCACCACCCGGCCCAGCCGGTCCCCCAGGTAGGCCCGGGCGCCGCGGATCGCGGTGATCTGGCCGTCCTTGCTGAACCGGTTAGCCACCTCGCGGTCGCGTGCGGTCACCTCGGCCGCCACCGTCGCATAGTCCAGTGGCAGCACATCGGGCAGGTCGTTCATCCGCGCGACCAGATCGCGCAGCGAATCGGCATGGACGAAATCCACCCCGCGGTCGACGAACGCCTGCACGGGGGGCGGCGGCCCGGACCGGGCCCGAGAGGCGATCAGCTGACGCAGGCTGCGCCCGGTCAGGTCCGGGTTCTGTTCCTGACCCGACAGCGCGAATTCCTTCTCGATGATCTTGGCGTTCAGCACGAACCAGGTGTAGTCCTGCCCGGAACGCGCGATGTGCTCCAAGGTGCCCAGGGTGTCGAAGCCGGGATACAGCGGCCCGGGCAGTCGGTTGCCGGCCGCGTCCAGCCATAGCGGCGACGGGCCGGGGATGATCCGGATACCGTGGCCCGGCCAGATCGGGTCGTAGTTGGTGATGCCCTCGGTGTAGTGCCACATCCGGTCCCGGTTGATCACCCGCCCGCCGGCGGCCTCGGTGATCCCGATCATCCGGCCGTCGACGTGGGCGGGCACCCCGGCCAGCAGCTGCGCCGGGACGCGGCCCATCCGCTCCGGCCAGTTCTGCCGCACCAGCTCGAGGTTGCCGCCGATGCCACCGCTGGTCACCAGCACGGCGGACGCCCGGAATTCGAACTCCCCCACAGTGTTCCGTGATGACGCCACACCGCGCGCCGCGGACGACGGTTCCAGCACACTGCCCCGCACGCCGGTCACCCGGCCGTCTTCGACGATCAGCTCGTCAACCCGGTGCCGGTGCGCGAAGCGGACTCGCGATCGGCCCCGCAACCGGCTCGCGAAGATCTCGACCAGGGCGGGCCCGGTCCCCCAGCTGATGTGGAACCGGGGCACCGAATTGCCGTGTCCGATCGCGCCGTAACCGCCGCGCTCGGCCCAGCCGACCAGCGGGAAGATCTTCAGCCCGCGCGCGGTCAGCCAGCTGCGTTTCTCCCCGGCGGCGAAGTCGACGTAGGCGTGCGCCCATTGCCGCGGCCAGTGGTCGCACGCGCGGTCGAAGCCGGCGGTGCCCAGCCAATCCTGCAGGGCCAGTTCGTGGCTGTCGCGCACTCCCAGCCGCCGCTGCTCGGGGCTGTCGACGAAGAACAGGCCACCGAAGGACCAGAACGCCTGCCCGCCCAGGTTCGCGCTGTTCTCCTGGTCGACGATCAGCACCCGCTGGCCGCGTTCCACCAGTTCGCAGGCCGCCACCAGGCCGGCCAGACCCGCCCCGACGATGATCGCGTCGACGTCCGCCTTACCGCTCATGGCGGTCCAGCGTAGCCAGTCAGGCGCTCAGCCCGGAGGCCACATCGGCCGCGAGCGGCCACCGGTAACGCTCCGGGCGGCAGCCGTGGCCCAGCGCCGCGTCCACCGCATCCAGCATGGCCGCCACCACGCCCGGATCGCTCAGCTGCCGAGCGCCCACCGACAGTCGCACCACCCCACCGCGGCGCGCGATACGCGCACTGGTCGCCACCACCATCCGGCACCACCAGGGCGCGGTCAGAAAACCGGCTCCGACGCCGACCACCCGGGCCCGTACGGTGCGGTCGAGCACCAGATCGGTCACCGTGTGCAGACCGGCCAGCAGACGAAAACCGTTGCGCGGCAACGCCCGCACTGTTCCCGGTGACACCGTCCAGCCGGGCGCGGCGAACAGCCGGGTGCGCAAACCCAGGTGCTCCAGCACGCGGTCGGCCCCCAGCAGCCGCAGGTTGGCCTCGTGGGCGCCCAAGGCGGCGAATTCGCCGCGGCGCTTCTTGGTGGCGGCCTCATCGAAACCGTGCAGCACGATGGCGGCGCCGCCGGCCCGCCGGTGCACCAGCCAGTCGACGGTGCGCGGGTCGCGGTCCAGCCGGTAGTCCGTCCCCAGCCGCGGTGCCACCAGCAGTGACACCGGCACGGCTCGGGCGTCCAGTTGCGCGCAGAACGACTCGGCGTCGACGCAGGTCCGTTCGCCGATCCCCGAGACGGAGACGATCAGCTGTCCGGTCATGCCACCAGTGTGGCCGGTGCAGGTGACCGGCCGGTGACATCCAAGCAGACGCCGGCTGGCGTTACAGGCTCAGCCGGCGCCGACGGCTGTGGTTGGCCGGGTCGGTGCTGTTGGCCGCGATCGCCCGCAGTCGCGCCAGGTCGCGCGGATGCAGCTCTGGCGCCTTGGCCAGTGATTCCAGCAGCAGGTCGGCCTGCTCACGCAGTGCCGGAATGTGTTCGGGCCGGCCCTGCTCTTCGACGTGGACGACCAGCATCCGTAGCACCCGCAGGATCGTCGCCGCCACCAGTGGCTGAGACGGTGCCACCTGACGAAGCTGATCGAAACCGTGCGCGATGTACTCCTTGGCGTTGAGGCCCCACGGTCGCAGCAGGATCCGGCCCTCCGAGCCGGCCACCGCCACCAGCGGCAACGGCACCACCAGCAGGCGGCGCAACAGGCTGCCGACCCGCAGCGTGGCCTCGACCGCGGTGGTGGGGTCGTTGATCGCCGAGCTCAGCGCGCGCAGCCCGATGTCGACGAGCTGGCGGAACGCGAAGTCGATGTCCTCCTGCATGGTGCGGCTGTCGCTGACGGTGATCGCCCGGGTCAGCTTCTGCCGCACCCGGTCCGGGTGCGCCGGCGGCGGCCAGATCGTGACCAGTGGCTGGCCCAGGTGGATGTAGGCGCCGACCCGGGTGTCCAACCGGATCCTGGTGTTCGGCGGGATGGCGGCCAACAACCGGTGGGTGTCGACCCGGCTGATCCAGCCGTTGCCGGGCGAGGTCAGCCGCAGCACATCCGCCGGAGCGTCCATGTCGGTTTCGGGGGCCGGCTGCTCGTCGGCCGCGGCGGCCACCACGGTGTCGATCACCATCGAGCCCTCCGCGGCGATCTCCCGCACCACCTGACCGACCTCCAGGCGATGGGCCAGGTGGTCGACGTGGGCGATGATGGTGATCACGGTGACGATCGTCAGCACCACGGCGACGGTCACCGTCAGTGGCGGCGCGGGCACCGGGCGGGATCCGTCCAGATCGGGCAGGCTCAGCACGCAGTACACGAAGGTCGCGACCAGCAGGCCGATCACGACCTGGCTGAGCCGGTCCCGGATGAACCAGCGCATCACCCGCGGCGACAGCTGGGAGCTCGCCAGCTGCAGACTCACGATGGTCAGCGAGAAGATGACCCCCGCGGTGGTGATCGTCGCGCCGGCGATCGTGGACAGCAGCGTGGTGGCCACCCCGCTGTCCATCTTCAGCAGGAAACGCGGCGACGGCCCGATACGACGGTCCGCCGCACGGCTGAGAACGGCCAACAGCATGCCGCCGAACACGATCACCAGCGGCAGCAGAAAAAGGCTCTCCCGGAACCGATAAGCCAGCGCCAACGCCCGAACACTCGGGAAGCGCTCCGAGCGGGTGCGCATCAGTTCGGCAGGACGGCCTCGATGGCGGTAATCACCTCGGGCGCGTCCGGCACCGTGGTGGGCCGGAACCGGTTGACCACTGTCGCCCCGGGGGCGAGCAGAAACTTCTCGAAGTTCCATTGCACGTCACCGGCAGCCCCCTCGGCGTCGGCGGTCTTGGTCAGCTCCGCGTACAGCGGGTGGCGGCCATCGCCGTTGACGTCGGTCTTGGCCAGCAGCGGAAACGTCACCCCGTAGGTGGTGGAGCAGAAGCTCCGGATCTCCTCGGGGGTTCCGGGCTCCTGGCCCATGAACTGATTGCAGGGCACGCCGAGCACGGTCAGCCCCCGGTCGGCGTAGTCCTGGGCCAGCTTCTCCAGGGCGCTGTACTGCGGGGTGAGCCCGCATTTTGAGGCGACGTTGACGACCAGGACCGCACGGTCGGCGTAGTCTGCCAGCGAGGTGGACTGGCCATCGAGGGTGGTCAGCGGGATATCAGCAAGGCTCATGGCCGCGAGGGTACCTCGTGGCGGTGCCGGAGGCGCCCGGTCAGTGTTTCCCGGGAACCTCGCAGCGGGCCGTCGCCAGCAGCCAGGCGTATTGGAACGCGATCTCCTTCCAGCGTTCGTAACGCCCGGAGATGCCGCCGTGGCCGGCGTTCATCTGGGTTTTCAGCAAGACCTGGTTGGCGTCGGTCTTGGTGTGCCGTAGCGCCGCAACCCACTTCGCCGGCTCGACGTAATACACCCGGGTGTCGTGCAGTGACGTCATCGCTAGGATCGGCGGGTATTCGCGACGGGTGATGTTCTCGTAGGGCGAGTAGGACTTCATGTAGAAGTAGACGTCCTTGTCGTCCAACGGGTTTCCCCACTCGTCCCACTCGGTGACGGTCAGCGGCAGCGACGGATCCAAGATGGTGGTCAGCGGGTCGACGAACGGGACCTGCGCCACCACGCCGGCGAACAACTCCGGCGCCAGGTTGGTCACCGCGCCCATCAACAGCCCGCCCGCGCTGCCGCCCATCGCTACCAGCTGCCCCGGCCGGCAGATTTCGGCCTCGATCAGGCGGCGGCCCACGGCGACGAAGTCGGTGAAGCTGTTCTTCTTCTGCAGCAGCTTGCCGTGCTCGTACCACAGCCGGCCCAGTTCGCCGCCGCCGCGCACGTGCGCGACGGCGAACACCATGCCGCGGTCCAGCAGGGACAGCCGGGCGATCGAGAACTGCGGGTCCTCACACATCTCGTAGGCGCCGTAACCGTAAAGCAATGTGGGAGCTGGCAATTCGATCCCGGCCCGGTGCACGACCGACACCGGGACTCGGGTGCCGTCCTCGGCGTAGGCCCAATCGCGGTACTCGACGTAGTCCTCGCGGCGGTACTCGCCGAGCACCGGCTGCTCACGCAGCAGGGTGCGTTCGCCGGTCGCGAGGTCGATGTCGTAGATGCGTACCGGGGTGATGAACGACGTCGCGCCCACCCGCAGTCGCGGGCAGTCCCAGTTAGGGTTGGCCGCCAGGCCCGCGGAGGTCAACTCGGTGTCGAAGGTGATCTCCTGCGGCGCTAGGTAGTCGCCGTCGCTGCCGATCGGCCACAGTTGCAGGCGCGGCAACCCGTCGGCTCGGTAGCCGACGACGAGGTGGTGCGCGAAGGCGTCCACCCCATCGAGCCGCACGTCATCACGTCCGGCGATCAGGGTCTGCTGCGCGGTCGGATCACCTACCGGAGCCTGCACCAGGGTGAAGTTGACCGCGCCATCGTTGTGCAGCACCAAGAATCGGTCTTCGCCGCCGACGATCGCATGCTCCACCGAGTACTCGACGCCTTCCCGGCGGGGCAGCACCACGGTGAACTCCGCCTGCGGGTCGGCCGCGTCGGCGTAGCGGACCTCGGAGGTGATCGACGACCCGGCCGCGATCAGCACGTAGGCGTCGCTGCGGGTGCGGCCCACCGACAGCCAGAACCGCTCGTCGTCCTCGTGGTACACCTGCTCGGCGGGCCGGTCGGCGCCGATCCGGTAGCGCCACACGGTGTCCGGGCGCCAGGCCGCATCCACGGTGGCGTAGTAGACGGTGCGGTTATCGGTCGCCCAGGTCACCCCGGCGCCGATTCCGGTGATTTCGTCGGGGAACAGCTCGCCGGTGGATAAGTCTTTGAATCGCAGCGTGTAGCGCTCGTCACCGACGACGTCGACGGAGTAGGCCAGGATATTGCCGTCTGGGCTGACGGCGGCGGCGCCGAGCGCGAAGAAGTCGTGGCCCTGCGCCTCGGCGTTCTGGTCCAGCAGCACCTGCTCGCCGGGGATCTCGGTGGCCTCATCGAGTTGGGGCGGGTCCCAGTCGTCGGAAGAGCCGATGGGACAGCGGCATTGAACGCCGTACTGTTTCCCCTCGTAGGTGCGCCCGTAGTACCACCAGTCGCCGCGCCGCGCGGGCACCGACAGGTCGGTTTCTTTGGTGCGGGCTTTGATCTCGTCGAAGATGTTCTGCCGCAACGGTTCCAGGTGTTCCGTGGCGGCGTCGGTGTAGGCGTTCTCGGCCTCCAGGTGGGCGAGCACCGCGGGGTCGGACTTGTCCCGCAGCCATTCATAGGGGTCGACGAAGACGTCCCGGTGGTGGACGCGGGTTGTTTCCGCCCGCTTGGCCGAAGGGGGATCCGGCAGCGGGTGTGCGACGTCGGTCATGCGGCGGGGCCGACCCAGTCATTGAAGGACAGGCCGGAAATCCGTTCGTAGGCTTCGATGTAACGGGCACGGGTGGCGGCGATGATGTCATCCGGCAGCGCCGGGGGCGGCTGAGTGCCGGCGCGGTCCCAGCCGGATTCCGGGCCGGTGAGCCAGTTGCGCACGAACTGCTTGTCGAAGCTTTGCTGCACTTCCCCGGCCTGATAGTGATCGGCCGGCCAGTACCGCGACGAGTCGGGGGTGAACACCTCGTCGGCGAGCACCAGATTGTCGTGTTCGTCGACACCGAACTCGAACTTGGTATCGGCGATGATGATCCCCTTGGTCAGGGCGTGGCCGGCCGCCTGCACATAGGTTTCCAGGGTGCGGTCGCGCAGCTGGCCGGCCCGCACCGGGCCCACCAGGTCGATCACCTGCGCGAACGAGATGTTCTCGTCGTGTTCACCGATCTCGGCCTTGGTGGCCGGGGTGAACAGCGGATTGGCGAACCTGCTGGCCTCCACCAGACCCGGCGGCAGCGCGATGCCGCAGACCGAGCCGCTGTCCTGGTAGTCGAGCAGGCCCGAGCCGGTCAGGTAGCCGCGTGCCACGCACTCGATCGGCATCATCTGCAGCTGGCGCACCACCAGTGCCCGGCCCAGCACCTCCTCGGGGATGCGCGGGTCGTCGGGCGGGCCGGCCAGGTGGTTGGGGACCTTGACGAGGTCGAAGAAGAAGACGCTCATCGCGGTCAGGATCCGGCCCTTGTCCGGGATCTGACTGTCCAGGATGTAGTCGAACGCCGAGATCCGGTCGGTGGCGACGAACAACAGGTGCTTGTCGTCGATCCGATACAGTTCGCGGACTTTGCCGCTGGCCAGGTGCTGATAATCGGAGAGCGCGGGACGCGACATCAGGCCAGCTTATCCAGCACGTGACGGGGCGGGCTGTGTTGGGATCGGATCCATGACTTCACGGTTGCTGCCCTACGCCACCTCCCCCGGCCGCCTGCTGGCCCAACTGTTCAGCGACGCCATCGTCGCGGTGTGGACCTTCCTGTGGGTGCTGGTCGCCCTCGCCGTGCACGGTGCGGTGGCCGCCATCGCCGGGGTCGGGCGGCAGTTCGAGCACGGCGCCAACGGCGTGGCCGAGAGTCTGACCTCGGCCGGGGACAGCGCGCATCGCATCCCGCTGGTGGGCGATGCGGTGAGCAAGCCGCTGACCGCAGCCGGTGAGGCGGCCGTCGACATCGCCGGCGCCGGCCACGACCTCAACACCACCGCCGGCTGGCTGGCCTACCTGCTGGCGATCGCGGTCGCGGCGCCGCCGGTGCTGGCAGTGGCGATGCCCTGGCTGGCGCTTCGGCTGCGGTTCTTTCTGCGCAAGCGGGCGGTGCTGGCGCTGGCCGCGGCCCCGGCCGGTCAACAGTTGATGGCGCTGCGGGCACTGACCAACCAGCCGCTGCGCAGGCTGGCCGTCGCCGGCAGCGATCCGGTCGGCGCGTGGCGGAACAATGATCCCCTCATCATCAGCCGGCTGGCGGGTCTCGAACTCCGGTCTGCCGGACTGGCGCGACGCCACCAACCGGCCGCCACCGGCGGCTAGGCTGCCGGTGTGAACCTCGAGAAGGTGGTTTTCGGTTTCTTTGTGCTGCTGGCGGCGACATTGAACTTCGGCTTCTTCGTCGGTGACATCGGCGATCCGGTCATTCACAATCCGTGGGAGCTGTTCCTGGCGCTCATCGTGGCGCTCATCACCACCGTCCTGAAGTTCGGCGACCGCACCCAATTGGGTGCGGTCCACCTGTCCACCAGCCTCGTCGCGCTGCTCCAGCTCGCCGCCGCGGCAGCAATGTGGGTCTATTACACCCACGTCTCGACCTTCGGACTGGACAGGCACGCGACAGCGAGCGTGGTCTCCTTGTCGGGAGGTGCGCTGCTGGCCAACATCGTCTCGGTAACGCTGCTCGTGGTCGAAACCGCGTCGTTCCGGCGCCGCTAACCAACCCCGACAGCCGATGCCGAATTCGCTGCACCTGTTCTCGTTCTGGAACCGCCGGCGGTCGCGGCAGAAACTCAAGCCGGTTCGGGTACCGACGGCGGTGCCGACCAGCGACGTCATCTTCCTATTCATGCGGCGCATGCGCGCGCCGTTCATCGTCGTCATCACCACCTTCAGCATCTGCAGCACCGGACTGATGCTGATGCCCGGCGCCGATGCGCAGGGAAACCCCTACCGGCTCACCGTGTTCGACGCGTTCTACCAGATGACGATCACCTTGACCACGGTCGGCTACAGCGAAGTGCCGCACGCGTTCAGCTACCCGCAGCGAATGTGGCTGTCGATGTCGATCTACCTGGTCGTGATCAGCTGGGCATATGCCATCGGCGTCTTCTTCGCCCTGGTCAACGACGCGGCCTTCCAGGACGCACTTGCCGCCCAGCGTTTCCGCCGGCAAGTCCGCCGGCTGGTCGAGCCGTTCGTCATCGTGGCCGGCTACGGTCAGGCCGGCCGGGCCGTCGGCGCCGAACTCGACGAGCACGGGCACCGGTTCGTCGTCATCGACAAGCAGGAGTCCCGGGTCCAGTCGGTGGTCGCCGAGCAACTCAGTTTCGACGTTCCCGCCGTCGAAGGCGACTGCGCCGTTCCGGCGATGCTCGGCATGGCCGGCCTCGCCCATCGCGACTGCGAGGGCGTGCTCGCCCTGACCGACGACGACGCCACCAATCTGGCGGTGGTGATGACCGTTGCGCTGCTGCGGCCGGAGGTACCGGTGTTCGCCCGCTGCACCGACGGCCACATCCAGGCCCAGATCGAGCATTTCTCACCGGCGGCGGTCATCAACGCCGACGACAGATTCGGCGAGTACCTCGCGCTGTCGATCCACCGCCCGATCAACCATCAATTGTTGCGCTGGCTGATGGACAACGATGAGGACGAGATGCCGACGCTGCGCCGGGGTCTGGCCGACGGCAGATGGGTGGTCTCCGCGGGCACCGGATTCGGCCGGGATGTGGCCGCCGACCTCATCGCCAGCGGCCTGTCCGTCGAGCTCGTCAACCCGGCCGACGGTGCACCCGACATCTCCGGCGCGGTCGGGTTCATCGCCGGGACCCGCAACGACACCACCAACATCGCCCTGGCCGAGCAGGCCCGGTTGGCCAACCCCGATGTCTACCTGGTGGTCCGGCAGCAGCGAAACTCCAAAAAGGCTCTGCTGGAGGCGCTACAGATCGACGAGGTGTACATCGCCACCGAGCTCATCGCCCGCGAGACGCTCGCCCGGATCCTCACGCCGGTGTTCTGGAGCTTCGTGGAGCATGCGTTCGGCCGTGACGAGCAGTGGGCCGCCGCGGTGCGCGACCAGCTGAAGGAGCGCTGCGGCCGGCGCACCCCCAGCCGAGATGTCATCACGTTGACCGACGAGCACGCTCCGGCCATCACCGACTGGTTACGGCGCGGGATGACCTTGACCGTGGCGGATCTCCTGCGGCGGCCCGACGATCGCGAGACCAGCTTGCCGCTGGCGGCGCTGGTGCTGGTCCATGGCGGCGAACACACTTTTATGCCGCCCGACGGGACCGCCCTGGCCGTCGGCGATCAGGTGTTGCTGGTCGGAAAGCGAGACGGTCTGTCGCAGCTACAGGCGATCTGCCACGATCCGACGACGGTGGAGTACCTCTGCACCGGCCGCGACGTTCCGCTGACCTGGTTGTGGGCTTGGCTCACCGCTCGGCGCCGCCGCGCCGGCGCGCCTCGGGCGTGACCACCCGCAATCGCAGCAATCCGGCGACCGCCACAATCACCCAGGCCGTCAACGCATTCCAGAAGACCACCAGCGACACCGTCTGCAAGGCCGGTGTCCGGAGTTCGGCGGCGATGGCCGCGGTGGCCACCGAGTACATCCCCAGCGGAAAGACCAGCGCCCACCACGCCCCGGTGAGTTGCAGCACCGCGGGCCGCCGGTTGACCCGGTGCAGCACGAAGTAGACCAGCGGCGGGATCCACGCACTGGCCAGCACCCACGTCACGATCGTGACGACCCGCACCGGGCCGGCCAGCCACGCCACCGCCCCGGAGTAGATGGTATGCCCGGCCAGGGTGGCGATCGCCAACGCCCCCATCAAGATCCAGTCGTCCGGTGCGAAGCCATCGCGGTCCTTGCGTTCTTCGGCGGTGCGCCACAGGATCATCCAGGTCATCACGAGGTAGACCACGATCGCCAGCAGCCAGATCAGCACCGCCGCAGGCGCCCAGCCGCGATCACCGGTGTGCCGGGCGACCCGCGCGGCAAGGATCGCCAAACCCGACGTGCCGACACTGGCCAGTTCCCAGGCGCCGTGGGCACGAGCTCGCAGCTCCCCCAAGCCACGGGACGCCATGTTGCGGCAGGTCAGGACCGCCAGCGCCAGCCATGCCATCAGGGCCACGGCCCCCAGTACACGCACCGCCACCGGATGGGCGACCACACGAGAATCCAGCACCGCGCACGCGGCGACGAAGGTGAACAACCGCAGTGTCACGTCCGGGTCGCGAAGATCCCAGCGGGGCAAGGCGCGCACGGCGGCCACCGTCAGCACCACCAGCACGACGGTGGCCAGCACTCCCAAAGTGTCTGAGAGCCAACGGTAGTGGTGGTCGCGAGCGGCGATCGACAGGATGCCGGTGGCCATCACCACCGCGAAGGCGTCCGGTGCCGGCCACCGCGTCACGCCCATGCGCGGTTAGAGAATCGCGCCCGGGACGTAGCCGGCCGCCGACGGATACCGCTCGACCAGCGCGGTGACCTCCGCCATCACCTGGTCGACCTGGTCGGCGGCCGCGCCGGTGAACGCCTGCCGGTCGGCGATGGCCGCCTCCAGGGCGGCCCGGTCCAGCGGCAGCCGGTCGTCGGCGGCCAGCCGGTCCAGCAGGTCGGGTTCGGCGCCGCGTTCACGCATCGCCAGGGCGACGGCCACCGCGTGCTCCTTGATGACCTCGTGGGCGGCCTCTCGGCCCATCCCGGCGCGCACCGCGGCGATCAGCACCTTGGTGGTGGCCAAAAACGGCAGGTAGCGGTCCAGTTCGCGGGTGATCACCGCCGGGTAGGCGCCGAATTCGTCGAGCACGGTCAGAAACGTCTCGGTCTGTCCGTCGACGGCGAAGAACGCATCGGGCAGCGCAACGCGGCGCACCACCGAGCAGAACACGTCGCCCTCGTTCCACTGGGCTCCGGCCAGCTCGGCGGCCATCGACGCGTAGCCGCGCAGCACCACCTGCAGGCCGTTGACCCGTTCGCAGCTGCGGGTGTTCATCTTGTGCGGCATCGCCGAGGAGCCGACCTGCCCGGGAGCGAAGCCCTCGGTGACCAGTTCGTGGCCGGCCATCAGGCGGATGGTGTGGGCCAGTGACGATGCTCCGGCCCCGAGCTGCACCAGTGCCGAAAGCACGTCGTGGTCCAGCGAGCGGGGGTAGACCTGCCCGACGCTGGTCAAAACCGTTGAGAAACCCAGGAAGTCGGCGACCCGGCGTTCCAGCTCGGCGAGTTTGACGGTGTCGCCGTCGAACAGGTCCAGCATGTCCTGGGCGGTGCCCATCGGGCCCTTGATTCCGCGCAGCGGGTAGCGAGCGATCAGCTCTTCCAGCCGCCGCAACGCGATCAGCGTCTCCTGGGCGGCCGAGGCGAACCGCTTGCCCAGCGTGGTGGCCTGGGCGGCGACGTTGTGGCTGCGCCCGGCCATCACCAGCTCACGGTTGGCGTCGGCGTGCAGAGCCAGCCGGATCGCGACCGCCACTCCGTGTCGGTGCACCAGCCTCAGGGACTGCAGGATCTGCATCTGCTCGACGTTCTCGGTCAGATCCCGGCTGGTCATGCCCTTGTGGATGTGCTCGTGGCCGGCCAGCGCATTGAATTCCTCGATGCGGGCCTTGACGTCGTGGCGGGTCACCCGTTCCCGGTCGGCGATGGATGCCAGGTCGACATCCTCCAGCACCCGCTCGTAGTCGGCGATCGCCTGCTCGGGCACCTGCACACCCAGTTCGGACTGGGCACGCAGCACAGCCAGCCATAGCCGGCGTTCGGCGACGATCTTGGCCTCGGGCGACCAGATGTCGGTCATCGCGGTGCTGGCGTAGCGGGTTGCCAGCACATTGGGGATGCTCACGAGCAGCTACCCTATCGCGATCGCCGTGCCCTACAGCGCGTGCAGGATGTCCTCGACCCGGTCCTTGGCGTCGCCGAACAGCATCGCGGAGTTCTGCCGGAAGAACAGCGGGTTCTGCACGCCGGCGTAGCCGGATGCCATGGAGCGCTTGAAGACGATCACGTTGTCGGCCTCCCACACGGTTAGCACCGGCATGCCCGCGATCGGGCTCGACGGGTCTTCGGCGGCGGCCGGGTTGACGGTGTCGTTGGCGCCGATCACCAGCACGACCGACGTGTCGTCGAAGTCCTCGTTGATCTCGTCCATCTCCAGGACGATGTCGTAGGGCACTTTGGCCTCGGCCAGCAGCACGTTCATGTGCCCCGGGAGCCGGCCGGCCACCGGGTGGATGCCGAACCGCACGTTGACGCCGCGCTCCCGCAGCTTGCGGGTCAGGTCGGCGACCCCGTACTGGGCCTGCGCCACGGCCATGCCGTAGCCCGGCGTGATGATCACCGAGTCCGCACTCCCCAGCAGCTCGGCCACCCCTTCGGCGGTGATCTCGCGATGCTCGCCGTAGTCCTTGTCATCGGACGGCCCGGCCTCGATCCCGAAGCCGCCCGCGATCACCGAGATGAACGACCGGTTCATCGCCTTGCACATGATGTAGGACAGGTAAGCACCCGAGGAGCCGACCAGCGCGCCGGTGATGATCAGCAGGTCGTTGGAGAGCAGGAAGCCCGACGCCGCCGCGGCCCAGCCGGAGTAGCTGTTGAGCATCGAGACCACGACCGGCATGTCGCCGCCGCCGATCGAGGCCACCAGGTGCCAGCCCAGCGCCAGCGCCAGCACGGTCACCGCCACCAGCAACCACAGGTTGGGTTCGATGCAGAACCACACCGTCAGCGCCGCGAACGCCAGCAGCGCGCCGACATTGAGGAAGTTCTTGCCCGGCAGCATCAGCGGCGCCGACTTCATCCGCGCCGACAGCTTGAGGTTGGCCACGATCGAACCGGTGAAGGTGACCGCACCGATGAACACCCCGATGAACACCTCGGCGGAGTGGATGCCGAACATCCCCTCGGCAGCCATCTTCACGGCGTCCTCGCCGTGCGGGTGTGCCTCGACGTGCAGGTAGCCGTTCCAGCCGACCAGCACGGCGGCCAACCCGACGAACGAGTGCAGCAGCGCGATCAGCTCGGGCATGCCGGTCATCTCGACCACCTTGGCCCGCCACAGCCCGATCGCGGCCCCCACCACGGTGGCCCCGATCAGCAGGCTCAGGCCGAGCGTTCCGATGCCATGGTGGACGGCCAGCGTGATCGTCGCCGCCAGCGCCACCGCCATGCCGACGATGCCGAAGTTGTTGCCGGCCTTGGACGTCTCATGCTTGCTCAGGCCGGCCAGCGCCAGGATGAACAACAGGGCCGCGACGATGTATGCCGCCGAGGCGGCGGTCTGCACAGAGAACATTGCGGGTTCTACTCCAACTTGTCTTGGGCAGGCTCTAGCTGCGGGAGAACATGGCCAGCATGCGGCGGGTCACCGCGAAGCCACCGAAGATGTTGATGCTGGCCAGCAGGATCGCCGCCGTCGCCAGCGCGGTGATCGCCGGGTCGCCGTGGCCGACCTGCAGCAGCGCACCGACCACGATGATCCCTGAGATCGCATTGGTCACCGACATCAGCGGCGTGTGCAGCGCATGGTGCACGTGTCCGATCACGTAGTAGCCGATCACGATCGCCAGCGCGAACACCGTCAGGTGGACCTGCAGCGCGGCCGGCGCCAGCGCGACCAGCACGAACAGCACCGCCGCGGCGGAGACCACCAGTCCCAGCCGTCGCCCGGCCGTCATCGGCGCCTTCGCCGCCGGCGCGGCCACCGGCGCTTCGGCCGCCTTGGCCGGGGCGGCCGAGACCTGCACCGGCGGCGGCGGCCAGGTCGACTCGCCGTCGCGCACCACGGTCATCGACCGCTGCACCACGTCGTCGAAGTTCAGCACCAGCTGGCCGTCTTTCTCCGGCGTCATCAACTTCATCAGGTTGACCAGGTTGGTGCCGTAGAGCTGAGAGGCCTGCGCGGGCAGCCGACCGGCGAGGTCGGTGTAGCCGATGATCGTCACCCCGTTGTCGGTGACGACGGCCTGGTCCTTGACGGTGCCCTCGACGTTGCCGCCGTTGGCCGCGGCCATGTCCACGATCACGCTGCCCGGTTTCATCGACGCCACCATGTCGGCGGTGATGATCCGCGGCGCGGGCTTACCGGGGATGAGCGCGGTGGTGATGATGATGTCGACGTCTTTGCACTGCTCGGCATAGAGCGCGGCCTCGCGCTGCTTGTACTCGTCGCCCATCTCTTTGGCGTAGCCCGTCGCCGACACCTCGGCTTCGGGGTCTTCGATCGACAGATATTCGCCGCCCAGGGACTTGACCTGATCGGCGACCTCGGGCCGCGGATCGGTGGCGCGCACGATCGCGCCCAAGCTGCCGGCGGCGCCGATCGCGGCCAGCCCGGCCACCCCGGCACCGACCACCAGCACCTTGGCCGGGGGCACCTTTCCAGCGGCGGTGACCTGGCCGGTGAAGAAGCGCCCGAACGCGTGCGCGGCCTCCACCACGGCGCGGTAGCCGGCGATGTTGGCCATCGAGCTCAACACGTCCAGCGACTGCGCCCGCGAGATGCGCGGCACCGCGTCCATCGACAGCGCCGTGATCGGCCGGCGGGCCAGATCCTGCACCCGCTCGGGGTTCAGCGCCGGCGCCAGCAGGCTGACCAGTGTGGCGCCTGGCTTCATCGCGTCCAGCTGTTCGGTCGAGGGGGCGTTGACCCCGAAGACGATGTCGGCGGCGCGGGCGTCCCCGATGGTCGCGCCGGCTTCGACATAGGCCTCGTCGGGGAAGTCCGATGCGGCGCCGGCGCCGGCGTCCACCACTACGTCGTAGCCGAGTTTGGTCAGTTGAGCGACCGTCGCCGGCGTCGCCGACACACGCGTCTCACCGGCCTGCGCCTCGGATAGGACACCGATAATCATGACGTAGCTCTCCGCATTCGCTTCTCGTAGGCGTTTCTGGGCGTCTGGGCACCCCCCGGTTACCCGCCAGTAGCAAAGTAGCGACAAAGGGGTCGAGGCAGCATACCGTGTGCGGTTCTCAGGCTGACACGGCGCGTTGGTCCAGCGGCGCGAGCAGGTCGATGACGTCGATCAGCGCCGCCCGGGCAACGATCCGCGGCCCCTGCCGGTCGTCGACCAGGGCCGCCATCACCGCTCCGTCGACCATGCAGACCAGGGCATGGGCCATCTCGACCCGGGCGATCCGCCCGGAACGCTCGACGGCTTCGGCGACGGCGTCGGACCGTTGGTGCAGGATGCGGCGCTGGATTTCGCGCAGGGCAGGCTGGCGGGCGCAGACGATGGACCGCTCATAGCGCGAGATGAGCTGTTCGGTGGCGTGGAGGCCGTTCTCCGGGTTCTCTTGCGACCCCACCAACAGGTCCACCAGCATCTCCGCGGTGGTCTCGGCGCTACGGCGCCGGCGGGACAGCCCGGCGATGCGGGCGCGCAGCTGGGCGACCTCCAACATCCCGATGTGCTCCACCGCGCTGGCGATCAGGTCGTCCAGCGAAGAGAAGTAGTAGGTGGTGGACGCCAGCGGCAGGCCGGCGCGCTGGGCCACCGCCCGATGCCGCACCGCTTCGAACCCGCCCTCACGCAACAGCTCGGCGGCAGCGCTGATCAGCGCATACCGTCGGCGTTCGCCCTTGGGCGTGACCGCTGTCATCACGCCTAGAGATGCTGCCAGCACAGCTATCGCCGCATCATGGGTTTCGTCTTTTCGGCCGGACAGCGGGGGCTGGCATGATGACCGCCATGCCGGAGATGAGCCGACGGGCGGTGCTGCGTCTCGGGGCGGCAGCGGGTGCTTTCTCTTCCTGGGGCGCGGGTGCGCTGCTCGGCGCTCGGCCCGCGGTGGCGACCCCGACGCTTCCGACCATGACGACGGGCTCGTTCGCTTCGGCGGCGCGCGGTGGGGTCACCACCAACTGGGCGATCGCCCGGCCGCCGGGGCAGACCGAGCCACTGCGCCCGCTGATCGCGCTGCACGGCAAAGGTAGTGACGCCGCAACGGTGATGGCCGGCGGAGTGGAGCAGGGCCTGGCCGAAGCGGTCGCCGCCGGGCTACCGCCGTTCGCGGTGGTGGCCGTCGACGGCGGCGGCAGCTACTGGCACCGGCGGGCCTCCGGAGAGGACTCCGGTGCGATGGTGACCGACGAGTTGCTGCCGCTGCTCGCCGAGCAGGGGCTGGACACCTCCCGGGTGGGGTTCATCGGCTGGTCGATGGGCGGTTACGGCGCGCTGTTGCTCGGGGGCCGGCTCGGTGCGCGCCGCACGGCGGCGATCTGCGCGGTCAGCCCTGCGCTGTGGCTGTCACCCGGGGCCACCGCGCCGGGGGCGTTCGACGGCGCGACCGACTTCGCAGCCAACTCGGTCTTCGGGATGCCGGCCCTTGCGTCGATCCCGATCCGCGTGGACTGCGGAAACGCCGATCCGTTCTATTCGGCGACCCAGGCCTTCATCGGCCAGCTGCCCACTCCCCCGGCAGGCGGGTTTTCCCCCGGAGGGCACGATGGATCATTTTGGAGTTCCCAACTTCCGGCTGAGTTGACTTGGATCGCCCCGCTGCTGACGGTCTGAAGTCGCAGCCACGGACTTTTCTTAATTCTCAGTAATCCCGGTCGCGCTCCCCGTCCGTTGTTCCGTAGATCAGACTCGACGCGCCGAGAATTCGTCGAACGGTCTTCTTCCTCGGCCGATACTTCCAGGAGTTTGGAACAATTGACCCTGTTTACGTTGCCGCAAATTCTTGTGTGACGAAGAACACCCCGGTAAATTCAACAGCCTACTCATAAGTAACTCCCCTGTTTCCTGAGCCCGACGCGAACAGATTGGAAGACTGTGATGACGAATCGACGGATGCGGGCGGCCGCTGTTGCCGCCACCGCGGGTGGCGGACTCCTGACTGCAGCCTTTCTGCAAGCCGCGGTCGCTGCCGCCGCGCCCGGCGAGGACGCCTTCACCATCGACGGCACCACTTTCGACCCGATCTTGAAGGCCGGCGGCCAGGGCTTCGACCTCGTGGGACCCCTCAACTTGGCTCCGCCGCTGCTGGGCCTCGGCGGCGGGACGGTGGCCCTTGGTAGCAACAGCTTGGACCTCGCCCCGCAGAGCTTCGACCTCTACAACGGCACCACGTCGCTCGGCAGCGTCAGCACCACCGAAACCGTCTCAACCCTGCTTGGCCTGCACAACACCGCGTTCACCGTCATGAGCAGCACCGTCGCCGACGGCGTCGACCCCTCGAAGCTGCCGGTGGCCGGAACCGTCTACGACGTGCTCAACCTGGGCGGCGGCTTCTACAACGTCTACGTCGCCACCCCGGGGGAACACGGCACCGTCACCGACACCCTGGTGACGCCCTTCGGCAACACCGACCTGAGCGCGCTGTTCGCCGGCATGAACGCCGCCAACCCCCTGCAGCCCGGCGACGCCTTCGCCGCGCTGCAAGCCGGCGACAGCAGCATCGGCGACGACGCCTTCTCCATCGGCGGCTTCACTTTCAACCCGTTCAGCACCGCTGAGGACGGCACCGTGACCGACGGCTTCACCCCCGTCAGCTCGCTCGCCGCTATTCCACCGCTGTTGAATCTCGGCGGCGGCCAACTGGTCATCAGCTCGGCGTTTCCCAACGTGCAGCCCACCCCGTTCGCTCCCCAGGACTTCGCCGTCTACAGCGGAACCGGGTCGAGTGCCACCGAGATCGGCACCGCCCACACCGCGGTGGACGTGACGAACCTGTTGGGGATGACCAACACACAGTTCATCGTCCAAAGCGTCAGCGCGGCCGACGGCGTGGAGGCCTCGCAGCTGCCGGCCCTGGGATCGGTCTACGACGCGTTCAACCTCGGCGGCGGCTGGGCGAACATCTACATCGCCACCCCGGACGTCGTCGCCGAAGACGGCACCGTCACCAGCGGCACCGTTCACGACACCCTGGTGACCCCGTTCGGCAACATGAGCCTGGACGCACTGTTCGCCGGCTTCAACGCCGCCAATCCGCTCGACCCGGGCGACGCCTTCACCGGTCTGCAGATCGGCGACAGCTCCTACGGCGAGGACGCCTTCAGCCTCGGCGGTTACGTCTTCGACCCGTTCACCGGGACCGGCGACAATATGGCCGACGGCTTCCGCGCCATTCCCGCGCTGTTCGGCGCCGCTCCCTTGCTGAGCCTCGGCGGTGCCACCGTCGCTATCGGTGCCGGGGTGAGCCCGATTAACTTTGCGCCGCAAGACTTCACCATCTACGGCGGGACCGACGACGCCGACCTCGGAACCATCAAGGCCAGCGTGAATGTGGCGAACCTGCTGGGCATGGCCAACACCGAGTTCACCGTCCAAAGCATCACGCCCGCCGACGGTGTGGAGGACGCGTTGTTGCCGGTGAAGGGAACGGTCTACGACGTCCTGAACTTCGGCGGCGGCTGGCAGAACATCTACATCGCCACCCCCGGCGAAGACGGCACCATCACCGACACCCTGGTCACCCCGTTCGGCAACATCGACCTGAGTTCGCTGTTCGGCATGTTCAACGCCGCCAACCCGCTCGACCCGGGCGACGCCTTCACCGGTCTCGACGACGCAATGTCAACGGCCGCAGGCAGTTTCGACCTCTTCGACCCGAGCAGCTGGTTCTGACGTTCGGTCCCCGTTAACAGAGTGAAAGGTGTGTGTCGATGAATCGACGTGTCAAAGTGGCCGCCGTTGCCGCCACAGCCGGTGGCGGGCTACTGACCGCAGCGTTTCTGCACGCGGCGGTCGCGGTCGCCGACAGCGGATCCAACGCCGGCTTCACCATCGGTGATATCAGCTTCACCGACCCGGTGGCGATCGACGCGCTGACCGGCAATCAGACCGACGGCTATGAAGCGCTCACCCCGATGTTCGCCAATGCCCCGCTGCTGTCGCTGGGCAGCGACAGCCTGCTGGGTCTGTTCAGCCTCGGATCGCAGCAGTTCACCATCGAGGACAGCAACGGCGAAACGCTCGGCACACTGCTGACTTCGACCAACGTTCAGAATCTCCTGGGCATCGTCACCGCGCAGTTCACCGTCACCAGCAGCACTGCGGCCGATGGCCTGACCGCCGCTCAAGCCGCCGAGCTGCCCACCGACGGCACGGTGTACAGCATCACCAACCTCGGCGGCGGCTTCGCGAACGTCTACGTGGCTGTGCCCAACGCCGACGGAACGGCCGCGTCCAGCATCACCAACACGTTCGTCACCCCGTTCGGCAACTTCGACCTACCGACCCCCTATGACGCCATCGCACCGCTGGACCCGGGTGCCCCTCTGGAAGCTCTGGGGAACGCATCCGGCATCAGCGGGCTCAGCGACAACGCGTTCACCATCGGGGACACCACCTTCGACCCGGGCAGCGACGGCATCGACATCCCTATGCCGTTGTCCTTGTCCAGCTTCGCGCCGCTGCTGAATTTGCAGGCCAGCGCCCTCAATATCTCCGGTAGCGGCCTGGAAGGCACCCAGGCGGAGCAGGAATTCACGGTGTACGCCGACGGCACCGACGCCGGAACCGTCCACACCTTCCTCTGGTACTCCGACGTGCTCGGGATCGACAGCACCCAGTTCACCGTCGGCGCCATCGACCCGGCCACCTCCGCGCTCGAAAGCGCCCTGGCCGCCGACCTCGACTTCAGCAGCGCCGATTTCACCGCAGAAGACCTGGCGAATGCCCTGGCCGCCAACAGCGACATCCTCCGCTACGGCAGCGGCGACATCACCGGCGATAACGTCCTCGTCTCGCTTCTGCCCAGCGGCCTCGACCTCGCCGGCAGCGGCATCACCAACGATGAGATCGCCAGCGTGCTCAACGACATCAGCCTTGCGGGACTGCCCGCCGTCGGGACCGTCTACAGCGTCACCGATTTCGGTGGTGGCTTTGCCAACGTCTACGAAGCCACCCCGGGAACCGGCGGCGGGTCGGCCACCATCACCAACACCCTGGTCACCCCGTTCGGCAACCTCAACCTACCGACGACCTTTGATGCGACCGCTCCGCTGGACCCGGCTGCGCCGTTGGGTGCGCTCGCCGCGACGTCGGACAGCGCCAACCTCAGCGACAACGCGTTCACCATCGGCGGCACCACCTTCGACCCGGGCGCCGACGGGTTCAGCACCGACGCCAGCTATCCGCTGTTCGGTATCGCACCGCTGCTGCAGATTTCCGGCGTCAATGCGCTCGGGGCCTTCCTGCCTACCCAGGACGGTATCTCGGTGTACGACGACAGCGGTGCCGCCCTGGGCACGGTCAGTTTCGGCGAGAACATGTCGAACATCCTCGGCATCGAGACCACCCAGTTCACCGTCACCTCGGTGGA
Organism: Mycobacterium sp. NGS18; assembly: GCF_059813185.1. Lineage (NCBI taxonomy): Bacteria > Bacillati > Actinomycetota > Actinomycetes > Mycobacteriales > Mycobacteriaceae > Mycobacterium > Mycobacterium sp. NGS18. Next base: position 150,777 of record NZ_JCALEC010000003.1, read on the forward strand.
CGCCGCCTCCGGTCTCACCGACGCGCAGCTTGCGGACCTGCCGACACTTGGCACGGTCTACAGCGTCACCGACCTCTGGGGCCTCACCAATGTCTACGAGGCCATCCCGAACGCCGACGGCACGGGCGCATCGAGCATCACCGACACGTTGATCACGCCGTTCGGCAACATCGACCTGTCGGGCCTGTTCAGCATGTTCGATGCCGTCGCACCGCTTGACGCGGGCGATGCGGTGTCGGGCCTCGACATGGCCGCCGCCACGGGAGCCTTCGATCTCTTCGACCCGAGCAGCTGGTTCTGACCGACCGTAATCCCAGCGCCCGGGCGGGCGCTGGGATTACTGGCAGAGTTTGCCCAGTTCGGCGATCCGCGCGTCGAGGTCGCGTCCGAGCTGCTCACGATCTGAATTCGGTTGCCCGATAAGGTAACTGAGATTCAGGTGCTCAAGCTCGCCGGCCATCGCACGGGCGGCAGTCACGACGTCTTCCGGCGTACCCGGGTTCGCTTCGAGCCGGCCCCGAAGGTATGCGGCACTCGCAGTCAGTGACAGCCTCGCGTTGGCGGCCACCGCGAGTTGGGCAACCGGGTTCTGGGGATCGGGATTCTTCAAGTGCATGTTGTTGGCCACCGCCTGACGCGCGAGCACTGCTGCGGCACACACGTCCTTGGTCGCGTCGGCGGCTTTCTGGCCGGAGGACTTGGCCGATCCGGATCCGGGGTGCCACCAGGCGGCCACACCCGCACCGCCCAGGGCTCCGGCGACCAGCGCCACCGCTGCCGCCGCGACCACGGGCCGCCAGCCCGGACTCGCCGGCGCCTTGCCTGAGGGCCTTCCCGCCTTGTCTGAGGGTCTTTCCGCCTTGCGCGACGGTCTTTTCGCAGGTTCGGGGTGGTCGGTCGGGGTTTCCTCGGTGGCCGACTCCGCGGAGTCCGGCTGATTTTCATCAGACATAGTGAGCAATCCTACCGTCGGGGTTGCCGAGTTCGCCGGTTAGATCCGAATCTTGTTCTCGGCAGCGGCCAAGCCGATATCGGTGCGGAAGTGGCTGCCCGGCAAGCGAATCGAGCCGATCGTCCGGTAGGCGGCCGCGCGGGCCGCGGTCAGATCGTCACCGGTGCCCACCACTGAGAGCACCCGGCCGCCGGAGGACACCACCGCACCGTCATCGCGGTGGGCGGTGCCGGCATGCAACACGTGCTCACCCTCAGCGCCTACGATCACGTCACCGACCCGGGGCCGACCCGGATAGTTCTCGGCGGCCAGCACGACCGTCACCGCCGCGCCGTCTCGCCAGCGCAGCGCACCGAACTCATCGAGTCCGCCGATCGCCGCGGCGTGCAGCAGCTGTCCGAGCGGCGACTCCAGCAGGGCGAGTACCGCCTGGGTCTCGGGATCGCCGAAGCGGCAATTGAATTCGACCACCGCAGGACCGGTCGACGTCATCGCCAGACCGGCGTACAGCAGCCCGGAGAACCGGCTGCCCCGGCGCACCAGTTCGGCCGCGACCGGTGCGACGACGTCGGCGACGATGCCCGCCGCGGCCTCCCGGGACAGCCACGGCAACGGGGCGTAGGCACCCATACCACCGGTGTTGGGACCGGTATCGCCGTCGCCGACGCGTTTGAAGTCTTGGGCGGGCAGCAACGGCACCACGGTGTCGCCGTCGACGATGCAGAACAGCGAGAGTTCGGGCCCGTCGAGAAACGATTCCAACAGCACCGGGTGCCCGGCATCGAGCAATCCCGCGGCGTGGGCCCGCGCCGCAGCCCGGTCGGGGGTCACCACGACTCCTTTGCCGGCGGCCAGGCCGTCGTCCTTGACCACCCAGGCCGCCTCCCCGGCCTCCGGGCCGAAGCGGCTGAGGGCGGCGTCCAGGTCGGCCGGGCTGTCGACGATCTCCGAGCGGGCGGTGCGCACGCCTGCGGCAGCCATCACGTCCTTGGCGAACGCCTTGGAGCCTTCGATCCGGGCGGCGTCTTTCGACGGCCCGAAACAGGCGATCCCAGCGGCGCGTACCGTGTCGGCCACGCCCAGTACCAGCGGCACTTCCGGTCCGATCACCACCAGGTCGGCTCCGACCTCGCGGGCCAGGGCGGTGACCGCCGGACCCGAGGTGATGTCGACGTCGCGCTGCTCGGCCACCGCGGTGGTACCGGCGTTGCCGGGGGCGATCACCAGGTGGTCGACCTTGGGATCGTTGCGAAGAGCCACAAGTAGCGCGTGTTCCCGGGCGCCGGAACCGATCACCAGGACGCGCATGGGCTCCGCTCCTCACTCGTCATCTTCGCCGCCGACCACGGGGTCTGAGCCTAGTTCAGGCACCTCGCCGTCGAGAATGCGGCGGACCTGGTCGGCTTCGGCAGGTAGCCGGTGCACCAGCGCGTTCCAGATGATCTCGTAGTCGATTTGCTCATACCGGTGAGCGACGATATTGCGGGTGGCCTTCATACTTCGCCACGCAACGCCCGGGTGGGCTGCGATAAACTCGTCCGGCAACCTGGCGACGGCTTCACCGATCTTGTGCAGGATCGCCTCTGCGGCCAGTCGCACCACTTCATCGTCGTCGTAACTGCTTTTGCCCCGGGATACCAGCCGAGCCGCCGCGTCACTGAAGTGGATCAGGTCACCCAAGGCGGCAGTGATTCGGTCCCGTTGCGGCCTCGGGTGGTCGGTCACAGCGGCTGAGCCTCGGCGAGAATCGCGGCGGCGCCAGAGCGAAGACCACCTTCGGACACCACGTCCACCCGCAGCCCGGTCAGATCCTCCAACGCAACCGTCAGATCGGCGAGGTCGAATACGTCGGCGTCGGGCGCGAAACGCACCAACAGGTCGATGTCGCTGCCGGATACGTCTTGGCCCCTGGCGGTCGAGCCGAATACGCGAACATCGCTGGCCTTGTATTTTGTGGCCAGAGCGGCGATGTTCTCGCGTTGTTCGGCGAGCACCACTGAAGGCCGGGGCGTGGCAGCCGAGCGTAGGCGTTTCAGCATCGACGCAGACGGCGTGCGCTGCCCGCTCTCGTACGCTGCGATGTTGGGTTGCGCGACACCGGAGCGCGTCGCTAACTCGTCCTGGGTCAGTCCCGCTGCAAGGCGTATGTCTCGCACCTCGGTCATACCGTTCATCATATCGTTTGATATGTGTCGGTTACTGGCCTTTCCGCTTACCCGTCACCATAGTGTGCAGTTCCCCGACGGACCACGGTGCTGAGTGGTGGTGGTCGCGGTAGCCCAGCACCGCAGGGACGGAACGGTCGAATCGGCCGACGAAGCCCCCGGCGGCCAGGAACACCGATCCGGTCACGCTGCCGGCCAGGTCACTGGCCAGATAGGCGTACAGCGGGGCCACATAGTCGGCCGGCGCGGGGTCCAGCGACGCGGCCATGGTGAACTCATCCAGCAGACCCCGCGCGTGCAGGTCGCGGATGTGTTGTTCATAGTCGGCGCCGGTCGACAATCGCGTCTTCGCGCCGGGACAGATCACATTGGCCCGCACGCCGTACTCTGCGAGCTCGGCCGCCATCGCCAGCGTCAACGCGTTGATCGCCCCTTTGCCGGCCGGATATCCGGTGCCGCCGTAATCGCCCAGGGATGCCACCGAGCCGCTGTTGATGATGGACCCATGTCGCTGCTCGGCCATGATCGGGGCGGCGGCCCGGCAGGTGTGGAAAACCGTGCCGAGGTGGGCGTCGAGCAGTTCGTAGAACTCCGCGGCGGTGATCGACAGGATCGAGGAGCCGGGGGGTTCGGCGACGCCGGCGCAATTGACGAGAATGTCGACGCTGCCGTACTCCTCCCGGCAGGCCGTCATGAGCGCTGCGGCGGTCGCCTCGGTACCGGCGGCTCCGGCAACGCCGAGGGCCCGCCCGCCCGAGCCGGTGATCGCTGCGACGGCATCGTCGACCGCCTCCGGCGCGCGCCCGTTGACCACCACTCCGGCTCCGCACGCCGCAAGCTGTTCGGCGACCGCCCGGCCGATGCCGCGGCTACCGCCGACCACGACGGCTCCCTTTGCGGCGAGCAGTGTCACGACTCTTTGTTCATACGCAGCGCGTCCTCGACGTTGGCCTTCTTGTCTTCGGCCTTGCCGGCCGCGGCGGCCTTGCGCCGCCTGGCCACCACGACGTCGACCGCACCGTTGAGCGCCGACCCCAGCGGGAAACCCAGATAGTGGGTCACGAAGACCGCCATCTCCTTGAGCTCGGTCTCGGTGAGCTCCCTATTGAGCAGTGCGGCATTGATCTGGATCTCGGCCAAGTCGCGGTTGCCGATCGCGGTCACCGCCGTCAGCGTCATGATCCGTTTGTCGCGCATCGATAGTCCGGGCCGGTTCCAGATGCTGCCGAACAGGTGATCCACGGTCAGGTCGAAGTACGGGTCGCCCTCGATGTTGGGCATCTCCCAGCCGTAGACCTCGTTCATCTTGGCCAGACCCTGGCTGCGCTGTTCGTCCATCAGATCTCTCCTAGTCGTTCGAGTGCGGCACACCCAGGCCCGCGGCGAGCTCGGCCAGCGCAATCCGGGCCAGCGGGAGCTCCACTCCGGTGGATTCGCCGAGCGCCAGCGCCAGCCCCAGGTCCTTCTCCCCGAGACCGCGGGTGTGGGTGAACGCCTCGCGCAGGAAGTGGTCCGCGGGCAGCGGCGCGGTCGAGTCGAGCAGCATGATCGCCCCGGGCCCGCCGGTGAGCGCATCGGTGTGCCGCACCACCCGGCCCAGTGCCTGCAGATCCAGCCCGGCCGCCTCGGCCAGTTTCATCGCCTCGCCGGCCGCGGCGTAGGCGGTGAACGTCAACATGTTGCGCGCCAGCTTCATTCGGGTGCCGGCGCCGGGTTCTCCGGCGTGGATGACCAGCGACGCCCAGCACTTGAACGCCGGCTTGATCTGTTCGTAGATCGCACGTTCGGCGCCAACCATGGTGGCCAGCTGGCCCTTCTCGGCGGCGCCGGCGCCGCCGCTGACCGGTGCGTCGATGACGTAGATGCCCTGCGGCTTGAGCTGCTCGGCCAGCTCGGCGGCCGTGGTGTCGGCGATGGTCGAGTGGATCGCGATGACGGTGCCCGGCTTGGCATTGGCCGCCAGCTCGGCGACCACCTCGCGGACCTGGGCGTCGTCGAGCACCGTGACGCTGATGATGTCGGCGGCTGCGGCGACGTCGGCGACGCTGTCCGCGGGGCCGGCACCGGCCTGCACCAGCGGCGTCATCGCTTCGGTCCGCAGATCGAATACCGTTACGCCACCCGGCCATTCGACCATCCGCTTGGCCATCGGTGCACCCATGTTGCCCAGCCCGATGTAGCCGAGGCGGGCAGCTGCTTGCGTCGCGCTCATGATCGGATGATCTGTCCGCCGTCGACATTGAAGATCTGCCCGGTGATCCACGACGCCGAATCCGACAGCAGGAACAGGCACATCGGAACCAGGTCCTCGGGTGTGCCCATCCGGGCCAGCGGCAGCTGCTGCACCATCTGCTTGACGATGGCCTGCGGGGTGGTGACCCGGTTGGCCTCAGTGTCGATCGGTCCGGGCGCGATCGCGTTGATCCGGATGTTGCGCCAGCCCAATTCGCGGGAGAGCTGCTGGGTCAGGCCGTTGATGCCCACCTTGGCCAGCCCGTAGAAGTTCGCGTAAACCCATGCCGCGGTGGAGGACTGGTTGACGATGGCACCGCCACCGCGCTTGGCCATGTGCTCGTAAACCGCGCGCGTGCAGATCAGCGCGCCGTCCAGATTCACCCGCATGAACTTTTCGTAGTAGTCCCACGGCACGGTCAACAGACCGTCGAGCTTCATGCCGCCGAAGATCGCGGCGTTGTTGACCAGGTAGTCGATCCCGCCGAACTCCGCCACCGCCGCATCGGCCATGGCCTGCGCCGACTCCGGGTCCGAGACGTCGACCGGCACCGCGAGGGCCTTGCCGCCGTCGGTCACGATCTGCTTGGCCACGCTCTGCGCGCCGTCGGTGTTGATGTCGGCGACTACCACCGCGGCCCCCTCAGCGCCCAGCGCCTGGGCGTACGCCTGGCCGATCCCGCCGCCGGAACCGGTGACGATGGCCACCTTGTCGTCGAATTGACCCATGCGCACTCTCCTTGAATCCCTAGATGTGAAGTCAGTTCGCGGCTGTCGCAATGGCTTTGGTTTCCAGGTACTCCTCGAACCCGGCGACACCCATCTCCCGGCCATTGCCGGACTGCTTGTACCCACCGAACGGCACGTCCGCCGAATACCAGACCCCGCCGTTGACGTTGACGGTGCCGGCACGCAGCCGGGCCGCCACCGCGGCCGCCCGATCGGCATCCGCACCGTAGACCGTTGCCGACAACCCGTAGGGCGAGTCGTTGGCGATGCGCACCGCGTCGTCGTCGCCGTCGTGGGCGATCACGGTCAGCACCGGCCCGAAGATCTCCTCGCGGGCCACCCGCGCTTCATTGGTCAGCCCGGCGATCACGGTGGGCTCGATGAAGAAACCGGCGGGCTGGTCGGCCGGTCGCCCGCCACCGCAGGCGAAGCTGCCGCCCTCGGTCAACGCCAGATCGAGGTAACTCTGCACCCGGTCACGCTGACGCGCCGAGACGACCGGGCCACAGACGGTGCCCGGCTTGCTCGGGTCGCCGGGTTTGATCGAGCCCATGGTGCCGGCCGCGATAGCGACCGCCTCGTCGTAGCGGGCCCGCGGCACCACCAGCCGGGTGGTGATCGCGCAGCCCTGCCCGGCATGCAGGCAGACCGAGAATCCCGCCACGGAGCAGGCCGCGGCCAGATCGGCGTCGTCGAGCACCACGAAGGCGGACTTGCCGCCCAGCTCCAAGAAGACCTTTTTGATGGTCGCGGCCGCATCAGCCATCACGCTGCGGCCGGTCGCCGTCGACCCGGTGAACGAAACCATGTCCACCCGAGGGTCTTTCGCGAGCATGGCACCCAATGTGTGATCGGTGGAGGTGACGATGTTGATCACGCCCGGCGGGATGTCGGTGTGCTCGGCGATCAGCTCACCGAGCACCGCGGCGACCCACGGGGTATCCGGTGCCGGCTTGAGCACCACGGTGTTGCCGGCGGCCAGCGCCGGGCCGAGCTTGGCCAGGTTGATCTGGTGCGGGAAGTTCCACGGGGTGATGGCGCCGACGACTCCGACCGCCTCGCGCACCACCGACCGCCGGGTGGGAATGCCCAGCGGGCTGGCCTGGCCGAGATCCTGGGTCCATTCGTAGCTTTCGGCGGTGTCGGCGGCGAAGGCGAGGTCGGCGATCGGGCCTTCGAGCTGGGCGCCGGCGGTGAGCATCCGCGGCGCCCCCACCTCGGCGATCGTCAGCTCGCGCAGCTCTTCCACATGCTCGCCCAGCGCATCGCGCAGCTGGCGCACGCAGCGCACCCGCAGCGCGGTGTTGGTCGACCAGTCGGTGCCGTCGAAGGCCCGCCGTGCCGCGTCGATGGCGAGGTCCATGTCGGCGGCGTCGGCGTTGGCCGCCTCCCCGAGCATCTCCTCGGTGGCCGGGTTGAGGGTGGCGAAGCTGCCAGCCCCACCGGGGGTCAGCTTGCCGTCGATGAGCAGCCGGCTCACGCCGTCGATTAGCGCCATCAGTCACTCCCACAGCTTGCGTGCCCGACCAATATTGGACACTTGTCCGTTCTCGCTGGACCGAACCCTAACCGCAGCATCGCCGCTCCCGCAAGCCGGATTACGAAAAACTCTTGTTTTCCAGTGGACTTGCCCAACCTAGCCGCCTTCAGCTACGTTGGACAGGTGTCCAGCGAATCGGTGGCGACAGTCACATCGGCGAACGGCTCGTCGAATGGCGGGGCCCGCAACCGTCGCCAGGAGGAGACCTTCCGCAAGGTGCTGACCGCCGGCGTCGAGATGTTGCGGGAGAAGTCGTATGCAGACCTCACCGTGCGCGCGGTGGCCGCACGCGCCAAGGTCGCCCCGGCGACCGCCTACACCTACTTCTCGTCGAAGAACCACCTGATCGCCGAGGTCTACCTGGACCTGGTCCGCCAGGTCCCCTACTTCACCGACGTCAACGAGCCGATGCCCAAGCGCGTCAACCAGGCGCTGCGCCACCTGGCGCTGGTGGTGGCCGACGAGCCTGAGGTCGCGGCGGCCTGCACGGCGGCGCTGCTCGGTGGCGGTGGCGAGCCGGCTGTCCGCACGGTGCGGGACCGGATCGGCGCGGAGATCCACCGGCGCATCACCTCGGCCATCGGCCCCGGCGCTGACCCCCAGCTGGTCGCCGCCTTGGAGATGACGTTCTTCGGCGCCCTGGTCAATGCCGGCAGCGGCGCCTTCACCTACCACCAGATCACCGATCGGCTGGCCTACGTGGTCAGCCTGATCCTCGAACCAGGAGCATCGCGATGAGCCTGCCGACGCTGACTTCGGACCCGCCGGTCCTCAACCCCTACGACTACGACTTTCACGAGGATCCGTTCCCGTACTACCGGCGGCTGCGCGACGAAGCGCCGGTGTATCGCAACGAGGAGCTGAACTTCTGGGCGATCTCGCGTCATTCGGATGTGCTGCAAGGCTTCCGCAACAGTGACGCGCTGTCCAACCGCGACGGGGTCTCGCTGGACCCGGTCTCCCGCGGCCCGCACGCCCAGCTGGTGATGTCGTTTCTGGCGATGGACGATCCGCAGCACCTGCGGCTTCGCACCCTGGTGTCCAAAGGCTTCACCCCGCGCCGGATCCGCGAGCTCGAACCGCAGGTGGTACGGCTGGCGCGTCAGCATCTGGACACCGCGATCCAGCCCGGCTCCGACGGCACCTGCTCGTTCGACTTCATCAACGACTTCGCCGGCAAACTGCCGATGGACGTCATCTCCGAGCTGATGGGTGTCCCCGAAGCCGACCGCGCGCGCATCCGGGGACTGGCCGACGGGGTGCTGCACCGCGAGGACGGGGTCAGCGATGTCCCGCCGTCGGCGATCCAGGCGTCGGTGGACCTGATGACCTACTACAACGAGATGATCGCCGACTTCAAGAAGAACCCGGCCGACAACCTGACCTCGGCGCTGCTGGAAACCGAGGTCGACGGAGACCGGCTCGGCGACCAGGAGATCCTGGCGTTCCTGTTCCTGATGGTGATCGCCGGCAACGAGACCACCACCAAGCTGCTGGGCAGCTCCGTCTACTGGGGACACCGCAACCGCGACCAGCTGACGTCGGTGTTCGCTGACCACTCCCGCATCCCACTGTGGGTGGAGGAGACGCTGCGCTACGACACTCCCAGCCAGATCCTGGCGCGCACCGCCGCGCAGGAATACACCCTGCACGACACCACCATTCCGGCCGGTGACGTGGTGCTGTTGCTGCCCGGCTCGGGAAACCGCGACGAGCGGATTTTCGAGGCCCCCGACGAATTCCGGATCGGCCGCGACATCGGCTCCAAGCTACTCAGTTTCGGCAGCGGCGCCCACTTCTGCCTCGGTGCACACCTGGCCCGGATGGAAGCCCGGGTGGCGCTGGAAGAACTGTTCAACCGGATCAGCGACTACCAGGTCGACGAAGCCAATGCCGTGCGGGTGCATTCCTCCAACGTGCGCGGCTTCGCCGACCTCCCGATCACCGTCAAGGAGGCCTAAGTGCCACGCTTCGATCCACCCCCGGCCCGGCGGCCCGCCATCGTCGCGGGTGCGTCCTCGGGCATCGGTGCCGCCACCGCAGAAGAGCTGGCCCGCCGCGGTTTCCCGGTCGCCTTGGGCGCGAGGCGTACCGAGAAACTCACCGAGCTGGTCGACAAGATCCGCGGCGAAGGCGGCGAGGCGGTTGCTTTCCCACTGGATGTCACCGACCCCGATTCAGTGAAATCCTTTGTCGCCCAGAGTATCGATGCGATCGGCGAGATTGAGCTGCTGGTCTCCGGCGCCGGCGATATGTTCCCCGGTCTCATCCACGAGCTGAGCACCGAGGCGTTCAACGACCAGATTCAGGTGCACCTGATCGGCGCCAACCGGCTCGCCACCGCGGTGGTGCCGGACATGGTGGCCCGCCGTCGCGGCGACGTCATCTTCGTCGGCTCCGACGTCGCGCTGCAGCAGCGCCCGCACATGGGCGCGTACGGCGCCGCGAAGGCCGCGCTGGTCGCCATGGTCAAGAACATGCGGATGGAGTTGGAGGGCACCGGGGTTCGGGCCTCGATCGTGCATCCCGGCCCGACCCTGACCGAGATGGGCTGGAAGCTCTCCGCCGAGCAGGTGGGTCCGATGCTCGAAGACTGGGCCAAGTGGGGGCAGGCCCGACACAGCTATTTCCTTCGCCCGCAAGACCTGGCGCGGGCCATCGCCTTCGTCGCGGAGACACCGCGCGGGGCGCACATCGTCGACCTGGAGGTGCAGCCGGAGGCGCCGTTGCACGACACCGCCTCCGACCGCCAGCACCTGCAATTGGGTGAGGAAGGAATGCCGCAATGACCGTCAGTATTGAGGTTCCCCGGGTTTCCGGAGGCGAGGCCGAGCACGGCCACCTCGAGGAGTTCCGCACCGACCCGATCGCGCTGATGCAGCGGGTACGCGACGAATGCGGGGACGTCGGCTGGTTCGATCTCGCCGGCCGCAAGGTGGTGTTGCTGACCGGCGCCGAAGCCAACGAGTTCTTCTTCCGGTCCACCGACGACGAACTCGACCAGGCCGCCGCGTACCCGTTCATGACGCCCATCTTCGGCAACGGCGTCGTGTTCGACGCGCCGCCGGAACGACGCGCGGAGATGCTGCACAACACCGCACTTCGCGGCGACCACATGAAACGGCACGCCAGCACCATCGAGCACGAAGTGCGCCAGATGATCGCCGACTGGGGCGAGAGCGGTGAAATCGATCTACTGGAATTCTTCGCCGAGCTGACCATCTACACCTCGACCGCCTGCCTGGTCGGCAAGAAGTTCCGCGACGAACTCGACGGCCGCTTCGCCAAGGCCTACTACGACCTGGAACGCGGCACCGACCCGCTGTGCTACGTCGACCCGTACCTGCCGATCGAGAGCTTCCGGCGCCGTGACGAGGCCCGCGTCAAGCTGGTCGAACTGGTGCAGGGCATCATGAACGGCCGGATCGCCAACCCGGAGACCGACAAGAGGCGCCGAGACATGATCGACGTCATGGTCTCGATCCCGGACGAGAGCGGCAACCCACGGTTCTCCGCCGATGAGATCACCGGGATCATCATTTCGATCATGTTCGCCGGCCACCACACCAGCTCGGGAACGTCCGCGTGGACCCTGATCGAGATGCTGCGCCACCCCGAGGCCCTCGCCGCGGTTATCAACGAGCTCGACGAACTCTACGCCGACGGCAGCGAGGTGAGTTTCCATGCGCTGCGCCAGATCCCCAACCTGGAGAACGTGCTCAAGGAGACCCTGCGGCTGCACCCGCCGCTGATCATCCTGATGCGGGTGGCCAAGGGCGAGTTCGAGGTCTGCGGCTACCCGATCCACGAGGGCGACATGGTGGCGGCCTCACCGGCGGTCTCCAACCGGATCGCCGAATCGTTCCCCGAGCCCAACGAGTTCGTGCCGGAACGCTACAACGAGCCGCGCGAGGAAGACGTCATCCAGCGCTGGACCTGGATCCCGTTCGGCGCCGGACGGCATCGCTGCGTGGGGGCGGCGTTCGCCACCATGCAGATCAAGGCGATCTTCTCGGTGCTGCTGCGTGAATACGAGTTCGAGATGTCGCAGCCGCCGGAGACCTATCGCAACGACCACTCCAAGATGGTGGTGCAGTTGGCCCGCCCGGCCAAGGTGCGCTACCGCCGCCGTCGGCGATAAGGAGCGCTGCGCCATGACCTTTCACGTCAAAGTGGACCTGGACCTGTGCCAGGGCCACGCCATGTGCGAGCTGGAGGCACCCGACTATTTCCGGGTGCCCAAGCGCGGCAAGGTCGAGATCCTCAACGACGAACCGCCGGATGACGACCGCCGCCAGATCGAAGAGGCCGTACGGGCCTGTCCCACCCGAGCGCTGTCCATTCACGAGAAAAAGGATTGAAAGATGGCCCCGTTCCCCCGCGAAGAACTCGAAGACGTCGTCGACCGCTGGCTACAGGCCAACCGCGACGCCGAAAAGGCCGGCGACTGGCGCAATCTGGCCGCCTTCTACACCGATGACGCGACCTACGGCTGGAACATCGGCCCCAAGGAAGACGTCATGTGCGTCGGCATCGACGAGATCCGCAACATCGCGCTGGGCCAGGAGATGGAGGGCCTGCACGGCTGGACCTACCCGTACCAGAAGGTGATCATCGACGACCGGCAGGGCGAGATCGTCGGTTTCTGGAAGCAGGTCGCCACCGACGCCGACGGGTCGCAGGCCGAGATCTACGGGATCGGCGGCAGCTGGTTCCGCTACGCGGGTGACGGAAAGTTCAACTGGCAGCGGGACTTCTTCGACTTCGGTCACGTCTCCGCGCTCTACATGGACCTGATCAAGGCGGGCAAACTGTCGGCGGGCATGCAGAAGCGCATCGAACGCAGCTTGGCCGGCGAGAAGATCCCCGGCTACTACCCGCTGGGCAAGGCACCGGTTCCGCTGTGGTGACACCCACACCGTCCTGTCCGTTCGGCCCCGGTTTCGACTTCACCGACCCGGACGTCCTCCTGCACGGCATGCCGATCGCCGAGTTCGCCGAGCTGCGCAAGACCGCTCCGGTCTGGTGGAACGAGCAAACCGCGCACAGCAATATCTTCGACGATGGCGGCTACTGGGTGGTCAGCAAACACCAGCACATCAAAGAGATTTCGCGCGACAACGAGGTGTGGTCGACCAACGCCAAGGGTGCGGTGATGCGGCTGCCCGAGGGCATCACCGCCGACCAGCTGGAGCTGACCAAGGCACTGCTGATCAATCACGACCCGCCCGAGCACACCCGGCTGCGCAAGCTGGTCTCCCGGCTGTTCACTCCGCGCTCCGTCGGTGCGCTCGAGGAGAAGCTCGCCCAGTCGGCCCGCGATATCGTTGCCGCCGCCGCCGAGAAGAACAGCGGCAACTTCGTCGATGACATCGCAATGAAACTGCCGCTGTTGGCGATCGCCGATCTGATCGGGGTGCCCGAGGCCGACCGGGAGAAGCTGTTTCACTGGACCAACTCGATCATGAACACCGACGACCCGGATTTCGACTCCGATCCGGCGATGGCCAACGCCGAGTTGATGGGCTACGCCTACACCATGGCCGAGCAGCGGCGACGCTGTCCGGCCGACGACATCGTCACGCGGTTGGTGCAGGCCGACATCGACGGCGAATCACTCGGCGAGACCGAGTTCGCGTTCTTCGTGATCCTGTTGGCGGTGGCGGGCAACGAAACCACCCGCAACGCCATGACCCACGGCATCAATGCGTTCGCGGAGAACCCCGACCAGTGGGAGCTCTACAAGCGCGAACGGCCCGAGACCGCCGTCGACGAGATCGTCCGCTGGGCCACGCCGGTGCATTGTTTTCAGCGCACCGCCAAGGTCGACACCGAACTCGGCGGAGTGCCCATCGGCCAGGGGCAGCGGGTGGGGCTGTTCTACAGCTCGGCCAACTTCGACGAAGAGGTCTTCGACCGGCCGTTCGACTTCAACATCCTGCGGGATCCCAATCCGCACCTGGCGTTCGGCGGGCAGGGCACGCACTACTGCATCGGCGCCAACCTGGCCCGCATGGAGATCCGGTTGATGTTCGACGAGATCGCCACCCAGCTGCCCGACATCGCCAAACTCGCCGAGCCGCAACGACTCCGCTCCGGCTGGATCAACGGGGTTAAAGAGCTGCAAGTCTCCTACCACGGCTAGGCCCGCCCCATGGCACTCTCGGTCAATCAGACGGTTGGTTGGGCGACCCCTTCCCCCGGGCCGTGACGGGCTATAGGCTGCGACGGGTGGGCTGCCCGACGTCCCGAGCCAGGCCCGGGGCCGTTCTCTAGCCGGATATCCGAGATGAAAGCAGGTTCGTGGTGAAGACAAAGGGTGCGTTGCTCTGGGAGTTCAACAAGCCGTGGTCGGTCGAGGAGATCGAGATCGGTGACCCCCAGAAAGACGAGGTCAAGATCCAGATGGAGGCGGCCGGCATGTGCCACTCCGACCACCACCTGATGACCGGCAGCATCCCCATGGCCGGCTTCCCGGTCCTCGGCGGCCACGAGGGCGCCGGCATCGTCACCGAGGTCGGACCCGGGGTGGAAGACATCGCGCCCGGCGATCACGTGGTGCTGTCCTTCATCCCGTCCTGTGGCGCGTGTCCGACCTGTCAGTCCGGGCTGCGCAACCTATGCGACCTGGGCGCCGGGCTGCTCAACGGCGTCGCGGTCAGCGACGGCACCTTCCGCGTCACCGCCCGCGGCCAGGGCGTCTACCCGATGACGCTGCTGGGCACGTTCTCGCCGTGGATGGTGGTGCACAAATCCTCGGTGGTGAAGATCGACCCGTCGATCCCGTTCGAGGTGGCGTGCCTGGTCGGCTGCGGTGTCACCACCGGCTACGGGTCGGCGGTCCGCAGCGCCGACATCCGCCCCGGTGAAGACGTCGCGATCGTCGGCGTCGGCGGCGTCGGCATGTCGGCGCTGCAGGGTGCGGTCAACGCCGGCGCCCGCAACATCTTCGTCATCGACCCGGTGGAGTGGAAGCGCGACCAGGCGCTGAAGTTCGGCGCCACCCACGTCTATCCGGACATCTTCGCCGCGATGGGCGGCATGATGGAGGTCACCCACGGCCTGATGGCCCGCAAGGTGATCGTCACCGTCGGCGAGGTGCACGGTGCCGACATCGACAACTACATGGTGCTGACCGCCAAGGGCGGCACCTGTGTGCTCACCGCGATGGGGTCCATGCTCGACAACCAGGTGACGCTGAATCTGGCGATGCTGACGTTGCTGCAGAAGAACCTGCAGGGCACCATCTTCGGCGGCGGAAACCCGCAGTACGACATCCCGCAGCTACTGTCGATGTACTCGGTGGGCAAGCTGAACCTGGACGACATGGTGACCCGTCAGTACAAGCTGGAGCAGATCAACGACGGCTACCAGGACATGCTGGACGGCAAGAACATTCGCGGGATCATCCGCTACACCGACGCGGACCGGTAATACCCGTTGATGCGATGAAGGAGCGGAGGCCCCGCCCCTTCATCGCATCAACGCAAGGGTTACACCTTCCGGAACACCAGGCTGGCTTTGAGCCGGGTCCGGTTGCCGACCATACCCAAAAAGTTGCCCTCCACGGCGAACTGCTTGCGGGTGACGGTCGTCTCGGTGGTCAGCCGCACGGCCCCGTCGCCGATCGGGGTGACGTCAACCTTGAGCGGCAACGGTCCGGTGATCCCCTTGACGGTCAGTTCGGCATTGAGCCGGGCGGCGTCACCGCCGGCCGGCTCCCCACTGGTGACCTGGACGGTGATGTCGGGGTAGCGGTCGGTGTCGAAGAAGTTCGACCGGCGCAGATCATGGTCGCGGGTACCCAGGCCGGTGTTCACCGAGGCAGCCTTGATGTCGACGCGGCCGGACACCGTCTTGGCGTCCTTGATCTCGCCGCTGCCGGAGAAATCGGTGAAAGCGCCACGCACCTTCAGCGCGCCCCACATCGTGCCGTTCTCGAACCGAATACTCGACTGCCCGGTATCCAGATCCCAGGTGCCGACCGCCTCGGGGCTACTGAGAAATGTTGTGACAGCTGACATCTCATCTCCTCTACCGATGGCGCGTGGAGCCCGCGCCCGGCGGCACCAGCTCGCTCTCGATAATACGCAGCACACCCCGCTAAATCCGAGACTCGGCGCATATGCTGAAACCCATGAGCACCGTCTTCACCAAGATCATCAACCGGGAACTGCCGGGCCGGTTCGTCTACGAGGACGACGACGTCGTCGGTTTCCTGACCAT
This sequence comes from Mycobacterium sp. NGS18, assembly GCF_059813185.1. NCBI lineage: Bacteria > Bacillati > Actinomycetota > Actinomycetes > Mycobacteriales > Mycobacteriaceae > Mycobacterium > Mycobacterium sp. NGS18. Next base: position 166,621 of record NZ_JCALEC010000003.1, read on the forward strand.
CGAACCGATGACCCAGGGCCACACGCTGGTGGTGCCGCGCGCCGAGATCGACCAGTGGCAGGACGTCGACGGCGCCGTCTTCGCCCAGGTGATGACCGTGGCGCAGCGAATCGGCAAGGCGGTGTGCACCGCGTTCGACACCGAGCGCGCCGGCATGATCATCGCCGGCCTGGAGGTCCCGCATCTGCACGTCCACGTCTTTCCGACCCGCAGCTTGTCCGACTTCGGCTTTGCCGGTGTCGACCGCAATCCGGCGCCGGAATCCCTCGACGAGGCGCAAGCGAAGATCAAGGCCGCGCTGGCTGAAATGCGCTGAGGCTCAGCGAATCTCGACGGGCAGCTCGGCTATGTCGACCGACGTGTCGGCAAGACGGGGCACCGCGACGCGAAACGTGCAGCCCTGGCCGGGTGGGGAACTCACGGTGACGGTGCCGCCATGCGCGCGGGTCAGCGAGTCGACGATCGAGAGTCCCAGCCCGGTGCCGCCACTGGCGCGCGCCCGCGACGAGTCGGTGCGAAAGAACCGCTCGAAGGCCCGCTGTACGTCCTGTTCACTCATCCCGGGACCCTGGTCGACGACCTCGAGGATCGCGTCGTCGCCATCGGTGCCGACCCGCACGGTGATCGCAGCCTCTTCGGGGGTGTGCTGCAGCGCGTTGGACACCAGGTTGCTCAGCACCTGACGCAGCCGGGCCTCGTCACCGAGCACCTCCGGGGTACCCGGGCCGTCGAAGACCTCCAGTTCGACGGTCCGATTCGGCGCGATGGCGCGCGCGTCGTGCACGGCGTCGGTGGCCAGCACCAGCAGGTCGACCCAGTTCCGGTCCAAGGGCCGCTGGGCATCCATCCGGGCCAGCAACAGCAGATCCTCGACCAGCAGGCCCATCCGGCTCGCTTCGCTTTCGATGCGCGACATCAGCAGCTCGACGTCGCGGGCCGCGCCCTGGCGGTACAGCTCGGCGAAACCGCGGATCGTGGTCAGCGGTGTGCGCAGCTCATGGCTGGCATCGGTGATGAACCGGCGCATCCGCTCCTCGGAGACTCGCGCGTTGTCCGCCGAGGCCACCGAGGAGGCCACCGCCTGCTGAATCTGCGCCAGCATGCCGTTGAGCGCCAGCGAGAGTCGTCCGACTTCGGTACGCGGATCGCGCTCGGGCACCCGGCGGTCCAACTGGCCGGCGGCGATCGCCGCGGCGGTCTGCTCGACTTCGGTCAACGGGCGCAGGCTGCGGTTGACCACCACATAACCGGCGGTCCCCAGCACCAGCAGCACCCCGACGCCGATCGCCACCCGCGACCAGGCCAGATAGCGCAGCGTGGCCTTGGGGTCGGAAAGATCCCTGGCCACGGTGATCAGCCTGCCGTTCTCACCGTGCACCGACAGGGCCCGCCATTGCACGCCCGACCCGTCGACCGAGCCGATCGTCACCGGTACCGAGCCCACGTCGTTGTCCGGCGGCAACTGCGGCTCGGCGTTCTGGTCGTTGACGACGGTCCAGACGCTGCCATCGGGGTCGACGTCGCGGACGTAGAAGCTCGTCGGCGGCCGGCCGGTGTTCGGATCCTCGTCCTCCTTCGACGGCGGCCGCCCACGCTGCTCCAGCGCCCAGCCGTGGGCCGCGTCGATCAGCGTGGCGTCGATCCTGCTGATCAGCCGGTGCCGCAGGATGGTGGTGACGGCGTACCCCTGTGCCAGCAAGCCGATGGCCACCATCGCCAGGGTGGCCGCGACCATGCTGACCCGTAGTGGCAGCACACCACGAGGGGGCTTGACCATGCCCATATTCTTCGCCTATACCCAGCGGCCGGCCATGACGGGCAGCATTGATTCAGCGCGGCTCGCGGAGCACATAGCCCACCCCGCGCAGCGTATGCAGCAGGCGCTTCTCGCCGGTATCGATCTTGCGGCGCAGATAGGAGACATAGGACTCGACCACGTTGACGTCGCCGCCGAAGTCGTAGCGCCAGACGTGGTCGAGGATCTTCGGCTTGCTCAGCACGGTGCCGGCGTTGATCACGAAATAGCGCAGCAAGGTGAATTCGGTCGGCGACAGCGACACCGGCTGGCCGGCCTTCCACACCTCGTGGGTGTCCTCGTCGAGTTCGATGTCGGCGAAGGTCAGCCGCGAGTTGCGCGGCTCCCCTGCACCCTTGCCCGCCCGGCGCAGGATGACCCGCAGCCGGGCCACCACCTCCTCCAGGGAGAACGGCTTGGTCACGTAGTCGTCGCCGCCGAGGGTCAAGCCGGTGATCTTGTCCTGCAGCGAGTCGCGTGCGGTCAAGAACAACGCCGGGGCGTCGATGCCGTCGGCTCGCAGCCGGCGCAGCACGCCGAAGCCGTCCATCCCCGGCATCATCACGTCCAGGATCACCGCGTCCGGCCGCACCTCCCGGGCACGGTCCAGCGCCGCCGGCCCGCTGGAGGCGGTGTAGACCTCGAACCCCTGGAATTTGAGGCTGACCGACAGCAGCTCGACGATGTTGGTCTCGTCGTCGACGACCAGCACCCGGGCCTCTGGCGCAGCGTCTTGCGCAGCTGTTGCTCCCATGGGGTCAATTCCCTCGTGGTCGGGTGAAAATGAACTGGATATCAGCTGTGTGTTTGTTGTCAATCAAACTACCTGATATCGGTGCTGGATCGCCCATACACTGGCCAGATGAACCTGGCCAGACAGCTGATCGCCGTATCGACCGCGCCGGCGCGCATCGGTCTGTCGATCGCCGACGCCGGGCTCGGCGTCGCCACCACCGCGCTCGGGCTGGCCCGGCAGACCCTCGGGGAGTCCCCAACTCAAGGACCGGCCAACTCCATGGCGCACATGCTGGGGCTGGAGGACACCATCGCCCGGGCCAACCGGCTGGCCAAGCTAATGGACGACGACGCCCCGCTGGGGCGCGCGCTGGCCCCCGACGGCCCGGTGGACCGGTTGCTGGCACCCGGCGGGCTGGTCGATCAGCTGACCGGGCCCGGCGGCGTTCTTGACCGCCTTACTGCCGAGGGCGGTGGCTTGCAGCGGGCGCTGCAGCCCGGCGGGCTGGTGGATCAACTCACCGACGAGGACGGGTTGATCGAGCGACTGCTCTCCGAGGACGGGCTGGCCGACCGGCTGCTGGCCGAGGGCGGGCTGATCGACAAGCTCACCGCCCGCAACGGGCCACTGGAGCAGCTGGCCAACGTCGCCGACACGTTGAGCCGGCTGGCGCCGGGGATGGAGGCACTGGAGCCGGCCATCGAGACGCTGCAGGAGGCCGTCATCGCCTTGACGATGGTGGTCAACCCACTGAGCAATATCGCCGAGCGCATTCCGCTGCTGCCCCGCCGGTCCAGCCGGCGCCCGTCGTCGCGGCCGGTGCGCTCGCAGCGGGTGATCGACCACGACCCCACCGCCGACGTCGAGTGATCCGACCCTCTTTCGCCGAACGTGACGCTGTCTTCACGTTCGAGCGTCGAGCGTGAGACTGCCTTCACATTGGTCAGCCGTCTGACGTTAGGCTGGCACCGGCTAGACCCGCCTCCTTAGCTCAGTGGTAGAGCGTCGCTCTTGTAAAGCGGATGTCGTCGGTTCAATCCCGACAGGAGGCTCCATCACCGCCTCGCCACCGCGCGAGCAGTCGCGAAAGCCCCTCCTGGACCTCGCGGAGGGGGCTTTCGCGACTGCTCGCGTCGTTAGTCCCGGCGCAGGTACTCCAGCACCACCCGGGTGAAGGCGTCCTTGGCCTCGATCATGGCCCAGTGCCCGCAGTTGGGAAACACGTGCACCTCGGCGTTCGGAATGGTGCGCATCGGGATCAGCGCCATGTCCAGCGGGCTGACCCGGTCGTCGCGACCCCAGGTCACCAGCGTCGGGCATTGCAGCCGGTGCAGCATCGCCCAGGGCATCGGCGCCTTGGACGCGGCCATCATCTGCATCATCGCGCTGTAGGCCTTCTTGCCGTACATCCGTCGGGCGCTGGCCAGCGTTTCCGGGTCGGTCGCCAGCGCCCAGCGCTCCTCGATCAGCTCCTCGGTCACCACCGCCGGGTCGTAGACCATCGACTCCAGCCAGCGCACCAGCGATTCGCGGCTGGGGTTGTCGGTGAAGTCCTGTAGCAGCCGCACGCCCTCCGTGGGCCCCGGCGTCAACAGGTTGGTGCCGATGCCGCCGATCGTCGCCAGCTTGCGCACCTTGTCCGGGTTGGCGGTCGCATAGTTGATACCGACGCCGCCGCCCATCGAGTTGCCGAGGATGCTCACCTGCTCCAGACCCAGCGCGTCGACGAACGCCGGCACCGCACCGAACGCAGTCACCATCGGGTGCCCGCCGAAGTCGTCGCTGACTCCGAAGCCGGGGAACTCCAGCACCAGGCAGCGGAAGTGCTCGGCGAAGGCCGGCAGCACGCCGCGGTAGTTGCGCCACCCGGTGACGCCCGGGCCGGACCCGTGCAGCAGCAGCAGCGTCGGGCCGTCGCCGGCCTCGTGGTAGCGCAACACCCCCTGCTCGGTGGTGACCTCACGCAGGGTCTCGTCGTGGCTCAGCTCTACCGGCATGTGTCTCCTCACAGGTCCCAAAACTCTTTAGTCACGCTAACGCCGAACGATGCCTGTCATGGTGTCGGGGTCGCGATCCTGGTCTTGGCGAACGACCTCATCCGCAGCAGGTAACCGAGCGCCCGGCGTGCCGGCACAGCACGCGGCCAGTCGTCGGCCCGGAAGAACGCGTCGGTGCCGCCGTCGACGAAGATGATGCTGCCGCAGAGGAATTCGGCGGCGTCCGACAGCATGAACAGGATCCAGTCGCCCAGCTGTCCCGGGTCGCCGAACCCGCCCACCGGGACCGGGAACTTGCGGACCGCGGCGGCCTGCCCCGGGGTTTCGAGCTGACGTTCCAGCAGCGGCGTCATGATGGCACCGGGCGCCAGGGCATTGAGCCGGATACCCGCACCGGCCCATGTCGGCTCAACTGCCTGGCGGCGCACCCAGCGCGAGACCGCGATCTTGGATGCCGCGTACGCCATCGTGGGTGCACCCGGGCCGAACGGGCGCAGCCGGCGCACCGCTTTGGCGCCCTTGCCGGCCAGCAGTGCGCGCACCGCGGACCGCGGCACCGCTGGCACCGTGGTGGCCGAATTACTGGCGATGACAACGACTTTGGCGGCGCCGCCGGCCGCCAGCGCTGGGCGCCACGCCTGCAGCAGCTCCACGATCCCGAAGTAGTTGACTTGCAGGATCAGCGGCGCTGCCCGCGGCGTGGGTCCGATACCGGCGGCCAGCACCGCGCCGTCCAAGCGGCCCCCGCATGCCGCCAGCACCGCTTCAGCACCCGCGGCGCGGCCGTCTTCTGTCGAGAGATCAGCGATGACGTCGGCGTCGCGCAGGTCGACCCCGATCACGGTGTGACCGGCGGCCCGCAGCTTGTCCGCCGCCTGCTTTCCCATGCCGGATGCCGATCCGGTCACCGCGTACACGCCCATCAGTCGCTGACGACTCCCCGCAGTCCGTCTGCGCCGAACGCCGGCTCCAGCATCGCCGAGAAGTCCGGGCCGCGACGCAGCATCTGCCCGCCGTCGACGTTGATGACCTGGCCGGTGATGTAGCCGGCCGCGTCGCTGAGCAAGAACAGCGCCAGGTTGGCGACGTCCTCGACCTCGCCGGGCCGGGGCAGCGGCGTCGAGACGCGGTAGTCCTCGGAGAGTTCCGGCGAGTCCAGAATGGGGGCGACCAGCTCGGTGCGGGTCAGGCCCGGTCGGATACTGTTGACCCGCACCCACGACGCACCCAGTTCGTCGGCGGCCAGCTGCATCAGGTGATCCAGCGCCGACTTGGTCGGGCCGTAGGCACCGAACCAGCGGTGGGTGTTGCTGGCCGCGATCGAGGAGATCCCGACGAACGAGCCGCCACCACCGCGCACCAGCTCCCGGCCGGCGTGCTTGAGCACGTACATCGAACCGTTGATGTTGAGGTCGACGGTGCGCCGCCACGCCTCCGAGTCGATCTGAGTGATCGGCCCGATGGTCTCCGAACCCCCGGCGCAGTGCACCACCCCGTGCAGTCGGCCGTGCCGGCCGGCTGCGGCCTCGACGGCGGCGATCACGCTGTCTTCGTCGGTGATGTCGGCTGCGAAGTGACGGACGCGTGGTCCATGCGGCGGTCCCAGCTTCGACTCTCCTCCGTCGAGCCTCGCTGAACCGCCGATCTCGGCGGCCACCGCCGCCAGCCGCTCGGCGCCTCGGCCGATGATCAGAACATCGGCTCCGGCGGCAGCCAACCCTGCGGCCACCGCCTTGCCGATGCCACTACCGCCGCCGGTGACCAGGTAGCTGCGGTCTTCGAAGGAAAGCTGCACACCGACCCCTCACATCAAAAACTGGAACGTGTTCTAGCTATCCAAGCACGCGGCCGACAACGCCCGCTAGGGCTGATCGCGGCGAGCCAGGTCGGTGGCCTCGGCGGTGCGCCAGTCCGGCACCTCCGGCGGCAGCGCGATCGGGAACTTGTTGTCGTTGTGCGCCGACCAATGCGCGTGGCCGAGCTGGTGAATATGAAAGCCGTGCTTCAGCGCCTCGGTGAAACCCATGGCGTCCGCGGCGGCGTTCACCGAGTCCTTGATCAGCAGCGCGGCCATCGTCGGCAGCTGCGCGATCCGGCGGGCAAACTCCAGCGTGCGCTCGGCCAGGTCGTCAAGCGGGAACACCTTGGAGACCATCCCCAGCCGGTAGGCCTCGTCGGCGTCCAGCGAATCCCCGGTCAGCAGCAGTTCCTTGGCCTTGCGGGGGCCGAATTCCCAAGGATGGGCATAGTATTCGACGCCCGGCATGCCCAGGCGCACCCCGACCACGTCGGAGAACCGGGCGTTGTCGGCGGCGACGATCAGGTCGCACGCCCAGATCAGCATCAACCCCGCGGAGATGGCGTTGCCCTGCACCTGCGCGATGGTGATCTTGCGCAGTTCGCGCCAGCGGCAGGTGTTGGAGAAGTAGTAGTGCCACTCCTGCAGATAGGTTTTCTCCACGACCGGTTCCCGGGTGCCGCCATGTGCACGAAATGAGGGGTGCTGCCCCGGGCCGGGCCGGCGCTCGGCCACGGCCGCCTCCGAGCCGAGGTCGTGACCGGCCGAGAAGTTCGCACCGCGCGCCGCCAGGATCACCACCCGCACGGTGTCGTCTGCCTCGGCACGCCCGAACGCTTCGTCGAGCTGCACCAGCAGGGTGCGATTCTGCGCGTTGTGGGTCTCGGGCCGGTTCAGCCAGATCCGGGCGATGCGCCCGTCATCGAGGGTTTCATAGTCGACGAGATCGCTCATGCAGCCTCCACCCTGGTTGTCGTCCGCCCCACAGGCTACGGCGCACTTCGCTAGAGTCGACTTATGCCTGCTAAAACCGAACACGACATCGACGAGGTCGAACCGCTGGCCGACAGCACCGCACGCCAAGCCCGGCGAGTGGTGGCCGCCTACGCCGAGGACGCCGACGAGTGCCGGGTGTTCCTGTCCATGCTGGGGATCGGTCCGGCGAATACCGAGAAGCACGGGACCTAGATGCCGGAGTCGGGTGCCGATTTCGTCGTGGTGGCCAACCGGCTGCCCATCGACATCGAGAAACTGCCCGACGGCACGACCGAATGGAAACGCAGCCCGGGCGGGCTGGTCACGGCGCTGGAGCCGCTGCTGCGTAAGCGTCATGGCGCCTGGGTGGGCTGGCCGGGCAGTCTGGACGTACCCGATGGGCCGATCGACGTCGAAGATCTGCGGCTGCACCCGGTCGCCCTGAGTGCCACCGACATCGCCGACTACTACGAAGGCTTCTCCAACGCCACCCTGTGGCCGTTGTATCACGACGTGATCGTCAAACCGATCTACCACCGGCAGTGGTGGGACCGCTACGTCGACGTCAACCGCCGCTTCGCCGAGGCGACCTCGCGGGCGGCCGCCCAAGGGGCCACGGTGTGGGTCCAGGACTATCAGCTGCAGCTGGTGCCCAAGATGTTGCGGACCCTGCGCCCCGACCTGACCATCGGTTTCTTCCTGCACATCCCGTTCCCGCCGGTGGAGCTGTTCATGCAGCTGCCGTGGCGCAAGGAGATCGTCGACGGCCTGCTCGGCGCCGACCTGGTCGGCTTCCATCTGGCCGGCGGCGCCCAGAACTTCCTGTACTTGGCGCGCAACCTGACCGGCGCGGCCACCTCGCGAGGCGCGGTCGGGGTGCGCAGCCGGTTCGGCGAGGTGAGCCTGCCGGAGCGCACCGTGCGGGTCGGCGCCTTCCCGATCTCGATCGACTCCGGCGAACTCGACCACAAGGCGCGCGAGCGGGAAATCCGGCGGCGGGCCAAGGAGATCCGGGCCGAATTGGGCCACCCCCGCAAGATCCTGCTCGGGGTGGACCGCCTGGACTACACCAAGGGCATCGACGTCCGGCTCAAGGCGTTCAACGAACTGCTCGCCGAAGGCCGCGCCAAGCGGGACGACACCGTCCTGGTGCAGCTGGCGACACCCAGCCGGGAACGGGTGGAGAGTTACCAGATCCTGCGCGACGACATCGAGCGCCAGGTCGGCCACATCAACGGCGAGTACAGCGAGGTCGGCCACCCGGTGGTGCACTACCTGCACCGGCCGGTCCCCCGCGACGAGCTGATCGCGTTCTTCGTGGCCAGCGACGTCATGCTGGTCACTCCGCTGCGCGACGGGATGAACCTGGTCGCCAAGGAGTACGTGGCATGCCGCAGCGATTTGGGTGGCGCCCTGGTGCTGAGCGAATTCACCGGTGCGGCAGCGGAATTGCGGCAGGCCTACCTGGTCAACCCGCACGATCTGGAGGGCGTCAAGGACGCCATCGAGGCGGCGGTCAACCAGACACCAGAGGAGGGCCGCCGGCGCATGCGCACACTGCGCCGCCAGGTGCTGGCCCACGATGTGGACCGCTGGGCGCGATCCTTCCTCGACGCGCTCGCCGAATCCGGATAGCTCAGCTACACAGGTGAATCGGATTGTCCTGGCAGGTCAGCGGGTAGTGGATGACCGGGTTGGGCAGCGGCGAGACGTAGGTCAGGGTGAACGGGTGCTTCTCCAGTCCGGGCTGCCAGCCGCAGACGGCGTTGTGCGACTGCGTGTAGGTGCCGTTGAGCGCGGTGTCGAACTGGTACATCTCTTCGCTGGCGGCGGTGCTGCCGTCCGGGCATCTAGTGCCGGCCAGCAGCGGCGTGTGGTAGCTCCATCGACCGTTGGACAGCCGGTAGGAGCCGGCTTGCCCGGGCGGACCGTCGCTTTCGACCTGCAGCCGGCAGCCGACCGCATCGTGCAGCGGCACCCGGCCGTCACCCACGGTCGGCACGCACAGCGGGTAGATCTTCCACCGCGCGGTGATGCCGTTGCCGTTGTAGGTGTAGACGCCCTCGAGGGTGCCTTCCGGTGCGGCATCGTCGTCCGCGCCGGCCTCGACCGCCAGCCCGGTGGCCGCCGTCATCGCGACGCCGAGGGCCACCACGGCGCGAACGAGCTTCTTCACAGCGCACATCCTCTCAGCTAGATCGGCACGATGTTGCTGATCAGCCACTTGCGGTCGATCTTGCGGAACTCGACCCGCAGTCGACTGCCCTCGTAATACTTCTCCTTGGACTTACCCGAGACTGTGCGGTTCACGAAGACCAGCACCGAACCGGTGGTCCGCTTGGCGTCCAGAGCGCCGACGCCCACGACGTCGACCTGGTTCACCAGCTGCTTCTCCCGGGCTTGCGGAATGATGTCGTTGATGGCCCGGGCCTCGAACTCCCGCCGGTAGTCGCTGGTGAACATCGGGTAGGTCTCGGTCAGGCTGCGTTCGACGGTGGTGTACTCGTAGCCGAGCACCTTGGGGATCTCGTCGGTCGTCAGCTTGGTCAACTCGGCGCGGGCCACCTGTTCGCCCCGCGACTCGACCCGGCTCCAATACAGCGATCCCGCGGTGGCGCCCAGCCCCACGAAGACCCCGAGGATCACGGCCAAAGCGGTGAGCCCCAACCAACGACGGGTCATCGGCTGCCGTCCGGCCACTTGAGGTCGTAGGCGGTCATATTGCCGTCGTCATCCTCGTGCACGATGATCCGCAGCGCGTACGGCTGCGACGGCTTGTTGACGCCCTCGACATCGGTGGCCGTCGCCCGCATGGCCACCAGCACCGAGGCGTTGCCGGCGACCTCGTCGACATTCTCCAGCGCCGCGGCGTTCACGACGGCCTCGGAGCTGTGCTTGGTCTCGCGCAGCAGCGCCTTGAGGTTCTCGGCGTTGGCGGCCATGGTGTCGCGCAGTGGGCCACTGGTGCCCTCCACGAAGCGGTTCACCTGGTCGTTGATGGTGTCCGGCGTGTAGGTGTACATATTCAGCACGGTCTGGACCGCGGTGTCGACGAACCGCTGGTCACGGCTGTCGGCCGCGGTGGCGTTCCGATGCTGCACCTGCAGCACGGCGACCAGCCCGCCCAGCACAATGCCGGCCGCCAGCACGGCGGCGCCGGCTACCTGGGCGGCCTTGCGTGCATTGGGCCGGCGCCGCGGGGGTGGTCCCGTCGGCCGGACCGTCGGCCCGGCGGCCCGGCCGGAAATCGGCACCCGTACCGCGACCGGTTCGGCGGGGTCCCCGGCCGGGCCGGCCGCCCGCGATGCCCGGCGGCGGCCCTTCGCCTCCTCCGGACCGGTCACGTCTGCCTCGGCTCGAGCATCAGGTCAGCCCAGTTCTCGGCGGGCAACCACTTGTCGGCGCCGGAGACGAACACTCCGGTGCCCCCCGCCGGGTCGACGAACTTTCCGGTGCGCTGGTCGTAGCTGCTGTAGGCGACCCCGTTGGCCTGCGCCTCGGCCGGCAACGGTCCCGGAGCGGGTGCGGGGGCCGGTCCCGGCGCCGGGTCCCGGTTGTAGGGCGGCAGGCCGCCGTTGCCGCCGGGATTGGTCGGCAGGTTCTGGTCCGGCGGGGCGTAGTAGGGCCACGGTGCCGGCGGGTTCGGACCGAGCTCATTCGGCGGGTACGGCAGCGGGTACGGCGGATTGGGCGCCGGCCCGGGCCCGGCGGGCACGCCCGGGGGCAGTGCGACCACCGGCGGGCCGGGGTCATAGTCGGCGTTCGGTGGGATGTAGGGGAACTTGTTCATCGGGTTGAGCATCCGCGGGTCGGTGATCGGGGTGTCGTAGGGCACCGGGGGCCCGCGCCAGGCGTTGCTGCCGATCGGGATGAACCCCTTCGGGTCGCGGCAGAGCTGAATGGTCGGGGCCCGCTTGCCCGGGTACTCCATGCACGGGTAGTTGCGCGCCCCGCGGACCGCGACCGCATCGTTCTGGGCCGCTTTGCAGTACAGCCCCTTGGGCAGCTCGCGCACCGTCTCGTCGGCCGGCGAACGCATCTCGGTGAACGGCAGGAACCCGACCGTGCACGGCGGCGGGTCGTGCATGTCGATCTTGAAATCGAGCTTGACGCCCTCCTCCATCGGCACGCCGCCGGCGACCGTGAGCAGTGCCGCCATCAGCGCCGGGAACACCACCAGCGCATGTTCGATCGAGTTGCGGTAGATCACCCCGACCCGTCCGAAGTTGGCCATGCTGGCCGCCAGCGTGGGGAATGATGCCCGGATTCCGCCGAACGTGGTGTTGGCCTCGTCGGCGACCGACGGCAGGACCTGCAGCACCTCCCGCAGCTGCGGGTCGGCGTTGCGCACCTCGGTGGTGACCGCGGCCAGCGACCGGCTGAGCTTCTTGATGTCGTCGCCGCTGCGGATCTGGGCGTCCAGAAACGGCTCGAACTGGTCGACCAGCTGGTAGGTCGCGTCGAAGTTGGCGTTGGCCTCGTCGACCAGCTGACGCGACGACGCGATCATCCGGGCCAGTTCCTGCCCCGATCCGTTGAACCCCTCGAACGCATTCCGCAACAGATCACGCAGCCGACTGTTGGCGACGCTGTTGACCAGCGTCTGGGCCTGATCGAGCATTCCGGCGATGTCCTGGCCGATCGCGGTGCGGTCCTGGCCGATCCTTGCGCCGTTGCGCAGCGGCCCGACGGCCGCAGCGTCTGCGGGCGGAACCAAGTCGATGTACTGCTCACCGATCGCGGACATGCTCTTGACGGTGGCAGTGACGTTGCCCGGAACCTTGGTGCCGCTGTTGAGCCGCATCAGGGCGTCGATCCCGTGGTCGGTGAGATTGACGCTTTCCACCCGGCCCACCGTGACGCCGCGGTAGGTGACGTTGGCACTCTTGTAGATTCCGCCACCGCCGATGAAATCGGCGGTCACCTTGTAGGTGCCGATACCCAGCCGGCTGGGCGCGTGCAGGTACAGGATCGAGATCGCGCCGACCGCGAGCACGGTGACCACGGCGAAGATCCCGAGTTGAATACGAACCAGACGAGTCAGCATCTCAGGTCAATCCCCGTAGTTGGCAGCGGTGCCGGGCGGGATCTTGAACGGGTCGGCGGCCTGTCCGGACAGGTTGGCCATCTGACCGATCAAGAAGTCGGGCGGGTTCAGGACGTCATGCATGTGCGGCATGTTCGGGTCGAAGGCGCCGGTGGTAAAGACCGACTCGCCGAACCGGCGCAGCGTCAAGTCGAAGGTGACGTAGACGTTGAGGAAGTCGCCACGCACCGCATTGCGCAGGTACATCGACGGGAACGGGAACGTCGGGATGAATGGGAACGCCGTCACCAGTTCGTTGGCGTTGTCGGCGAACGACTTGACGACGGGGTAGAGGCCCTTGATGTCGGCGGCGAAGTCCTCTTTGGTCTCGGACATGATCCGCGAGCCGACCGTCGCCAGCCGCTGCAGCGCCGCGAATGCGTCGACGATGTTGGCGCGGTTGTCATTGAGCACCGCCAGCGCTTCGGGCATGGTGTCCAGCGCGCGCGCCAGGCTGGGGGCGCTGCGGGCCAGGGTCGCCCCGACCCGGTTCAGACCGTCAGCGGCGGCGATGATGTCGTGGGCCTGGCGGTCCAGCGACGCCGTGAGCTCGGCCAGCCGGGGCAGCAGCCCCGCGAAGGTGCCGGCCCGTCCGGCGACCGCCGCGTACGCCTCCTCGGTGATGTCTTGCAGCGCACCGAGATTGCCCTGGTTGACCACCACACCCAGCGACGACAGCACTTCTTCGGTGCTGGGATAGCGCCCGGTCCGGCTGAGCGGGATCTGGTCGCCGGGGTTAAGCCGGCCGACCGGTGGCTCGTCGTGCGGTTCGGACAGGTCGATGTGCTGGGAGCCCAGCAGCGATGTCTGGGCGACCTTCGCGACGGCGTTGGCCGGCAGCACGACGTTGCCGTCCAACGACAACTTGACCGCCGCGTAGAAGCTGCCGTCTGGCTCCTGCACGGCCTGCAGCCCGGAGACGCTGCCTACGGTGACGTCGTCGACCATCACCGGCGAGTTCTGCGGCAACGTGGTCACATCCGGCAGTTGCACCGTGATGCTGTAGGAGCCCCGGCCGTGGCCGGCGGTGCCCGGCATGTTCAGCGAGTTCAGCCCGCCGTACTGGCAGCCGGACAGCACCAATGCCCCGGCGCCCAGGGCAGCGCCGCGCCGGACCAGAGACTTCACGCTCATCCGCCCTCCCGTGGTGCGCCGGCCCCGGGCTGCTGCGGGCCGGTCGGGCCGGGCGCCGCGCCCAGCTGTCCCGGCGCCGGCGGCAGGAACAGCGCGGCGACGTCATCGGTGCTCGGCGGCGTGACACCCGGCGCCGGCATCCATTTCAGGTTGGGCACCGGAGTCTGCGCCTTGGCCTCGGTGGCCGGGGTGTCGTAGATGATCTGGCCCTTGTAGGCGGTGATCGAGTTGATCGGGTGGAACAGGAACGGCACGAAGTTCATCGACCAGCGGCGCATGACCGGGCCCATCCGCTCCTTGCAGATCTCGGCCCGCTTGAAGTTGTCCGGCACCGAACCGATGTCGAAGACGCCGCCGCAGATGAACTGCACCGGGTTGGCGAAGTCCGGCAGCGACAGCAGACCGCTCAAGGTGCCCTGCGCCGGGTTGTAGATGTTGTAGAAGTTGGTCAGACCGTGCGGCGTGATGTGCAGCACCTGCTCGAAGTTCTCGCTCGAATCCGAGAGCATCTTGCTGAAGTCCGACAGCTTGTTGATCTGGGCGATCAACGCGTCGTTGTTGTCGTGCAGCAAGCCGCGCACGTCGCGCAGCGCATGGTTCAGGGTGCCCAGCGTGACGTCCAGGTCGGCCGAGCTGTCGGCCAGCACCGCCGACACCGCCGCCACATGGTCGGTGAACTGCACCAGCTGTTCATTGCTGCCCGACAGCGCGTCGACCAGCACCTGCAGGTTCTTGACGGTGCCGAACAGGTCGGTGCGCGAGTCGCCGAGCCGGCCGGCGGTCGCCGAGAGTTCGCGCAGTGCGCTGCGGAACGAGTCCCCGTTGCCGTCGAAGGTGTCGGCGGCCTGGTTGACGAACGCGCTCAGCGGCCCGTTGAGCTTGCCCGGCTCGGGGCCCAGTTGCGCGCTGAGCTGCGTCAGCTCCTTCTTGACCTCATCCCACTCGACCGGTACCGCGGTGCGGTTCTCGTCGAGCACCGCGCCGTCGGCCAGCTTCTCCCCGCCCGTATAGGCCGGCGCCAGCTGAATGACGCGCGCCGAGACGATGTTCGGCGCCATCAGCACCGCGTGCACGTCGGCCGGCAGCGGCACGTCGTTGTTCACCGTCATGGTGATCTTGACGTTCTCGGCGCGGGGTTCGATGGACTCGACCCGCCCCACCGGCACCCCGACCACCCGGACGTCGTCACCTGGGTACAGGCCCACCGCCGAGGCGAAGTAGCCGGTGATCCGGTAGCCGCGCTGTGCGGGCAGCACGACGTACACGCCGGCGACCAGAAGCGCGACGAGCACCCCGGCGAGAACAATGCGCGAGAGTCGTTGCGTCATGGCGACTTCGGCTTAATCCAGGTGCGGTCGGTGATCATGCCGCGCAGGTAGTCGGCCAGGCTGTCCGGGATCTTGCCGGGCTGGAAGTAGATGTCGAGCAGCACTTCCGACAGGGTGGGCGGCGGCAGACCGTACAGGTTGATCTGGAAGCCCGGACCCGAGGACACCACCTCGCCGAGCGTGGTGGCGTATCCGGGCAACCGGTCGAGCGCTCCGGCGATCCGGTCCTTGCGCTCGATCAGATTGTCCAGCACCAGGTTGAGCTTGTTGAGCGTCGGACCGATCTGCTGCTGGTTGTCGGTGACGACACCGGAAAGCTGTTGCGACACATCGTCGATGCCACCGATCAAGGCGCCGAGGGCCTGCCGGCGCTCGTCCAGCGCGGCGAAGAGCTGGTTCCCGTCGAGCACCAGGCGGTTGACCTGTCCGGCGCGCTGATTGAGCACCCCGGTGACCGACTTGGCGTGAGTCAGCAACTGGCCCAGCGCTTCGTCACGGCGGTTGATGCTGCGGGACAGCGCGGCCACCCCGTCCAGCGCCCCGCGCAACTGCGGGGTCGCCTCGCGCATCGAGTCGGTGAGCACACCCAGCGCCTCTTCGAATCGCGGCTTGTCCAGGTCGCGGACATTGCCCCCGAGATCTTGCAGCGCGTTGTTGAGCGTGTACGGCGCCCGGGTCCGGTCCAATGGGATCGTCGTGACCGAGCCCGCGCCGCCGGGTGTGACCGACAGTGCCTTCTCGCCCAGCACGGTGTCGGTGCGGATCGCGGCCAGCGATTGATCGCCTACCCGCACCTTGCGGTCGACGGTGAAGCTCACCTTGGCACTGGCCCCGTCCAGCGCGACCTTGGTCACCTTGCCGACCCGGATCCCGGACACCGTCACGTCGTTGCCGGGAATGATCCCCCCGGCGTCGGCGAAGTAGCCCTGGTAGGTCTTGCCCTGCGGATAGAACGGCAGGCTGGAGTAGCCGAACGAAACCAAGACCAGGCATGCGATCAGCGCGATGCCCAATGTGCCCGTGCGAACCGGGTTTACGCCGTCAATTCTTGACAGGAGAGCACCTCCCCTTGGTGGTGTCGGCCTGGCCACCCATCGGCAGGATGATGTCGCTGCCGGCCGGCCCGTTGAACTTCATCGAGACCGTGCAGTAGTTGATGTTGAAGAACGAGCCGTAGGCGCCGAGCGCGTTGAGCCGCAGGTAGTTCTCCTCCAGCGGGTCGATCACCGCGTTGAGTTCGTCCTTGCGTCTGTCCAGCACGGTGGCGAACGGCCGGACGTTCTCGATCACCCCTTGCAGCGGCCGACGGGTGCGGCGCAGCGTGTCGGTGAGGTCGTTCTCGACAGTTGCCAGCGGGCCGATCGCGCCGGCGATCGCGTCCTTGCCCTGGGCCAGACCACTGATGAGCTGCTGCAGCCGGTCGACGGTGGCGTCGAACTGCTCGCTCTTGTCGTCGACGGTGGTCAGCACCGTGTTGAGGTTGTTGATGACGTCGCCGATCAGCTGATCGCGGGAGGCCAGCGTCGTGGTGAACGAGCTGGTGCTGGCCAGCATCTGCGTCAGCGCGCCGCCCTGGCCCTGCAGCAGCTCGATGATCGCGTTGCTGATCTCGTTGA
Organism: Mycobacterium sp. NGS18; assembly: GCF_059813185.1. NCBI lineage: Bacteria > Bacillati > Actinomycetota > Actinomycetes > Mycobacteriales > Mycobacteriaceae > Mycobacterium > Mycobacterium sp. NGS18. The sequence goes on from NZ_JCALEC010000003.1 coordinate 183,086, forward strand.
TCTTGTTGCCGTCCAGGCCTTTGAACACTGGGCGCAGCCCGCCCAGCAGCGCATCCAGATCCAGTGCCGGCTGGGTGTGCTCCCGGTTGATGGTGCCGCCGGGCGGCAGCTTGCGCAGGTCGCCTGCGCCGGAAGCGATCTCCAGATACCGGTCGCCGACCAAGTTCTCGTACCGGATCAGTGCGCGGGTCGAGTCGTAGATCTGGTAGCGCTTGTCGACGTCGAAGGTGACGCTGACACTGTTGTCCCGGGTCAGCTCGACGCGTTTCACCGTGCCCACCGGGATGCCGGCGATCCGCACGTCCTCGCCGCCTTTGAGCCGGGACGCGCTGGCGAAATCGGCGTGGTAGGTGTGGTTGGACGCGAACCGGAATTCGCCGAACACCACTACCAGCCCGGCCGAGACCAGCAGCATCGCCGCGGTGAAGATGACGACCCTGATCAGCGTGCTTCGATGGCTCATCAGTACTCATCCCGTTCCGCGTAGGCGCCGTTGAAGAGGAACTGCGCGGTGGAGGGGGCGTCGAACTGTACTTCGGTGTTCGGCTGGAACGGGATATAGGCGTTGTCGGTCACCAGGAACGGCGACCGGAACCAGGATCCGCCGAACTGCTTGCTGGGGATGTCCGGAAGACCGCGACAGTTCGGGCCACCGCTCGCGTTGGCCACCGGCAGGCTCTCCGGATAGGTGTAGGCCGGCGCCCCCGGCAGGAAGTTGGAGTGCACGTACAGCGCCGGCTTGGTGCCACCCAGCGACGGGCCGAACTTCTCCAGCGACTGCTTGATTCCCTTGAACAGGCAGCCGAACTCCGGCGAGTAGTCGCCCAGGAGGGTGGCCATGGCGCGGAACCGCTGGATGCCGGCGATGAAGTCGTCGGCGGCCGGCGCGAAGGTGTCGTAGCCGTTGTTGGCCAGCCCGGTGGTGGCCAGCAGCGCCTTGTTCAGGTTGTCGCGCTGGTCGACCAGCGTCTTGCTGATGGTCGGGACGTTGTCGAAGGTCGCCGCCAGGTCCGGTGCCGCGTCCCCGTAGATGTTGCCCACAATCCCGGTCTTGGCAAAGCCCGTCTGCAGCTGCGGCAGTTTGGGATTGAACCTCTCCAGGTAGCCGTTCAGTCCGGACAGCAACGCGCCCAGGTTGTCGCCGTTGCCCCGCAGCCCTTCGCCCAGGGCGCTGATCGTCCCGTTGAGCTGTACCGGGTCGATCTTGTCGAGCACGTCGGTGAGCTTCTCGAACAGCGTGTTGACCTCGAGCTGCACGTCGGAGGCCTGCACGTTGGCGCCGGTGCGCAGTGCCTGGCCCGACGGCACCGGCGGCGGCACGAACTCCACCGACTTGGCCCCGAAGACGGTGTTGCTGGCGATGTGCACCGCGGCGTTCGAGGGGATGTAGGACATCGCCGAGCTGTCCATGGCCAGGATGAGCTTGGCCTGGTTGCCCTGGTACTTGATCGCCTTGACCTTGCCGACCTGGATGCCGCGGTACTTGACCTTGGCGTCCTGCTCCATCACCAGGCCGGCACGCGGCGAAGTGACGGTGACCTTGTCGGTGGGGGTGAACACCGAGGTATAGGACAGGTAGGTGAATACCGTGGCGGCAAGCAGGATGGCACCCAGGACTGCCGCAGCAATCCGCACCTGGGTACGACTCGATCCCGTGTTCACCTGATTCCCTTGCTATCCCGAGAGGTTGAAATTACCGGACCCGCCGTAGACGGCAAGTGAAACGAACAAGGTGATGACGACCACCACGACCAGCGACGTCCGCACCGCCTGGCCCACCGCGATGCCCACGCCGACCGGGCCGCCGGCCGCGTTGAAGCCGTAGTTGGTGTGCACCAGCATCACCGCGATCGACATGATGATGGCCTGCAGAAAGGACCACAGCAAGTCGGTCGGAATCAGGAAGGTGTCGAAGTAGTGGTCGTAGAGGCCGGGCGACTGGGAGTTGATGAACACCGTGGTGGAGCGGGCGGCGAAGAACGCCGCCAGCACCGACAGGGAGTACAGCGGGATGATCGCGATCAGGCCGGCCACCAACCGGGTGGACACCAGATAGGACACCGCATGCACCGCCATCGATTCGACGGCGTCGATCTCCTCGGCGACTCGCATGGCGCCGAGCTGCGCGGTGGTGCCGGCACCGATGGTGGCGGCTAGGGCGATCCCGGCGACCACCGGCGCCACGATCCGCACATTGAGGAACGCCGACAGGAAGCCGGTCAACGCCTCGATGCCGATGTTGCCCAGTGAGGAGAAACCCTGCACCGCGATCACGCCGCCGGAGGCCAGGGTCAAGAAGGTGGCCACCCCGACGGTGCCGCCGATGATCGCCAGCGCGCCGGTGCCCATGGTGATCTCGGCGATCAGCCGGACCGTCTCCTTGCGGTATTTGGTCAGCGCGTTCGGGACGTAGCGGATCGACTCGGCGTAAAACAGTGCCTGCTCGCCGAAGTTGTCGACGGCCTTGGGTGCCCAGCGGAACATCCGCTTGAACCGGAGCGTGGCGTCGTAGCTCATGTCACTTCACCAGCACCCGGACGCTGATCGCGGTCATGACGACGTTGATGACGAACAGGCAGATGAAGGCGTAGACGACGGTCTCGTTCACCGCGTTGCCGACACCCTGCGGACCGCCCTTGGCGGTCAGTCCGCGATAGCACCCGATCAGTCCGGCCGCGGTACCGAACAGCAGCGCCTTGATCTCGGCCATCACCAGCTCCCCGAGCCCGGTCAGCACGGTGAGCCCGTTGATGAACGCGCCCGGGTTCACCCCTTGCAGGAAGACGGAGAAGACGTAGCCACCGACCAGGCCGATCGCGCAGACCAGCCCGTTGAGCAGCAGCGCGACGAACGTCGATGCCAGCGCGCGGGGCACCACCAGCCGCTGGATCGGATCGATGCCCAGGACCCGCATCGCGTCGATCTCTTCGCGGATGGTTCGGGCGCCCAGGTCGGCGCAGATGGCGGTGGCACCGGCACCGGCCACCACCAGCACGGTGACCACGGGCCCCAGCTGGGTGATGGTGCCGAACGCGGTGCCGGCGCCGGACAGGTCGGCGGCGCCGATCTCGCGCAGCAGAATGTTGAGGGTGAACGCCACCAGCACGGTGAACGGGATGGCGACCAGCAGGGTCGGCACCAGCGAAACGCGGGCGATCATCCAGGTCTGGTCGAGGAACTCGCGGTACTGGAACGGCCGGCGGAACATGGCCCGGAAGGTGTCAATCGACATCTCGACGAATCCGCCCACGGCCCGGGCCGGAACCGTGAGCTGTTCGATCAAGGCTCGTCCTTCCCTAGGTCGGGGCTCCGGGGCTGCCGGTGGTCGCAAAACTGTATCCGGACAGGGCGTCCGACCGGCGTCGTTCGATCGATTCAGACGGCGCCTGGCGTGAGCCGGATCATACTAACTAGAACAAGTTCGCAGTGTCAAAGAACACTAGACTGCCTATTTGTCCTGGTCAGCCTAGTGTGTGCCAACCCTAGCTGAAACGCGTTCTAATCGGCGTCCATCAGCTCGGAGGCGGAGAACGTCCGGCGCGGATCCCGGCCGGAGAAGTAGTTCGCCAGCGTGTCCGACAACCCCGCCGGATCCCAAGCCTGACCTTCGGCGCTGAACTTTCGTTCCACCGTCGGCGCGGCCATCAGCGTCACTTCGGGTCCATAGACCACAAAAACCTGCCCGTTGACCGACGCCGACGCCGGGGACGCCAGGAACCGGACCAGGGTCACCACGTGCTCGGGCGACAGCGGGTCGATCTCGCCTTCGGCTACCTTCGCTTCACCGAACACATCGGCGGTCATCGCGGTGCGGGCCCGCGGGCAGATCGCGTTGGCGGTGACGCCGTAGCGGCTCAGCGCCCGGCTCGCCGACAGCGTCAGCGCGGTGATCCCCGCCTTGGCCGCGCCGTAGTTGGCCTGCCCGACCGGACCCATCAGGCCGGCCTCCGAGGAGGTGTTGACGATCCGGCCGTAGACGGTCCCGTCGGAATCCTTGGCCTTCTGGCGCCAATAGGCGGCCGCGTTACGGGTCAGCAGGAAGTGTCCGCGCAGGTGCACGGCGATCACGGCGTCGAAGTCATCGTCGGACATGTTGAACAGCATCCGGTCCCGGGTGATCCCGGCGTTGTTGACGACGATGCTCAGCCCGCCCAGGCCGTCGGCGGTGCTCACCAGGTCATCGGCGGTGGAGCGCTGGCTGATGTCACCGGCCACCGGAACGCCCTTGCCGCCGGCGGCGGCGATCTCGTCGATCACGTCGGAGGATTCCAGCGCCGGCGCAATGTCGTTGACGACCACGGTCGCACCGGAGCGGGCCAGCCCGATCGCCTCCGCCCGGCCCAACCCGGCGGCGGCGCCGGTCACCACGGCGACCTTTCCGGACAGATCGGCCGCGTTGTCGTTCGCACTCATGTACGCCACTCCTCCTCGTCGCCGGCGCGCTGCATCGTCGCCGGCGGTTATGAATACCTCTAGTTGCCTGTGGCTGGGAGGTTAGTCCTCGACCCGGCGCAGTGCGGCCCGCGGGCACTCGGCGATGGCCTGCATGGCATGGGCTTCGCGGTCGGCCGGGACTGGTGCCATCTTGACGACAGCCTGCTCGTCATCGTTCAGATCGAAGAGGTCGGGGTCGATTCCGACGCAAATCGCGTTGCCCTCGCAACGATCCAGATCCACCTCAACTCGCATGACATCTCCTGTAAAAACCCTGCGCCGGACGGACATTTCCGCCCGTCATTGTCCGCTACTGTCACCCTACGATCCAACAGCTCGCGCACGCATCGAGCTAGGGCCGTTGGACCCCGAGACTAGAACGTGTTACAACGGGCTGTCGCCACAGAATCCTATCGTGACACCGATCACCAGCGAAGGACTCCCCCGATGCAGATCAGCTACACGCCCGCCCAAGAAGAGCTGCGGGCCGAACTGCGGTCCTACTTCACCGGGCTGATGACCCCGGAGCGTCGTGAGGCCCTGAGTTCGACGCAGGGCGAGTACGGCACCGGCAACGTCTACCGCGAGACCGTCGCCCAGATGGGTAAGGACGGCTGGCTGACCCTGAGCTGGCCGACGGAGTACGGCGGCCAGGCGCGCTCGTCGATGGAACAGTTGATCTTCACCGACGAGGCCGCGATCGCCGGCGCCCCGGTGCCGTTTTTGACCATCAACAGCGTCGCGCCGACGATCATGGCGTTCGGCACCGAGGAGCAGAAGAAGTTCTTTCTGCCCAAGATTGCCGCCGGTGACCTGCATTTCGCGATCGGCTACTCCGAGCCGGGCGCCGGCACCGACCTGGCCTCGCTGCGCACCACCGCGGTCCGCGACGGCGACGACTACGTGATCAACGGCCAGAAGATGTGGACGTCGCTCATCGCCTATGCCGACTACGTGTGGCTGGCTGCTCGGACCAACCCGGAGGCCAAAAAACACCGCGGGATCTCGATGCTGATTGTTCCGACCACGGCCGAGGGCTTCTCCTGGACACCGGTGCACACCATGGCCGGCCCGGACACCAGCGCCACCTATTACCAGGACGTGCGGGTGCCGGTGACCAGCCTGGTCGGTGAGGAGAACGCGGGCTGGAAGCTGGTGACCAACCAGCTCAACCACGAGCGGGTTGCCTTGGTGTCGGCGCAGCCGATCTTCTTGGCGCTCGACGAGGTCCGCGACTGGGCGCAGAACACCAAAGACGCCCACGGCAACCGGATCATCGACTCGCAGTGGGTGCAGCTCAACCTGGCCCGGGTGCTCGCCAAGGCCGAGGTGCTCAAGCTCTACAACTGGGAGCTGGCATCCGCGACCGACGCTGCTCCCTCGCCGGCGGACGCCTCGGCGGCCAAGGTCTTCGGCACCGAGCTGGCCACCGAGGCCTACCGGCTGCTGATGGAGGTGCTCGGTACCGCGGCCACCGTGCGCCAGGACTCCCCCGGCGCGCTGCTGCGCGGCCGGGTCGAGCGGATGCACCGGGCGTGTTTGATCCTGACGTTCGGCGGCGGCACCAACGAGGTGCAGCGCGACATCATCGGCATGGTGGCCCTGGGCTTGCCCCGCAACCGCTGATCTGACACTCACAGGACTTGGAGGCATAGCACTCATGGACTTCACCACCACCGAAGCGGCCGAAGACCTTTCGGGTCTGGTCGGCACCATTGTGGATGCGGTGTGCACCCCGGAGCACCAGCGTGAGCTGGACGGGCTGGAGCAGCGCTTCGACAGCGGGCTGTGGCGCAAGCTCATCGACGCCGACGTCGTGTCCAGTGCCGCGAGCGAGGCGCTGGGCGGCGGAGGGTTCGGCGTGTTGGAGCAGACAGCGATCCTGACCGCGCTGGGCCGTCAGCTGGCCGCGGTGCCCTACCTGGAGTCGGTGGTGCTGGGCGCGGAGACGCTGGCCAAGTTCGGCTCCGCGCAATTGCAGAAGGACTGGGGCGCACCGGCTGTGGCCGGGCAGAAGATCCTCAGCGCCGCACTCGACGGCGACATGGGCGAGGGCCCGGTGCGGGCCGCTAGAAGCGACGCGGGCTTCCGGCTCACCGGCACCCGCACCCAGGTCGCGTTCGCCCCGGTGGCCGACGCCTTCCTGGTGCCGGCCGACACCGATTCCGGCACCAGCGTTTTCCTGGTCGCCGCGACGGACCCCGGCGTGACGGTGACGCCGTTGGCGACCACCGGACTGGGCAGCGTCGGGCACCTGGAGCTATCCGGTACCGAGCTGGAGGCGGGCCGCCTCGTCGGCGGAGCCGAAGCGCTCGACCACCTGAGCAGCCTTGCGGCGCTGGGCCACAGCGCCTACCAGCTGGGAGTGCTGGAGCGCGGCCTGATCCTGACCGCCGAATACGCCCGCGAGCGCGAGCAGTTCGACAAGCCGATCGGCAGCTTCCAGGCCGTGTCGCAGCGGCTGGCCGACGGCTACATCGACGTCAAGGGGCTGCGCCTCACCCTCACCCAGGCGGCCTGGCGGGTCGGCGAAGGACTGCCGGCCGCAAGCCAGGTGGCCACGGCCGCGTTCTGGGCCGCCGAGGCCGGCCATCGGGTGGCGCACAGCATCGTCCATATCCACGGCGGGGTCGGCATCGACATCGACCACCCGATTCACCGCTACTTCCTGGCCGCCAAACAGACCGAGTTCGCACTCGGCGGCGCTACCGGGCAGCTGCTGGCGATCGGGCGCGAGCTGGCCGAGACCCCGGTCTGAGTCACAGGTCGGCGATGGGCAATTCGAAGTTGGGGAAGGTCATGCCACCGTCGACTTCCAACACCTTGCCGGTCAGATAACTGCCGGCCGGGGACGCCAGATACACTGCTGCCGCGGCGATGTCGGCCGGGTCGCCAAGCCGGCGCATCGGTGTCACCCGCTCGATGGACGCCCGCAGCTCGTCGTTGGAGGCCACCACATCCAGCGATGAGGTGACGATCGCTCCCGGCGCGATCGCGTTGACCCGGACCCGCGGGCATAGGTCCAGTGCGGCCAACCGGGTGTAGTGGGCAAGCGCTGCTTTCGCCGTGCCGTAGGCTGCGAAACCCCGCCCGGCCAGTCGGCCGATCGCGGAGCTTATGTTGATCACGTTGCCGCAGCCGGGGTGCTCCAACATTCGCGGCACCGCTGCGGTGGTCAGCGCATGGGCGGTACCGACGTTGAATTCGAACGCCTTGACCAGGTCTGCGGTCGACGTGTTCAGCAGGGCGCCAGGCACGGTCCCGCCGACGTTGTTGACCGCGATGTCGAGCCTGCCGAATTCGGCCACCGCGGTAGCGGCCAGGCCGGCAACGGTTTCCGGGTCGGCGAGGTCGGCATCGACCACGTGGGCGCGGCGACCCGTGGCGCGGACCTGCTCGGCGACCGACTCCAGTTGCGGTCGGGTGCGCGCCGCGATGACGACGTCGGCGCCGGCCTCGGCGAACGCCAGCGCGATCGCCGCGCCGAGACCGCGGCCGGCGCCGGTGATCACCGCGACCTGGCCGTCGAGCCGGAAACTGTCCAGGATCATTTAGCTGCCTTTCCTACTGGATACCGCTGGTCGGGGTCGAGCACGCAATGGGTGCGTCCGAAAACCGTCACCATGCACTTGTTGCAGTGGTTGCAACGACTTTCGGTGGCCGGATCGTCCATCATCCGCTTGAGCAGGTCCGGTTCGCGCAGCAGCGCCCGGGCCATCGCCAGGTAGTCGAAGCCCTCCCGCATCCCGGTGACCAGGTGGCCGTAGTTGGTGATTCCACCGAGCAGGATCAGCTTGGTATTGCGCATCAGCGGGACGAACTGACGAGCCGACTCCAGCATGTAGAGGTCCTCATAGGGGTACTGCCCCATCATCTTCTTGCCGAGCACCCGCACGCCTGTTTTAAGTGGTTCGGGCATCACCGCCGCGAATTCATCGACCGGCACGTCACCGCGGAACAGATACATCTGTTTGAGCACCGAGGAACCCTGGGTCAGTTCGATCGCATCGAGGTTGGCGTCGCGGTCCAGCAGCTGCGCGGTCCGCAGGGACTCGGTTAACCAGATGCTCCCGCGAATGCCGTCATCCATGCTGATCTTGGCGATCACCGCGATCTTGTCGCCGACGGTTTCCCGGACCCGGCGGGAGATCTCCCGCACGAATCGACTGCGGTCGTCGATGCTGCCGCCGTAGGAATCCCTGCGCCGGTTGAGTTTCGGGCTCAGGAATGAGCTAGGCAGGTATAGGTGGCCGAAATGCAGTTCCACCGCGTCGAATCCGGATTCGACCGCGACGGCGGCGGCATCGCCGAATTGGTCGACGACCTGCGCGATCTCCGATGTACTGATGCCACGGCAGTACTGCAGACTGGACGGATTGAAGAACCGGCTCGGCGCCATCGGCGTGCTGCCGGTGATCTTCTTGGACGCCACCACACCGGCATGGCCCAACTGGGCGGAGACCGCAGCACCGCCCTCGTGCATGCTGTCGGTGAACTTCCGCAGTCCGGGGATCGCCTTGCGGCTCATCAGGATCTGTCCCGGCGCGCTGGCGCCCTCCGGTGCGACACAGCAGTAGGCCAACGTCGTCATGCCCACTCCGCCGTCGACGTAGCGCCGGTGGAAGTCGATGAGTTCGTCGGTGACCAGACCTTTCGGCGACCGGCCTTCCGATGTCGCGGCTTTGATGATCCGATTCCGCAGCCGGACCGGGCCGAGGGTGGCCGGTGTGAACGGGTCGGGGGTTGGGGTGATCGCCACGGCCGCAAGTGTGCGGGGCCGCCCGAACCGGGGCAATCGCCGATACCGGTCAGCGGGATGGGCGCGTCCCCATCAGCTGTTGTGCGGCACCCCACTGATCAGCCCGCCGTCCACGACGAACTCGGCGCCGGTCGCATACGACGAGTCGTCACTGGCCAGAAAGCAGACGAACTTCGCCAGTTCCTCGGGTTCGCCGGGCCGGCCCAGCGGGATCGGCAGCAGGTCTTCGGGAATGCCGTCGATCATCGGGGTACGCACCATGCCGGGGTGGATCGAGTTCACCCGCACGTTGTAGGGCGCCAGTTCCTGCGCCGCGGATTTGGTCAGGCCGCGCACCCCGAACTCCGACGCGACGTAGCCGTGCGAGAACGGGCTGCCGCGCATGCCTTCGATCGACGAGACGTTGATGATCGATCCGCGGCGCCGGCTGACCATCGTCGTGGCGACTGCCTGGATTCCCAGGAACGTTCCGGTGAGGTTGATGTCGATGATCTGCTGCCATGCCGAAAGCTCGTAGGTGTGCAGCGGCCCGCCGTTGACGATGCCGGCATTGTTGACCAGCACGTCCAGCGAACCGAACTCGCCGACCGCGGTGTCGACCGCGTCTTTCCACTGGTCGGGCCGGGTGACGTCCAGGTGCACGAAGCGCGCCGCGTCGCCGAGTTCGTCGGCCGTGGCCGCGCCGACGTCGTCGATGATGTCGCCCAACACCACCGCAGCGCCTTCGGCAACCAGTTCGCGGGCGTGCGCGGCGCCCATCCCGCGGGCGCCGCCGCTGATCACCGCTACCCGACCGCTCAGACGTCCCGCCGTCGGCATGCTCAGCTCCTCCGCAGATCAGGCGCGGGCCGCAGCTGCCACACCGGGTCGGCGCAGGCGAGCGCTTCGGCCGCAAGCTCGCGTTTGAGTACCTTGAAGGTGGCGGTGCGTGGTAGCGCCACGCTGATGCGCACGTAGGCCGGCCATTGCTTGGGCCCCAGATCGTCCTGCGCCGCAAGGAATGCGCCGAACTCCTCCGGGTCGAATTCGGCCTCCGGCGCCAGCACTAGCGCGGCCATCACCTGGTCGCCCACCGCGGGGTCGGGGATCCCGTAGACCGCGGCCTCGGTGACCGCCGGATGCCGCAGCAGCACCCGTTCGATGGGTGCGGTGCCCAGGTTCTCGCCATCCACCCGCAGCCAGTCGCCGAGCCGGCCGACGAAGTACACATAGCCGTCGTCGTCGCGGTAGGCCAGGTCCCCGGTGCGGTAGACGCCGTCCAGCATGCGTTCGGCGTCGGCACCGGGGTTGTTGTAGTAGCCCTCGAATCCTCCGGAGCCAGCGCTGTTCACCAGCTCGCCGGTCACGCCCGCCGGGCAACTGTGCCCGGTGTCGATGTCGATGACGTCGACACCGTCGGGAAGCGGGCCTAACGCACTGGCCGGGGTCTCCGGAGTGCGGCCGATCGACACCCCGCCCTCGGTCGAGCCGTAGCCATCGGCGACCACACAGCCGAAACGCCGGCCGAACCGTTCGATGTCGTGCGCACCGCCCTCGTTGCCGTAGACGACGCGGAGCGGATTCTCGGCGTCGTCGTGACACTCCGGAGTGGCCAGTACGTAGGCCAGCGGCTTGCCCACATAGTTGGCGTAGGTCGCCCCGTAGCGCCGGATGTCGGGGAGGAACTGTGATGCGGAGAACTTGCGCCGCAACACGATCGAGCCGCGGCAGGCGGCGGCGACGCCCCAGCCCACCAGGATCGCGTTCGAGTGGAACAACGGCATCGCCACATAGCAGACATCATCGGAGGTCATCGCGAACTGGTCGGCGATCATTCCGCCGGCATATGCGACCTTCCCGTGGCTGCATCTGACCGCCTTGGGATCCCCGCTCGTTCCGGAGGTGAAAATCAGCATGAACAGGTCGCTCGACGCGGTGTCCGCGAAGCTCACCGGCGCATCCCGGTGGACGGCGACAGCACTCGCCCACGACGGCGAATCGACGTTGATGTGCGGTATCTCTCCCAGCGCCGCAGTGGATCTGGTGTCGGCCAGAACCAGCTGGCAGTCCGCGTGTTCGATGTCGCGGGCCAGCGCTGCACCGCGTCGCACCGAGTTGAGCCCCACCGGCACGATGCCCGACATCCCGGCCGCGGCGAGCAGCGCCGAGAAGAAGGGAGTGTTCTCCAGCAGCACCCCGACGTGCGGCGGCCGATTCGGGTCGAGACGCTCCCGCAGCGCCGCCGCGATCGCCGCCGCGTGCCGGAGGTGAGCCCGCCAACTGGTGAAAGTGTTTTCGAAATAGATTCCGCGGTCCTCGATCTCAGCCAGTGGCGCGAGCAGACCGGTCACGGTCGGCAGTTTGCCAGTCATGGCGCGACTCAACGGGCTTCCTCCTGTGGGTCAAGATTGGCTTTGACGTCGTTGCGCCGGACGCCGATCGCGGTGATGATCTCCAGAGCGCCTGCCAGCATGAGCACCGGGCCGGCCACAATCGCCAGCGCCGCAGGTGTGTCGGGCCGCACCGCGAGAAGCAGGTTGCCACAGAGCAACACGACCAGACCGGCCAGCCCCTGCAGTCCGTGGGACGGCATGGCCCTGTTCATCAGTGTCGCGTTCTGCCAGGTGAGTCCGCGCACGATCATCGCCAGGGCGGTCCATAGCGCGATCAGCGCCGGAGTGCCGAAGGCCTCGTTGAGGCCGAGTGTGCTGAAGATGATGTAGCCGTCGGCGGCCAGCAGTGCCAGCGCCCTACTGCTGCCGAGATGAGTGCCGAACGGAACGGCCAGCTGGCCGATTCCCGACAGAATCAGATACCCGCCGAGCAGAACCTGCGCCAGACCAACCGGCGCAACCAGGAGTGTGAAACCCACCCCCACCGCCAGTATTCCGATGCTAAGCAGGGCCGGCCATGCGTAACGGGCGAGCCGGTGGGGCAGTACGGGCGATGACACTGCGACGGGCGACATCAATTCCGTCATATGTACGATCTCCGAACAGGAGTACGCATACCGGTCAGTATGAAGCAGCTCACAACCAAAGTCAACGGGGGTTTGACCTACCGTGGCGGCGCTGTCCGTTATGCCCGATCTGCTATAGCCGGCGACGAATTCGGCATTCGACTCCCCGCGACCACCCGTTTCATGATTTCTGCGAGAGAGGGGAGAGGACCGTGAACTTTGCGGCGTTGCCGCCGGAGGTGACCTCCGGATGGATGTACTCCGGGCCTGGGGTCGCACCGATGCTCTCGGCCGCGACGGCTTGGGAACAGCTCGCCGCCGAACTCGGCGCGGCCGCCTCGAACTTCCAGGCGGTGATCAGCGAGCTGGTCGCTGACCCGTGGCAGGGCCCGGCCGCCAATGCGATGACCGTCGCCGCCGCGCCCTTTGCGCATTGGATGAGCGGAACCGCCGACCAGGCCCGCGAAGTGGCCGGGCAGGCTCGCGCCGCCGCCGCGGCCTACCAGGAGGCGCACGCCGCGGTGGTCCCCCCTCCGGTCATCGCCGCCAATCGCGCACACTTGCATTCGCTGTTGGCCACCAACATCATCGGGCAGAACACCCCGGCGATCACGGCCAACCAGGCGGACTACGGTGCGATGTGGGCTCAGAACGCCACGGCGATGTACGGCTACGCCGCCAGTTCCGCGGCCGCGACGACTCTGTCACCGCTGGCCGAACCGCCGCAGAGCACCAACCCGGCCGGCCAGGGCAGCCAGTCCGCCGCGGTCGGCCAAGCAGAAGCGCAAAGCGCCGGCTCCCAGGCCTCGAATATTCTGAGTTCGATGGCCAGCGGCAACCCGCTGCTCGATCTCCTCACGCAGATCAACAACTTTCTAGAGAACAGCCCGCTGTATCAGGCGGCCAATTTTCCCCTCCAGACGCTCGGGGGCGCCATTTCGGTCGCCGGCACGCCGATGTTCCTGGCGATCTCGCCGATCTTCTACGTCATCCCGGCGATCTTCTCCTGGTTCCCCGCGATCGTGGGCGGCACACCGTTGGCATTCACCATCTCCGATGTGTCCGGGCCCGGATTGGGGTCGACACTGATCAGCACGGCCGGCGGCCAGGCCGCGGCCGGCGGCGGCGGGGTCTCGGCCGGGCTGGGCCGCGCCACCAGCATCGGCGGATTGTCGGTGCCCCAGACCTGGGACACCCCGGTCAAACTCGCAGCCACCGCTACGGCGTTGCCGGCCGGCGCCGGGATGGGCGCTCTGCATGGCATGCCGCCGATCGCCAGCGTGGTCAATGCGCCACGCGGCGTAGCCGGGAACAATCCACGAAACACCCTGCGCAGCAAGGTGGTCGGCGAGTTGGGTACGCCGGACCTGGTTAACCCGTTGACCGATAAGGAGCGCGAAGAACTCGACGGCCTGCGCGCGGAACTGACCGAGCTGGTGATGGAGCAGGACGCGGTGACGCGTCTGATGAACCAGGCCTTCCAGGCGTGAGCCCGGTGAGCTTCGCAGCGCTGCCCCCGGAGGTGACCTCCGGATGGATGTATGCCGGACCGGGAACCGGGTCGATGCTCTCCGCCGCCACCGCCTGGGATCGCTTGGCCAACGAACTCTCCTCCGCCGCAGGCGAGTACGAGTCGGTCATCGCGAGTCTGCTGGCCGGGCAGTGGCAGGGCCCTTCGGCGGCGGCCATGAGCGCCGCGGCCGCCCCCTATCGCCAGTGGATGACCGCCACCGCAGAGCAGGCCCGCCAGGCCGCGACCCAGGCCCGGGCGGCCGCCGCGGCGTATCAGGCAGCGCACGCCGGCGTGGTGCCCCCGACCGTGATCGCCGCCAATCGATCGACGCTGCAGTTGCTGGCGGCCGGCAATGTGATGGGGCAGAACGCGGCGGCGATCGCGGCAAACCAGGCCGCCTACGCCGAGATGTGGGCGCAGGACGCCACCGCCATGCAAACTTATGCTCAGGCCTCCGCAGCGGCCGCCACCACCTTGACGCCGTTCAGCGGTCCCAACGGGAGCACCGACTCCGCCGGCCAGGGCAGGCAGGCCGCCGCCGTCGCCCAGGCGACCGCGCAGAGCGACGCCGCCGGGGGCAACTCCTTCGTCGACTTCCTCGCCCAGCTCAACAACTTCCTGCAGACCAACCCGCTGTATCACGCCGCCAACGCGCCGATCACGGCGTTGGGAAAGCTGCTGGCCACCCTCGGCGCGCCGGGCTACCTCGGCATCGCGTCACCGATGCAAATGCTCGGCCCGGTCTGGCATTCGTTCTTCCCGCACATCGCCGGTGGCGCTGCCGCGGCGGCCACTATGTCCGAAGTGTCCGGCGCCGGCCTGGGGCAAACACTGGTGGGCGCCTCAGCGGGCCTGGGCCGGGCCGCGTCGGTCGGGGGCTTGTCGGTGCCCCAGAGTTGGGGCGCACCGATCCGGCTGGCCTCGTCCGCGACGCCGCTGGCGGCGGCCTCCGGCCTGGCCGGGGTGCCCTCGGCAGGCCCCGCTGGGATGGGCGGGGTGCCGATGGTCCCCGCCCTGATCGACAAGCCCGGCAAGCCCGGCGGAGCCTCGGGTCCGCGAACGAAACTCGTTGCCCAGCTGGGTAATCAGGCCGCGCCTAACCGGTCGCGCCGTCGCACGTCCAGTGTCGCCGGCCCGCTCAGCGATCCCGAACGCAACGAACTCGACAAGCTGCGCGCGATCGTCGCCGACCTGACGGGCCAGCGCGACAAAGCTGCCAACTCGATCAAGGAGGCCATTGCGCCATGACGATGGATTTCGCGACGCTACCGCCGGAGGTGACCTCCGGCTGGATGTACACCGGACCCGGTTCGGGCCCGATGCTGTCGGCGGCGGCGGCTTGGGACGGCCTGGCCGCCGAGCTCAGCACGGCTGCGGCCGGATACCGGTCGGTGCTCGCCGAGCTCACCGACCATCAGTGGCAAGGCCCGGCATCGGCGTCGATGAACGCGGCCGCGACCCCGTATGCCGCCTGGATGACCGCCATCGCCGAGCAGGCGCAGCAGGCCGCCGACCAGGCGCGGTCCGCGGCCGCAGCCTACGAGGCCGCCCATGCGATGACCGTCCCGCCGCCGGTGATCGCAACCAACCGCAGCCTGTTGGCAGCACTGGTGGCCACCAACATCCTCGGCCAGAACACCCCGGCGATCGCGGCCACCCAGGCGCACTACTTCGAGATGTGGGCTCAGGATGCGACCGCGATGTACACCTACGCCGGCAGTTCTGCTGCGGCGGCGGCGCTGGCGCCGTTCAGGGAGCCGGCGCAGAACACCAATCCGGCAGGCCAGGGCGGCCAGAGCGCGGCCGTCGGGCAGGCGGCGGCGCAGAGCGGTTCGACCCAGGTGTCCGACGCCCTGCAGTCGCTGTCGACCGGCGCTGCCCAGGCCACGACGGGCACGGACCCGATCTCCCAGTGGCTGATCAACATGTTCGAGTCACCGACGGTCGTACAGCTCGAGACGTTGTTCGGAAACCTCGCTCCGCTGTCATCGATGTCCAGCGGAATGGCGGTCTGGGGCGACGCCGGCGCCTTCTCGCTGATCCCACTGGTCAACGCGTGGGTGACGCAGTTCCAGTCGGCGCTGGGTACCGGGGCCGCCGCGGCAGCCGCCTCGGTGGTGTCGGATGTGTCCGGCGATGCCATGGGCGCGACGCTGGCCGGTTCGGCCGCGCCGATCGGCCCGGGCGGCAGCGGGATTTCGGCCGGGTTGGGGCGTGCCACGTCGATCGGCGGGCTCTCGGTCCCGGGCAGTTGGGATGTCCCGAAGATCAAGCTGGCGTCCATGGCGACCCCGCTCGTCGAAGGCCCGACCGGCACGGGCGGCATGGTCGGCGGCGTGCCGCCGATCGGCAGCATGGTCAACGCGCCCAAGGGGGGTACGCCCGCGCTCAAGGAGGGCCCGCGCAGCAACCTGGTTCCTGGCCTCACCGGGGCGGCCGCCGGCGGGCAACAGGCGGGTAGTCGCTGGACCGAGTTCGACCCGAACAACCCCGCCGAGGGCCCGCTCAGTGAGCGCGACGAACTGGAAGGCCTGCGCAAGGCCGTCGGCGAGCTGGGCCGGCAACGTGACATCCTGCGGGAACAGGCCGCGATACTGCTCAACAAGGCGATGCAGCGGTAGCTTCAGCTATGTCCGCGAACCTTCGCCAACTTGTGACCGCGCTGGGTCTCGGCTCCGGCACTGTCGCCGCGCTGTTGTCCTCGCCCGGCGCCACGGCGCAACCGTCCGGTGGCACTCTTCCGTCCAACTGCCTGCCCGGTATCCACGGACAGCTGGTGTACTGCGACGAGGACATCAGCCCCGACGGCAGCTGGGTGCGCTGCGCCCGGCCGAAGCCGACTTCGATCACGGTGTTCGGCGGCGCCAGTGGATATCTGCCGGAGGGCCCGCCGGACTGCCAGTTGGTCAGACCGGAGGCGCTGCCGGCCGGGTCACCGCCGTACCACATCGGCTACGGCGGCGAGGCGACCGGCCGGGTGTGATCCGGCCACGGTCAGGAGAGTTTGGTCAAATTGAATCGACTCGGCATCGGCGTGCCGCCGCACGGGGTGCCTTCCGGCTGGAACTGCCCGATCAGCGCTTCCGGATCAACCGTGTATCGCAGCGTCGCAGGCATTTTTGTCCTGGTCATGACATAGGCGTTGCCGGGGCACTCGACACCGGGGTCCGCATAGCGGAAGAACACCCAGTGCGTTCCCTCCCGGTGCGCATCGGTGTCCGTACCGCCGCTGGCGGTGGTGATGTGGCGGCAGTCGTCACCGCACGGGGTGACGGTCCAGGTGGTCGAGGATCCTTTGGTGTAGCCCTGCGCCGGCGCGTTGAACGAATAGGTGCCGCTGAAGTCGTCCGCGCGCGCGGCAGGCGCAGCCGCGATCGCGAAACCGCTGGCCAGTACCGCGGCCGCCATCAACGCCGAATGGGTCATGCCTGCGCCTCCGTCTGGTCAGCCGAGGGTCTTGGTCAGCGAGAAGGCGGTCGGCACCGGGGTGCCGCCGCACGGGGTGCCCACCGGCTGATACTGACCCATCAAGGTCTGCGGGTTGATGCGGAAGCGCATCGTGGTGGGCAGCTTCCGTTTGGTGAAGTTGTAGGAATTGCCCGGGCACTCGATACCGGGGTCGACGAACCGGTCGAACACCCAGTACGTGCCGTCCCGATGGGCGTCGGCATCGGTGGCCCCGCTGGAACTGAGGATGTGAACGCAGTCGTCGCCGCAGGGGGTGACCGTCCACAGCGAGGAGAACTCGCTGGCGCCGTCGGCCGTCAGGGGCCGGTAGGCGTAGGTGCCGTCGAAGTCGTCGGCCGCCGCGGTCGGGGCGGCCGCGATGGCGAGCCCGAGCAACACCGGGGCCACCGCGATGGCTCTCAACCGCCCGGCCCGATCTTGGCCAGGGTGAACGTGGTCATCCGGGAGGCCCCGCCGCAGGGCGTGCCTTGCGGCTGCAGCTCGCCGTTGAGCGTGGCCGGGTCGACCCGGAACTCGACCGTTGCGGGCATCAGCGTGTGGTTGTCGCAGAGGATGCCGGCGGTGTCGTAGCGCTGGAAGACCCACCGCCCTGCGACCAAGTGGGCATCGGTGTCGGTGAGGCCCGACGCCGTGTTGATGTGCACGCAGCCGTCGCCGCACGGGGTGACGGTCCAGGTCGTGGCGAACGCGGCGCCGTTCATCCCGCCGGAGTAGGAGTAGGCGTACTGGCCGCCGAAAGCCGGTACCGCCGCAACTTCGGCTCCGGCCTGCGCCGCCACCGCGAGGGCGGCGGCGCAGGCCGCTGTGAGGGCGGCCGCATGGGATGCTGCGGTCTTCATCAGGCCCAGCTGGAGCCGACGGAGGCGTCGGTGTTGGCCATGTTGTTGCCGGCGGTCTGCACCTTCTGACCGTGGGCATTGGCCTGCTCGTAGATCACCGCGAAGTTGCGGCCCAACTGCGCCACGAACTCCTGGCAGGCCACCGAACCAGCGCCACCCCAGAAATCCCCGGCAGCCAGCACGTCATGCACGATCGCCTGGTGCTCGGCCTCCAACGACGCCGCCTGGGCACGAATCAACGCACCGTGGGCGTCGACATCTCCGAATTGATAGTTGATGGACATAGCCCGACTTCCTTTCTGCTAGCTGCTCAGGATCTGCTGCGAGGCCGCTTCTTGGCTCTCGTAGTGGTTGGCGTCACGGATCAGCCCGTCCCGCACCCCGTGCAGCATGTTCACGATGTTGCGAAACGCCGTCTGCATCTGACCCATGGTGTCCATCGAGGTCCGCTCGGCCAGACCACCCCAGCCCGCACCCGAGATGTTCGTCGACGACGCCCACATCCGCCGGGCCTCATCCTCCACCGTCTGAGCGTGCACATCGAAACGCCCCGCCATGCTGCGCATCGCGTCGGGATCCGTCATAAATCGTGTTGCCATGTACTTCTCCTTCTCTTCGGTTGATTCGGTTAGCCGGCGGCCGCGGCGTTGGCCGCCTCGGTGGCCGCGTACGAGCCCGCACTCGTGCCGAGCATGGCCACGAACTGTTCGTGGATGGCCGCGGCCTGGGCGCTGACCGATTGGTAGAGCTGGGCGTGGGCGGCGAATTGGGCCGCGGTCAGCGCGGAGACCGGGTCGGCCGCGGCGGGCACTACGCCCGTCGTGGGACTCGCGGCGGCGGCGTTCACGGCATTGACCGACGCGCCGATCGCCTGCAGGTCGCCCGCCGCCGAGGAGAGCATCTCCGGCTGCGTCGTCACAAACGACATGTGTTCATCCTTTCTCGATACTGTTTAGTGGTTTGCGAATTCTCAGCAGGCCCGACTGGGGTGGGCCCGGGGAAGCACGTCGGGCGGGTGACACTGTTCAACGGCCAGCTCCCGCAGAGTGGTGATCAGCGCCTCGGCGCCGGGACTCACGGTGCGCCCGGTCGCGGTGGCGATGGTGATCGAGTTCTTGACCGACAGCGTGACGGGCAGTGCGCACAGGCTGGGGTCGTCGTAGCCCAGCGGTTCGGGCAGCAGGCCGACCAGGTCGGCGTCGGTCAACAGTTGGCGCATCGCCAGCAGCGATGACACTTCGACCCGGTTCTCCGGCAGCGGCATGCGGTGCCGAGCAAACAGATGCTCGACCTCCCGGCGCAGACCGGTGTCCGCGCCGGGGATGACCCAGGGCTGCCCCTGCAGGTCGAGGAACGTCACCGCGGGCCGCTGCAGCAGTGGGTGCGCGGCGCGGGCGAACACCCCGACCGGTTCGGTGTAGAGCGGGGCTTGCATCTCGGATTCGCTCGCGGGCCCGCGCCGCGCGACGATCAAGTCGAGCCGGCCCGCACCCAACTCGACAGCGAGCACTTCCGGGGTGTTCTCCTCGACCACCACGGTCAACCGGGGGCGCTCGACTTTCAGCCGCGCGATCGCCCGCAACAGCAGCCGGTTGGCCCCGCCCGCGTCAGCTCCGACCACCACGGTTCCCCGGTGCGGGTCTGCCAATTCGGTCACATGACGCCCGGCCTGGGCGAGCTGAGCCAGAACGGCCCGGGCGTGCCTGGTGAAGGTCTCGCCGATAACCGTCGGGGTCACCCCTCGTGGGCCGCGCTCGTAGAGGGGCACGCCCAGAATCGCCTCGAGGTCACGCAGCGTTCGGGTCGCCACCGGCTGGGTGATGTGCAGCGCGGCGGCTGCGGCGATCACGCTGCCCTGAGTGGTCAGCACATCCACCAGCACCAAATGCCGCAGCTTCAACCGGCCGTCCAGCAGCCGCAGTTGATCCATCAGGCGCCGCGCCCCAGCGCACCGTACGTACTACGTACACCTGTTCGCATAGCGATCAGTATGAAATGGTTCACACGTGATGTCAATACGCGACGCAGCACACATTTTTGGCTTGACAGTGCCGCCGCTCACTCCATATTGTCCGTTATACGTCTAATCGTACGGATAACGAACGCAGAGGCCTGTCGATGAAGATCACCTTGCTCGCGGCGGCCGCCGCCGGCCTGGTCGGCGCCGCAACCTTCACCCTGTCCGGAAGCGACGACACGGCAGACTTCGCCGGCCGCTATGCCTACCTCTCGGCCGGCTCCGGCGATGCGCCGTTCGCCACCACCTGGACGGTCACGTCCTGCGGCAAGGGCTGCGTCCACATCAGCACCGCGTCCGGACTGACCGACACCGACGCTCACCTGGAAGGCTCCGAGTGGGTCTTCTCCAAGTACGACGAGGCCGGAATCCGCTGCGACAACCGGAAGGTCCTGCCGGCCACCATCCGGTTCTCCGTCGACCCGGCATCGTTGCAGGGGACGTTGCAGCCGCAGGGCAGCCCGTGCGGCGGTGCCTCGCGGGCGAGCGGTTTCACCCTCACCAAGCTCGCCTGACCTACCATGGCAGCACGATGGCAGTGCAGCAGGATGACCCCGAGCCGGCGTCGGCCTCCGGCGACTATGTCCAGTCACTAGCACGCGGCCTCAGCGTCATCCGAGCGTTCAACGACAAAAACCCGCGGCAGACCATCAGCGACGTCGCCCGGCACTGCGGACTGTCCCGACCCGCGGCCCGCCGGTTTCTGCTCACGCTGGCCCAGCTGGGCTACGTCGCCACCGACGGCTCTCAGTTCTGGTTGACCCCGCACGTCCTCGAACTCGGGTCCAGTTATCTGTCCAGCCTGTCGCTGCCCGATCTGGCCCAGCCGCATCTGACCGAACTGTCGGCGGCGATAAACGAGTCGTCATCCGTCGCGGTGCTCGACGGCTTCGACATAGTTTATGTCGCACGAGTACAGGTCCGCCGGATCATGGCGGCGACGATCGTGGTCGGCACCCGGCTGGCTGCGCCCGCCACCGCGATGGGGCGGGTACTGCTGGCAGGCCTGCCGCCGGACAAACGCGCCGACTGTATGCGGACGATCCCGCTGGTGTCCTTTTCCAGCGGCACCCCGGCGTCACGCAAGGAGCTGACCGCCGACATCGCGCAGGTGGCCCGGGAGGGCTTCTGCATCATCGACCACCAAACCGACTACGGATTGCGCTCGGTGGCCGCTCCGATTCGCGATCGCAACCAGAATACCGTTGCAGCGGTGAGTGTTTCGGCATCGTCGATGACCTATTCAGCCGACGCAATCCGCAGCGAACTGTTACCGCAGGTACTGGCGACGGCAGAGAAGATCAGCGTCGACATCGGCCATACCGAACTCGGGCTGGTCAATCTGCCCGACTAGCGCAACGCCTGCGACGTCCGGGCCGCGGCTTCGGCGACCAGCGGCACCACCCGTTCGATCGGCACCGAGTTCGCCGCACCGGCCAGACAGATCGCCGCGACCGGGCCGTCGGCGCCGCGAATGGCCACCGCCACACTGGGCAACTCGACCCCGACAAGCACGCGGGTCTGCGCGCCGCGGTCGATCGAGATGCCGTGGGCCCGCCGAATGTGGGCCAGTTCAAGGTGCAGAGTGGGCAGATCCCAGCGCGCGCCGCCGCCGGAGCGCGTCAATTGCCGCCCGAACCTCGCATCGACCTCCTCCGGCGGCAGCCACGCGAGCATCGCTCGCCCGCCGGTGGTCAGGTAGGCCGGCTGCCGGGTGCCGACCTTGGACGGCAGGGTCGCCGCGAAATGCCCGCCGATCTTGTCCAGATAGACCTCGTCGGTGCCCTCCAGCGCCGCGAGGTGCACTACCAGCCCGGTGCGCAGATGGAGTTGGTGCAGGTGCTCCGCGGCCGCTTTGCGGATCTCGCCGTGCAGCCCATCCTGTCCACCCAGGCCCAGCGCCCGCGAGCCCAGACGGTAATGGGCTCCGCGATACTCCAGCCACCGCAGTCCGACCAGCTGCCGCAGGATGCGGTGGGTGGTCGACCTCGGCAGCCCGGTACGGGCGACGACCTGGTCCAAGTTCAGCCGTGCCGTCGGCCGCTGCTCGAACGCGTCGAGGATGGAGGTCACTCGCTCCACCATCGAGGGCGGAGCCAGCTCCTGGCCCTCAACGCCGGCGGGCCTGGACATTCCTCGAATTTAGCAGTGCAGCGCATCCCCCGGCGTCACCTTGAAACCGGGAATGCTCGACAGCGGCATGGTGGCGTCGTATGTGCGCTGGTAGCCGGTGTCGCTGATCTTCCAGCCCTCAGCGGTGCGGCGGTATCGGTCGTGATAAAAGGCGGCACCGATAAGCATCAGGTCGTATTCGGACATGATCACCCGGTCCTGCAGGTACCAGATGCCCGATGCGGTGTCCGGCCCGGTCAGGGTGATCTCCGGGTGGCTGACCCGGTGCTCGCTGATCACATTCGCCGGCAGCGAGGACCGCATGAAGTCCACCAGCGAGTCACGGTCGGTGAACTTATGCTCGGTGCCCATCGACTTGCCGTAGTCGGCGGTCACGTCCTCGGCCAGGGTTGCGGCGAAGTCATCCCAGTGTTTGGTGTCCAGCGCCCGCAGGTAGCGGTATTTGACCTGCTTGATGGCCTCGATGTTCTCAAGATCGCTCACGCAGACCATTGCAGCACGCCGGCTCGGGGCGGCGGGGGGGCATCCCACCCAGCGAGATGACCCGCCCGCCAAAGCACCGCACGGGTGACGATGTTCGGCGTGACCGATCTTTCGAATTATGGGCCGTGGGCGGTGATCGCCGGTGGATCCGAGGGGGTCGGCGCCGAGTTCGCCCGTCGGCTCGCCGCTGCCGGTATCAACCTGGTTCTCATCGCCCGCAAGCCCGAGCCGCTGGAACACACGGCTGAGGACTGTCGCAGCCACGGTGTCGAAGTGCGCACGCTGACAGCCGATCTCACCGACGCTGCCGCTGTAGACCGGGTGATCGAGGCGACCGCCGAACTCACCGTCGGCCTACTGATCTACAACGCCGGAGCCAACACCTGCAGCGAGGAGTTCCTCGATGGGAAGCTGTCCGACTTCGCATCGGTGATCGACCTCAGCATCACCACCATGGTGAGGCTGGTCCAGCACTACGGGCGCGCCATGCGGGAACGCCGCCGGGGCGGCATCTTGATGGTGGGGTCGATGGCCGGATATCTGGGGTCGGCGCGGCACACCATCTACGGTGGGGTGAAGGCGTTCGGCCGGATCTTCGCCGAGGGGCTCTGGTTGGAGTTGCGCGAGCACAACGTCGACGTGCTGGAGTTGGTGTTGGGGGTGACCCGCACACCGGCGATGCAGCGAGTCGGACTGAACTTCGATGTGCCCGGCATGAAGGTCGCCGAGCCGGCCGATGTGGCCCGCGAAGGTCTCGAGCAACTGCCGCACGGGCCGGTGTACATCGCCGGAGGCAACGCCGCTGACGTCGAGCGCCGCAACAACCCGGACCGGGCCAAGGTGGTGCTGGGCACCCACCGCTTCATGCAGCAACTGATCGGGCAGGCCTAGTGCGGCTCGGCCTTTCCACGCCGGTTGTCGTCCAGACCCCCGGCGTGGCGTCGGCGTGGGAGAACGGCGCGGGCATCGACGACGTCGTGCGCATCGCCAAGGCCGCCGATGAACTCGGCTTCGACTACCTGACCTGCTCCGAACACATCGCGGTCCCCACCGACCAGGGCGCGGGCCGCGGGTTCGTCTACTGGGACCCGGTCGCCACCCTGGCATTCCTCGCCGCGCACACTTCGGCGATCAGGCTGGCCACCTCCATCGTGGTGCTGGGCTATCACCACCCGCTGGAGATCGCCAAGGCCTACGGGACGCTGGACCTGATCAGCGGCGGCCGGGTGGTCCTCGGGGTGGGGGTGGGCTCGATCGAAGCTGAGTTCGCCATGTTGAACTCGTCCTGGCCGGATCGCGGTGCCCGCGCCGACGACGCCATCCGCGCACTGCGCGCGTCGCTTGCCGACCCGCGCCCCCGCTATGCCGGCGAGTTCTACCGCTTCGACGACGTCATCGTGGAACCCGCTGCGGTGCAACCGCACCTGCCGATCTGGGTGGGTGGCCGCACCCGCCGCTCGCTGCGGCGTGCGGTGCAGCTGTGCGACGGCTGGATGCCGTTCGGCCTGGGCGGCCGGGCACTGGCGGAAATGCTTGCCACCGTGGATCTTCCGGATGGTTTCGACGTCGTGCTGGGTCCGGGACCGTTGGACCCGCTCGGCGACCCCGCCCGAGCACAGCGGCGGCTGCGCGCCTTGAGCGACGTCGGCGCCACCATCATCAACTGCTCGATCGCCGCGGAGTCGGTCGAGCACTACTGCGATCAGTTGGCGGCGCTGCGGGGGCTGGCCGACCGAGTAAGGGAGGACGCATGACGGACCGACTCGCCGAACTGGAGGCCCGGTTGGCCGTCATCGAGGACGAACGTGCCATCGAGCGAATGATCGCCTCTTACGGCCCGCTGGTGGACGCCGGCGAAGCCGACGCGGCGGCGCAGCTGTGGGCGCTCGACGGCAGCTACGACGTGGAAGGCTGGTCGATGGACAGCCGCGCCGAGGTCGCCGCGATGGTGCGCTCCGATGCCCACCAGAACCTGATCGGCGGCGGCAGCACGCACTTCCTCGGCCCGGCCGTGGTGACGGTGGACGTCGACGACGCCGTCGCGGTCTGCGAATCAATCCTGGTGGTGCGGCATCAGAAGAAATATCTGGTGGCCCGCGCCGGGGTGCACCACTTCCAGCTGCGCCGGCTCGACGGCCGTTGGCAGATCATCCGGCGGATCACCCGAACCCTGGACGGCGATGCGGAGGCACGCCGGTTACTCGCGGCCGGGGTTGCCGGCCTGAACGGAGGAACCCGATGAGGCTGGACGGCAAGGTCGCGATCGTGACCGGCGGTGCGGGCGGCATCGGCCGGGGAATCACCCGGGCGTTCGTCAAGGAAGGCGCCCGCGTGCTGTTGGTGGATATCAACGACGAGGCCGGCAAAGCGGTCGAGGCCGAACTCGGTTCGGCGGTGCGCTATCTCAGCGTCGACATCTCCAAGCAGGATAGCGCGGCGCAGATCTGCGCGGCCGCCGTCGACGCGTTCGGCTCGGTGAGCGCACTGGTGAACAACGCCCACGCCTCCAGGCAGGCCCCGCTGCTGGAGACCACGCAGCAGATGTTCGACCTGTCGTTCAACACCGGCTTCTACCCCACCCTGTGGCTGATGCAGGCCTGCCATGAGCAGCTCAAGGCCACCGCCGGCTCGGTGATCAACTTCGCCTCCGGGGCCGGCATCGAGGGCCAGGCCCGCCAGGCGTCCTACGCCGCGGCCAAGGAAGCGATCCGGGCGATCAGCCGGGTGGCGGCCAATGAGTGGGCCGGCGACGGCATCAACGTCAACCTGATCTCGCCGCTGGCGCTCACCGAAGGGGTGCAGGCCTACCTGGACGCCAATCCCGGTATCGAGGACAAACTACTGGCCGGCACCCCGATGCACCGATTCGGCGACCCCGAGGCCGACATCGGCCGAGTCGCGGTGTTTCTGGCCAGCGACGACGCCCGCTATATGACCGGACAGACGCTGATGGTCGACGGCGGCACCATCAAGCTGCGCTGATCGGCTGCCCTACGCTGGCGCTATGTCGACACCGGTGTTACCCGACGCAACCGCCAATGTCACCCGACTGTTGGCACCATTGGCCGAGGTGGACGACCGGGGCGTGTACTTCGAGGACACGTTCGTCAGCTGGCGCGACCACATCACGGCCGGAGCCCAGTTGGGCGCCGCTCTGATGGCACGACTCGACCCGTCCAAACCCCCGCACGTCGGTGTGCTGCTGGGCAACACCCCGTTCTTCTCGACGGTGCTGGTGGCCGCTGCGATGACCGGCCTGGTCCCGGTCGGCTTGAACCCCACCCGGCGAGGAGCAGCACTGGAGCGCGACGTGGCCCACGCCGATTGCCAGCTGGTATTTACAGACCACAGCACCGACGCGTCTGTCCCGGGCGCGGTCGACGTCGAATCTGCTTCGTGGGAAGCGGAACTGGCCGCTTACGCCGGTGCTCCGGTGACGTTCCGCGACGCCGACCCCGACGACCTGTTCATGCTGATCTTCACCTCCGGCACCAGTGGTGACCCGAAGGCGGTGCGGTGCACCCAGTGGAAGGCGGCCTTCCCGGGCCTGCTGCTCTCGCAGCGGTTCGGGCTGGGCCCCTCGGACGTCTGCTACCTGTCGATGCCCCTGTTCCACTCCAACGCCGTGATGGCTGGTTGGTCGGTGGCAGTGGCCGCGGGCGCGTCAATCGCCTTGCGGCGCAAGTTTTCCGCATCCGGGTTCATCCCCGACGTACGGCGTTTCGGGGCGACCTACGCCAACTACGTGGGCAAGCCGCTGTCGTATGTGCTGGCCACTCCGCCGCAACCCAACGACGCCGATAATCCGCTTCGGCTGCTGTACGGCAACGAGGGTGCGCCGCGGGATCTGGAACGGTTCGCGGATCGGTTCGGCTGTGTGGTGGTCGACGCCTTCGGCTCCACCGAGGGCGGAGTGGCGATCGCGCGCACCCCGGACACCCCAGCCGGTGCGCTGGGCCCACTGGTCGACGGGAACGCGATCATCGACGTCGAGACCGGAGAGGAATGCCCCCCCGGCGTGGTGGGCGAGCTGGTGAACACCAGCGGGCGCGGCCAGTTCCGCGGCTATTACCGCGATCCCGATGCCGAGGCGGCACGTATGGCCGGCGGTATCTACCACACTGGCGACCTGGCCTACCGCGACGAAGCCGGCTACGCCTACTTCGCCGGCCGGTTGGGTGATTGGATGCGGGTGGACGGCGAGAACCTGGGCACCGCGCCGATCGAGCGGGTCCTGTTGCGCCACAACGATGTCGCCCAGGTCGCGGTGTATCCGATCCCCGACCCTGCGGTGGGCGATCAGGTGATGGCTGCACTGGTCCTGGCGTCTGGAGCGTCGTTCGATCCTGCGGACTTTCGGGTGTTCTTGGCCGAGCAGCCCGATCTGGGGCCCAAACAATGGCCGTCGTACGTCCGCGTGGCCGCCGAGCTACCGCGCACCGAGACGTTCAAGGTGCTCAAGCGGGTCTTGTCGGCCGAAGGTGTGGAGTGCGGCGATCCGGTGTTCCGGATCTCCCGGTAGTCCGAGACTCACCTGCCCCACCAGCCTCTGCGGGGCAAGGGTGTGTTGTGTTCGATTTGGATACCGCGGGCGCTATCGCTTCCGTGGGCTCAATATTTCGATTACCTACGGCGCGATCCGCTCAATCGTGTCGACCCGATCAATAGATCGGTCAAACGAAGCCACCTTGCCGACCCTGGTGTTCTCGGCGCAGGCGACGAGATAGGCCTCCGCGAAGTCGAGCCGGTCCGTCTCGTAGACCTCAACCGCACGCAGCAGAAGTGTTGGGTCCACGCAGACAACCGATTCGAATGCGATCAGCGACCGGATCGCCTCGGCGACTTGGCCGCGAGGCGCTTCGTAGAACGACTCCAACACATACACCGTCTCGGCGACGATGACGTCGGTCAGCAGCAACTCCTGCTCGACCCCGAGGTAGGCAGTCGCACGCGCCGCCATCTCCGGAGGATCACCGGTCAGATGGCGAACCAGGACGTTGGTGTCGATGAAGACACTCACCGGCGACGCGCGGCTCGGGCCGACCGGGTCCGGCGCAACACCTCATCCCATGCGACGTTGCGTTTGGCCGCCGGTACCCGCACCGTTGCGGCCAACGTGAGGAAGTCAGGGGTTCGAGCCAGCACAGCGCGGTCACCTTCCACGCGGAACAACACTTCGTCACCTGCCTTGAGTCCAAGCGCTTCCCGCACGGCCTTGGGCACGGTGACCTGGCCTTTCGACGTGAGCTTGGCGGCAACGTCCATGAAGATTCCTTACTTGCTCGATTCTGTAAGGATACCCCGAAAGGCCGCGTCGCCACGGTTCTGGGCCATCGGCGCGCAATACTGAGGCAATGCCCGCAGCCCGCCGAGCACTCATCGCGGCCCTGACCGTCGTCGCAACCCTGGCCCTCGCTTCCCCCGCCGCGGCCGAACCACTGCAGGCCGGCTTCGCCCGGCTGGCCACCACCATCCCGGCCAACGTCGGCATCGCCTATGCCCCGGTCGGCCAAAACAGTGCCGGCACGCTCGGCAACCTGCAGAACGGCGTCGCCTGGTCGACCATCAAGGTCCCGCTGGCGATCGCGGCGATTCACGCCAACCGTCCGAACGCACAGGACCTGGCCGCCCGGGCCGTCACCGCCTCGGACAACGACGCCGCCGAGAAGTTGTGGTCCGAGCTGGGGCCGGCGCCCCAGGCCGCCCAGCAGGTGCAGGCCGTGCTGCGCGCCGGCGGCGACACCGGGACCGCGGTCGAATCCCGGCGGCTGCGCCCGGAATTCAGTGCGTTTGGCCAGACCCAGTGGCCGCTGGCCCGCCAGGCCGTGTTCGCCGCCCACCTGCCATGCATGGGTGCGGCCGCACCCGTCTACAGCCTGATGAACAACACCATCCCCAACCAGCGTTGGGGATTGGCCGGCATCGGCGCCCCGACCAAGGGCGGCTGGGGCCCCGGCACGGGCGGGGGCTATCTGGTGCGGCAGTTCGGCGTGGTGGGCACACCCCACGGCCAGCTGGCGGTGGCGCTGGCCGCCGAACCGAAAGACGGCAGCTTCGATTCCGGGGTGGCGGCGCTCAACCAGATGACCGAGTGGCTCAAAGCCAATGCCGCCCAGCTACCGGGTGGCCGCTGCGGCGGGTAGGTTGGCGGCTAAGCACTTACCCGCGAGTAGGAGATAGCCATGTCCGCTCCGTCCGCCGCAGACTTCGACCGGCTGCGCGCCCTGGTCGCCATCGAGGACACCGACGCCCGGCAGTCGAAGACCATCGACGAGGTCTTCACCGGCAAAGCCCTGACCACCATCCCGATCGGGACCGCCGATGACGTCACGGAGGCCATCGCCAAGGCCCGTGCCGCCCAGCAGCAGTGGGCCGCCCGCAACGTCAAGGAGCGCTGCGCGATCATCGAGCGCTACCGCGACCTGGTGATCGCCAACCGGGACTTCCTGATGGACGTCGCCCAGGCCGAGACTGGCAAGGCCCGCTCGGCGGCCCAGGAGGAGATCGTCGACATCATGCTCAACGCGCGCTACTACGCGCGCCAGGCCGCCAAGTTGCTGGCCTCCAAGCGGGTGCAGGGACTGCTGCCCGGCATCGTCAAGACCGTGGTCAACCACCACCCCAAGGGCGTCGTCGGGGTCATCTCGCCGTGGAATTACCCGATGACGCTGTCGATTTCAGATGCCATCCCGGCTTTGCTGGCCGGTAACGCGGTGGTGGTGAAACCGGACAGCCAGACCCCGTACTGCACGCTGGCCAATGCGGAGCTGCTGTATCAGGCCGGGTTGCCGCGTGAGCTGTTCGCGGTGGTGCCCGGTCCGGGGTCGGTGGTCGGCACGGCGATCGTGCAGCAGTGCGACTACCTGATGTTCACCGGCTCCAGCGCCACCGGCCGCTCACTGGCCGAACAGTGCGGCGCCCGGCTGATCGGGTTCTCCGCGGAGCTGGGCGGCAAGAACCCGATGATCGTTACCAAGGGCGCGAATCTGACCGAGGTCGCCAAGGCCGCCACCCGTGCCTGCTTCTCCAACGCCGGGCAGCTGTGCATCTCCATCGAGCGGATCTACGTCGAGCGGGAGATCGCCGACGAGTTCGCCGCGAAGTTCGCCGAGCAGGTGCGTGCCATGAAGCTCTCGAGCGCCTACGACTTCTCCGCCGACATGGGCAGCCTGATCTCCGAAGACCAGATCAAAACCATCTCCAACCATGTCGACGACGCAAAGGCCAAGGGCGCCAAGGTTATCGCTGGCGGAAATGCCCGCCCCGACATCGGGCCGCTGTTCTTCGAACCCACGGTGCTGACCGACGTCACCGACGAGATGGAGTGCGGCCGCAACGAGACGTTCGGCCCGGTGGTCTCCATCTACCCGGTCGACAGCATCGATGAGGCGATCGCACGCGCCAACGACACCGAATATGGGCTCAACGCCAGCGTGTGGGCCGCGACCAAGGCCCAGGGCGAGGCGATCGCCGCCCGCATCAAGTCCGGCACCGTCAACGTTGACGAAGGCTATGCACTGGCCTTCGGCAGCACCGCGGCACCGATGGGCGGAATGAAGGCCTCCGGGGTGGGCCGGCGCCACGGCGCCGACGGCATTCTGAAGTACACCGAGTCGCAGACGGTCTCGACCGCCCGGGTGCTGAATCTGGACCCGCCGCTGGGGATTTCGGGTCCGTTGTGGCAGAAACTGCTGACCCCGATGATCCGGGCGGTGCAGGCGTTACCTGGCCGGTAGCTGAAAACAACCTGCAGCCCCTTGTAGGCGTCTGCTGAGAGGTTTAGCGTCACTTCGTAGGTCGGCCCTGCGAAGGAGGCGGACATGCACGCATTTCGGCCCTACCTGACTACCGCGGTGCTGGGCGCCGGACTCGTCGTAGCACCTGCGGCTGCGCCCCAAAACGTTCACACCACGTCGGTCCGGCTGGCCAGCGGCGAGAACATCGCGTTCGTCATCGGCGGCAGCGGCGATCCGATCCCGTCGGACCAGTATGTGGACACCAACAACACCCTCTACGTCCAGCCCAACTTCCCCGGATACGTCCCGCAGGCGCTGTTCACCCCGGAAGGAAACTACGCGCTCTACACCGGAGTCAAAAGCCTGACGCTGGATCAATCCGAAGCCCAAGGCGTGACGATCCTCAAGGACGCCATCGAAAAACAGGTCGCCGCAGGCAATCACGTCGCCGTGCTCGGCGACTCACAGAGCTCCACCATCTCCTCGATGACGATGAGCGAGCTTGCGGCCGACCACATTTCGAAAGACGACGTCGGGTTCGTGCTGCTGGCCGACCCCAACCAGCCCGACGGCGGGCTGTTCGAGCGGCTTACCGGGGTGACCATCCCGAGCCTGGGGATCACGTTCAACGGCGCCACCCCCGACGACCTCTACCCCACCACCATCTACATGCAGGCCTACGACGGCTTTTCGGACATACCGCGCTACCCGATCAACTTCCTGGCCGACCTGAATTCGATTCTCGGTATCCAATTCGTGCACCCCACCTACCAGGATCTGACCGCCGAACAGCTGGCGTCCGCGGTCCAACTGGACACCGTCGGCGACACCATGACCACCTATTACGGGATTCCGCTCAGCGACGAGACGGTTCCGTATCTGCCGCTGCTGCAACCGCTGCTGCTCATCCCCGGCCTGGGCAAGCCGCTAGCCGACCTGCTGCAGCCGATCCTGACCCCACTGGTGAACCTGGGCTACGGCGACCCGGACTACGGCTGGGACACCGGCCCGGCCAACGTACCCACCCCGTTCGGGTTGTTCCCGGACACCGACATGGTCGTCAAAGCGTTTCAGGAGGCGGCGGCCGGTCTGCCGACGGGAATCCAAGCGTTCACCGATGACCTGGGATCGCTGGATCTGTCGAACTCGTCCAGCTCGGCGGTTTCCGCGGCCTTGGGCAGCTTCAACCTGACCGACTTCGTGAACTCCCTGACCGCGGCGTTCTCCACGGCGTATGCGGCGCTGCTGCCGACCGCCGACGTGATCACCGGAGTCACCACCACCATCCCGACCTATGACTTGCAGTGGTTCACCGAGGGCCTGCAGTCGGGCAACCTGCTGGAGGCGACCTTTGCCCCGATCGCCAACAACACCTACCTGTACACGCTGGCCGCCGGCTTCGAAGCCTTCTCCCTGATCAGCACGGCCGAATCGATCAGCGCCGACCTGTCCGGGATTTTCCCCGGCTAGCGGCCCGCTCCAACGCGGCCAGCGCCGGCTCGATCGCGTCGGCCATCTCGTCGATGTCGTCGGCGACCTCGGTGGTGGTCACGAACCCGAAGTCGAGATGGTCGCGGTAGGAGAAGCAGGTGATGTTCAACGCCACGTCCATGACCGGCGGGCCCAGCGGCACCAGCGATTCCAGTTCCGCCCCGGCCATGTAGAGCGGGAACGGCGGCCCGGGCACGTTGGAGACGACGAGGTTGATCGGGGCCAACCGATTCGACAGCCCGGTCGCGGTGTAGGCCCGCGCGGCGAGCTGCAGCAGCCCGGGCGGGGTGGTGTCGGTCAGTCCCATGATCTGATGCGCCGAGAGCGCCTTGGCCATCTGCTTGGCGCTCTGGGTGTTCTCGTGAATCATCTTGAGCCGGTGGTTCGGTCCTTCGATATCGGTGGCCAACGAAACCGTCATCGAGCTGACCTTGTTGCCGATCTCACCCTGGCTGTCCTCCGTGCGGGTCGACACCGGAATCTGGGCGACCAGCGGCTTGTCGGGCAGTTCGCCGCGCTTGCTCAGATAGTCCCGAGCGGCACCGGCGACCATGGCCAGCACCACGTCGTTGAGCTTGACGCCGTAGGCGTCCTTGACCGCCTTGACCCGCTCGAGTTCGACTCGGGCACCGGTGATTCGCCGGTGCGGGGACACGCTGGCGTTGAATCGGGTCACCGGAGCGTCAAAGTAGCGCGGCGGCTTGCGGGTCAAGCCCAGCCCGATCGTGGCGATCTGCTGACGGACGGTCTGTTCCACCAGCCGGCCGATCCGAAACGGGGTCATCACCGCGACATTGACCAGCGCCCCGAATGCACGACGCTCGAAGCTGGGCATGCCTTCGCCGGTCAACGATCCGATCGATTCCGGTTGCGGCGGACGCGGTTCCGGGGTCACGTCCAGCATGATCTCGGACAGACCCGCGCCGGAGACGCCGTCGACGATCGCGTGGTGCATCTTGGTCAGCGTCGCGATCCGGCCGCCCTCGACCCCCTCGATCACCCACACCTCCCACAGCGGCCGGGAGCGGTCCAGCTTGTAGGACATCAGCCGGCCCACCAACTCTTCGACCTCGCGGCGCCCGCCCGGGGCGGGCACGCCGATACGCCTCAGGTGGAAGTCGATGTCGAGTTCGTCGTCCTCGACGAACCACGGCCGGTCCAGCCCCAGCCGGGCACCGCTGACCCGCCAGCGCAGCTGGGGCAGTTGCGGTAGCCGCTCGATCAGTAGTTGACGGACCAGCTCAAAGCTGTAGTTCGGTGCCTTGCTGGGATCCAGGATCGCCAGACCACCGATGTGCATGTGCCAGCCGGCCGTTTCGGCCGACCAGAACGCCGCGTCGACGCCCGAAAGTCGCTGCATCGCCCGAGAGTATCCCCGCGACCCGGGTCACCGGATGCGGATTGCCGGGAATCCCGCTGTGGGCCGTCAGGCGTGGTTGGCGTGTACCTCGTCGGCGGGGCGGGCTTCGGTCTGCTCCTTGGCCCAGCGGTAGTCGGGTTTGCCGGCCGGCGAGCGCTTGACCTCGTCGACGAACCACAGGCTGCGGGGCACCTTGTAGCCGGCAATCTCGGTGCGCGCGCAGGTGTTGATCTCCTCCAGCGACGGCCGGGCATTCGGGCGCGCCTGCACCACCGCGGCGACGTGCTGGCCGTAGCGGGGGTCGGGCACCCCGACCACCAGGGCGTCGAACACGTCCGGGTGGGTCTTGAGCGCGGCCTCGACCTCCTCGGGGTAGATCTTCTCGCCGCCGGAGTTGATCGACACCGAACCGCGGCCGAGCATGGTCACGGATCCGTCGGCCTCGACCTGTGCGAAGTCGCCCGGGATGGCGTAGCGCACCCCGTTGATGGTCCGGAACGTCTCGGCGGTCTTCTTCTCGTCCTTGTAGTAGCCGACCGGGATGTGGCCGCGCTTGGCGATGATGCCCCGCACGCCGGAGCCGGGCTGGACCTCGTTGCCGTCCTCGTCGAGCACCACGGTGGTCTTGTCGATGGTGACCCGGGGCCCGCCGGTGTGCGCTTCGCCCTTGGCGACGATGCTGGTGCCGCCGAAACCGGTCTCACTCGACCCGATCGAGTCGGTGATGATCCGGTTGGGCAGCAGCTCCAGCAGCTTCTCCTTGATGCTCGGGCTGAACAGCGCCGCGGTGGAGGCCAGCAGGAACAGCGAGGACAGGTCGTATTCGTGACCGTCCTTTTGGGCGGCCAGCAGCGCGTCCAACAGCGGACGCGCCATCGCGTCCCCGGTGAAGAACAGCAGGTTCACCTTGTGGTCGTGGATGGTGCGCCACACCTGATCGGCGTCGAATTCCGGTGCCAGCACCACGGTTTGGCCGCTGAACAGCGACATCCAGGTCGCCGACTGGGTGGCGCCGTGGATCATCGGCGGTATCGGGTGACGGATCATCGGCGCGTTGGCCGAGGCCTGCTTGGCCAGGTCGTACTCGTCGGCGATCGGCTCACCGGTGGCGAAGTCGGTGCCGCCGAACAGCACCCGGTAGATGTCCTCGTGGCGCCACATCACGCCCTTGGGGAACCCGGTGGTGCCGCCGGTGTAGAGCAGGTAAATGTCGTCGGCGCTGCGCGGCCCGAAGTCGCGCTCGGGCGAGCCCTGCGCCAGCGCCTTTTCGAACTCCACCCCGCCGTAGCGGGCGAAGTCGCCGTCGCTGCCGTCCTCGACCACCAGGATGGTCTTGATCTTGGGGGTGTCGGGCAGCACGTTGGCGACCCGGTCGGCGTACTGGCGCTCGTGCACCAGCGCGACCATGTCGGAGTTGTCGAACAGGTAGCGCAGCTCGCCCTCGACGTAGCGGAAGTTGACGTTGACCAGGATGGCGCCGGCCTTGATGATGCCGAGCATCGCAACGACGATCTCGTTGCGGTTGCGGCAGTACAGACCGACCTTGTCGTCCTTCTTGACGCCCTGGTCGATCAGGTAGTGGGCCAGCCGGTTGGCCTTCTCCTCCAGCTGCCCATAGGTCAGCTGCTCGTCCCCACAGATCAGGGCAACCCGATCCGGAACGGCGTCGATGGCGTGTTCGGCGAGATCCGCGATGTTGAGAGCCACAACACACAAACTAGAACGTGTTACATTTCGTTTTCAAGTCGAGGTCCCCACCCGGAAAGGCGGACGCCGGTGAGCGAGTCGTCACAAGAGCCCCACGCCCTGGTTGAACAGCGCGGACACACCCTGATCGTCACGCTCAACCGGCCGGAGTCCCGCAACGCCTTGAGCGGCGAAATGCTGGCGATCATGGTCGAGGCCTGGGACCGGGTGGACAACGACGACGAGATCCGCTCGTGCATTCTGACCGGCGCCGGCGGCTACTTCTGCGCGGGTATGGACCTCAAGGCGGCCAACAAGAAGGCGCCCGGCGACTCCTTCAAGGACGGCAGCTACGACCCGTCGCGCATCGACGGCCTGCTCAAGGGCCGGCGGCTGACCAAACCGCTGATCGCCGCGGTAGAGGGCCCGGCGATCGCCGGGGGCACCGAGATCCTGCAGGGCACCGACATCCGCATCGCCGGCCAGAGCGCCAAGTTCGGCATCTCCGAGGCCAAGTGGAGCCTGTATCCGATGGGCGGCTCCGCGGTGCGGCTGGTCCGCCAGATTCCCTACACGATGGCGTGCGATCTGCTGTTCACCGGCCGGCACATCACCTCCGCCGAGGCGTTGGAGATGGGCTTGATCGGCCACGTGGTGCCGGACGGGGAGGCGCTGACCAAGGCGCTGGAGATCGCTGAGCAGATCAACAACAACGGTCCGCTGGCGGTGCAGGCGATGCTGCGCACCATTCACGAGACCGAGGGCATGCACGAGAACGACGCCTTCAAGCTCGACACCCAGATCGGGATCAAGGTGTTCTTGAGCGAGGACGCCAAGGAAGGGCCCCGCGCCTTCGCCGAGAAGCGCAAGCCGGAGTTCAAGAACCGCTGATGCAGATCGCGGTCACCGGCGGCACCGGCTACCTCGGCGCCCACACCGTCAAGACGCTGCTCGAAGCCGGGCATTCGGTGCGTCTGCTGGTCGCGCCGGGCTGCGGTTCCGAGCCCGTCATTCCGCGGTTGCGCGAGCTGGGCACGCTGGAGGTGCTCGACGGCGACATCCGCGACGCCGACGTCGTCGGGCGGCTGTTGGACGGCTGCGACTCGGTGCTGCACGCCGCCGGGGTGGTCGGCACCAATGACCGCCTGGAAAAGCTGATGTGGGACATCAACGCCCACGCCACCGAGGCGATCCTGACCCGCGCGGTGGCCGCCGGTCTGGATCCCGTGGTGTCGGTCAGCAGCTACAGCGCGCTGTTTCCGCCGCCCAACGGTGTCATCGGACCCGACTCGCCCACCGTGCCCGGGCGCAGCGCCTACGCCCGCACCAAGGCCTACGGCGAGCGGGTGGCCCGCCGGCTGCAAGACGAGGGTGCACCGGTGGTGGTCACCTACCCGTCCAGCGTGGTCGGGCCCGCGTACTGGACGGCGCCCGGTGTCACCGAGCGGGGCTGGGCGCCGATCGTGCGCTACCGGGTGGCGCCGGTGGTGCGCGGCGGGATGGCGATGGTCGACGTCCGCGACGTCGGTCTGGTGCACGAGGCGCTGATGCGGCCGGGCCGCGGCCCGCACCGCTACCTGTGCGGCGGGATCATGGTCGGCTTCGACGAGATGATCGCCGCGGTGGAGGTCGGTTTGGGCGCGTCGGTGCGTCGAATCCGAGTGTCGCCCAGTGTTTTCAAGGGGATCGGGCGGGTCAGCGATGCCGCGAGTCGGTTGCTGCCGCTGCCCGAGTCGCTGAGCTACGAGGCGGCCTGGCTGCTGACTTCGGCCACCCCGACCGACGATTCGGCGACCTTGGCCGACCTCGGCTTGCGGTGGCGTTCGCCGATCGAGGCGATCGTGGATTCTTTGCGGGTCGGACTTCGGGCCCCGGAATCGATCTGATTACCGGCTGACCTGCCGCCCCTTAGAGTGATTCGCGTGGAGGGTAGGGCGTTTGGTCGTTATCGGCTGGTGGACGTGGTCGGGCGTGGCGGCATGGGCGAGGTCTGGCGCGCCTACGACACCGCGACCGAACGCACCGTGGCCATCAAAGTCCTCCCGCCCCACCTGGTCAATGACAACGAATTCCGCACACGCTTCCAACGCGAGGCCAGATCAGCAGCCTCCCTATCCGAACCCCACGTCGTACCGATCTACGACTTCGGCGAAATCGACGGCCACATGTACGTCACCATGCAACTCGTCGACGGCCACAACCTCCAAGACCTCCTAGCGCACGGCCCACTCGAGCCCATCCGCGCCGTCAGCATCATCGAGCAAATCGCCGCCGCCCTGCACGCCGCCCACCGCACCGGCCTAGTCCACCGCGACGTCAAACCCTCCAACATCCTCATCACCGACGACGACTTCGCCTACCTCATCGACTTCGGCATCGCCCATGCCGCCGGACAAACCGGCCTCACCGGCACCGGAACCACCATCGGCACCATGGAATACATGGCACCGGAACGCTTCAACACCGGAACCGCCGACGCCCGAACCGACATCTACGCCCTGACCTGCGTCCTCTACCAAACACTCACCAGCCGGCCCCCGTTCCCCGCAACCAGCATCGAACAACTCATCAGCGCCCAACTGTTCACCCCACCACCAAACCCCACCGACACCAACCCCCACCTACCCCCAACCCTCAACCACGTCATCCAAACCGGCATGTCGAAAGACCCCGCCCACCGCTACCAGTCCACCCGCGAACTCGCCCACGCTGCACGCACCGCACTGAACGCACCCACGCACTACCCCCCGGCCGCACCAACCCTCATGGCCTACCCCACCACCGACGAAACGTATGCCCCACAGGGCCAGACAGAAAAACCAAAACTCAACCGCCGCACACTCATCACACTCATCACGGCAAGCTGCGTGATCGCCGTCGTCGGAGTCATTGGCATCGTCATGTCACTACGAACACCGACGGGAGCGCACCCCGCCTCCAAGAACCGATCGATCACCAATCCGACTAGTTCTCCGATCAAACACGCGACGCTGGACGGCGCCCTCCTCAGCGCTGCGGAGCTACAACAGACTTTGGATTCGTCCAACGTAACGCTGAACGGTGCCATCGCCAGCAAGTTGGAGCACAGCGAAACCCAGCCCGTCGTGCCCGCGCAATGCCTGCAAGTTCATGCGGTGGCACAGGACGTCGTCTACGCGGGGAGCGGCTACACCGCAGTACGCGTAGCTCAGTTCATCGATCCGCAAAATCCCTTCATGGCTCCCACTGGGACCCAGGCGGTCGTGTCTTTCGCGACCGCCGAACAGGCTGATGCATTCTTCAAGAAATCAGCCGAAGATTGGAAGCGTTGTGGCCCCACGTTCACTGTCGAGGCCGGCGGCCCCCAGTCGCAAATCCAATACACGGTCCGCTCGGTGACACCCGGCAGCCGAATGCTCACCGCCAGCTTCACCGCCCAGGACTCACAATGGGGACACGCATTGACGGTGCGCGACAACGTCGTCAGCGACGTGGTGGTCTACCGGTTGATCGTGCAGGACTCCGCCGTCGACACTGAAGCCGCTGCGGTGACGGTGGCGCAGAAGATCCTCAACAAGGCCCATTAACCAGCCGGTTGCTACACCGGCGCAAAAATCTGTGTAGAAGTCAGCCCAACACCCTCGCGGTCGGCGTGAACACCACCGGCATGGACTCCGGGCCGGACACGAAGTTCGCCGGGCGCAGCGGCACCTCGGCTCCCTCGGCCAGGCGCAGATCCGGCAGCCGCTGCAGCACCCGCTCGGTCATCAGCGAAAGCTCCAGCCGGGCCAGCTGGTTACCCATACAGAAGTGGGTGCCGAAACCGAACGCGAGATGGCTGTTGGGGTTTCGCTGGATGTCGAACCGGTCCGGCTCGTCGAACACCGCCTCGTCGAA
Organism: Mycobacterium sp. NGS18; assembly: GCF_059813185.1. NCBI lineage: Bacteria > Bacillati > Actinomycetota > Actinomycetes > Mycobacteriales > Mycobacteriaceae > Mycobacterium > Mycobacterium sp. NGS18. Next base: position 221,819 of record NZ_JCALEC010000003.1, read on the forward strand.
GTTCGCCGATTCGAACAGCAGCATGATCTTCTCGCCCTGGTGGAGCGTGGTGCCGTAAAACTCGGTGTCGGCGGTCAGCGTGCGGCACATGTTCTTGACCGGCGTGGTCCAGCGCAGCATCTCCTCGATGGCCCCGGGCAGCAGGCTAGCGTCGGCGCGCAGCAGGTCCCACTGGTCGCGGTGGCGCAGCATTGCTTCGGTGCCGCCGGACAGGGTGTGCCGGGTGGTCTCGTCGCCGCCGATCAGAATCAGCAGGGTCTCGAAGATGATCTCGTCATCGGACATCACCGCGCCGTCCACCTCGGCGTTGACCAGGACTGAGAACAGGTCATCGGTGGGCTCAGCCCGCCGTTTGATGATGATGTCGCGGGTGAATTCGGTCCAGCCGGCGAACGCCTCCATGACGGCCTGGAACGTCGCCGATGCCGGATCCAGGTGCGAACTCTGCCCCGCCACCAAGTCGTCGGACCACTTCAACAGCTTCGAGCGATCTTCGGGCAGGACGCCAAGCATGTCGCCGATCACCGCCATCGGCAGCGGCGCTGCGATATCGCGGACGAAGTCGCACTCCCCCCGCTCGCAGACCGCGTCGATCAACCTGTCACAGAGTTCTCCGATGGACGGCAGCTGGGCGTGCACCCGCTTGCGGGTGAAGCCGGCGTTGACCAATTTGCGGCGCACCAGGTGTTCCGGGTCGTCCATGTCGATCATGTAGGGCATGCCCGGCTGGTCAGGCCGGATGCCGCCGGTGCTGGAGAACAGCTCGGGGTTGCGCTCGGCGTCGATCACCGCGGCGTAGCTGGCCGCGGCGGCCTGCCCGTTGCGGTCCCGGAACACCGGCTCGTGCGCGCGCATCCACTTGTAGGCGGCGCGCGCCCCGCCATCGGAGTAGAAGGTGCCGTCGGTCAGATCGACGTCGGGCTTGGTCGTCGGCTTCACATCGGCCATTACCTCGGTCATCAGCGTCCTCCGGATTACAGTGGGCGTCATGGCTCTTTCGCAGCACACCATCGCTGGCACTGTGCTTACCATGCCCGTCCGCATCCGTCAGGCGGATGTGCATAGCGCGATGTTCTCGGTTCCGGCGGACGCCGCACAGGCGATGATCGACTACAGCGGCCTGCAGGTCTTCCAGCACCGGCCGGGGCAGGCCGTGGTCAACCTGATGCTGGCCCGCTACATCGACGGCGATCTCGGTAAGTACCACGAATTCGGGACCGCGGTGATGACCAACCCGCCGGGCTCGTCTGCTAGCGGTTGGCGTGCGCTGGGTTCTGCCGGCGCGTTCATCCACCACCTGCCGGTGGACCAGGCGTTCACCCTAGAAGCCGGACGGACCATCTGGGGTTTTCCGAAGATCATGGCGGACTTCACCGTTCGCGACGGAAAGCAGCTGGGTTTCGACGTCGCCGCCGACGGCCAACACATCGCCACCATGGAATTCGGGCGCGGCCTGCCGGTGCCGAGTCTTTTCACCTCCCGGCCACGCACGCTGCGGGCCTACAGTCATCTCGACGGTGTCACTCGGGACATCCCCTGGGAGATGCGGATTTCCGGGGTGCGCGGGACGTTAGGCGGTACGACGCTGCGGCTCGGCAACCACCCGTACGCCCGTGAGCTGGCTGCGCTGGGCTTGCCGAAGCGGCCGATGATGTCGTCGACGGTCGGGCGGGTTGAGATGACGTTCGGGGATCCCGACGTGATCAACCGCTAGCGGAGTCTGTCGCCGGTGATCGGCGGTGGAGGCGGAGTTACGGCAACGTCGAAACCGGATCAGGAAGCCGAGTCGGCGGGTCCGGCGGGCGTGGGCCACCACGCACTGATCAACATCTGCGTGAACGGCCTAGCGTCCGGCAGGTCAGACACCGCACAATTCCTTCAACACACGTTCTTTGGCGTTGGAGTCATCAACCGCTTCTTGGAACTGTTCGGTGGTTGCCATTCCCTTAGTTCCTATGGCGGCCGTTGTTTGATACGTCGACGCAAGAGCGCGTGCTGCGTCGCGAGTTTTTGGGTCTAGGGCCGGGTTTGCGGCCGCGGTTTCCAGAATCAACGCTCCATTAATCATCGAGATACGTGCCAATGCTATATCGCCGTTGGGGTCCGTCTCTATACTCAACGCACGCGCCGCAGTCTTGTAACGATCACACAAGTTCGTCTTCGCCTCAGCTTTCTCTGCAGCCGTGTAGGTAGGACTTGACCCCGATCCAGACCGGGTGAGCGCCACGATCAACGCCGCTGCAGCTAGGACTACGGCCACGCCGGCCAGCGTCACTGTCAGCCAGTTGCGGGATCGGACTGGTGCGGGCGGTGCGGGCCAGGGCTGTGTCATGGTCACTTCACGGATGGTAACTCCGAGTGCCGATTCTTCGCTTACATCATCGTTTCCCAAATGCGGCCACAGGTCCAAACAATGGGCCGTCGTACTGCGACTGCCCTGGCCGCCCGCAGTCGAGGAGACCGGCGACAAACGCACTCGTAGACGATCGCAAACTGAATTGACGCCGAAGGGCCGCCCTGTCAGGGTTGATAATGTCCGATCTGAGAGGGGTTCGGGATGTTCGTCGATCCGGCGATGCCGCGGTCAGGGGCGGTGGATGCGCGCGACGCCAGCGAACACGCCCATGCCGGGGCGGCCCGGCTGAACCAAACCGCCGTGGCATCAAACATTTTCGGAGGGCTCGGCGCCGCAGACGTCTTCCGCAACGCGATCTCCGCAGCGCACACCGAGCACATCACCACCCTCACCGACCACCGCCGGACCCTGGCCGAAGTCGGCGACAAGGCCCACCATGCCGCGCGCGAGTTCACCGGTATGGATCAGCACAACGCGGCCCAGCTTCGTGCGGTGCGGTGCAACTCCAGCACATAAACCTGGCGCTGTTGATCGAAGCCGCCGGCGGTGACCCGTGGCAGGTCAACAACACCGTGCAAAGCGGTAATCCGGCCGCCGTCGACGAGTTGGCGCAGGCCTTTCACGACGCCGGGTCATGTACCGCCGAATCCAGTGCCGCGTTTGCCCAAGCCCGCCAACGATTCCAGGCCGCCTGGAACCGCGAGAACGGCGAACACCCCATCAACGACTCGGCCGAAGTGCAGCGCGCCACCAGCAGCTTGCATCTGCAACAAACCCAACTCACCGCGATCGGCACCGATCTGGAATCCATCGCCGCTGCGCTCGCCGCGGCCCAGAAGTCCGCGGCCGCGAAGATCCACGCCCTCGAGATCCAGCTTCAAGACATCGACAACCGCATCGGGATGTACCAGCAGGCTGACCTGGACACCTCCGAGCTGGAACAGATAGCGATCGATGACACCGCCGGCATCCTGCATCAGATCGAAAAGCTCCGCGACGACTACGCCGGGATACTTCAAGCTTCGACGACCAAGCTGCTGTCCCATGGCTATGACGCAGAACCGCTGCGCGGGCCCCTGGACCCCGCGCCGACCGCTCCGGCCGACCAGTCCGCATTCGAGGAGTTCTTGCGCGCCAACGACCAAGCGGTACTCGATGCGATGGCCCGGGTGCGGGCCGCCCAAAAGGAACTCGATGACGCCGCTGCCAAGGCATATGCCCATGGCGCCGGCAGCGATGATGCTCAAGAGTCGACGAAGCGGCTGCCGGCATTGAAGAAGAACATTGCCGACGCCCTCGATGACCTGGGCAAGATCCCCGACTACTCGAGCATTGATCCCGCCTCCGTACACCTGGGTCCCGACGGCGCCGTGTCGTTCGCCTACACCCTCGAGGGCCAGAAGATGGTGGTGACGGGCACTCTCAAAAACGGCACCGGCGAGATCTACGACCAGGGCGCCGCCAGCGGTAGTAGCGCCTACTTCACCTACCAAGACGGCAAGCTGGTCGCCTCCCGGTTCCTCGACCCCGGCCGGGTCACCCCTGACGACGCGCTGCTGCAGAACGTCATCTTCACCGCGGTGGGTGCCGGACCCGCTGTCACCGCCGGCAAGGCCGGCGTCGAAGCCGGCTGGCAGGGCATGCGGTCGTTATTCGCCCGCGAAGCCCTGGAAGCCGGCGGCGGCACTGCCGCCGGCCTGAGCGCCGACAATGTGCTGCCACGGGCGATCACCCAAGCCGAAATCCGCGCTCAGGCCGCCGCCGACGATCTCGCGATTCACCATCCGGGAGTACACAGCCCGGTTACCACCAGTGGCGACCACATCCCACCGGCAATCACCCACGACCATGTCCCGCACAGCGGCCCACACGCGCCGGCCCCGGCAGCCGAAGTCCATCCGCTACCCGCGGAGTCACCGCTATTTGACGGCTACCACCCAATCGAACCCGGACCGCAATTCACCGACTCGGCCGGGCACCTGATCTACCCCAACGACAGCCTGGTCAGCAAGCCATACGCGATACCCGGCACCGTCGTCCCGGACGCGGACTTAGCCGCCGGAACCGAACTCGGACGCTTCGGCTCTGAATACGGCGGTTACATGGCTCCGGAAGGGACCCCCTTCGCGCAGTTGTCGCTGCCGCCGGAAAGCGCGACAAGGCCGTATCTTCGGTATGTCGTCGACGATCCCGCAGCGCTGCCACCCGGTTGGCACATCGAGCAGTCACAAACGGCGCCATGGTTCCACCAACCCGGTGGCGGTACACAATTCCGAATAATTAATGAATTCGGAGATACCGGAAGTGTTGAGGAACTGATCCGTTCCGGATTTCTGAGGAGGCAACAATAATGACAGACATGTCGCGCCTAACCCAGCATTGGCTGCGTTGGGCACCAATGTTTAGCGGCGGCAACGTGTCGGTTTCGACGACTTGTGACGACTGCCAAATCGCCTTCAGGTCCGATGATTATTCGGTCCATCTGCGCCCAGAGTCTTCTTGGTGGATAGCGGACACAGTAGATGATCGTGGCCGGCGAACGAACGGCGCGGCCAAGTTTTCGAATTTCGATCTAGCGGAGAAGTACCTGATTTGGGACTGGGGAACAACAGCGCGTCCGAGCCTTGCATCCGGGCCATTGGGAACAGACCTCTATCGACTGGGTTACGCTCCCGGCATCAAGGTCACGCGGGTCGACCGCGGCTATGAAATCTGTTCAAACGGCGACCGGGTCATATCGTCCGCGGTGAATGCGACGATTTTCAGTCATCTAATAACGAAATCGGCAGAGGAAATTGAACAGATGGTAAGTGAGGGCGCCAATTAACGCGGTCTCCCCTGCTGCCAGTGCAGCGGCCTCGTTCGCACAGTACCGACACACCCCCTAAATCTTCGCGCCCCGCCCCTCCCAGTACGGGTCCCGCAATTTCCGCTTGTACAGCTTGCCGTTGGGGTCGCGCGGCATCTCGGCGATGTAGTCAATGGACTTGGGCAACTTGAACTTCGCCAGCCGCGCGCTCGCGTACTCCATCAGCTCGGCGGTCAGCGCGTCATCACCGACCACACCCTCGGCGGGCTGCACGACGGCCTTGATGGCCTCGCCCCAGTCCTCGTCGGGCACCCCGAACACCGCGACGTCGAGCACCTTGGGGTGCATGATCAGCTCGTTCTCGATCTCGGCCGGATAGACGTTGACCCCGCCGGAGATGATCATGTTCGTCTTGCGGTCCTGCAGGAACAGGTAGCCCTCTTCGTCGAGGTAGCCGACGTCGCCGACGGTGAACAGGTCACCGGCGCGATTCTCCTCGGTCTTCTTCTTGTCGTTGTGATAGGCGAAGCTGGATCCGCCCATCTGCATGTAAACGGTGCCGACCTCACCAGCCGGCAACTCGTTGCCGTCGTCGTCGAGCACCTTGACCACCGAATACGGCCAGGCCTTGCCGACCGAGCCGGGGTGGACCAGCCACTCCTCGCCGCTGATCTTGGTGCCGCCGCCCTCGGTGGCGGCGTAGTACTCGGTGATCACCGGGCCCCACCAGTCCAGCATCTGCCGCTTGACCTCAGGCGGGCACGGCGCCGCGCCGTGGATGACATTGCGCAGCGACGACACGTCGTAGCGGCCCCGCACCTCGGCCGGCAACGCCAGCAGCCGACGGAACTGGGTGGGCACCATGTGACTGTGGGTCACCTTGTGGTCAGCAATGAGGCGCAGCATCTCCTCGGGGTCCCACTTGTCCATCAGCACCACCTTGTGGCCCAGCTGAATGGAGATAGCCGAAAAGTTCAGCACCGCAGTGTGATAGAGCGGGGAGCCGCAGATGTGCACGTGGTTGTCGAACGGCGCCAGGTCATACAGCGCGAAGAAGCCCGCGGAGGCCACCGGCACCGCGTCGGGGTCGGCGCCGGTCAGCGGACGCTTGACACCCTTGGGCTTGCCGGTGGTGCCCGAGGTGTAGAGCATCGCCGCACCCATGGTGCGCACGTCGGGCCGGCCCTCTTCGGCCGCGCCCAGCGCCGACAGCGCGGTGAAGCCGTCGATGTCGCCCACGGCGAAGCGGCGGTCGGTGGCCAGGCCGGCCTCGTCGGCGGCGATCTTCGACGCTTCGGCGAACCGTTCGTGGGCGACAAGGGCTTTGGCGCCGCTGTCGGCGAGGATGTAGCCGATCTCCGGGCCGGTCAGGTGCCAGTTGATGGCGACGATGTACAGCCCGGTCTGCATGGCGGCGAAGTACACCGCGAGCGTGTCGACGATGTTGGGCAGCACCATCACCAGCACGTCGCCGGGCTCCAGGCCCAGCGCCTGCAGGCCGCGGCCGTAGCGGTCGGCGCGGGCGGCCAGCTCACCGTAGGTCAGCTCACCCCCCAGGACGTCGACCACCGCAGCGGCGTCGGGATTGTCACGGGCGATGTTCCACAGGCCGGCTTCGCTCATCCGGCCAATCTAGAACGTGTTCTAGTCCGCTTGCAAGGCGAGGTCCCGGATCGCCCGCAACATGAAGTTGGTGGCCACGACGTGCAACCGGGTGCCGATGACCAGGGCACGGTACGCGCGGCCATGGAGTCCGGGGAAGGCCGCATAGCTGCGGGCGCGCACCAGGGTGCCGCCCCCGGGCGCGTCGGCGAGTTCGAATACCAGCCGGTAGCGCGAGAACCGATGCCGCCCAACCAGAACGATTCGCTGCTGTTCGGTGCTCTCGGCGACCGCGAAGCCAGCGCGGGGTTGCGGGCCGAGCAGAACCACCAGCGGATTGCGTTCGGTGCTGCGGAGCAGGGACGTCGTGTACCGCTGCAGCGCGGCCCATACCGGCCTTCGTGGGGCATCGACCTCCACCGTGTGCGTGTCGATAAACGGCAGTTCGTCGTCCATGTTGCGTCCTCCCGCGGTCAAGTCGGGTAGTCAACCCCTCACTGCGGTAGACGATCCAGCGCCGTCGGTTGTGACAGCACACCGTTTCAGTGGCCAACTAACGGCTGCTCGGCTGAGCCGCGCCGACCTCAGATCAGCGACGCCAGCTGCTGAACCTGCGCGGTGTCACGCGCGGTGACCACCATCATCGTCACGCCGGCGGCCTCCCACACCTTGATCTGCTTACGCACGTAGTCGATGTCACCGACGATCACGGCGTCGTCGACCAGTTCGTCGGGAATGATCTTGGCCGCCTCGTCTTTACGGTCGCTGCGGAACAGCTTGGTCACGTCGTCGACGACATCGGAGTAGCCCATCCGGCGGTAGACCTCGGCGTGGAAGTTGGTGTCCTCCGACCCCATCCCGCCCATGTACAGCGCCAGGTACGGCTTGATCCCGGCGAACGCCGCGGCGCGGTCCTCGGTGATGACCACCTGGGCGGTCGCGCAGATCTCGAAGTCCTCGCGGGTACGCCGCGCGCCGGGACGGGCGAAGCCCTCATCGAGCCACTCGTTGTACATGCCGGCCAGCCGCGGCGCGTAGAAGATCGGCAGCCAGCCGTCGGCGATCTCGGCGGCCAGCGCGATGTTCTTCGGGCCTTCGGCACCCAGCATCACCGGGATGTCGGCGCGCCGCGGGTGAGTGATCGGCTTCAACGCCTTGCCCAGCCCGGTGGTGCCCTCCCCGGAAAGCGGCAGCGGGTAGTGCGGGCCGGCGCTGGTCACCGGGGCCTCGCGGGCCCACACCTGACGCAAGATGTCGATGTATTCGCGGGTGCGGGCCAGCGGTTTTCCGAAGCGCTGGCCGTACCAACCCTCCACCACCTGCGGGCCCGAGACGCCGAGCCCGAGGATGTGTCGGCCGCCGGAGAGGTGATCCAGCGTCAACGCAGCCATCGCACACGCGGTCGGGGTGCGCGCCGACAGCTGCACCACCGAGGTGCCCAGCCGCACGCGGGAAGTCGACGAACCCCACCACGCCAACGGCGTGTAGGCGTCCGAGCCCCAGGCCTCGGCGGTGAAGACGGCGTCGAAGCCGGCTTCCTCGGCGGCGCCGACGAGTTCGGCGTGGTAGGCCGGCGGCTGTGCGCCCCAATAGCCCAGCTGCAGTCCCAGCTTCATCCTTGGCTCCTTGCTCGCATGCTTGCCACCATTGTTAGAACCTGTTCTACTCGATGCCGTGACTGCCAGCCAACGCCACCGCGCGCAGATCGATGAGCACGAGCCGCCCCTTTCCGCGCCGCTGAAGTTGTCCTTCGACTACACACGTTCAGTCGGCCCCACCCTCGGCGCATTCTTCACCGCTCTGCGTGAGCGCCGCGTCGTCGGCGTCCGAGGTTCCGACGGTCGGGTGTACGTGCCGCCTGCCGAGTACGACCCGGTCAGCTACGAACAGCTCACGGAGATCGTACCGGTGTCCAGTGTCGGCACCGTGGTGTCGTGGACCTGGCAGCCGACCCCGCTGGAGGGCCAGCCGCTGGACACCCCGTTCGCCTGGGCGCTGATCAAGCTCGACGGCGCCGACGTGCCGTTGCTGCATGCGGTCGCGGCGGAGAGTCCCAAAGCGATCGGCACCGGCACCCGGGTGCGCGTGCACTGGGCCGACGAGACCGTCGGAGCGATCACCGACATCGCCTACTTCGAGATCGGTGAGGACGCAGAGCCCGAAGCCGACACCCCCGATGGGCGTGATCCGGTGACCATGGTGGTGATCCCGTCCAGTCTGGAGATCCAGCACACCGCCTCGCTACCGGAGAGCGCGTACCTGCGCGCCCTGCAGGAGGGCAAGCTGCTCGGGGCGCGCACCGGCACCGAGGGCAAGCTGTATTTCCCGCCCAAAGAAGCAGATCCGGCCACCGGCCTGCCGTTGGACAACTTCGTCGAGCTGCCCGATAAGGGCACAGTGACGACGTTCGCCATCATCAACATCCCGTTCGCCGGGCAACGCATCAAGCCGCCGTACGTGGCGGCCTATGTGCTACTCGACGGTGCCGACATCCCGTTCCTGCACTTGGTTTCCGACATCGACGCCCACGAGGTGCGGATGGGGATGCGGGTCGAGGCGGTGTGGAAGCCCCGCGAGGAGTGGGGCCTGGGCATCGACAACATCGAATACTTCCGGCCTACCGGCGAGCCGGACGCCGACTACGACACCTACAAGCACCACCTGTGAGGGGCAGCATGACGCAACGCGATGTCGCGGTGGTGGGGTTCGCCCACGCCCCGCACGTTCGCCGCACCGACGGCACGACCAACGGCGTCGAGATGTTGATGCCGTGTTTCGCTCAGCTCTACGCCGAGCTGGGTATCGCCCAGACCGACATCGGCTTCTGGTGCTCCGGTTCATCGGATTACCTTGCCGGACGGGCCTTCTCGTTCATCTCGGCGATCGACTCGATCGGCGCGGTTCCGCCGATCAACGAGTCGCATGTGGAGATGGACGGCGCCTGGGCGCTGTATGAGGCCTACATCAAGGTGTTGACCGGCGAGGTCGACACCGCGCTGGCCTACGGGTTCGGCAAGTCCTCGGCCGGGCAGCTGCGCCGGATTCTCGCCTTGCAGACCGACCCCTACACCGTCGCTCCGCTGTGGCCCGACTCGGTCTCGATCGCCGGGCTGCAAGCCCGCCTCGGTCTCGACGGTGGCCAGTGGACCGCCGAGCAGATGGCCCGGGTGGCGCTGGATTCGTTCGTCGTCGCCGACCGGGTGGACTCGGTCGAGTCATCCACCAGCCTCGATGAACTGTTGGATCGCCCGTTCTTCGCCGAACCCCTGCGCCGGCACGACATCGCGCCGATCACAGACGGCGCCGCGGCGATCGTGCTGGCCTCCGGCGACAAGGCCCGTGAGCTGTGCGAGAACCCGGCCTGGATCACCGGTTTCGAGCACCGGATCGAGTCGCCGGTGCTGGGCAGCCGGGATCTGACCCGTTCGCCGTCGACCACTGTCTCGGCGCGCGCGGCCAGCGGCGACGACATGCCCTCGGTGGACGTCGCCGAGATCCATGCCCCGTTCACCCACCAGCACTTGATCCTGACCGAGGCGATGCGACTGCCGTCGAGGGCCAAAGTGAACCCGTCCGGCGGTGCCCTGGCGGCCAATCCGATGTTCGTCGCCGGTTTGGAGCGCATCGGCTTTGCCGCGCAGCACATCTTCAATGGTTCGGCCGGCCGGGTACTGGCCCACGCCACCAGCGGGCCTGCGCTGCAACAGAATCTGGTCGCGGTGATGGAAGGACGCAACTGATGCGCGCCACGACGATGCAGTGGGGGTGCCCCCAGCCGCGCAGCGGCGAGGGGGACGGAGCTTGCGGAGCGATGAGGAGGAGTGGGGCCAATGGGTAGCGCACTCGCTGCGGTGCTGGGCACCGGGCAGACCAAGTACGTCGCCAAGCGCCAGGACGTGTCGATGAACGGCCTGGTACGCGAAGCCATCGACCGCGCCCTGGCCGACTCGGGCTCGACGTTCGACGACATCGACGCGGTAGTGGTCGGCAAGGCGCCGGACTTCTTCGAAGGCGTCATGATGCCCGAGCTGTTCATGGCCGACGCCGTGGGCGCCACCGGCAAGCCGCTGATCCGGGTGCACACCGCCGGTTCGGTGGGCGGGTCGACCGCGATCGTGGCGGCCAGCCTGGTCAAGTCCGGCAAGTACCGGCGAGTGCTGGCGATGGCTTGGGAGAAGCAGTCGGAGTCCAACGCCATGTGGGCGCTGAGCATCCCGGTGCCGTTCACCAAGCCGGTCGGCGCAGGCGCCGGCGGTTACTTCGCCCCGCATGTGCGCGCCTACATCCGCCGTTCCGGCGCGCCGACCGACATCGGTGCCATAGTCGCGGTCAAGGACCGGCTCAACGGCGCCCGTAATCCGCTCGCTCACCTGCACCAGCCCGACATCACCGTGGAGAAGGTGATGGCGTCCCAGATGCTGTGGGACCCCATCCGTTTCGACGAGACCTGCCCGTCGTCGGACGGTGCCTGCGCGATCGTGATCGGCGACGAGTCCGCCGCACAAGCCCGAGTCGACGCGGGCCAGCCGGTGGCCTGGATTCACGCCACCGCGCTGCGCACCGAACCGCTGGCCTACTCCGGCCGCGATCAGGTCAATCCGCAGGCGGGCCGCGACGCTGCGGCCGCGTTGTGGAAGGAAGCCGGGATCACCAGCCCGATCGACGAGATCGACGCCGCGGAGATCTACGTTCCGTTCTCCTGGTTCGAGCCGATGTGGCTGGAGAACCTGGGATTTGCGGCACCCGGCGAGGGCTGGAAGCTCACCCAGGCCGGCGAGACCGCGATCGGCGGGAGGCTGCCGGTGAACGCCTCCGGCGGGGTGCTGTCCTCCAACCCGATCGGCGCGTCGGGAATGATCCGCTTCGCCGAGTCGGCGATCCAGGTGATGGGCAAGGCCGGTGACCACCAGGTCCCGAACGCCCGAAAGGCCTTGGGGCACGCCTACGGCGGCGGTTCGCAGTACTACTCGATGTGGGTCGTCAGCGCCGACAAGCCCGACGGTTAGCGAGGCTCGACGAAGGAGAGCCGAAGCTGGACCGTCGCATCAAGCCCGACGGTTAGCGAGGCTCGACGAAGGAGAGCCGAAGCTGGACCGTCGCATCAAGCCCGACGGTTAGCGAGGCTCGACGAAGGAGAGCCGAAGCTGGACCGTCGCATCGAGCCCGCCAAGTGAGAGGACTACCCGCATGAACGCAGATCACCCCGCCCACGTAGCAGGTAAGCGCTCCCGTGACGCGGTAATCGCCCGCGATAAGGAAGCGTGGCTGGCCAACTTCGCCGACGACGCGATCGTGCAAGACCCGATCGGGCCGTCGCACTTCGACCCTGAGGGCAAGGGCCACCGGGGCCGGGACGAGATCTCGGCGTTCTGGGACAAGGCGATCGCCAGCACCGACAAGATCGAGTTCAACTTCTCCGACACCTTCCAGTGCGGCGATGAGGAAGCCAACACCGGAAACATCACGATCACCATGGGCGGCCACCAGATCGTCACCGAGGGTGTGTTCACCTACCGGGCCAACGAAAAGGGTGAGCTCGTCGCGCTGCGCGCCTACTGGGAGTTGGACCGCGCCGCCAAGTCCGCACGCAAAATCTAGGCGCTGGAGCCGGTCACTCCTGCGTGACCGGCTCAAGCCCGTCGCGGTAGCGCTGCGCGAGGTCCTGGTAGTACTTCGGGTTCACGTTGATCCACATCTCGGCGCCGGTTCCGGCAACTGGACCTTTGACGACGGCGGGCGCACCGGCGACCAAAACCCCGTCGGGGATCGTGGTACCGGCGAGCACGGTGGCACCGGCCGCGATCAGGCTGCGGCTGCCGATGACCGCACCGTCGAGCACGGTGGCGTGGTTGCCGATCAGCGCCTCGGCACCCACGTGCGCGCCGTGGATCAGGCACATGTGCGCCACCGTCGCGCCGGGTCCGATGTCCACCGGTACCCCCGGCGGCACGTGCAGCACCGAACCGTCCTGCACGTTGGCGCCTTCGCGCACCACGATGGGGGCATCGTCGCCGCGCAGCACGGCACCGAACCACACCGAGGCGCCGGCCTCAATGGTGACGTCGCCGATCAGCGTGGCGGTCGGGGCGACGAAAGCGGTGGGGTCGATCCGCGGGGAACGTCCGTTGAAGGAGAAGAGCTGCATTGTCCAGATATATCCCAGGGCCGAAAGACCCCGAACCAGCAGGCTTTATTGCGCAACCGGGTGGAAAAACTGTAACGTGTTCTAGTTAGAAGCAACGGGTTGGAGGCAACAGGTGAGCACTGACAACGCCGACGTCGGCGTCCGCGAGATCGACACGGGGACACTGCCGGACCGCTACGCCCGGGGCTGGCACTGCCTGGGGCCGGTGAAGGAGTTCCAGGACGGCAAGCCGCATGCGATCCACGCGTTCGGCGCCAAGCTGGTGGTGTTCGGTGACTCGCACGGTGACCTGCACGTACTCGATGCCTACTGCCGGCACATGGGCGGCGACCTGAGCCGCGGCACCATCAAGGGCGACGAGGTCGCCTGCCCGTTCCACGACTGGCGCTGGGGCGGCGACGGCCGCTGCAAGCTGGTCCCCTACTCCAAGCGGACCCCGCGGGTGGCACGCACCCGCTCGTTCCCGACCGATGTGCGCGGCGGCCTGCTGTTCATGTGGCACGACCCGGAGGGCAACCCGCCGCCGGACGAGGTGCGCATCCCGGAGATCCCGGAGTGGGGCAGCGACGACTGGACCGACTGGCGCTGGAATTCGATGGTGATCGACTCCAACTGCCGCGACATCATCGACAACGTCACCGACTTCGCGCACTTCTTCTACATCCACTACGGCCTGCCCACCTCGTTCAAGAACGTCTTCGAGGGCCACATCGCCTCCCAGTACCTGCACAACATCGGGCGACCCGACGTCCCGGGTCTGGGCACCAGCTACGGCGGCGCAGAACTGGACTCGGAGGCCTCCTACTTCGGACCGTCGTTCATGATCAACTGGCTGCACAACAGCTACAGCGGCTTCAAGTCCGAGTCGATCCTGATCAACTGCCACTACCCGATCAGCCAGGACCAGTTCCGGTTGATGTGGGGCGTCATCGTGCAGAAGCCCAAGGGCCTGGACGAGGCGACCACCGAGAAGCTCGCCGACGTGATGACCGACGGTGTCAGCAAGGGCTTCCTGCAGGACGTCGAGATCTGGACCCACAAGAGCCGGATCGAGAACCCGCTGCTGGTCGAGGAGGACGGTGCGGTCTACCAGCTGCGCCGCTGGTACTCGCAGTTCTACGTCGACGTCGCCGACGTCACCCCGGAGATGACCGATCGCTTCGAGATCGAGATCGACGCGACGGTGGCCAACGAGAAGTGGAACGCCGAGGTCGAAGCGAACCTGCGCGAGCAGGCCGACGCCGACGCCGAATCGGTGAAGGCCGAGTAACACCGCCATGGCCCAGGAGGTGCCGGACGTCCCCGAGGTTGAAGCTCTGGCTCGGTCCATGCTGGTGCTGTACGGCCCGCACGACGACCACGACGAGCACGGCGATGAGCCGACCGCCGATTCCGGACCCGACACCCGCTACGCGCGGCAACCGCTGTTCCCGGTCGACCCGGCACGCTACGAGGCGATACGTGCTGCGACCGAACGGGATTCGGAGCGCTACCTGCACTCGGGCTTGGTGCCGGTGGAGTGCCGGCACTGTCGGGCCACGGTCGAGGTGAAAAAGCTCGGTCCCGGGTATACCTCGGTGCAGTGGAATTCGGCTTCGCTGAACCAGTGCGCGTATTTCGCGGCCGAACGCGATGCCGGCCATGACAGCAGCCGTAATCGCGGCTGTCCGAACCTGGCCAAGAGCATTCGGCACGCGGTCGCCGAAGGGCATCTGGAGGAAAGGTCCAGTGCTCCACCGCCCGGCGACGCCATCGACTAAGCGCACCGTCCCTACCCCGCGAACAGACGCGAAAGCCCCCAAATCGAGCAGGATTTGGGGGCTTTCGCGTCTGCTCGACGAGAAATCTACAGCCCGGCGAAGCGCTCCTGCACCTGCTCGGTGGTCAGGCCGTAATCCTCCAGCGCGTAATGGTGTTTGGGCGCGCGCGGCCCGGTCTTGCTCGCGGCGTAGTCATCCGCCATGGCCTGTCGTGCCTCCTCCGACAACGGAAGGCCGAAGCGCTCGTAGATGCCCGCCGCGGCGGCCACCGGATCGGCGACGAACTCGTGATAGTCAAGATCGCAGAACTGCGCCGGATCGTATTTGGCGCGTTGGGAATTGAACAGCTCCAGTCCACGGGCCCAAGTCTCCATCTCGTCCGCGCCGATCTGCGCGCCGACGAAGGTGTTGGACTGGCCTTCGGTGGTGTGCTGAGCCAACGAGCACATGGACGCCAGGATGGTCGCAGGCGGCCGGTGGCACTGCACGATGAGCGCATCCGGGTAGACCGCCATGATCGCGTCGAGTGCGAACAGGTGGCTGGGGTTCTTGAGCACCCAGCGCTTGCCCGGGTCGTTGAGCCCGATCAGCTGCAGGTTACGGCGATGCCGCCGGTACGACGGCGTCCAGTCCCGCTCGGACAGCCACCGCGAGTAGCTCGGCAGGTGTGCCAGCGTCTCGTAAGACACCGAGTGCAGCGACTGGCGCAGCAACTGCCAGCACTCCTCCAGACCGTCGGCGGTCATGAAGTGCAGCCCGGTGTAGTCCGGGTTCTCCTCGTGGTGCCGGGCGAACTGGGCCTGCATCTGCTGGTACACCGGGTTGGAGTCCCAGGTGTCGCGGGGCGGGCGAGGCTGTGGGAACTCGGCCAGCCACATCTGAAGGCCCTGGTGCGCAGGGTCGGCACCCAGCAGCCGGTGCAGCGCGGTGGTGCCGGTCCGGGGCAACCCGGTGACAAATATCGGCCGCTCGACGGCGACGTCGGCGTATTCGGGATGCTGGTTCCAGCCGGCTTGCGAGAGCAGCCGGGCCACCAGCGCGCCGCGCAGGAAGAACCGGTTCATCTTGCTGCCCAGCTCCGTCAGGTCGGCCTCACTGCGGTAGGAGTCCAGCAGAACGCCGAGTGCTTCGCGGTAGTCGTCGTCGTCCGGACCGAAGTCATCAAGGCCGACCATCTTGGTGGCCGAGGCGTGCAGATCCTCGACGGTGCCGACATCGATACGGCCGCTGTGCTCGGTCATCAGTTGTGGTACTCCCCGCAGTTGACGTCGATAACCTGGCCGCTGATGCCGCTGGCCAGATCGCTGGCCAGGAAAAGCACCGCTGAGGCCACCTCGTCCTCGGTGGGCAGGCGTTTGAGATCGGAGTTCGCCGCGGTGGCGGCGTAGATCTGCTCGACGGTGGTGCCGTACTTGCCGGCCTGGTGGGCGAAGTAGCCCTGCAAAGTGTCACCCCAGATGTATCCGGGCGCAACCGAGTTGACCCGGATACCCTGCTCACCCAGTTCGGATGCCAACGACTGCGACATAGCCAGCAGCGCGGCCTTGGCCATCTTGTAGGCGCCGTACTTGGGCTGCGAGTGCCGGATCACCATCGAGTTCAGGTTGACGATCGAGCCGTTGGCCGCGGCCAGAGCCGGCGTGAAGCCCTGGGTAAGGCGCAGCGCGCCGAGCCCACTGAGCTCGATGGCGTCGCGGATGTGCTGAAACGTGGTCTGTGCCAAAGGCTTCATCGACGGCACCCGGAAGGCGTTGTTGATCAAGACGTCGATGTGGTCGAACTCAGCCGAGGCTGCCTGCACCAGGTTCGCCACCTGGTCGTCCTCGGTGATGTCGGCCGGGACCACCAGGGCGCGACGCCCGGCGGCCCTGACCTGCTTGGCCACCTCTTCCAGGCGATCGGCGCTGCGCGCGACCAGCACCAGGTCGGCACCCTCGGCCGCGAACCGATTGGCCATCGTGCTGCCGAGCCCCGGCCCGACCCCGCTGATCACCACGACTTTGCCGTTGAGCATTCCGGTCATCTTCACCCCAGCATTCTGTTAGCGATCTGCTGCTGCCGCTGCGCGATACGCGCACGCCAAGCCTCTTGCGTGATCTTGTTGTCGTTGTAATAGGGCAGTGCCGACGCCACCTTGTCGGCGTCGACGAGTTCGACGGTCGGGCCGTCGGCCTCGGTCAGCTGTCGAGACACCCGCTGCCAGCGGAACTGCAGGAAGCCGCGGCGATGCCCCAGGGTTTCGACCCAGTTGGTGACGCCGGGGTCGGTGTCGGAGACCACGATGCGGATCTTCCCATCCGGATCGGCTTGTGCCTGAGTGCCATTCAGCGACGTCTGGTGGTTGATGTAGTCCAGCGAGATGTACCACAGGCTGCCCAGCTGGAACCCCAGGTAGGGCGCATCGGTCACCGGCAGCGTGATCACCAGTGCCTCGCCGGGCTGCAACTCGTAATGCCCGGCCGACGAGTACTGCGTGGCCAGGCCACCCGGGGTGAGCCGCGGTGCCACCATCGTGTTGACCGGCAGGTTCAGATAGAACCACTGCGGGAAGGCCAGCCAGGTCTTGATGCGGTTGATCAGTTGCTTTCCCGCTGCCGCATAACGCTTCTCGACGAGCTGACGGGTCAGGGGCGGCGGAGCGGTGCCTTCGGTGTCGGTCCGGGCGATCGAGAGCGTGCCGCGCTGGGCGGCCCAGTCGTTGTAGACCTCGCGGATCACCAGTTGCGCCGGCGTCTTCGGCTGGAAGCGCCAGGTGAAGGTGCCGTCGGCGGCGACATCGAGTTCGCGATCATCGAAGGCGGCCTCACTGGCCGGGACGTTGTCGTCGGTGTACTCGCCGCCGAGCAGCTGGAAGCTCAGGTCGGTCGTGGTCCCGCGCCGGCCGGTGACCACATAGTCGTTGCCGGGGCGCACGACGGTGCCGAAGTACAGCGTGTCGGGGTTGTCCAGGCCCATCTTGGTGAACGGCCCAGTGCCCGACAGCAAGAACGGGTGGTCGCGCTCGGTGTTGAAGGCGGCGTGCACACACGCCTCCACCCCGCCGGCCAGGTATTGCAGGCCCTCGAGCAGGTCGGCCTCGGTCTCGATGTGCGGGGCCGCAGCAACCAGCTTCTCCGCCTCGGCGATCGCGGCCGAAAGTGGCTCGGAATACATCGCGCCAGCACCTCACTCATCGTTCAGTCGGTCCATTATTGAACCGAATCGGTAGATATCTTGAACCGACTTTAGACTGTCGCGGTACCATGCGGCAATGCCGGAACCCCTGCAATCCGCGCGGTCGTCGCCTCCGGCCGACCGGGTGGTGACCATCCTGGACTTTCTGGCCCGCCACCCCGACCAGCGCTTCGGCCTGTCCGAGCTGGCTCGCCGGACCGGCGTGTCCAAGTCGACCTGCCTGGGAATCGCCACCTCGCTGACCGATGCGGGCTACCTGTTGCGCGACGATCCGGACAAGACCTACCGGCTCGGGCCCGGGCTGATTTCGCTCGGGCGGGCCGCTCAGCAATCGCTGCGAGTCGGCCTCGAAGCCCGCGAGCAACTCCTGCGCCTTTCCGAGGACTTCGCCACCTCCGCTGCGCTGAGCGCGGTGGTCGACGACCGGATCACGGTGCTGGAGCTGGTGGCGGCGCCCAACGCGCACCTGGGCGTGCAGGCCGGCCAGAGCTATCCGTTTGCCCCGCCGGTCGGGCTGATGTTCGTGCTCTGGGACGACCACGCCCTGCAGGACTGGCTGGCCCGGCAGCCCACCATCCCGCTGCGCTCCGAGAGCGAGCGCCTGCAACGCGTGGTCGCCGAATGCCGGGCGGACGGCTACCTGGTCGAGCGGCTGACCCCGGGCGGGCAACGCCTCTACTCCCTGATGGCAGGCCTGTCCAGCGACCTGCCGGACGAATTGCGTGCCCTGCTCGGCGAATTGGTCTCCGATATCGGCGAACGGGTGTATCTGCGTGGCGAAGCCGGCGCCCGGGGCCGCCACGACATCAGCGTCATCTCGGCGCCGGTCTACGACGATCACCAACGCCAGGCGATGGTCGTGTCGCTGCATGCTCAGCGGGCGCTCACCGACACCGAGATCACCCGGTGGGCCCGCGGCCTGCTGCGCGCCGCCGACGCGCTTACCGCGCAACTCGGCGGCACCAAGCCGAAACCGCTGTTAGGTTCGGCGCCATGACTGCGTCCGTCTTGTCCGTTGCCGACCAGCTGGAGCTGTCCGGACTCGTGCACCGCTACGCCGGATACGTCGACGCCCGCCGCTTCGACGATCTGGGCGAATTGTTCACCGCCAACGCAGAACTGATCCTGCCGAAGCCGCCGGAACACCTGGAGCCGTGCGTGCGCCACAACGGACCCGCCGGGGTGCTCGACGCGATGTCCGCGTTGGCCGGAGTCACCCGGACCCAGCACGGCATCCTCGGCGAGTTCTACACCGGTGGCGCCCCGGGCGATGTCGCGAGCGGATCCATCACCGGGGTAGCGCATCACTGGGTCGACAGCGGCGGGCAGATCACCGATCATGTCTGGTACCTGCGCTACAGCGATGTCTACCGCCGCGGTGGGCAGGGCTGGCGGATCGCGGTGCGCACGCTGTCGATCGACGCTATCGAAACCCGGCCGGCCCGGCAGGTGCGATCATGAGCACGCCCCAGATCTCGCTGCAGCTCAAGACTTTCACCGACGATCCCGGCCACGACTGGCACAGCACCCTGGCGCTGGGCGCCGCGATGGATGCCGCCGGGGTGGATCGCGTCGTCGTCTCCGACCATGTGGTGTTCGGTGAGAACCCGGAGGCCTACGCCGATCCCCGGCTCGGCGGGATGGCCGGCGGTCGCCAACCGACCGGACCCGACGGCCAATGGCTGGACCCGCTGATCGTGCTGACCGCACTGGCGGCCACCACCACCCGCATCCGGCTCGGCACCGCGATCCTGCTGGCGGCGCTGCGTCGCCCGGCGGTGCTGGCCAAGCAGTTGGCTACCCTGGATGTGCTGTCGGGCGGACGACTCGACCTCGGTGTGGGCGTCGGCTGGCAGCGTGAGGAGTACGAAGCCGCGGGACTGCCGTTCGAGCGCCGCGGCCGACTGCTGGATCACACCCTGGAGGTGTGCCAGACACTCTGGACCGAGCAGCGCAGCAGCTACCACTCACCGGAGCTGTCCTTCGAGAACATCCATCAGATGCCCAAACCGAGTCGGGCAGAAGGTGTTCCGATCTGGGTCAGCGGCACCGTCAACGACGCCGTGGCACGCCGGCTGACCCGGTTCGGCACCGGTTGGATTCCGTGGGGACCGGCGATCCAGGACCCGGCCGGCGCCATCACCGAGATGAAGGACCGCATCGCCGGCCACGGTGGCGACCCGACCGGCTTGCAGGTGCTGGGACACGCGAAGACCGTCAAGCGCGCAGACGGTTCCCTGGATGCCGCGACCACCGTGGCCTCGGCGCCGGCGTTGGTGGCCGCCGGCGTCACCGATGTGCGGGTCACCTGCTCACTGCCGCGCGACGCCAACCGGGCCACCGAGGTGCTGAGCGAACTCGTCGAGGCGTTCCGCGCCGCAACCTAGGAGCATTGATGGAAAAGGTCATAATCGTTGCCCGGACAGCCGATTTCAGCGAGGAATGGTGCCGCAAACTGCGCGGGCCGGTCGCCGCGGAACTGCTGGATCTGGGGCTTCCGGGGCTGGCGGTCAACGTGCGTGACGAGCCGGTGCGCGACGCCATGATGACCCTGACGACACTGGATCCGCCGGCCGCCGCGGTCATCAGCCTGTGGACCGAGCAGTATTACGGCACCCAGGCCCGGGCCGCCATCGCGCTGATCGAGGCCGAATCCGACTCGGCGCCAGCGTATCTGGTGACCGAATCGACACCCATGGCACCACCGGACCCCGGTGACGGCACGCGCACTCCGGGATTGGCCAACGTGGCCCTGCTGCGCCGGCCCGCCGAGTTGGACCACGCCACCTGGCTGCACCGCTGGCACATCGACCACACCCAGGTGGCGATCGACACCCAGGCGACCTTCGGCTACACCCAGAACGTCGTGGTCCGCGCGCTCACCGAGCATGCGCCGGCGATCGACGGCATCGTGGAGGAACTGTTCCCCGACGAAGCGGTGTCGGATCCGTACGCGTTCTACGGCGCGGCCGACGAGGCCGATCTCACCGACCGGGTGGGGCGGATGATCGCCAGCGTCAGCGCGTTCGGCGCGCACCAGAACATCGACACGGTGCCCACCAGCCGCTATCTGTTGCGGTCACCGTTCACACGCACTGCTGCGACAACCTGATCAACGCCTCGCGCACGTGCGGGTGCCGTTCCAGGTACGACAGCGTTGGATTCGGCGCGCCGGGGTCTTCCTGCCGTCCCTTCGCGTCCAGCTCGGCCCGAACGTCCGGGTGCCGGTTCAAATACGCGTCGATCGAGTTGCCGAACGTCTGCTCGCACTGTTGCGGTGCGGCGTTCGCTGCCGGGGCCAGGGCCAGCGCCGCACCCACCAGGGCCGCGGCGGTGGCTCGAATGATTGCGTTCATCACTCGACGGTACCCGCGTTGTCAGTTCCCGCTGGCCAGCGCGAACGGCAGCACCTGCGGGGCACCGGCGGCGCGCAGCACCCGCGCCGCCATCGTCAGCGTCCACCCGGTGTCGGCGACGTCGTCGACCAGCAGCACCGGGCCGATACCCGCCGGCAGTTCGGCGGGCGGCTGCCAACAGCCGTGCAGGGCCGCGACCCGGTAGGCCGAGTTCGCTGCGGTGCTCGCCCGCCGCCCCGGTGCATAACGCAACGTGTCCAAGCGGGTCAGTCGGCCCAGCTCGGCCAGCCGGTCCACCAGCGACTCGATCAGCTTCGGATGGGTGGCCGAATCCAGCCCCAGCACCGCGGCCGGCCTGCTCTGCCAGTCCCAGCCCGCCAGCACCGCGACCGCCGCGCGAACCACCTCCTCGGGGACCTCCTGATCCGGCCCGTCGAGCAGCCGCCGCAGCCGGGCACCCCAGCCCAGGTCGGTGAGCCGGCCGATCACCCGGCCCGGCTCCGGCCCGTCGGTGATCCGGCCGGACAGGTCGATCCCGAGTTTCGCCAGCCCGGACGGCCACTGGCGGCGCGGGGTCAGCTCCACTCCGGGACGCATCAGCCGCTCCCGGGTGGCCGCGGCGGCGGCCGCATCCACGTCGGCGTCAAACCGCGGCCCGGCGCAGTTGTCGCACCGCCCGCAGCGTTCCCCGGCGCGCAGTTGCGGGTCGTTGAGCTGGACGCGCAGGAACGCCATCCGGCATTCGGCGGTGCTCTGATAATCGAGCATCGCCTGCTGTTCGGCCCGGCGCAGCTCGGCGAGGTTGCGGTAACGCTGCTCGTCGTAGGTCCACGGCTCCCCGGTACCCAGCCAGCCGCCCTTGACCCGGCGCACCGCGCCGTCGACGTCGAGGACCTTGAGCACCATCTCCAGTCGCGACCGATTCAAGTCGACCAGCGGTTCCAGCGCGGGTGTCGACAGCGGCCGTTCGGCCGAGAGCTCGCCGATCACCTTGCGCACCAACGCTTCCGGCGGGAACGCCAGGGACGCGAAGTAACGCCAGATGTCCTGATCTTCCGGGCCGGGCAGCAGGATGACTTCCGCGCTGGCCGTGGAGCGCCCCGCCCGTCCCACCTGCTGGTAGTAGGCGATCGGCGAGGATGGCGCACCCAGGTGGATGACGAACCCGAGGTCCGGCTTGTCGAAGCCCATCCCCAGCGCCGAGGTGGCGATCAGCGCTTTGACCCGGTTGGCCAGCAGATCCGCCTCCAGTTGTTCCCGGTCGGCCGCTTCGGTGGAACCGGTGTAGGCCGCGACCGCGAACCCCTGCGCACGCAGATCGGCGGCGACATCGTGGGCCTGGGCCACGGTGAGCGTGTACACGATCCCGGACCCCGGCAGTGCTTCCAGGTGCGCACCGATCCAGGCGGCCCGCTGCGCCGGACCACCGGCGTGCACCACCGACAGCCGCAGCGACTCGCGATCCAGGCCGCCGCGCAGCACCAGCGTGTCGCCACCACCCACCCCGAGTTGGCCGGCGACATCGTCGACCACCCGATCATTGGCGGTCGCCGTGGTCGCCAGCACCGGGATGCCGGCGCCCAGCTCGGCGATCAGCGTGCGGATGCGCCGGTAGTCCGGCCGGAAATCGTGGCCCCAATCCGAGACGCAGTGCGCCTCGTCGACCACCACCAGCCCGGCCCGGGCCGCCAGCGCCGGCAGCACCTCATCGCGAAAATCCGGGTTGTTGAGCCGCTCCGGGCTCACCAGCAGCACGTCGAGATCACCGGCGACCACCCTGGCCTGCACCTCGGCCCACTCGGTCACGTTGGAGGAGTTGATGGTGGCCGCATGCACCCCGGCCCGTTCCGCGGCGGCGACCTGGTTGCGCATCAACGCCAACAGCGGCGACACGATGACCGTCGGCCCCTCGCCACACCGGCGCAGCAGCTTCGCGGCGATGAAGTACACCGCCGATTTGCCCCAGCCGGTGCGCTGCACCACCAGGGCGCGGCGACGCCTGACCACCAGCGCGTCGATCGCTGCCCATTGGTCGTCGCGCAGGCGCGCATCGGGGCCGGCCAGCTGCTCCAGGATCGCCTGGGCGTCGTCGCGCGTCGGGGTGGTCGAGGAAGACACAAGCCTCATCGTGCCCGAGGGCTCCGACAGCTACTCGGCGGCAGCCCGCTCCCGCTGGATTTCCAGGGCGATGTCGATGAGTTGGTCTTCCTGGCCGCCGATCAGCTTGCGCTGGCCGGCCCGGTGCAGCAGCTCATGGGCGGGCACGCCGTAGCGCTCACCCTGGCGCACCGCGTGCTTGAGGAAGCTGGAGTACACCCCCGAGTAGCCCATGATCAGCGCGTTGCGGTCCAGCACGCACTCAGCCGGCATCGCCGGGCGCACCACCTCCTCGGCGGCATCAGCGATGTCGAAGAAGTCGATACCGGTCTTGATCCCGACCTTGTCGAACACCCCGATCAACGCCTCCACCGGGGCATTGCCCGCCCCCGCGCCGAACCGGCGCACCGAGCCGTCGATCTGCTTGGCACCAGCGCGCACCGCCTCCAAAGAGTTGGCCACCCCCAGCCCGAGGTTCTCATGGCCATGAAAACCCACCTGCGCGTCATCACCGAGCTCGGCGACCAGCGCCTGGACCCGATCACGCACCCCTTCGAGCACCAGCGCACCGGCCGAATCCACCACATACACACACTGGCAGCCCGCATCGGCCATGATGCGGGCCTGGGCGGCCAGCTTCTCCGGGGACACGGTGTGAGCCATCATCAAAAACCCGACGGTCTCCAAGCCGAGTTCGCGAGCCAGCCCGAAGTGCTGGATCGACACGTCGGCCTCGGTGCAGTGCGTAGCGATCCGGCAGATCACACCGCCATTGCCC
Source organism: Mycobacterium sp. NGS18 (assembly GCF_059813185.1). Classification (NCBI taxonomy): domain Bacteria; kingdom Bacillati; phylum Actinomycetota; class Actinomycetes; order Mycobacteriales; family Mycobacteriaceae; genus Mycobacterium; species Mycobacterium sp. NGS18. The sequence continues at coordinate 245,896 of NZ_JCALEC010000003.1, forward strand.
TGCGCGGTCTTCATGTCTTCCTTGGTGGCCACCCCGGGCAGCATCAAAAACGCGATCTTGGCGTCCTTGGCGGTCTGCGCCGCCAGGGCGATCAACTCCTGATCGGGAGTCTTGGAAAATCCGTAGTTGAAACTGGATCCGCCCAGCCCGTCGCCATGGGTCACCTCGATCACAGGCACGCCGGCAGCATCGATCGCCGCCACGATCGCGGCGACCTCCTCAGGCGTGAACTGGTGGCGCTTGTGATGGCTGCCATCACGCAGGCTGGTGTCGGTGATCCGAACGTCGAAAATGTGATCAGACATAGCAGCTACACCCCTTGAGCCTTGGCGGTGGCCATCTCGCGGGCGATCTCCTCGCCCACCTTGGTGGCGGCCGCGGTCATGATGTCCAGGTTGCCCGCATACGGGGGCAGGTAATCGCCGGCGCCCTCGACCTCGACGAACGTCGTGACCACCGCACGCCCACCCGAGTTCAGCGACGGCTCGTCGAACTGCGGCTCGTTGAGCAACCGGTAACCCGGCACATAGGTCTGCACCTGCTCGACAACGCTGAGGATCGACTTGGTGATCGCATCCCGGTCGATGTCCTCGGGGATCTGGCAGAAGATGGTGTCGCGCATGATCATCGGCGGATCCGCCGGATTCAGGATGATGATCGCCTTGCCCTTTTGCGCCCCACCGATCGTCTCCACCCCACGCGAGGTGGTCTTAGTGAACTCATCGATATTGGCCCGGGTGCCCGGCCCCGCCGACACGCTCGCGACGCTGGCCACGATCTCCGCGTAGGGCACGGTGCCGCCCTGCTCGGCCACCGCACGCGTCACCGCGTACACGATCGGGATGGTGGCCTGCCCACCACAGGTGATCATGTTGACGTTCGGAGCGTCCACATGGGCGTGCAGATTCGCCGGCGGGATCACTGCCGGACCCACCGCAGCCGGAGTCAAATCGATCGCCCGGATCCCAGCCGCCTCATACTTAGGCGCGTACGCCTTGTGCACATAAGCGCTGGTAGCCTCAAAAACGAAGTCCGGCAACTCATCCTGGGCCAGCAGCCAATCCGCCCCCTCGGCCGAGGTCTCCAGTCCGAGCTTGCGGGCTCGGGCCAGGCCCTCAGACTCAGGATCGATGCCGATCATCCAGCGCGGCTCCAACCACTCCGAGCGCAACAATTTGTACAACAAGTCGGTGCTGATGTTGCCCGACCCGACGATCGCGACTGACGCTTTGTCGGCCATGAGCGCTCCTCTATTCGAAAACCAGCCGGACCGAACCCAGTCCGGAGAAATCGGCGACACAGTCGTCGCCGGCGTGCACGTCGATGGCCCGGGTGGCGGTGCCGGGCAACACGATGTCGCCGGCCTGCAGCCGCACCCCGAAACTCTCCACCTTGCGGGCCAACCACGCCACCGCGGTGACCGGATTACCCAGCACCGCGTCACTGCGGCCCTCGGCGACCACCTCGCCGTTCTTGGTCAACGAGGCGTCGATCCGCTTGATATCGATGTCGCCCGGCTTGACCCGCTGTTTGCCGAGGACGAACCCGGCCGAGGAGGCGTTGTCGGCGATGGTGTCGCAGAGCTTGATCTTCCAGTCGGTGATCCGGCTGTCGATCAACTCAATCGCCGGGGCGAACGCCTCGGTGGCGGCGAGCACGTGCTCCTCGGTGCAGTCCGCGCCCGGCAGGTCCTCGGCGAGGATGAACGCCACCTCGACCTCGACCCGCGGGTACAGGTAGTTCGCCGCTTTGATCGGTTTGTCCTCGAACACCTGCATCTCGTTGAGCATGTGCCCGTAGTCCGGCTCGTCGACGCCCATCATCTGCTGCATCGCCTCGCTGGACAGGCCGACCTTGTGGCCGACCACCCGGGCGCCCTCGGCGATCCGCTGGCGAATGTTGATCAGCTGGATCTCGTAGGCGTCGACGACGTCGATGTCGGGATGCGCCGCCGTCAGAGGGGAGATCGGTACGCGGCTGCGCTCCGCTTGCGCCAATTCGGCGGCGAGTTCGTCGCGGATCTGGGCGCTGAGCATCTTTGAAGAGTCCCCTCGGGTGTTGGGATGCGGGTAAAACCGAGCCGCTGACCGAATTCTATAACGTGTTCTAACTTTCAGCTCGGGCGGTCTCGGGCGGTCCGGTGGCGACGGAGGGCCGGCGGCATGGTCGCCGCCGGCCCCCCACCGAAGCGTGAACTAGGACTTGCCGGTGTAGTCGACCTGCCAGTGCTTGATCCCGTTGAGCCAGCCCGAGCGTAGCCGCTGGGGGCTTTCCAGCGGCTTGAGGTCGGGGATGTGGTCGGCGATGGCGTTGAAGATCAGACCGATCGTCATCCGGGCCAGGTGGGTGCCGATGCAGTAGTGCGCACCGGTGCCGCCGAAGCCGACGTGCGGGTTGGGGTCACGCAGGATGTTGAACTGCTGCGGGTTGTCGAACACCTCGGGGTCGAAGTTGGCAGCGCGGTAGAACATCACCACCCGCTGGCCCTCCTTGATCAAGGTGCCATTGAGCTCGTGGTCCCGAGTGGCGGTGCGCTGGAACGACGTCACCGGGGTGGCCCAGCGCACGACCTCGTCGGCGGTGGTCTCCGGGCGCTCCTTTTTGAACAGCTCCCACTGGTCGGGGTTCTCGGTGAAGGCCATCATGCCCTGGGTGATGGAGTTACGGGTGGTCTCGCTGCCCGCCACCGCCAGCAGGATGATGAAGTAGCCCAGCTCGTCGTCGTTGAGCTTCTCGCCGTCGATGTCGGCCTCGATCAGCGTGGTGACGATGTCCTTGCCCGGGTTCTGGCGCTTCATCTCGGCCAGCTGCAGGCCGTAGGTGATGATCTCCAGCGCCGACGCCGCCGGGTCGTAGTGAGCGTATTCCGGGTCGTCGTACGAGGTCATCTGGTTGGTCCACTCGAACAACTTGCCGCGGTCCTCCTGCGGCACCCCCATCAGACCGGCGATCGCCTGCAGCGGCAGCTCGGAGGCCACCTCCACCACGAAGTCACCGGATCCCTTGGCCAGCGCCTCTTTGGCGATGCCCTGCGCGCGCTGCTCCAGCTCCTCGTGCAGCGGCAGGATGTGACGCGGGGTGAAGCCGCGCGAGATGATCCGGCGCTGGCGGGTGTGCCGCGGCGCGTCCTGGTTGAGCATGATGATCCGCTGCGCCTCGATCGCGTCGCGGGTGATGTCGTCGTTGAACCGCGGGATGGCGGTGTTGATCTCACTGGAGAACACGTCGTCGAGGCGGGAGACCTCTTTGACGTCCTCGTGGCGGGTGATCGCCCAGTAGCCGCCGTCGTTGAAGCCGCCGACACCTTCCGGCTGCTCGATCCACTTGATCGGCTCGCTCGTGCGCAGCGCCGCCAGCTCCTCGTCCGGAATCCGCTCGGCGTAGATCTCCGGATCGGTCGGGTCGAAACCCGCGGGAACATTGAAGGCGGAAGGGACAGTGGGGCTGGCCACGGCGAAGACTCCTAACTCAGGGCATGTGCAGCACGATGCATGCTCGTGCCAGTAAAACATGCCTTCGCTGCAGAAGAAAGGCGAGAACGCGTCCGCGCGGGCCGCAAAATTGAAACGCGTTCTACCAGGTCCGCAACTCCGCCTGACCTGGTCGGTCCCGGCGCCCTACCCGCAGGGTAGGAAGTGGTCGTCCGGGCGAGCGGGGTAACCATACCGCCAGCCAACTGGCGCCCGGGTGGGGCAATTCTATAACGTGTTCTACATGGCTGAGCAGGAGTACGACGTCGTCGTGGTCGGAAGCGGTGGCGCCGGGATGGTCGCCGCCCTCACCGCCGCCCACCGGGGACTGTCCACCATCGTCATCGAGAAAGCCGCCCACTACGGCGGTTCGACCGCCCGCTCCGGCGGCGGCGTGTGGATCCCCAACAACGAGGTGCTCGCACGCGCGGGCGTCAAGGACACCCCCGAGGCCGCCCGCACCTATCTGCGCACGATCGTCGGTGACGTCGTTCCGGCCGAGAAGATCGACACCTACCTGCAGCGCGGGCCGGAGATGTTGTCGTTCGTGCTGAAGAACTCGCCGCTGAAGATGTGCTGGGTTCCCGGTTACGCCGACTACTACCCCGAGCAGCCGGGCGGCAAGCCCACCGGCCGCTCGATCGAGCCGAAGCCGTTCAACGCCAAAAAGCTCGGCGCGGATGCGGCCGGCCTGGAACCGGCCTACGGCAAGGTGCCGCTGAACGTCGTCGTCATGCAGCAGGACTACGTCCGGCTCAACCAGCTCAAGCGCCATCCGCGCGGCGTGCTGCGCAGCCTGAAGGTCGGCGCCCGCACCATGTGGGCCCAGGCCACCGGCAAGAACCTGGTCGGGATGGGCCGCGCGCTGATCGCTCCGTTGCGGATCGCCCTGCGCAATGCCGGCGTGCCGGTCGAGCTGAACACCGCACTGACCGACCTCTACGTCTCCGACGGCGTGGTCCGCGGCGTCTACGTCCGCGACAGCAATGCCTCGGAGGCCGTCGAGCCCCGGCTGATCCGGGCGCGGCGCGGGGTCATTCTGGCCAGCGGCGGATTCGAGCACAACGAGCAGATGCGGGTGAAGTACCAGCGCGCTCCGATCACCACCGAGTGGACGGTCGGCGCGAAGGCCAACACCGGCGAGGGCATCCTGGCCGGCGAAAAACTCGGTGCCGCACTGGACGTCATGGAGGACTCCTGGTGGGGCCCGACGGTGCCGCTGCCCGGAGCACCGTGGTTCGCGCTCTCGGAGCGCAACTCGCCCGGGTCGATCATCGTGAACATGGCCGGCAAGCGGTTCATGAACGAGTCGATGCCCTACGTGGAGGCCGTCCACCACATGTACGGCGGCGAATACGGGCAGGGCCCCGGCCCCGGCGAGAACATCCCGGCCTGGCTCGTGTTCGACCAGCGCTACCGCAACAACTTCATCTTTGCGGGTCTGCAGCCGGGCCAACGGATTCCGAAGAAGTGGCTGGAGTCCGGCGTGATCGTCTCGGCGGACACCCTGGAAGAACTGGCGACCAAGATGGGCGTGCCGGCAGCGGGGCTCAATGCGACCGTGGAGCGGTTCAACGAGTTCGCCCGCACCGGCGTCGACGAGGACTTCCACCGCGGTGAGAGCGCCTACGACCGCTACTACGGCGACCCGACCAATAAGCCGAACCCGAACCTGGGCCCGATCGCGCAGGGGCCGTTCTACGCGGCCAAGATGGTGCCCGGGGACCTGGGCACCAAGGGCGGGATCCGCACCGACGTGCGCGGTCGGGCGCTGCGCGACGACGACAGCGTCATCGAGGGCCTCTACGCCGCGGGCAATGTGAGCGCCCCGGTCATGGGCCACACCTACCCCGGGCCCGGCGGCACCATCGGACCCGCGATGACGTTCGGTTACCTGGCCGCTCTGGACATCGCCGACTCACCAGCCGAAAGGGCCTAGGACATGCCGATCGATCTCGATGTCGCACGGGGTGCGGAGTTCGGCCGGGTCGAGTTCTCCTGGACCGCAACCAATGTGCAGCTCTACAACCTGGCGCTGGGCGCCGGCTCGGATCCGATGGATCCGCGTGAGCTGAGCTACGTCGTCGACGGCACCCCGCAGGTGTTGCCGACGTTCGGCTGCGTCGCGGCGTCGTTCAACGATGTCGACCCGCCCAAGGTCAGCTGGCCCGGCGTCGAAATCGATCTGGCCAAGATCCTGCATGCCTCCGAGAAGGTGATCGTGCCCGCGCCGCTACCGCCGTCCGGCAGCGCGCAGGCCGTCAGCCGGATCGTCGACGTCTGGGACAAGGGCAAGGCCGCCGTCGTCGTGCTCGAGACCACCGTCACCAGTACCGACGGCACGCCGCTGTGGACGCAGCAGCGGTCCATCTTCGCGCGCGGCGAGGGCGGCTTCGGCGGTGAGCGCGGCCCGGCCTCGGCAACCGAACGTCCCGACCGCGCACCGGATTTCGAAGTCGACATCCCGGTGGCGCCGCAACAGGCGCTGCTCTACCGGCTCTGCGGAGACCGCAATCCGCTGCACTCGGACCCTGGATTCGCGGCGGCTGCTGGATTCCCGCGGCCGATCCTGCACGGGCTGTGCACCTACGGCATGACCTGCAAGGCGGCCGTGGACACGGCACTGGACGGCGATGCGGGCGCGGTGCGTTCGTTCGGCGCGCGGTTCGCCGGCGTGGTCTTCCCCGGCGAGACCCTGCGGGCTCACCTGTGGAAAGAGGACGGCCGGTTGCTGGGCAACGTGGTGGCGCCCTCGCGTGACAACGCCGCGGTGCTGAGCGACGTCGAGCTGGTTACGGCCTAGCGACGCCGGTCGGCGGCGTCCTTCGTCGCCCGGCCTTATTGAAAACGATTGTCATCTCCGCTAACGTCTGTCGGGACCACGTAACGCAACACGAAGAGGTTGCGTCGCGAACCGACAAGCGAGGACGACCCTGTGACGGCTGCGGTATGGATGGCGTCGCCACCGGAGGTGCACTCGGCAGCACTGACCAGCGGCCCCGGACCCGGACCGCTGTTGTCGGCGGCCGGCGCATGGGCATCACTGAGCCTGGAGTACACCGCGACCGCAGATGAGTTGCGCGCCTTGCTGGGGTCCACTCAGGCGGCGGCGTGGCAGGGGCCGAGTGCTGAACAGTATGTCGCCGCGCATGCCCCTTACCTGGGGTGGCTGTCGAAGGCCAGCGCCGACAGCGCCGCCCTGGCGGCGCAGCACGAAACGGTGGCCAGCGCCTATGTCAGCGCGCTGGCGGTCATGCCCACGATGCCGGAACTGGCCGCCAATCACGCCACGCACGGTGTCCTGGTCGCGACCAATTTCTTTGGCATCAACACGATTCCGATCGCACTCAATGAAGCCGACTACCTGCGGATGTGGATCCAGGCCGCGACCACGATGGCCAGCTACGAAGCGGTCTCCGGGGCGGCGCTGGCCTCGGCTCCACAGCCCACCGCGGCACCACCGATCGTGCTCCATGACGAGTCCGACCACGGCGATCATGACCACGACCACGACCACGACCACGACGGCATCCACGACGGCGAATTGGACCCGTCCGACCCGGAATGGTGGCAAGATTTCTTCGGCGAACTGGGCGAGTACGGCAACACCATCATCACGGACTTGCTGACCAATCCGGCGGCGCTGCTGAACGATCTCCCGTTGATAATGGCCGATCTGACCTTCCATGCCAGCCAAATCGCCTCGAGCCTGAGCCAGTTCGCTCCCGCGCTGCTGCAGCCGGCGCTGGGCCTGGTGCTCGCCAACCTGGGATGGGCGGCCGGCCTGGCCGGGCTGGCCGGAATTCAGCCGACCCCGGTCGCACCCGTCGCTGTGGATCCGATCTCGGAGACACCTCCGGCGTTGCCGGCTGCAGGTGCCTCGTCGAGCACCCCGTCGGTTCCCGCCTCGACCACGGCGACAGTGCCGTCGTCCGCGTCGGTGCCGACGACCAGCGCGGCTCCCGCCGCGCCACCGCCTTCGGTTCCCCCGGCCGGCGCAAGCCCGGGATTCTTCCCGCCCTATGTGATCGGGCCTACCGGTACGGCCGACCGGATCCGTGCCAAGGGCCGCGCCCAGGCCGTCAAGAAGGCGCCGAATCCGGATGACGCCAGTGCGGCGGCTGCCGCGGCCGCGCAAGGTCGGGACCGGGTCCGGACTCGCCGGCGCCGGCGTGCTCGCGATGAGGCGAACGAGTTCGCTGACCTGGTGGCCACCAGCGCCTCGGCCACCGGGGCCGGTGCCCTGGGTTTCGCCGGGGCACAGGCTAAGCCGGATAGGGCTGCGGCGGGGCTGACGACGTTGGCTGCTGAGAGCTTCGGCAGCGGCCCGACGGTTCCGCTGCTACCCGAAAGCTGGAGCGAGGCCGGCGACGAACGTCACGCTCGGCGGTAGGGTGCGCGAAGCTAGCCCAGGATCAGACCCGACGTCGGCACCCCGGTACCGGCGGTGACCAACACGTGCTCGACACCGTCGACCTGGTTGACCGAGGTGCCGCGTAGCTGGCGCACCCCTTCGGCGATGCCGTTCATCCCGTGGATGTAGGCCTCGCCGAGCTGCCCGCCGTGGGTGTTGATCGGCAGCCGGCCGCCCAGCTCGATCGCGCCACCGGCGATGAAGTCCTTGGCCTCGCCCTTACCGCAGAACCCCAACTCCTCCAACTGGATCAGCGTGTAAGGGGTGAAGTGGTCGTAGAGCACCGCGGTCTGAATGTCGGCCGGCGTCAGGCCCGATTGCGCCCACAGCTGCTTGCCCACCAGGCCCATCTCGGGCAGCCCGAGCTCGTCGCGGTAGTAGGAGTACATGGTGAACTGGTCGGCCCCGGCTGCCTGCGCGGCCGCCTCGATCACCGCCGGCCGATGCTTGAGGTCGCGGGCCCGCTCGGGCGTGGTGACGACGATCGCCACCCCGCCGTCGCTCTCCTGGCAGCAGTCCAGCAGCCGCAGCGGTTCGGCGATCCACCGCGAGTTCTGGTGATCCTCGATGGTGATCGGCTTGCCGTAGAAGAACGCCTTGGGGTTGGTCGCCGCGTGCTTGCGATCTGCCACCGACACCACACCGAAATCCGCACTGGTGGCACCGTATTCATGCATGTAACGCTGGGCGATCATCGCCACCGACGCGGCCGGGGTGCTCAGGCCGTGCGGGTATGACCAGCTGTACTCCACGCCGCGGGAATCGGCGTTGACCGTCAGCCCGGTCATCACCTGACCGAACCGGAACTCCGAGCGCTCATTGAAGGCCCGGTAGGCCACAACGACTTCGGCGATCCCGGTCGCCACCGCCATCGCCGCCTGCTGCACGGTCGCCGCGGCGGCGCCACCGCCGTAGCCGATCTGGGAGAAGAACTTCAGCTCGCCGATCCCGGTGGCACGTGCGACGGCGGTCTCCAGGTTGGAGTCCATGGTGAAGGTGACCAGACCGTCGACGTCGGACGGCGCCAAGCCCGCATCGTCGAGTGCGTCGAGCACCGCCTCGGCGGCCAGACGCAGTTCGCTGCGCCCGGATTCCTTGGAGAAGTCGGTCGCCCCGATGCCGGCGATGGCAGCCTTACCCGACAGCATTACACGTCCCCGATCGTCAATGTGGCGGTGGCGATCACGTGGTCGCCAAGACTGTTGTTACCAACGACTTTCACGGTTACCAGAGGTCCGTCCGCGGTGTTTTCCAACCCGGTCACCTCACCGCTGAAGGTGACGGTGTCGTAGGCGTACCACGGCACGCCCAGGCGCAGCCCGATCGAACGGATCACCGCATTGGATCCGGCCCAGTCGGTGAGGTAGCGCTGCACCAGGCCGGTATCGGTGAGAATGTTGACGAAGATGTCCTTGGATCCCTTGGCCTGCGCCTTGTCCCGGTCGTGGTGCACGTCCTGGTAGTCGCGGGTGGCGATCGCCGTGGAGACGATGAACGTCGGGTCGCCGTAGATCTTCAGCTCGGGCAGCTTGGTGCCCACTTCCACGGTCGGAGCGCTCATGCCCCGTCTCCTTCCACAGGCTCCCAGGCGTACAGGGTCCACGCCGGGCGGGCGTCGCTGGCAGGAAAGTCGAGAAACGTTGCGCGGACCGGCATCCCGATCTTCACCGCATCGGCATCAACGCCGCGCAGTTCACCGAGCATCCGCACGCCCTCCTCCAGCTCGACCAGCGCGATCACGAACGGCAAGCTGCGGCCGGGGACTTTGGGGGCATGGTGCACCACGTGGCTGAACACCGTTCCCTTGCCGCTGGAAACGACGTAGTCAGTGGTCTCCGTCTTGTCCTTCCAGACCGCGGGCACCGGCGGATGCTGCAGGCTGCCGTCAGGGCGGCGCTGAATGCGCAGCTCGTGGGCGGCCACCCCGTCCCAGAAGTACTTGGAGTCCCTCGACCAAGACGGGCGCATCATCTTGTCCGGGTCGAGATCCTCGGGCACCTCGACGGATTCGGCGCGATCTTTCGGCAAGAACTTGAGGATGCGCCAGTTCATATCGGCGACATTCTCTTCTCCGACCCACCAACGGATCTTCTGGGTGACGAAGTACCCCTCACCGAGGCCGGTCGACTTCGGGCCGACGATGTCGGTCACCTCGGCGGTGACACTGACCTCTTCGCCGGGCCGCAGGTAGCGGTGGTAGGTCTGCTCACAGTTGGTGGCCACCACCCCGACGTAGCCTGCGCCGTCGAACAATTCCATGACCTTGCCGAGCGGGTCGTCAGCGGGGCGCTCCCCACCCAGGCCCATCATCGTCCACACCTGGATCATCGCCGGCGGAGCGACGAGCCCCGGGTGACCGGCGGCGCGCGCGGCGGCGTCGTCGGTGTAGATCGGATTGGCGTCACCGATCGCATCGACCCAGTGCCGGATCATCGGCTGGTTCACCGGATCCCGGCCCGACCGCGGCTTGCTGCGGCCCGACGCCAGGATCTGCTCGATACCTGCTTGCAAATCGCTCATCTGTGTCCTCGACTCTTCGCGCAAGCGCTCATCGTGGCACCCGCGGAACCTTCAGACCGGAGGCGGCGATCATCTCGCGCATCACCTCGTTGACCCCACCGCCGAAGGTGATGACCAGGTTGCGCTTGGTCTGCACGTCGAGCCAACGCAGCAGCCCGGCGGTGGCCGGGTCGGCCGGGTTGCCGTAGCAGCCCACGATCTCCTCGGCCAGCCGCCCGGCGTACTGGATCCGCTCGGTGCCAAAGACTTTGGTGGCCGCGGCGTCGGCCACGTCGATGATCTCGCCGGCCGCGGCGACCTGCCAGTTGAGCAGCTCGTTGATGCGGAACATGGCATGGATCTCGCCGAGGCCGCGTTTGACCGCCTCGTGGCTGATCGGGATGATCCCGTCGCTGCCGGGCTTGGTGGCCCACGCGTACACCTTGTCGTAGATGGCGCCGAACCGGCCGGCCGGGCCGAGCATCACCCGCTCGTTGTTGAGCTGGGTGGTGATCAGCTTCCAACCGCCGTTCTCCTCGCCCACCAGCATGTCGGCGGGCACCCGCACGTCGTTGTAATAGGTCGCGTTGGTGTGATGTGCGCCGTCGGACAGGATCATCGGAGTCCAGGAGTAACCCGGGTCCTTGGTGTCGACGATGAGGATCGAGATCCCCTTGTGCTTCACCGCGGTCGGGTCGGTGCGCACCGCCAGCCAGATGTAGTCGGCGTCATGCGCGCCGGTGGTGAACACCTTCTGGCCGTTCACGATGTAGTGGTCACCGTCGCGAACGGCGGTGGTGCGCAGGCTGGCCAGATCGGTGCCCGCTTCGGGCTCGGTGTAGCCGATCGCGAAATGCACTTCGCCGGCCAGGATGTCGGGCAGGAATTTCTTCTTCTGCGCCTCGTTGCCGTACACCTGCAGGGTCGGTCCCACCGTCTGCAGCGTCACGGCGGGCAGCGGAATGTCTGCACGCTGCGCCTCGTTGACGAAGATCTGCTGCTCGATCGGTCCGAAGCCCAGGCCGCCGAACTCCTTGGGCCAGCCGACTCCGAGTTTGCCGTCGCGGCCCATCCGGCGGATCACGGCACGGTAGGCCTCGTTGTGCCGGTCGGTGGCCATCGCCTTTTCCTCATCGGGCGTGATCAGGTTGGCGAAGTATTCCCGCAATTCGGCTTGCAGCTTGCGCTGCTCGGGGGTCAGATCGACGAACATGGAGCCCGCTGCTGCCGGCTGCTGCCCCTCCCCGGGCTCCGCGGCGTTCGCGACCTCCACCAGGTCGAGACGATGCGACCGCCCGCCCAGCAGGCGGTTCAGGTCTTTGATCGTGGAGTAGTAGCGGTCCATCGGGTAGTCGACATCCATACCCATCCCGCCGTGCAGGTGATGGCAGAGTTGCATCACCGGGGGCGCCTGCGAGGTGATCCAGTAGCCGAGCACCCCGAGGTCGTCGCCGGCGTCCAGGCCGTTGGCCAGCCGCCACACCACCGACGTCGCCGCCAGGGTGATGGTGCGCGAGACGATGTAGACCTCGGAGAGTTGCGCGGCGACCGTCTGGAACGTCGACAGCGGCCGGCCGAATTGCTCACGGCTGCCGACGTAGTCGGCGGTCAGCCGCAGTGCACCGGCCACCAGCCCGGAGGTGTACGCGCCGATCATGGCCAGTGCCAACTGGTTAACCCGGTGTACCGACGCCCCGTCGAGCACCGCGTCGGCCTCGGCGCCGTCGAAGACCACCACGTACTCGTCGCTGTGGTTGGCGGTCGGGGTCTTGGTCAGCTGCACTCCGGGCGCCTTCGGTGAGATCACCGCGACACCGGAGTCGGCGGTGACCAGCATCCACTCGGCCTGCGCGGCGAAGGGCACACCGATTTTGGTGCCGGACAACCGGTTACCGGAAAGCCGAACTCCGGGCTGCTCCGGCAGCGCGGCGGCCGGCTCGTCGAGCGCAGCGGTCAGCACCGCACCCTTGGCCACCCCGGCCAGGTAGCGGTCCTGCTGGGCCTCGCTGGCCAGCTCCAGTAGCGGCACCAGACCGAACCCGAGGGTGGCCAGCGCGGGGCTGATGGTTCCGTGCCGGCCGATCTCGGTGAGCGCCGTGGCCACCTCCGACAGGCCGACACCGTCACCGCCGAGCCGCTCGGGCACCGCGAGTGCCGTCACGCCGCCGGCGACCAGCGCCTCCCAGTTGTTGTCCCGGTCGAGCACCGACGTGACGACGTCGGCGACTGCCTGCTGTTCCGGATCTGGACTGAAGTCCACCGAATCTCCTTAAAACTAGTGGCCCACCGGGCATTTGCCGGTGTAGTCCATCTGCCAATGCTTGATGCCGTTGAGCCATCCGGACCGCAGCCGTTCCGGGGAGGCCAGCGGCGCGAGGTCGGGCACGTTGTCGGCGACCGCGTTGAAGATCAGGTCGATCGTCAACCGGGCCAGGTGGGTGCCGATGCAGTAGTGCGCACCGGTGCCGCCGAACCCGACGTGCGGGTTCGGATCCCGCAGGATGTTGAAGCTGAATGGTTCGTCGAAGGCGTCCTCGTCGAAGTTGGCCGAGCGGTAGAACATCACCACCCGCTGGCCCTTTTTGATCTGAGCTCCGGACAATTCGTAGTCCTCCAGGGCGGTGCGCTGGAAGCAGATCACCGGGGAGGCCCACCGCACGATCTCGTCGGCGGTGGTCGCCGGGCGCTCGGACTTGAACAACTCCCACTGCTCGGGGTGCTCGGAGAACGCGATCATGCCGTGGGTGATCGAATTGCGGGTGGTCTCGTTGCCGGCCACCGCCAGCATCACCACGAAGAAGCCGAACTCGTCGTCGGAGAGCTTCTCGCCGTCGATGTCGGCGTTGATCAGGGTGGTGACGATGTCTTCGCCGGGGTTCTCCGCCTTGGCGGCGGCCAGTTGCATGGCGTACTGGATCAATTCAACCGACGAGGCCTGCGGGTCGATGTCGGCGTATTCCGGGTCCTCGCTGCCGGTCATCTCGTTGGACCACTGGAACAACTTGTCCCGGTCCTCCTGCGGCACCCCGAGCAGTCCGGCGATCGCCTGCAGCGGCAGTTCGCAGGAGACCTGCTCGACGAAGTCACCGCTGCCCGCCGCGGCGGCGTCCTTGACGATCGCCTGCGCCCGTTCGTGGAGTTCGTCGCGCAGCCGGCCGATGGCCCGCGGGGTGAAGCCCCGCGAGATGATCCGGCGCAGCCGGGTGTGGTGCGGCGCGTCCATGTTCAGCATCACGAACCGCTGAACCTCGATGTTCTCGCGCTGCATGTCGTCGGGAAACCGTGGGATCACACAGTTTTCGTAGCTGGAGAAGACATCGCTGCGCAGCGACACCTCTTTGACGTCGGCGAGCTTGGTGACCGCCCAGTAACCGCCGTCGTTGAATCCGCCGCCCTTGCCAGGGGCTTGCTCGATCCAGCACACGGGCGCCGTTTTGCGCAGCTGCGCGAACTCCTGCTCGGGGATGCCCTCGACGATGACGTCGGGGTTGAGGAAGTCGAATCCGGGGGGAAGGGTGGACATGACAGAACTAACCTCCGTGTTGGTTCGGTGGTTCAGACGGATTTGCCGGTGTAGTCGACCTGCCAGTGCTTGATCCCGTTGAGCCAGCCCGAGCGCAGTCGTTCCGGAGCGCCCAGCGGCTTGAGGTCGGGGATCTGGTCGGCGATGGCGTTGAACATCAGGTTCACCGACATCCGGGCCAGGTGGGTGCCGATGCAGTAGTGCGCACCGGTGCCGCCGAAGCCGACGTGCGGGTTGGGGTCACGCAGGATGTTGAACTGCTGCGGGTTGTCGAAGACCTCGGGGTCGAAGTTGGCCGAGCGGTAGAACATCACCACCCGCTGGCCTTGCTTGATCTTCACCCCGGACAGCTCGTAGTCGCGAGTTGCGGTGCGCTGGAACGACGTCACCGGGGTGGCCCAGCGCACCACCTCGTCGGCGGTGGTCTCCGGGCGCTGAGACTTGAAAAGCTCCCACTGCTCGGGGAATTCGGTGAACGCCATCATGCCCTGGGTGATCGAGTTACGCGTCGTCTCGCTACCGGCGACCGCCAGCAGGATGATGAAGAATCCCAGCTCGTCATCGTTGAGCTTCTCGCCGTCGATGTCGGCCTCGATCAGTGTGGTGACGATGTCCTGACCGGGGTTCTGCCGCTTCATCTCGGCCAGCTGCAACCCGTAGGAGATGATCTCCATCGACGAGGTCTTCGGGTCGTAGTGGGCGTACTCGGGGTCGTCGTAGGACGTCATCTGGTTGGTCCAGTTGAACAGCTTGCCGCGGTCTTCCTGCGGCACCCCCATCAGACCGGCGATCGCCTGCAGCGGCAGCTCGGAGGCCACCTCCACCACGAAGTCGCCGGTGCCCTTGGCCAGGGCCTCCTTGGCGATGCCCTGGGCCCGCTCCTGCAACTCGTCGTGCAGCGGCAGGATGTGGCGCGGGGTGAAACCGCGCGAGACGATCCGGCGCAGCCGGGTGTGCCGCGGGGCGTCCTGGTTGAGCATCAACAGCCGGCCGACGTCGATGTTCTCCCGCTCGATGTCGTCGTTGTAGCGCGGGATGGCGCCGTTGATCTCGCTCGAGAAGACCTCGTCGAGCCGGGACACCTCTTTGACGTCGTGGTGGCTGGTGATCGCCCAGTAGCCGCCGTCTTTGAATCCACCGCTCTTATCGTCCGGCTGCTCGATCCAGGTGATGGGGGCGGCGGCGCGCACTTCGGCGAACTCCGCATCGGGGAGCCGTTCGGCGTAGATCTCCGGGTCAGTGAAGTCGAACCCCGGAGGCAGTTTGATACTCGACATCGACGGACTCCTAAATGCAACGCGTTCTAGTAGCAGTAAAACATGGCCTCACCATAGACCAAAGGGGTCTTCACATCGTCGCTTGTCAGACTAATGAAACGTGTTCTAGCCTGGCCCCATGGGTAAACCTGTCATCGTCGAAGCCACTCGCAGCCCCATCGGTAAACGTAACGGCTGGCTGTCCGGCCTGCACGCCACCGAACTTCTCGGCGCGGTCCAGAAGGCACTGATCACCAAGGCCGGGATCGACGCGGGCAGCGTCGAGCAGGTCATCGGCGGCTGTGTCACCCAGTTCGGCGAGCAGGGCAACAACGTCACCCGGCAGTCCTGGCTGGTGGCCGGGCTGCCCGAGCATGTCGGCGCCACCAGCATCGACTGCCAGTGCGGCAGCGCGCAGCAGGCCAACCACCTGATCGCCGGCCTCATCGCCACCGGCGCCATCGACATCGGCATCGCCTGCGGCATCGAGGCGATGAGCCGCGTGCCGCTCGGCGCCAACGGCGGCGGCGCTCGCGCAGCGTCCTGGGACATCGACCTGCCCAACCAGTTCGAGGCCGCCGAACGGATCGCCAAGCGCCGGGGCATCACCCGCGCCGACGTGGACGCGCTCGGGCTGCGGTCTCAGCAGCTGGCCAAGCAGGCTTGGGCCGAGGGCCGGTTCGACCGGGAGATCTCCCCGATCGAGGCCCCGGTGATCGACGAGAACAAGCAGCCCACCTCCGAGTGGAACACCGTCAGCCGCGACCAGGGCCTGCGTGAGACCACGGCCGAGGGCCTTGCGGCACTCAAGCCCGTCATGGAGGGCGGTATCCACACCGCCGGCACCTCGTCGCAGATTTCCGACGGCGCCGCCGCGGTGCTGTGGATGGACGAAGACAAGGCCAAGGCCCTGGGCCTCAAGCCGCGGGCCCGGATCATCAGCCAGGCCAACGTCGGCGCCGAGACCTACTACCACCTGGACGGCCCGGTGCAGTCCACCGCCAAGGTGCTGGAGAAGGCCGGGATGAAGATCGGCGACATCGACCTGGTCGAGATCAACGAGGCGTTCGCCTCGGTGGTGCTGTCCTGGGCCGCGGTGCACAACCCCGACATGGCCCGGGTCAACGTCAACGGCGGGGCGATCGCCCTGGGGCACCCGGTGGGTTCCACCGGCAGCCGGCTGATCACCACCGCGCTGCACGAGCTCGAGCGGACCGACTCCTCGACCGCGCTGATCACCATGTGCGCGGGCGGTGCGTTGTCGACCGGCACCATCATCGAGCGGATCTAGTGGCGGCGGTGTCGGAGCCTGTCTCGAAGCCGGTTTCGAAAGCCGATCGCATCGCGGCGGCCCAGGCCTACATCGACGCGCTGGTCAGCCACGATGCCTCCGCGGTCCGGTTCTCCCCGGACTGCACCCGAATCGAAGTCGGCCTCAAGACCGGATTCTCCGGAAAACACTTGCGCCGCAGCTTGAATCGCGGGCCACAGTTCCGGCTGATCGCGGCCGCCACGCTGCCCGACTACAGCGTCGACGGCGACGAGGTGCGGGCGGTCTACGACATCATCACCAAGCCGTCGCTGTTCGGGCGGCGCGTGTGCGCCCATGTCGACGAGGTGTTCGTCATTCCCGCCGACAGCCCGGACGGGACCGCCGTCATCCACCACATCCGGGCCGGGATCCGTCCGTTCGTGCAACGTTAGGGTGCTGTGGAGACACCAGAGAAGCCGAAGTCACTGGACTCGCCGGTCACCGGCACCATCATCAAGTGGATGTCCCGGGCCAATACCTGGGCCTACAAGGCCACCGGCGGCCGGATCGGCGGCAAGTGGCGGTTGGGTACCAAACATTTCGGAGAGGTCCCCGAAGTCGGCATCCTCACCACCACCGGACGCAAGACCGGTCAGCCCCGTGAGTCTCCGTTGCTGTTCCTGCGGGAGGGCGACCGGGTGATCCTGGTGGCTTCCCAGGGGGGTCGCGCCACCAACCCGATGTGGTACCTGAATCTGAAAGCCAACCCGCAGGTGTCGTTCCGGATCCGCAACGAGGTCCTGGCGCTGCGCGCCCGGGACGCCAGCGAGTCGGAGCGGGCCGCCTACTGGCCGAAGCTCGACGCGATGTACCCCGACTTCGTCAACTACCGGGCCTGGACCGACCGCGAGATCCCGATCGTCATCTGCGAGCCGTGACAGCGGTGCGGGCAGCCAGGTTGCTGCTGCGCATGCCGACCCACCGGTTCGTTGCCATCGCCGCTTCGGCGGCCGCACTGGCACTGTTCGCAGGCACTGCGACCGCGCACGCAGCGTCGCTCGTGTTCTGATGTTGATGAACGTCAAGAACTCCGATTTTCCGCTGGCCTCAACCAGGCCCTCACCACCGGACCGTGGCTGTCCCGACCGGCGTCATCGAGGTGCGAGGCGATCCGACTGACGGCTGGACATGATCAGTTGGGGCGGGCACCCAGTGCCGAAGAATCCGGGATTACTCACCAAACTTTTCGTCCACTTCCGGACCTGATCATTGCGCCGCAACTGGCTGACCCACCACCCCCAGCCAGGCCGCCCTGGGCGGTGACCCCAGACGATCACCGCGGTGATTCTTGGCCCGCGTAGACGAGCTCGGCTTCGCTTTAGCCTAGTTCGCGGCCGCCGTATTCAACGAGCTCGCCGCCGTCTGGGACCGGCAAAGCCCGTCGCGCCACCGGCCAGGTCTGGTGGCCGGGCAGCACCGGCGTTGTTGACCAAGACATCCGGCCGCCCCTCTTGACAGACCGCGGTCAGCCGGGGCACGCTTTAGCCGTTAAGTATGTGCATACTTACTTACTCGTCCCTTCCTGGAAAGCACGCAATGAACCTGAAGCTCACCGCCGAAGAGCTCGCCTTCCGCGATGAAATGCGCGCGTTCTTCACCACGCAGGTACCCGCCGACCTCCGGGCTCGCGTGGCAAACGGCGACGAATTGAGTCGCGAAGACTTCGTCACGTCCCAACAGATCCTCAACGCGCACGGCCTCGCCGTTCCGCACTGGCCGACGGAGTGGGGCGGCAAAGACTGGACGCCGGTGCAACGGCACATCTGGCGTGACGAGATGCAGTTGGCATCGGTCCTGGATCCACTGTCGTTCAACACCGACATGGTCGGCCCCGTGATCGCAGCATTCGGCTCGCAAGAGCAGAAGCAGCGATTCCTGCCCGGCACCGCGAATCTCGATATCTGGTGGTGTCAGGGATTTTCCGAGCCGGAGGCCGGTTCCGACCTGGCCTCGCTCAAGACCCGCGCGGATCGCGACGGGCAGGACTACGTCGTCAACGGCCAAAAGTCCTGGACCACCCTCGGCCAGCACGCCGACTGGATCTTCTGTCTGGTACGCACTGACCCGAACGCCCCGAAGCGCCAGGCCGGAATCTCGTTTCTACTAATAGACATGACCACCCCCGGCATCACCCTGAGGCCGATCAAGCTGATCGACGGCAGCTACGAGGTCAACGAAGTCTGGTTCGAGGACGTGCGGGTGCCGGCCGAAAACCTTGTCGGCGAGGAGAACGCCGGATGGAACTACGCGAAGTTCCTGCTCGGAAACGAGCGGACCGGCGTCACCCGCGTCAGCGCCTCCAAAGTCCTGGTGTCACAGGCAAAAAAACGTGCCGCCCATATCCGGCTCGGCGATCGCCGTTTGGTCGACGACCCTCTGTTCGCCGCCCGGCTGGCAAGGATTGAGAACGAGCTACTGGCTTTGGAGTTGACTCAGCTGCGGGTGGTGGCCGGCTCCGCGAACGGCAAGCCCAATCCGGCGTCCTCGCTGCTCAAGTTGCGCGGTTCCGAGCTGCAACAGGCCGCGACGGAGATCCTGATGGACACCGCGGGCCCCGATGCGCTCCCCTACTTCGCCGACGCCATCGCGTCACCGACGTGGGCGCAGCGCGCCACACGCCGCTACCTGAACTATCGCAAGGTTTCCATCTACAGCGGTTCCAGCGAAGTCCAGCGCAATATCATCTCATCCTCGATCCTCGGACTGTGAGCGTCTACCACCCATGAATTTCGAACTCAATGTCGAACAAGCCATGTTGCGCGACACTACGCGCGAGCTTCTCGCTCGCACCTACGATATCGAGACCCGCAACGCCGTCAGCACCACCGCACGCGGATGGAATCCGACGGTGTGGAATCAGTTCGCCGAACTCGGAATTCTCGGCCTGCCTTTCCCGGAAGCGGCTGGCGGAATGGGAGCCGGGCCGGTCGAATGCATGTCTGTGATGACCGAGATCGGTCGCGCACTGGCGCCGGAACCCTTCCTGGACACCGTCATCACCTGTGGCGGGCTCATCGCCGACGCCGGCTCGCCGACGCAGCACGCGTACTACCTTCCCCTCATCGCCGAAGGCGCAATGCTGATGGCTTTCGCCCACAGCGAGCCTGGCAGCCGCTGGCCTTACGACAATGTGGCCACCTTCGCCACCCACACCAGCGAGGGCTGGGTGATCACCGGGACCAAGAATCCGGTGCTGCGTGGCGACTGCGCGGACGACCTGGTTGTCACAGCCACACGCCCGGACGGCGGGATCGGACTGTTTCTGACTGCGGCCGAGGGTGCCGGTGTGTCCCGCCACGGCTACGCGACCCACGACGGACTTGGAGGCGCGCAGTTCACCTTCACGGACGCGCCCGCAGTTCCCCTCGGCAACGGCGGGGATGCATCCGCGGCGGTCACCGGCGCGCACGTTCGCGCCCAGACCGGCCTGTGCGCCGAAGCTATCGGTGTGATGACCGAGGCGCTGAGGCTGACGGGCCAATACCTTAGGCAGCGAAAGCAGTTCGGTGTTTCACTCGCCAAGTTCCAAGCCCTCGCCCAGCGCGCCGCTGATATGTACGTCTCGTTGGAACTGGCGTCCAGCATGAGCCTTTACGCGACAATGTCGCTGGCCGACGGCATCGTCGACCCGCGCGTCAGCTCACGAGCGAAGCTCCAGATTAGCAGCGCCGCACGGCATATCGGCCAGGAAGCCGTCCAGATGCACGGCGGTATCGGGATCACTGCCGAATACCCGGTAGGCCACTACCTCTCACGCCTGACGGCCATCGGACACACCCTCGGCGGCGAGGAAGATCACCTCCGCTTCCTTGCGGCTGATCTCAACGGCCACGACATGATCACCCTTGCCGGATAGCCGCTTGCCCATGCCCAGTCCTACCCCGTCGCCGGCGCTGCATTCGCGGAATGGCTTGACGCTGCGGGGTAAGCTCACTGGCGTGAAGTATTCACTTACCCCGTCGCGCTCCGATGCCGTCTAAATCAGCCGGGGGCCGCGATTCGTACCCAAACCCGCAATCTCGCCTGTCCGCAGACCAGCGCAGGGAACAGATCATCAATGCGGCACGCCAGGTCTTTGAGCAATCCGGCTTTGATGGAGCCCGTACCCGTGATCTAGCGGCGGCAGCTGGCGTAAACGAGGCACTGCTCTACCGCCACTTCGGGTCGAAAGAGGACCTGTTCGAAGCTGCGGTTGCTGCACCTCTCGAAGAAGCAGTGGGCAAGTTGGTCGAGTTGTCCGGTGACCCTCCGGAGGAATTCGACGTCAGTGGCGTCGTGATGTACGAACGCACCTACCAGTTTCTGTACGACCTGCTTGGTGTGATGGACGAGATCGGGTCGCTCCTGGGAGTGATGCTATTCGGGCAAGCGGACCGTGCTGCGGAGTACTTCCGCAATCGCATTGACCCCTCACTGAAGGACGTCGAGCGTGTCGTCCAAGCCAACTTTTCGGCGTGGCGGCACAAGGAGTTCGATGTCGACCTGCTAGTGCGGTCAACGGTGGGGATGACGTGGTTTATCAGTACCGCCGACCGACTGTGTGGGCATACCCGCGACCGAGCAGAGACGGCGAGGGCTATCACATCGATGCTTCTCGAGGGCGTAGGCGCAGACCATGATGTGTGAACGACACGCGAGCCACGCCGCTTAGCGCTGCCGGCGAAAGGACTGAACATGAGACAGCTGGCACGACCGGCACGGGCCTGTACTCTCGCCGCCGTTTTGGTGACTGCCCAGCTGTCGCCGACGGCGCCGGCACGCGCCGACGACCAGGGCTGGGTATTCAACGGCTACCTGACCGCCGAGGAATCCAACTTTCTAGCGAGATTACGGGAAGAACGAGTTTCGATACCCTTGCCGGCCGGAGAGGTAGTACACGACGGGCAGATGATCTGCGACTCCCTGCATCGCGGCCTCGGCCCCGAGGACACTGCATACCGCTACCTGCCAGTGAGCCACCTGGCGCAGGTGATCGCCGCCGCACAGGCAGAGCTGTGCCCGGACACTCTCGGTTGAGGTGCGGCCTGAAACCGGCTGGGGCCCAGGATAACGAGGCGGAACACTGTCGATTCACCAGTCCGGGACACAGGACCCATAAGCATTACAGGCCTGGGACCGTCGATCATCCCAACCCTTGAACCAGGTGCCCTGCGACGTGATCATGAACTTGTTCGCACCATGTTCGCAATAGGTGTTCCCGTCGGGCGTGACGGCACACGTCGTCGACTCGAATGTCACGTAGCTTCGGGGCGGCAGCGCCCGCACCGCTTGTCCGGCGGGGAACTGCATGGCTGCCGTCCAGCCGTGGTGAACCGATCGGTTGCCGTTGAACCACGCGATGTGATTGTCGCCTGGAGGCGCACCCGGGATTTGGCCTTGGCAGCCGAAACTTCCCCAAACCCAGATCCCACAATTGAGTCCAGCCGGCGACAGAAACCAGATCCCAGGACGACCGGCAACGACGAACTCATCCGCTGCGAGGTGTTCATACCACCCGGTGATGTGCTCGATCTCCGGAAAAGGGCTCGCCAATGCACCACCGGCCGGATCGGCCGGTGCGGGTGTCGCCATGTAGAGCAGCGAGCCGATCAATCCCGCACCCACTGACCACCCCCGGGCCCTACGCATCGCGATCACCGCCATCTCTGGTACGGTCTCCCGTCTTCGCCCACACCCGACAGTCACGATTTGAACGACGTGCTGCCGTAGCATGCCGCGTTACCAACATCCAAGGTGTTCTGGCAGCGCAGTTGATTGCCGATGTAGATGCGGACTGTGACCCACTTGCCCGGTCGCCACACTGGAGTCGCGATACTCTTTCGCCAATCCGCCCGAATCTCTGCGCCGTCTGTGGCCCAGCTGCGCGGATTGGATATGGCAGCCTCGGTCCGCCACGGTAGCGGCACATCTTCGAGTGATCTGCGCGTCATACCATCGAAATACTCCAGATTCGCGCTGGTGACGGAATCTGAAACAACCTCGTACGTCACGTTGTCGTCGGCGCATGCGACTGGATTCGGCGCGACGACGGAGATACCGGCCACCAACACAGCCACGAGGAGCGTGCTGCGGGTCATTGATCCTCCTCCATATCAGCAACATCGGATCGGACAACCGAACCGATCGAGTGAAAGTGCTGGGGCGCCGCCAGGATCACCGCGGCCAGGTTATAGCCTGTCCGTTCGTTGTAGCGCATGCTCACGCCGAAGTCGGTGTAAGAACAGTCGTCGATCTTGCCGGCCGCGTACCCCTGCAGCAGCGCGGCTTTAATCGCGGATGCGCCGTTGTGGTTGGCACCCTGAAGCAGGAATGCCTTGGTGGCGGGGTAGCCGAGATCCTTTAGGCCTGGTACGGGGTCGGGAATCGAACCAGGCCGCGTATCCTTATTCTGCACTCGGGTTGCGGTGTGATCGAGGTAATCGTCCGTCATTCGATTGAAGACCTCGGCAGCCTGCTCAACAACCAGGTCATATCGCAGGGCCGCGCATGATGTTTCATCGCGCGCTGATATGACCGCAGCTTTCACCGCCGCCACCGAATCCGCGTGCGCCGGCGGCGCGAGGACGAGACCGACAAAGCAGACCGCCACCGCGCCGAGTTGAGCGGTCCCACTACCTATCGGGCCACGGATGCGAAGGCCGCCAAAGTCAACCGCGCGGGTAAGAATCACTTGTTCTCCTGTGTTCGAGTTTCCGTCTAGTCGCAGACATGCGAACGACTGATCCTGGTACCCCAGCGCTTCACCCTGAGGACGGACGGGCCGGTGAACCAATCGGGTTGATGGGCCTTGATACCATCGTTCACGTTGGAAAGGTGCTGCCACAGTAGATAGAAGCTTTCTCCTTCGTAGATCGGGAAGTAGGTGTCTCCGGTGGCGTCGTGACTCTGAGTCAGCGCCTGCGCCCTTGGGGCGAGGAACTCGACCGCCTGGTCGATATTTGCAGTGACGATGTCAACCTGCTCTTGGATGCCATTGGCGCTGTACTCCCAGTCACTGCCTGCGCCGCTGATGACACCCGGTCCGTTGGGAGTGATCCGGTTGAACTGCACCCTGTCGATCTGACGTCTCAGCGTTTCGTACTGGGCGGTGTACCACTGACACATCTCCCGTTGTGCGGTGATGTCGGCGTCGGTGACGTTTTCCCTGGTTTGGTCGTAGGGGAAAGGAAATTTCGGTTTCCAGTTCGACGGCCCCGGGGCGATCACAGGTAGTGGCCGGATGAGTTCGTCATCGGGCGCGGGATCCGCATGAGAAGTGGGCCCAGCTAGGACACCCGCCGTCGACAGCACCGTGATTGCGAAGGCGGCGAGGGCGCTGCGATCCCCCACACTCGTTGAACGGAAACGGCTATCGGTCATCGGTATCTCCTTGGCTCGCGTGCCCCGCCTCGCCTACTTCTGCTCCACCACAGCGCCGATCCCGCCAACATCACTGATTTGCCAATCGTTGTTGCTGTCGATGGTGATGCTGTACGTCGCGGTCGACTGCAACGGTTCTGAGCTTTGGACCGTCTTAGTCAGGACGCTGACGAAACAGTCGACGACATAGATCCCACCGGTATCCGACCGAACCTTGGCGGCAAGGGGACGCGCTGTCGAGCTCCATTCGAGGGGAGCGAGAATCTGTTCCATTTCCCGCCCCGCTTTGGTGAGCTTCTCCTTGAGCTCGGGTCCGGTACCGGCGGTGAGTTTCGCCTGCCACGAACCCAGGTCTTGAAAATTGATCTCTGCAGCCTCGACGGCGTAGTCCAGAGCGACCTTCTCGGCGTGCGCTTGGCCCTGGGCCTGGTGGGCCTGGGCGGCAAGTTTGCGCTCCGCGCCAACGTATAACCACACTGGCACACCAATGGAAACAATCAGCGCGACGACCGCCGCAGCGGACCGCAGACTGCGCAGCGAGATGGTGAATCGCAGTTGCCGCATGGGTTTCGCATCAGCCGGCACTTCCTCCGTATCCGCATTCGCTAGGACCTCGCCGGACACATCTAATTCATCCACGCCGGATTCCTCAATCGTCGTCATGGGCCCCTTCTCCACTTCGCTCGATGACTCTGAGTGCAAGAACCGTTCACCGCTGCCCCGCTAGCTCCCTGGAAGGCTGACATGCAGGGTGACGGCTCCATCCTCGGGAACGCTGGCCAAGATGTTCGCCAGCATCTGACCGGTGTCGAAGTTCAGCAGCGCACCGGCAATACCCTTGATGTGTGGGAGAAATCTGTCACCTATCACTTGGAAGTCGCCACCGTTGTCGTCCAACATCTTCTGAATCCGCGCGAGGAACGCATTGAACTTCACCAGCGGCTCGGGGGCACCTACCGCGATAAGGGGCGGAACAGTGCTGAACAAAGTTCGAAGGTGCGGGCTGTAGCTGTCGATCTGGAAGGTGAGGTCGGCGAGCACGGGGCCAAGCCACCCAGAATTACCTAGCAATATCTGGAAGTTGGTGAGCAGTTCACGTCCGCGACCGTTCATGTCCGCAGCGGTGTTCCTGAGCATCCTGCTCGTGCGTGACAGATTGGGCAACACCGCGTTTGTATCGGGTAATGCACTATCGGCCTCACCGACGATGCGTTCGAGTGCCCCGGGGTCCAGTTGATTAAGGACCCGCACGACGCTAGTCGCCAGTTCCGATATCGACGGTGGCGCCGCGATGGATTCCTTTGCGATCCGGTGCCCGTTGCCCATCATTGGCCCGTCTTGAGTGCGGGGCACCAGGCTCAGGTAGGTTTCCCCCAACGCGGACAGGTTTTCGAGCCGCACATCACTGTCAACCGGAACGTGAAATCTGTCGCCGATGTAGAAATCGACGACGGCCCCGTCCACAGCAGACTCGATACGATCGACCACACCGATCGGCGCACCGCGGAGCAGGACTTTGGACCCGACAACCAGTCCGTTGACGTCATCCACCACCATCGAGATGTCGGTGCGGTGGGAAGGCGGTCCGATCCGGACACCGAGCGCGCCTATGTAGCTGACACCGAATGCGATCATCACCCCGAAAGCCAGGAACGACAAAATGTCTCGGACTCTCATGGCGCTGCTCCAATGATTCGCAGCACGTCTTGTACGTTGCCGGACAGTTCGCGACCGTCGGGGCCCAGGATGGACGTGATGTTGATCGCCGGATACTTGTCCTGCGGTAGGAAGTTCTCGTAGAACAACCGCCGCCAAGCCGGCACTTCTGCTTCGAACGCCCGTTTGTCACGCTGCATCGCGCCCATGGCATCGGCGACCGATTCCAGCAATGGCACCAGCCAGTAGCCGTTCGCGTAGATGCTGCCGACAGATGGCAGTAGCTTGCCGACATACCCGGCGGTGACCGTCAGCCGGTCGAACCCCGTCATTCCCTTCGGCGAGAACCAGTCCTGGAACGTCGGGATCCGGTTGTGCAGTACCTGAGCGGTCCCGGCAACTCCGGTGAGCCATTGGTCGACCGTCTCGATACCGTTCGAGAGGTCGGCGAGGTCGGCGGCCACGCGTGACGCGATCTGGCGCGCGGTTTCTGCTTGAGGCGTCACGCGATTGATGCCGATGATGGTGTTCTGCGCCCGCTGGATGGACCCGCTGGACACGAAGTTCGCCAAACTTGCGATGGTGTCTTCGACTTGTGGCGGCGAGACGGTCTGGGCGAGCGGAATTATCGAGTCCGGCCCCAACGGAGGTGTCGCCGACTGTTCGGCGTGAGGACGCTCGAGGGCGACGTAGATGTCGCCCAGCACCGTGGCCTGTTGCAGTGAGGCGCGGATGTCGGCCGGCACCACCACGTTCGGGTCGATTCGAGACGTGACGTCCACGCGATCGCTGTTCAGTGTCACCTTGGTGACAACCCCGACGGTTGTGCCCTCCATCACCACCTTTGCCCGATCTGGGAGGTTGAGCACGCTCTCGAATTCGAGGACCAATTCGTAGCCGTTGCCGTACGAGACTCCGGGCTGGGGCAGAACGTTGACGTCGACGGCCGCACACGACGACACCGCAACGGCACTCGCGGCGACCAGAGCAGCGATTCGGATCCAGCAGTTCATCGGTTCGCCGCCGCATTGAGCACGTACTGGAGCAGCGCGACGTCAACGGCGTACGGCTGCCCTTGGACGTTGGCACAGCTGCCGGCCATCGACGCATTCATGACGTTGCACAGCGCAACACCGTCTGGAGTGTGGATGCGATACAGCGGCGGCCGGTAGCGCAGAGTGCTGATGGGTCGGTTATTGAAATGGTTGGCCGCCGTGTTGATCCACCAGGGAATCGGATTCAGCAGGTTTGCGGTGCGGGGCGCGTGCTCACTCAGCTTCCTCAGCGCCACCCCGGTCGCATCGAGGGTGAATTGAATCTCCTGTCCAAGATTGACTTCCAGATCCTCCACAAGCGGGGTGACCCAGACGACCCCTTCAACTATCCGTCGGCCACCCTCGGACGCCTCGTCGATGTTCGGCATGGTTTGTACTGCATCATGCAGAATCTCCTTCAGTGGGCCCCGGAGCTCTTTGAGTATCGACGTCAAGTTTCCGAGGTTGGTGATGATCGATCCGATGTCGTCGATAGCGCGATCTGGGCTGCTCAGTAACGCCGAAGACGTGGTCAGCAGCGCATTGATTCCGGCGCCGTTGTTGTGGACCGCTTGGTCGACCCCGCGCACGATGTCGCCGATGTTCGTCGATCCGTTCGGGTTGACGGTGTTGATGAAGTTTGTCGCCGAGCCGATTACTTCGGACAGGCTCTTGGGGGTGGACGCTCGTTGCATCGGAATGCACTCGCCGGCTTGGAGCCGCGGCCCCGCGTCATAGTTGCCGACCAGTTCCAACGACCGGTCGGCGAGTATCGATGTCGACCTGATGATCGCCCTCACATCGTGTGGAAACAGCCGGCGTTCCGCCACCGTGAAATCGACGCGGACATTTAGCGACCCGGGGGTGATGGCCGTGACCTTGCCGATCCGATAACCCATCTGCGTCACCGGGTTGCCGGCATACAGTCCGACACTGTCGGGGAGGATCGCGCAATAACCGGTGTGCTGACTGTCCGGACGCAGTGCGCACGAACCGGCAGCCACGGCCAGCACTCCCGCCGCAACCGTGGTTGCGGCGGTTCGGCAAGCCCGGCGAAGGCCCGCGGTGGCCATCAGCAGGCACCTCCCGGAACCGGCATGCACAGGTCGGTGGCCAGCAGTTCTGGCGGCGCAGTCTCCGCCTCCAGGACCTGTTCGAGCTTCCGGCGCACCAACCTGATCGTCCGAACTATTACGCCACTGCGTTCGACCCAGTACCGCGCGGTTTCTTGGTAGTGACGGACCTTTTCCAGGAAGTCGTCCCGATGATTCTCGTAGAAGACACCGACCGGCGCTAACGCATCGAAGACATCGGCGATACCCTTGAGCGAGTTGCCGAATCGCTCGCCGTACAGCACGAGAGTCTGTTCGACGATAGAAGCTTTGCGGACAAGCTCTCTGAGGCCTTCGCGGTAATTGCTGAGGGACCTGATGTATTCGTCGGACAGGTCGAGGATGGCGGACAATTGACCACGTTGTCTGTCTATGGTGGTCACGAGACCGTTTCCGGCATCGATGATTGACGAGAGTGAATCGAGGTTGCTGCCGGTAAGCGCTCGCTGCAACTGGTCCAGTGACTGATTGATGGGTTCGGGGTCCACCTTGTCGGTGATCTTCGGTGTGTCGGCGAGGGTCTGCATCAGGTTGTAGGGCATCGTCACGCGTTCGACCGGAAGGGGTTTGTCGCCCAGCGGGGAATCACCCAGCGATACGAGGTCTACGTAGTAACCACCGACCACGGTGAGCATTCGCACCTGGATCTGTGATTGGTCGCCGACGAACGCATCCTGGTCGACCTGTGCCCTCACCCGCACCCGATCGGGCTCTAAGGCGAGGTCCTTGACCTTGCCGACCGTGATGCCGGCGATGCGGACCTGATCACCGGGACGGACCGATGCTGCGTCCTCGGTGTAGAAGGTGACGGTCTTCTCGCCCGGCGGATTGATGTAGAGCATGGCCGCGACCAGTGCCACAACGGCGGCCGAGCACAGCGCCCCGATTCCCCACAGCGTCGGGTCCCGCAGCAGCTTCATCGATTGCACAGGACCACCTTCTGGCCGTTCACCAGGACATCCATGGGCGTCGGTAGCTCAAAGCGACCGCGAGTGCACCCGAATGGCGCCCCGGACTCCGGTGGCTCCGGGATATTCTCTGCCACAACCGGAACGAGCTTGAACGCGTCGATATAGTTGTCGACATTGCTGATCGCACGGTCGAGCGCCAGATCGATATCGCTGGGAGCATCCACTGCGGCATCGGGTCCGAGCCGCCAACGCGTGGCAGCATTGAAGACCGGCGGAAACCCCAGGTTTGTCATCAAGCGGACCACGGTGTCGGTGAACTCGGGGCCGTATAGTTCGGATTTCCGGAATTCGTCGATGGCGTCGAGGGCGCCGTCCAACGGCCGATTGACCCAATCCAATATCTGCACCAGGTCCTGTGAATGCTCGCCGATGGAATCTGCGACGTCGGACAGATTGCGCATTAATGCCGCCACCACATGCTGACGATCCGACACGAACCTCGTCAGCCGGTGGATGCTGTCGAGCATCGGCGCCAGGCCGCCACCGTCGCCGGACAGATATGAGACGGCATTACTGGCGAAGGCGTTGATCTCCTCGGGACTGAGCGTTGCGATGACCGGTTGCAGCCCATTGAACAATGCGGTGATGTCGAATGACGGCTGGGTCATAGCGATGGGGACCCGCGTCACGAGATCAGCCGTCGCGTACTCCTCTGCCGGATTGACGACATCGACATACCGCAACCCGGTCAAGGCTTGATACTTGATGGCAAGGCGACTGGCGGGCACGACTCCGTAACGCTTGTCGAGCGTGAAAGCGACTACGGCGATACTGTGGCCGCCCTGCCGCTCGAGTTGAACGGAGCGGACCTTTCCCACCCGTACTCCCCGTACCCGCACATCGGCATCCAGATGTAACCCGGATACATCTGTGAACTCGGCGGTATAAGTCCGTTCCGCCGCGGCCACCGGTTGCCGAATGACATTGACCATCAACATGAACAGAACGGCTGCGACGACGCCACTAATCGCGAGCCGCCACAAGGCTGCCGTTGCCGACATCACGGCCCCCCCATCGCACCGACGGGCGCGGCTACACCCGGAAGACTGTCGAGAGCGATCTGGATTTGGACCATGCGTTGATCAGGAGTGCCGCCGTACATCCGCTCAAACCGGGTCCGCAACTCCGCCAGCATCTCCGCGAAGCCTTCGGGCCTGATCAACGGCGGTACCACATCGGTCAATGCCTTGACCGTGTCGGTTACCGGGAGCAACTGACCCAGGTGACTCGACTCCAGCTTGCCGATGTCGGCGAAAAGCCCCCCGGACGCCAACTCGAGCGTCGGAATGAACAGGTGCTGCCATTCCTCCTCGGTGTAGTCCGAGTGAATCCGTCCCTGGATATTGGCATCGTCGTGAATGAGATTGTGGCCGGCTCCCATCAAAGCGTCGACCGCCGGCGGGAACACCACACTGACCCCCGTCGCGTTTGCGAGAAGTTTCTCGGTGGTCACTGTTTGCACCTGGGCGACGGTATTGGCTGCGATCAACGCGGTTTCGATCAACGGATCGAGCGCGTCGGTGTAGCGGGTGGCCCGGTCGATCACCTGGATGAGCTGAGGTGTCAGCACTCCGGTGGACACCTCACCAAGGCGGGACAGCAACGCCTGGAGGGTGAAGTTGCCTTCCGGCACCGCGGTCAGCCGCATACCGTCGTGAAGTACCTGACCGCCTGGGCCCGCAATGAGGTTGACACCCGTGACACCGAAGTAGTTCACGGGCCGGAAATCTATGCGCAGCCTGTCGGTCAATCCCGCAACCGGTTTCCGTTGCAGGTCCGCATCTAGCCGGACACCTCCGCCGGGCCGACTGGTAACTGCCGTAACTTCCCCAACCGTCACCCCGTGCATGACCACCGCGGTACCGCGGGCGACGCCCTGACCCGCGTATGGCGTATCGATAATCACCGAAATCGTGTCCGCCGGTCGGCCCCCGAACGGATTGGTCACGCCCAGAAGCGCGGTCACAGTGGCACACAACATCGCCGTTATGCCAACGACGGTCAGCGTCCGCTTTTCGTGCTCCGCCGATCCATGTATCAACAACGTTTCCCACCTACCCCTTGAATACGAAGTCAGGCCGGATGCCCCACAGCATCACGGTGGTTACGAAGTCCAGGACCATGATCGCGACCAGGCTCGCCCGCACGGCGCGTCCCGAGGCCAAACCGACGCCTACCGGGCCGCCACTGACGAAATACCCGTAATAGCAATGGATAACCGTCGCGGCCACGCAGTATACGGCTACTTTGATAACCGAATAGCCGAGATCGGTCGGATTGAGGAACTCGACGAAGTAGTGACTGTAGGTGCCGCCGGGTACATCGTGAAACACCCGGATTACCGCGTCCATGACGTAGAACGTTGTCACCAGCGTCACGAGGTATCCGGGGATCACACACACCAGCCCGCCGATCAGCCGGGTTCCGACCACGTAGGGTATCGGCCGCAGTCCCATCGATTCGACGGCATCGATCTCGTCGGCTATGCGCATGGACCCGATCTCGGCGGTCATCCGGCACCCGGTTTGACAGGCAAACGCGATGCCCCCCACCAGCGGTCCGATCACGCGTACCGCCCCCACTCCGGCGACAATCCCCGACAGCGAACCAAATCCGATGATATTCAAGACCGAGAACGCCTCTACGGCCAAAGAGGCGCCCACGGCGACACCGAGGATCAGCAGCACACTCACGACGCCACCGTCGACGATCAACGAACCCCGCCCCCAGGCGAGGCTGTTCATCTGTTGCAGCGTTTCCCGCCGATATTTTCGGAGCGTTATCGAAAGTAGCCCGAATGTCTTGGCGATGAAGACGATCCACTGCCCTACGGCGCGGACGACTCGGCCGGCCTGCTGAACAGGCTGCGCTATCAACCGGGTATTGATGTGCCCGGAGGGCGCCGCCGTACCGGCGGGAATCATCAGGCCACCTCCATCGGAAAGAACATGGTCTGCAATTGCGTGATCGCCAGGTTGGAGAAGACGATGCAGACAACATTGAGGACGACCGACGAGTTGACGGCATCTGCGACGCCGCGCGGACCTCCTTTGGCCTCCATGCCGCGAAGCGTTGACACGATCGTCACAATCACCGCGAAAACGGCGGTTTTACCGACGGCAAACCAGATGTCGGTCACCTTCGCGAAGGTGCCGAAAGACTGCCAGAAACTTCCTGACGACATTCCGCTAGCTGACACCGCCAGGACAAAGGCGGCGCCGGTTCCGGCCGCGATGATGAAGATGCACAGCATCGGGGCCAACACCAGTAGGCCCAGGAACCGCGGTACCACCAGGCGACGTACCGGGTCGACCCCCATGACGCGCATTGCCTCTAGCTCTTCACGAATCGCGCGTGCCCCGAAATCCGACGCGATGGCCGACGCCGCCGCACCGCCGATCAACAGTCCCGCCGTGATCGGGGCGCCCTGCCGGACTACACCGACGCCACTCGCTGCGCCGAGCAGCGAAGTCGCGCCGACTTGGTTGACTAGTCCCGACGTCACAACCGTCACCATGGCTCCGAATGGGATCGCCATCAGCAGGCCGGGGATCGCGGTCACTTTGAGCAACGTCCAGGCCTGTACGAGAAGCTCGCGAACCGGGAGCCGCAACGACACTGCGTCGGTGACCGTGTATCGCAACACGTCCACGAGCAGCTGCACAGCTCGACCGGTCGTGGCCGCGCTGCGCCGCGGGATGCCACTGAGGTGCGATGCGCGACACCGCGCCACGTCGAACGCACGCTTCGGGATGGCCGGCAATCCATCGCTGTTGACGCGCGTAGTCATTAATGACCAGCAAACCGATGAGACAAGCCCGCCGCGGCCAGGCCGACACGCCCCTGCCGATGGGCCGGCCAGGCGACGCCCGGAACGCCGCAAGAGCAGCTGCTATGCGATTCGAGGGGGCGCTGCAGTGACTCATCGCCGAGCGGTTGGCATGCAGAAAGTGTCCTGTGACCCATGACACGCACCTTACGTCAGTAACTACTTACTCTGTCAATCGATTGCAGAACTCCACGAACTCTGCAACTCGGCTTCATAAGTAGATATATACTTACTATGCGGAGGGTCGTAACGCAACCGAAATCGCCCCGTCAGTTCCGGTCGGTGCCACCACCGCCGGCACGGACACCGGTCCGCACCTCATACATGATTGGCTGCCAGAACCCTTCGGGCACGGGATAGGGGGCGTAGCAGCCGGTGCGGGTTAAGACGTCGCCATACCTGGCGAGCACCTCCTCGGCTACGCGCCGGGGTGGTGCGACGATCGCGAACTCGTGGAGCATCTCGTCGGTGATGCGGCGGCCCATTTCGTCCCATGCGTTGCGCTTGGAGAGCACGCTCAGATCCTCGGCGAGATCGCCCCAGCCGTGCACGTCCAGCACCGGCCGATATGCCGGGGTCGAGCCGTAGAAGGCGATCTGCCTACGCACCGCCGCGTCGGCCACCCGCACGGCCGCCGAGTCGGTCCCCGTGACGATGAAGGGCAGTCCGCTGATCTCGAAACCGTCGCGGGTGTCCTCTCCGCCGGCTGCGCGGCCCCGGCGCAGTGCGGGGAGGGTCGTCTCGCGTAGATAACGCTCAGTGGTGAAGGGGTGCACGAAAAAGCCATCGGCGACCTCACCGGCCACCTCGGTCATCCGCGTGCCGACACCGGCCAGCATGATCAGCGGGTTGCCATATGGGTTCGGTCCCGGACTGAAGAACGGCGTCATCAGGGTGTGTGTGTAGTACTCGCCAGTGAACTGCAGTGGCTCGCCAGTGGCCCAGCTGCGCCAGATTGCACGTACGGCCAGCAGGTACTCGCGCATTCGCGGGGCGGGGGCCGACCACGGCATGGAGAACCGCCTGGTGATGTGCGCCTTGATCTGCGAGCCGACGCCGAGCACGAACCGTCCGCCCGAGTAAAGCTGCAAGTCGTTGGCGACCATAGCCAGTGACATCGGATTGCGCGCGAACGCCAAAGCGATCGAGGTACCTAACTGGATTGTGGCCGTATGGGTGGCGGCAACCGCCAGCATCGGGAACGGGTCATGAGTTATCTCCGGGAGCCACACCCCGTCGTATCCGTGCTGTTCGGCCCAGGCGGCTCGTTCCCAGTCCCCTGCTTCGCCGACGACGAAGTAATCGACCTTCATAGGCAAGTCCTTTCGTCGCAATCCCAGCGTCTGCGGTGTTCGCTCCTCAGAGTCCGAGTCGTCGCCGCCAGTCACGGGCCTGAAGCAGCCGCGACGCGGCGGACTGGATCCTGCCCTTTCGTGACGAATGCGGATACCAGAACGGCTCGCGCTTCAGCGCGACCCGATCGGCGGCGATTCCCTTGGTGCGGCAGTATTTTCGGATGCCATGCGGTCCGCCGGCGCGTGAGCCCGGCCCCGAGTCCTTCCAACCCTGCATCGGTAGCGGGTACTGGAAGACCGACAGAATCGCGTTGTTGATGTTCACCGATCCGGTGTTCATGAGTTTGGCCAGCGCCATCCCCTTGGATTTGTCGCGGGTCCAGACGCTGCCGGACAGTCCGTAGCGGGAGTCGTTGGCTCTTTGTACCGCTTCGCGGGCGTCGTACACCTTCATCACCGGGAGCGTCGGCCCAAAGGTCTCCACGCGCATACAGTCCATATCGTGATCGACGTCGACCAATACGGTCGGTTCGTAGAACAGCGCGTTGTCCTGAGCCTTCCCGCCGATCAGCACCCTGGCTCCCTTGGCGACTGCGTCGTCGACGTGCCCGGCGACGATGGTCAGCTGCGCTGCGTTGGCCATAGCGCCGACGTCGCACGAGTAGTCATGATCCGCGTCCATGCCCTGGCGCAAGGTGGCCGTCTTGGCCACTAGTTTTTCGACGAATTCGTCATAGACCGGTGCCTCAACATACACTCGCTCGACCGAGACGCACGTCTGTCCGGCGTTGAAGAAACCGGCCCACACGGCACCGTCGACAGCCCTATCGATATCGGCGTCTGCGCAGACGATCATGGCATCTTTTCCGCCCAATTCCAGGCTGCACGGGATCAGCCGTTGCGCGGCGGCCACCGCCACCCGGCGGCCGGTTTCCACCGAGCCGGTGAACATCACATAATCAGCGACATCAACTACCGCCGCCCCGATTTCGCCAGCACCGATGGCAACTTCCAGTACGTCGGGAGCACCGATCTGTTTCCAGCCCAGGACTGCGGTCCGCCAGGCCAACGGAGTGACCTCCGAGGGTTTGGACAACACCGCGCAACCGGCCAGGAGCGCCGGCGTGATATCGCTGAGCGGCATCGCCAGCGGATAGTTCCAGGGCGTGATGACCGCTACCAGTGGATACGGCTCGTAGCAGATGGTCAGTCGCTTGGCGATGTTCGTCGGACCGGCCGGACGGACCTTCTCGTCCGCCAGGAACGCAGCGGCATGCTCAATCCAATAGTTGACGACGTCGGTCGCCATCGTCTCGACGTTGGCGTCACCCCAGGACTTGCCGGACTCCTGCTGTACCAGTCCCACCAACTCGCCGGCGTGGTCGAAAATCCAGTCACGCCACTTGGCCACCCATCGGGCCCGGCCCTTGACTTCGAGGGCCTGCCACGCGGGCTGGTTTGCACGTAGCCGGGCGGCGATGGAATCGACTTCGGCCGGCCGGGTGACGGGTACGCTGCCGACCACGTCACCGGTCGCAGGGCAGGTGACGACGATTGGGGCAGGCCCTTGCTCTGACCGCGCGGCTGCGGATTGTGAATCCTTTTGCACGTGAACTACCTCCATGCTCGTATGACTGTCAGAACCGGATCAGACCGCGTAGGTTGGCGCCCGCATGCATGTCTGCATAGCCCTGGTTGATCTCCTCGAGCGCGTACTCGCGAGTGACCAACTCATCGAGTTTGAGTTGTCCACTGGCGTACAGCCCCAGAATCCGAGTGATGTCGTAGTGAGGGTTCGACGAGCCGAAAAGTGATCCGCGGACCTGCTTTTCGAACAGGATGAGGTCGACGAGCGACATTGCCACCGTGTTTTCGGTGAGGTGGGGTGTCGCGGTCATCACCACGCGGCCACGTTTGCCGACCAGGCTCAGCGCCTGCGCGACATAGCCGCCTTCGGCGCAATCGGTGGCGACCACACAGACGTCGGCCATCTCGCCAGACGTGAGTTGTGCGATCAGGGTGAATGCTTCACCGACCGTGGACGCGGTGTGAGTTGCGCCGAATTCGTGCGAACGCATGCGCTTGTATTCCACGGGGTCGAGTGCCACGACATGGCGAGCGCCAACGATCCGGGCACCTTGCACGGCATTGATTCCGACACCACCGACTCCCATCACAACCACGGTGTCACCGTCTCGGGTCTCGCCGGTCCGCACCGCGCTGCCGTAGCCGGTGGTGACCCCGCACCCGACCAGGGCGGCCTTGTCCAAGGGGAGTGCAGGATCAATCTTGACCACCGATGACGTTGGCACCACCGTGTATTCGGAGAACGTTCCGAGCATGCACATCTGGCCCAAGTCCCTACCGCGGGCATGGAACCGGTGGGTGCCGTCGAGCTGAGGACCGGCAATAAGTGCCGCTCCTTGCACACACAGATTGGCCATACCTTTCACGCATGGTATGCAGCGGCCGCAGGACGGCACGAAACTGAACACCACCGGATCCCCTTCAGCGACTTCAGACACTCCCGGTCCGACCTCGACGACGACGCCGGCACCTTCGTGTCCGCCGATCGCCGGCAACACTAAGGGCATGTCTCCGGTGATGATGTGATTGTCGGAGTGGCACAGCCCGCTGGCGGTGAGCCTGACCATGACCTCAGCCTGCTTGGCCCCGTCGAGCTCGACTTCTTCGATCTCCCACTTCTGGTCTCTATCCCATAAGACCGCCGCTTTGGTCTTCATCGTTATCGCCCTCCGCTAACTCGGGAGTCATCTAGGTGGTGCTACGGCAATTTCTCAATCGACGTCGAGTTCCCGATCACCTTGCAGGCCACTGAATATCAGCGCTGTCAGTTGTTTACTGGCCGCATCCACATCAAGCGTTTCGCCACGCATGCGGCTGTCCAGTGCGGTGAACCAGCACATTCCGAAGACCGCCACCGTCGTCCGGCGCGGGTCGAACTCATTGTGCCGCCAGTTAGGGAGGCCGCGATCGATGAGGTTCACGATGCCGTTAAGCGTGGGTTCCAAACGGTCCCGGTAGAACGCCCTACCGACTTCGCGGTCACCGAACAACACCGTCCCGAACAGCGGGCCCAACTCGACCATGATGCGCAGCACCTCGCGCACAAACTCCTCCGTCGTCCGCTGATGGATGTTGCCCGCTCCACTGACCAGCATTCGAGTCTGCTGTTCGGTGCGAGCCAGCAACTGTTCCAGCGGATACACCACAGCTTCGCTGAAAAGCTCCTCCTTGGAACTGAAGTGCTGATACATCAGCGCAGTGTTGATCCCGGCTGCATCGGCGATATCGGCGACACGGGTGGCACCGACGCCGTGGCTGAGAAACACTTCTCGAGCCGCCTCCAAGATCAGCGCGCGTCGTTCTGCCTTGGGTAGTCGTCGCCGTAGCGGACCTGACATCTCTTCCCCACCGATCTTCGCAGTTACCTGACGATCTGACTCAACCACGACCGCCGTCTCGGCCACCTCTGCGGGGAAACTGCGCAGGGCGAGGTTGACACCACCAAGACAGGCATTGTAAGTATATCATTACTTATAAACGCGGAGGAGGCGTGATGTCTGAGCGGGTTGCCTTGGTCACCGGAGCCGGGGCAGGTGTCGGCAGGGCGGTCGCATTGCGAATGGCCCGAGAACGGACCGTAGGCACTGTGTTGGTGAACGACATCAACGGCGAGTCGGCCGACAGGGTGGCCGGCGAGGTGGCGAAGCTGGGCGCACGCGGAATTGCGGCGACGGCCGACGTGACGTCCTGGGACGCTGTCGTCGACCTGGTCGACCGGCACGGCCCGGTAGACGTGCTGGTGAACAATGCCGGAGTGCCCCTCGTCGGCTCCGACCCTCTCCCGTTTGTGGCAACGCAGCCGCCCCAGTGGGAGCCATGGTTGATGCTGAACTTGCAGGCGGTGATGCACTGCACGCGTGCCGTGCTACCCGGGATGTTGGAGCGTCGAGGGGGCCGAGTGATCACAGTGGTTTCCGACGCCGCACGCGTCGGCGAAGCCGGTCTGGCTGTCTACTCTGCGGCGAAAGCCGGTGCGGCCGGCTTCATGCGGGCCGTGGCCAGGGAAGCGGGCCCCGCCGGGATCACCTGCAACTGCGTCGCACTAGGCACCATCAAGCACGGCCGGGTCGCCGAGTTCATCACCGCCGACCTGGAACGCAAAATGGTGCGCGCGTACCCGTTGTCGCGCCTAGGAACTCCCGACGACGCCGCGGGGATGATCGTATTCTTGGCCGGAGCCGACGCCGACTGGATCACCGGCCAGACCTACCCGGTCAACGGCGGATTCTCGATGGCAGTTTGAGCATGACCGCATCGAGCGAACCCGTCATCGTCACCGAGCGCGACCGCACCCTGCATATCTGCTTGAACCGGCCGACCGCCGGTAATGCCTTGAATTGGGCCACGTTGGAGGGTCTTCACCGGGCCTTCACAGTGCTCAACGACGAGGAGCGACTGTGGGCCGGGGTTCTGACCGCCACGGGCGACACCACGTTCTGCGCAGGAGCCGATCTGAAAACCCTGCCGCAAGAAGTCGCCGCGAAGCAAGCCGAGGGCATACCGTTACCCGAGACGATCATGCATGGATTGCGGATACGTAAACCACTGCTGTGCGCCATCAACGGCGATGCATACGGTGGCGGGCTGGAACTCGCGTTGGCATGCGACATGAGATTGGCATCGGAACATGCGCGGCTCGCCCTGCCCGAAGCCCGCGTCGGCATGATCCCTGCCGGTGGGGCCACTTACAGACTGCCACAGCTGGTTGGTAAGGGAAGAGCCCTGCGCATGATGATCGCCGGTGAGCCGATCACCGCTGCCGAAGCGCTGACATGGGGGTTGGTCGACCGCGTGGTGACGAAGGGTGAGCTTGGGTCCGCCATCGAGGAGTGGACCGAGATGATTCTGCGCAGTGCTCCACTAGCGGTCCAAGCCATCAAAGAACTCGTGGACGGCTCCGATAACAAGGAAGCACACCACGCCGAAGCGGCGGCGATAGCTCGCATTCAGCGCACCGCGGACGCCGCGGAGGGCCCGCGCGCATTCCGCGAACGTCGGAAACCCACGTGGTGTGGCCGATGAACCCATCTTTTGATCCCACGATCCTGGTGACCGACGGTCAAGCTACGACACTGATTTCGGGGGAATGCCCAGACTGCGGCGCCGTGGCGTTCCCCCGTCGGCCGCATTGCCCGCGGTGCTGCGCGGCGACCCGTGAGCACCCGCTACCGACTGTCGGTGTGGTCCGAAGCTATTGCCACATAGGCTTTCCGTTGCCGGGCGCCGAGCCTCCGGTAACTCTGGTGCGAGTCGAGCTGGGCCCACAATGCATCGTCCAAGGTGTCATGGATGGCGGGGTGGAAATCGGTGATCGCGTTGCACTGGTGCCGCGGCACATTGACGGCACGGACAGCCGCACCGGATTCGGCTTCACCCGGTGCACATCATGAGCGGCCACCTGGCGGCGGTGCGCCGTCCGGTCTATGTCACCGGGATCGGAATGACCGCGTTCGCCCGTACCCATGAGGCCACGAGCCACGAACTCGGCACTTCCGCCATCCGAGCTGCATTGGCCGACGCGAAGATCGCCTGGCCAGAGGTCGAACTCCTTATCGCCGGTGTTGTTGGCGGCGACTTGGGAGCAGCGCCGAAGATCGTTCAAGATCTGGGCTTCACCGGAGTGCCTGCGCACGTGGTGGAAAACGCCTCAGCGAGCGGTTCGGCCGCATTCAACGGCGCGTATGACGCCGTGGCTGCCGGCTATGTCGACTGCGCAGTCGCGGTCGGATGTGGCAGCCTCGCTAGCGCCCTCGGTCATGCGGTCGCTTCGCAAGCGCGGCTGGATCTCGCGGCGGTATCGGGCGCGAACCTTCCGCCGACAGCTTTTGCCATGCTCAAACGGCAGCGCATGCACGATCACGGCGAACCCGACGACGCAGCGCTGGCGGTGGTGGCAAAGAATCTACGCAACGCGAGCCGTAATCCACTGGCACAGCGGCGCACTGCCACCTCGGTCGCCAGACTCAAGGAATCGCCCATGTTCGCCGATCCGCTACGCAGGGCCGAGTGCTGCCCGATCGGTGACGGCGGCGCCGCCGTCGTTTTGTCCGCCCAACCGCCGCGCCACGGCGGAGCGACGATACGGGTGGCCGCAGCGATCTCGGCGACCGACCAATGGCATCCCGCAGCAGCATGTGCGCCCGATCCCGGGATAACCCGCCACGTCGCGGATGCTGCCTATCGAACCGCGGGTATCACTGCCGACGATCTGGACCTGGTCGAAGTTCACGACGCCTTCAGCGTCGAGGAATTGCAGTATCTCGAAGACCTCGGCTTGTGTCCGACCGGACAGGCGGGAGCGCAGGTGCTCGACGGTCAGTTCGATATCGGCGGCAGGGTCGCAGTCAGCCCGAGTGGCGGGTTGATCGGCCGTGGCCACCCGGGTGGCGCAACAGGTCTAGCCCAGATCATAGAACTGACAACACAACTGCGCGGTGCCGCCGGAGAGCGTCAGCACACCCAAGGGCGAACTGCCCTGGCACACATGATCGGTGCCGGCGGATCCTGCTATATCCAGATTCTCCAGTGTGAGGAGCCGCTCTGATGACGTCCTTCCCCGCCACCCTGCAGACCGACACCTACCCAGGACTGATCGCGACGTTCGCCGACCGTCCGGCGACCGCGGTGGCAGTCCGTGACGAAGATACGACACTGACCTACCGCAACCTCTACGGCCGCATCGGGGCACTTGCAGGCTGGCTCTCCGAGCTCGGAGTGGCGCCCGGTGACACCGTCGCGATCATGATCACCAACAGCGCGGATCTGCTCATCACCGAACTCGCCACCCAGGCTATCGGGGCGTTAGGTGCACTGATAAACAGCAATCTGGAGGGTCAGCCGCTGCGCCATGTCGTCGAGCTCTGCACGCCCGCGACCATTATCGCCGACCCGAAATCCGCGGTGCGGTTGCGAAATGAATCGCTCAGCGCCCATAGCACGCACGATCCCGACCTTGCGGCTGCGTTGCGCGGCGACTGCGATCCCGCATACTGGCTGCACCAGCGGGAGTGCTCGGCCGGGGACCCGGCATTCATCAACTTCACATCTGGAACCACCGGGTATCCCAAAGGCGTGGTACTCGACCAGCGAACGAGCTCTCGAGCGACGATGATCGGTGCCGCACTGGGTCTTCGCGACGGCGAGGAATCGTTCTACATCCCGACACCTGCCTACCATGCCATGGGTTTGGTATGGGCGTCGCTCGGCTTGCGCCTGGGCGCCACGCTAATCCTGCGCCGGCATTTCAGCGCCAGTCGCTTCTGGCGGGATATCCGGGAAAACCGCTGCACACTGGCATATTACGTGGGGACGATCCCGCGTATGCTCTTCAACCAGCCGCCCGACGCGCTGGACGCCCACCACCACCTGAAGGCCTTCCTGGGCGGTGGAATGCCTGCCGACATCTGGGAAGAATTCGCCACCCGATTCGGCGTCACAATCATCGAGTCATACTCGGGCAGTGACACTATCGGCACCATCGTCAATTTCGGCAATGCTCCCGCCGGCTCCATCGGACGACCTAGCCCCGACATCGAAACGCGCCTCGTAGATGCCGACGGTGCTGAGGTCGAGGTCGGCGTACCGGGCGAACTACTCGTCCGGCCGAAGCAACCCAGCGAAGGTCCTGCAGTGGTCTACTACGGCGACCCAGAAGCGACTGCAACCAAGAACGAAGACGGTTGGGTGCACACCGGCGACCTGCTGCGGGCCGACGCCGACGGCAATTACTACTTTGTCGACCGGCTGCGCCATATGATCCGCCGCCGCGGAGTCAACATCGCTTCGGCCGAACTAGAGAACATCCTTTCGGCGCACTCTGCCATCGCCGAGTGTGCCGCCATCGCGGTACCTGCCCAGCTGGGCGAAGATGACATCAAGCTGCTGGTGCGCCCGGCCGTTGCATCGCTCAGCGAAAGCGAGGTCGCCAAGATCGCGGCCACGCTGCTGCCGGAGTACATGCACCCTCGCTACATCGAGCTGGTCACCGAGTTGCCACGCACAATTACGCAGCGGGTAAAGCAGTTCGAGCTCAAGAGGGACTGGGACAGCCCCCGCACGTGGGACGTCGAGCTGCAGCTCTACCCCTTCAGGCCGGCAGAAGCGTGAGCAGCATGCTGTCCCGCGAGCAGCGCCAGCTCCGCGCCACGATCGAAAAATTCGTTGATACCGAGCTGATCCCGAACGAACGCGAGCCGATGTCCCCCGACGTCGAGAAGCGTATCTACGCCGGTCTACACCGGCTGGGAATCTGGGCCCTCGGCGTACCTGAAAGCGTTGGCGGGGCGGGCGGCAGCCACGTCGACCGGATCG
The DNA here is from genome assembly GCF_059813185.1 of Mycobacterium sp. NGS18. NCBI lineage: Bacteria > Bacillati > Actinomycetota > Actinomycetes > Mycobacteriales > Mycobacteriaceae > Mycobacterium > Mycobacterium sp. NGS18. The sequence continues at coordinate 288,023 of NZ_JCALEC010000003.1, forward strand.
TGATGATCGAGCAGTTGTCTCGCTCATTGTTGGGGCCCGACCTAATCGGCCGGATGGGGGAGCCGTTGTCCGTCCTCTACGCGGCGAGCCCTGACCAGCAGCGGCGCTACCTGCATCCCGTTGTCCGAGGCGAGAAGCTAGGCGCATTTGCGCTGACCGAATCGACCGGTGGAACCGACCCGGTGGGCAATATGACCACAACCGCGGTACGCAACGGCAACGGCTGGATCGTGTCCGGACGAAAATGCTTTGTCAGTTTGGGCGACATCGCCGACTACGTAGTCGTTTTCGCACGAACTGACCGTAACGCGGGCGCCAAGGGTATTACTGCGTTCATCGTCGATGCCGACACCCCGGGCTTCAGCGTTATTCGCCGCATCGCGACTATGGGATCGATGGCGCCCGCCGAGATCGATCTTCAAGACTGCTACGTGACCGACGACAACCGACTCGGTGAACCGGGCCAGGGATTCATGTTGGCTCAACAACTACTCGGCACGGCACGTTTGGAGATCGGCGCCCGCGCCGCCGGCGCCTGCGAACGGCTAATCGACCTCGCTGTCGACCACGTGAACAACCGCGAGTCCTTCGGGACCACCCTCGCCACCCAGCAGGGCGTCCAGTGGACCCTGGCCGACTGCGCGCTGGATCTGGAAATCGTTCGCAACCTCACCTACAGCGCCGCCAGTCGCGAAGGAGACGGTGTCGTGGCCCAGCGGATGCGTCACTCGATTACCAAAGTAGTAGCCTCCGAAGCGGTCTGCCGCATCGCCGATCGCGTCCTACAGCTTTTCGGCGGCTGGGGGTACAGCACCGATCTTCCGGTCGAACGCTTCTACCGCGAGGCGCGTCTGTGGCGTATTGTCGAGGGTCCCAACGAGATACACCGATCTCTAATAGGCCGACTGCTGGCCCAGAACGGCGCTCGAGCGCTTCGGCCCTGAACCCCCGATTCGCAGACTTCGACCTGGAGAGGCGGATGTTAGAGATCCTTGACAGCGGCGCATCGGCCGCCACACATGAGACACCGCTGTTGTTCATCCACGGCACTTCCCATGCCGCTTGGTGTTGGGATGAGCACTTCTTGAGCTACTTTGCCGAACACGGGTACCGCGCCCTCGCACTGAATCTGCGAGGGCACGGCCGCAGTCCCGTCGACGGCTCGATACGCAAGGTCACGCTATCCGATTTCGCCGAAGACCTGCACACTGCCGTTTGCGCCTTGGAGACCCTGCCGGTTCTAATCGGGCACTCGCTGGGCGGCTTTGTCATCGCCAAGTATCTGGAACGCTACGATGCGCGCGGCGCCGTCCTTGTCGCCTCCGCACCTCCGCATGGTTCGTGGGGGACGTTGGCCCGGGCCTTGCGTCACCATCCCGGCGTAATGCTCAGGGGGCTGTTGCGCGGAAAGCTAGGTCCAGATTTCTCAGTGCCCGAACTCGCCAGAAGTTGGTTCTTCTCACCGGATATGCCCGAGGAATTGGTGGCCCGCTACGCGATGCGCCTGCAACAGGAGAGTGACCGCGCACTTGTCGATTGCCTGTTTCGCGGTCCGGTGCCGGTACGACGCCCCATCCCTATGTTGGTCCTCGCCGCAGAACTCGATTTCGTGTTCAGCGCGCGCGCAACCGCTGCCACTGCCCGAGCGTACGGCGCCGACTGGCAGCTGATCCCACACCTCGCACATGACGTGATGCTGGACAGCCGATGGCGCACTGCGGCGGGAGCAGTCCACCGGTGGCTGGATGCGCAACGATTGTAAGTTGCGATAGCTCAGCACACCGGAGTGGTATCCGGGTGATAGATAGGGTCGTACGACTCGAGATCGAATGTGCTCAATCGCCGGGTCAGCGAGTACATCGTCCCCGGCCAGGGCAGTGATGCCCGACGATGACCGTCTGCCAGGTAGTAGCTGTCACAGCCGCCCAGGATAAAGGTCGACTTGTTCAACATCTTGTCCGCTTCGGCGATGAAGCCGTCCTGCGCCGCTGCGGTCACATCGAGGCCGGCAACACCCAACCTTTTGGCTGCCGTGATGGCCCCTACGATGTACTTGGTCTGCGCCTCGGCCATCGTGAATCCGGAGAGTGTTCCGACATTGGGTCCAAACATCATGTACGCGTTGGGGAATCCACTGATAGCAGTTCCCATATGGGCTTTGGGGTCACCTTTCCAGACTTCGGCGAGGGTCTTTTCCGTTCGGCCGCGGATACGCTCAGCAATCGGGTGATGTTGCAGGGTCTGGAAACCGGTGCCGTAGACAATGACGTCCGCAGGCAGTTCACTTCCGTCGGCGGTCACTACAGAATCCTCGCGCACCGCGACTGCCGGCGAGACGACCAGATTGACGTTAGGTTGAGCTAGCGCCCGGTAGTAGTCGTTTGAGAAGCACAGCCGTTTGCAGGTGGGAGCATACCTAGGCGTCAGCGCCTGTTGACGCCAGGGATCCTTGATGTGGCGCCGAATGTGCAATCTCCCCAGCACCCCCAGCGCTCGGGCGAAGCGTTGCGAACGGATCGCAGCGGTCGTGAAGGTGTCCAGAAGCAACCAAGTGAACACTCGGATCACCTTCATCAGCAACGGGATTCTGGCCAGATACCGCTTGGACGTCTCACTGATGTCCCAATCAGGCTTTGGCAATACCCACGACGGCGTGCGCTGCACCAGATTCAGCTGGGCCACCCGCGGCTGAATCGCCGGAACGAACTGGATGGCGGAGGCGCCGGTTCCGATGACCACGACGTTTCGGCCGGTGAGGTCAAGATCCGCGGGCCATTGCGAGGAATGAAACGCTTGGCCCTGGAAAGTGTCTCGACCGGGCAGATCCGGAAACACCGGTTCGTGTAGCGGGCCGGCCGCGATCACGAAGAACCGTGCCGAGATCACACATTGATCGGTGGTGATCCGCCAGCGACGGGCGTCGGCATCCCACCGAGCGTCAAGCATCTCGTTATGGGTGCGCACCAGGCCGCGCAGGCCGAAGTCATCGACCACGCCGACGATATATTCCTCGAGCTCCGCACGTTTCCCGTACACCCTCGACCAATCGGCCTTGGGCGCGAACGAGAACGAGTAGACCTGGGAGGGGATATCGACGGCACACCCCGGATACCTGTTGTTATGCCAGGTACCACCGACGCTGCCTGAACGCTCGACGACGATCACGTCGTCGATACCCGCCTGCCTCAGTCCGATCGCCGCAGCAATACCGCACAGCCCTGCACCCAGGATCAGCACCTCGACCTTTTCATCGTCAGGTGTGGTGTCCATGTCCAACATCCCTGCCCCTGCCGTTGTAAACCATGACGTGAAATATTATCGTAGCAAGTACTTACTTAACTAGTAGGAGTCGCTGTTGAAGATTTCCCCAGCAGTCCTTCGGGTTGGGCTGCGATCACTGCGAACGGTTTTCATCTCCCATCGGTTTTCGATAGCCCGAAAGCGAAGAATCATCGAACTGATCGCCGGAATGTCGAAGGTCCCCGCCGGTGTCACCGTTGAATGCGATTCGCTTGCCGGTGTGCCTGTCGAGCGCCTCACGCCACAGACCGCCCGGCCGGAGGCCGCAATCCTGTTCCATCACGGCGGCGGATACGCCGCCGGGGGCCCACCCGGCTATCGGGGCTTCGCCGGCGCGCTCGCCGCCGCGGCGGGAATGCAGATCGTCGTCACCGACTACCGGCTGGCGCCAGAGAACCCGTTCCCGGCCGCGCTGGAGGACGCTCTAGGTGTCTACGGCGCGCTTCTTGACCAAGTCGGGACGATTGCCGTCGCCGGAGACTCGGCCGGCGGCGGGTTGACCCTCGCGTTGGCCCAGCGTATTCGGGACATGTCACTGCCCGCTCCCGCAGCGCTCGCCTTAATCTGCCCCTGGCTGGATCTGGCTATCGACCAAGCTGCCGCACGCCTTGCGGCCAATGATCCGCTGATCATCCCCCCACTCACCTCCCAGTGGTGCACCTTCTACTGCGGACAGCATGACGCCCACGACCCCCGCATTTCGCCCGTCCACGGCGATCTCGCCTCGCTGCCACCGATTGTCATGCATTCGGCCGGTGACGATCCCTTGGCCGTTGACGCGGATCAGCTTGAGCGCAAGTTCACGCACGGGTCCGCTGACGGCTTGCTGATCCATCGGCGATACACCAAGAGGTGGCATGACTTTCACCTACAGGTCGGTCTACTAGCCGACGCAGACAAGGCCGTCGCTCTGTTGGGGACACAACTCGCCGAACTGGTTGCGCGAGCACAGACCGACAAGGAGCAGCCGTAATGCGATTGACCGATCAGCAGGCCGACATCCGGGAACTGGCCCGATCGTGGGTGGACTGTGAAGTTGTTCCCCATGCCACCGAATGGGACCGGGCCGAACTCGTGGACCGCGGAATCGTTCGCAAACTGGGCGCGGTCGGCTTCCTCGGCATGGGAGTCGAGGAAGCCTACGGCGGTTCCGGCGGGGACACGTTGAGCTACTGCCTGATGATGGAGGAACTGGGCCGCGGCGACACCGCCATCCGCGGCATCGTGTCGGTATCGCTGGGCCTTGTTGCCAAAACCCTTGCGGCGCATGCCGCCGACGAGATCAAGGCGGCGTATCTACCCGGCCTGTGTTCGGGTGCGATGCTGGCATGCTTCGCACTAACCGAACCCGGGAGCGGATCCGACGCGGCAGCGTTGCGCACAACGGCGGTTCGGGACGGCCAGGATTGGCTTCTCAGCGGGTCGAAGGTGTTCATCACCAATGGGACCTGGGCTGACATCGCCCTGGTGTTTGCCCGCACCGGCGGGCCCGGCGCGAAGGGCGTCACCGCGTTCCTGGTGCCGACAGACCGGCCCGGTTTCACCCGCCGCGAGATTCACGGGAAACTCGGGTTACGTGGCCAGGCAACCGCAGAGCTGTTTCTCGATGAGGTTCGAATACCCGACACACTGCGTATAGCCGACGAGGGTGCAGGTTTCAAGATCGCAATGACCGCGTTGAACAGGGGCCGGGTGTCGGTGGCAGCCGGCTGCGTGGGGCTGGCACGCGCCTGCCTGGAAGCCAGCCTGACTCACGCCTACGAACGCGAACAGTTCGGTCGGCGCATCGCGGGATTTCAGTTGATCCAGGAACTGTTGGCGGATATGGCCGTCGACACCGATGCGGCACGATTGCTGGTCTGGCGGTGCGCGGAGCTCATCGACGCCGGTCAACCGTTCGCCACCGAGGCGTCGATGGCGAAGCTGTTCGCCAGTGAGACCGCAGTGAAAGCCGCCAACAGCGCCATCCAGATCTTCGGCGGTTACGGCTACATCGACGAGTACCCCGTCGGCAAGTACCTGCGGGATGCGCGGGTCACCACACTTTACGAAGGCACCAGCCAGGTCCAGCGCTTGCTGATCGGCCGTGCATTGACGGGCGTCAACGCATTCTCCTGATGCGCCCGGGCGGCCCGGATTACGCCCCGTAGACCGGGACCGGCGGACGGGCCTTGGCCAGCAGATCGGCGACGACCGGCCCCAACTCCGCCGGGTCCCAACGGGCACCCTTGTCGACCTGCGGCCCGTGCGCCCAGCCCTCGGCGACGCGGATCTTGCCGCCCTCGACCTCGAAGACCTTGCCGGTCACGTCCTTGGACTCCACGCTGCCCAGCCACACCACGAGCGGGCTCACATTCTCCGGGGCCATCGCGTCGAAAGCCTGGTCCTGCGTCGCCATCATGTCGGCGAACACGGTCTCGGTCATCCGGGTGCGCGCCGACGGGGCGATCGCGTTGACGGTGACGCCGTAACGGCCCATCTCGGCGGAGGCGACCAGCGTCATCGCGGCGATGCCGGCCTTGGCCGCCGAGTAGTTGGCCTGCCCGACGCTGCCCTGCAGGCCGGCGCCGGAGCTGGTGTTGATGATGCGCGCATCCACGGTCTCGCCGGCCTTGGACCGGGCCCGCCAGTACGCCGCGGCCTGCCGCATGGTGGCGAAGTGCCCCTTGAGGTGCACGGCGATCACGGCGTCGAATTCCTCTTCGCTGGTGTTGGCGAACATCCGGTCGCGAACGATTCCGGCGTTGTTGACCAAGACGTCGAGTCCACCGAAGGTGTCCACCGCGGTCTGGATCAGCGCGGCGGCGGCATCCCAGTCGGCCACGTTGGAGCCGTTGGCGACGGCCTCCCCGCCGGCGGCAACGATCTCATCGACCACGGCCTGGGCAGCGCTGCCCCCGCCGGCCGGTGACCCGTCCAGCCCGACGCCGATGTCGTTGACCACTACCCGGGCGCCCTCGGCGGCGAACGCCAGCGCGTGTGCCCGCCCGATTCCACCGCCGGCTCCGGTGACGATGACCACGCGGCCGTCGAGAAGTCCCATGTGTGTGTCTCTCCTTTATTTGTTGGCGCTCGAAACGTCGAGGTAGACCGGCGGCTCGCCCCCGCCGTGGGTTTCCAGGCTGGCGCCGCTGATGTAGGACGCGGCATCGGAAGCCAGAAAAGCTGCCGCCCAACCGACATCGGCGGGCTTGGCGAGCCGGCCCAGCGGCACGGTGGCGGAGATGGCGGCGATCGACTCGGCGTCGCCGTAGAACAGCTCGGACTGCTCGGTCTCGACCATGCCGACCACCACCGAGTTCACCCGGACCTTGGGTGCCCACTCGACGGCCAGGGTGGCGGTCAGGTTGTCCACGCCGGCCTTGGCGGCGCTGTAGGCCGCGGAGCCCGGCGACGGGCGATGCCCGCTGACGCTGGTGATGTTGATGATCGACCCGCCACTGTCCTGGGTCTGCATGACGGCGTTGGCGTGCCGGGCGACCTGCAGCGGCGCGATCAAGTTGAGCTCGATGATCTTGCGGCTGAAGTTGGCCGAGGCCTCCGCGGTCAGCGCGTGCGGTGAGCCGCCGGCGTTGTTGACCACCACGTCGAGCCGCCCGTGGCGGTCGACCACGGCGTCGATCAGTCCCTTGACCGCGTCGTCGTCGCGGACGTCGCAGGCGTGGAAGTCATACGGCAGGCCCTCCACCGGCCGCCGGGCGCAGGTCACCACCGTCGCACCCTGATCGGCGAAGACGGCGCTGATGCCCGCGCCGACGCCGCGGACCCCGCCGGTCACCAGGACCACTTTGCCGGTCAATCCAAGACAGAGCGCGGCGGGCTTGGGATCAGACATTGTGCTAGCGTACCAAGCAAGTGCTTGCTTAGGTAGCTCAGGTACCCCACGCCCCAATACGACAGGGAAGTCCGCCCATGCCGATCACATCCAAGACCGTCGAGCCCGGGATCGTCGCGGTCACCGTCGACTACCCCCCGGTCAACGCCATTCCGTCCCGCGGCTGGTTCGAGCTGGGTGAGGTCATCACCGCCGCCGGCAACGACATGGCCACCCATGTCGTGATCCTGCGGGCCGAGGGCCGTGGCTTCAACGCCGGCGTAGACATCAAGGAGATGCAGAACACCGAGGGCTTCACCGCGCTCATCGACGCCAACCGGGGTTGCTTCGCCGCCTTCAAGGCCGTCTACGAGTGCGCGGTGCCGGTGATCGCCGCGGTGAACGGGTTCTGCGTCGGCGGCGGAATCGGCCTGGTCGGCAACGCCGACGTCATCGTGGCCTCCGACGACGCGAAGTTCGGCCTGCCGGAGGTGGAACGTGGCGCCCTGGGTGCGGCCACCCACCTGTCCCGGCTGGTGCCGCAGCACATGATGCGCCGGCTCTTCTACACCGCCGCCACCGTCGACGCCGCCACCCTGCACCAGTACGGCTCGGTGCACGACGTGGTGCCGCGCACCGAGCTCGACGAGGCCGCCCTGCGGGTAGCCCGCGACATCGCCGCCAAAGACACCCGGGTGATCCGGGCCGCCAAAGAAGCGCTCAACCTCATCGACGTGCAGAAGGTCAATTCCAGCTACCGGATGGAGCAGGGCTTCACCTTCGAGCTCAACCTCGCCGGGGTCGCCGACGAGCACCGCGACGCGTTCGTCGGGACCGAGAAGGGGAAGAAGTGACGACCAAGGTAACCACTCTCGACGCGGCCGCCGCCGAGCTGCGCGACGGCATGACCATCGGCATCGGCGGCTGGGGCTCGCGCCGCAAGCCGATGGCGTTCGTCCGCGCCATCCTGCGCACCGACGTCAAGGACCTGACCGTCGTGACCTACGGCGGACCGGATCTGGGGCTGCTGTGCTCGGCGGGCAAGGTGCGCCGGGCCTACTACGGATTCGTCTCGCTGGACTCCCCGCCGTTCTACGACCCGTGGTTCTCGCGGGCACGGACCACCGGTGCGATCGAGGCCCGTGAGATGGACGAGGGCATGCTGCGCTGCGGGTTGCAGGCCGCCGCCCAGCGACTGCCGTTCCTGCCGATCCGGGCCGGCCTGGGCAGCTCGGTGATCGACTTCTGGGAGGGTGAGCTCAAGACCGTCACCTCGCCGTACCCCGTGGAGGGCGGTACCGAGACGCTGATCGCGATGCCGGCACTGAACCTGGACGCCGCCTTCGTGCACATGAACCTCGGCGACGAGCGCGGCAACGCCGCCTACACCGGCATCGACCCGTACTTCGACGACCTGTTCTTGATGTCGGCGCGGCGCCGCTTCCTGTCGGTGGAGAAGATCGTGCCCACCGACGAACTGGTCGCCACCACGTCGCCGCAGACCCAGATCATCAACCGGATGATGGTGGACAAGGTGGTGGAAGCACCGGGTGGAGCCCACTTCACCCTCGGCGCAGCCGATTACGGCCGCGACGAGAAGTTCCAGCGGCACTATGCCGAAGCCGCCAAGTCCGACGAGACGTGGGCGGAGTTCACGGCCACCTACCTGTCCGGCAGCGAAGACGACTACCAGGCTGCGGTGAAGAAGTTCGGATCCGACCAGGAATCAGGGGCCCAAGCATGACCGATTCACCCACTCGCGCCGAGATCTGCGCGGTCGCCTGCGCCGAGTTGTTCCGCGACGCCGGCGAGATCATGGCCAGTCCGATGGCCACGGTGCCCACCGTCGGCGCGCGCCTGGCCCGCCTCACCTTCTCCCCCGACCTGGTGCTCACCGACGGCGAGGCTCGCATCCTGGCCGATACCCCGGCGATCGGGAAGGTCGGGGCGCTAGAAGGCTGGATGCCGTTCAACCGGGTCTTCGAGACCCTGGCCTGGGGCCGGCGTCATGTGATCATGGGCGCCAACCAGATCGACCGCTACGGCAACCAGAACCTGTCGGCGTTCGGTCCGCTGCAGCATCCGACGCGCCAGATGTTCGGGGTGCGCGGGGCACCCGGCAACACCATCAACCACACCACCAGCTACTGGGTGGGCGCCCACTCATCGCGGGTGTTCTGCGAGACCGTCGACATCGTGTCCGGGATCGGTTACGACAAGGTCGATCCGGCCAACCCGGCGTTCCGGTTCTTCAACCTGGGCGGGGTGGTGACCAACCTGGGCGTGTTCGACTTCTCCGGCCCGGACCACCAGATGCGCGCGGTCTCGCTGCACCCGGGTGTCAGCGCCGAGGAGGTCGCCGAGAACACCTCGTTCGAAGTCCACGGGCTGGCCGACGCCGCGACCACTCGGTTACCCGAGGTCGAGGAGCTGCGGCTGATCCGCGAGGTGATCGACCCCAAGTCGCTGCGGGACAAAGAAGTACGGGCATGAGCCGCCTCAAGACCCCGCTGACCGAACTGATCGGTGTCGAACACCCGGTGGTGCAGACCGGGATGGGCTGGGTGGCCGGCGCCCGGCTGGTCGCGGCCACCGCCAACGCCGGCGGGCTGGGCATCCTGGCCTCGGCGACCATGACGATCGACGAACTGGCCACCGCGATCGCCAAGGTGAAGTCCGCGACCGACAAGCCGTTCGGGGTCAATATCCGCGCCGACGCGTCCGACGCCGGCGACCGCGTGGACCTGATGATCCGCGAGGGTGTGAAGGTGGCGTCGTTCGCGCTGGCCCCCAAGGCCGAGCTGATCGCCAAACTCAAAGAGGCCGGTTCTGTGGTGATCCCGTCGGTCGGCGCGGCCAAGCACGCCAAGAAGGTGGCGTCCTGGGGCGCCGACGCGGTGATCGTGCAGGGCGGCGAGGGTGGCGGGCACACCGGCCCGGTCGCCACCACCCTGCTGCTGCCGTCGGTGCTCGACGCGGTTGCCGGTACCGGTGTGCAGGTGATCGCCGCCGGCGGGTTCTTCGACGGCCGTGGCCTGGCCGCCGCGCTGTCCTACGGTGCGACCGGCGTCGCGATGGGCACCCGGTTCCTGCTCACCAGCGACTCCACCGTTCCGGACGCGGTCAAGCAGCGCTACCTGGCCGCCGACCTGAGCGGCACCGTGGTCTCTACCCGGGTCGACGGCATGCCGCACCGGGTGCTGCGCACCGAGCTGGTGGAGAAGCTTGAAAGCGGCTCGCGGGTGCGTGGTTTCAGCGCGGCGATCCGCAACGCGGCGAAGTTCAAGAAGATGTCGCAAATGAGCTGGCCCACCATGGTCAAAGACGGGCTGGCGATGCGGCACGGAAAGGAACTCACCTGGTCGCAGGTGCTGATGGCCGCCAACACCCCGATGCTGCTCAAGGCGGGTCTGGTGGAAGGCAACACCGAGGCCGGTGTGTTGGCCTCGGGCCAGGTGGCCGGCATCCTCGAGGACTTGCCGTCGTGCGCGCAGCTGATCACCTCGATCGTCGACGAGGCTGTCGAGCACCTTCGCGCGGCATCGTCCCTGGTGGTTTAGCCGTGAGCAGACGCGAAAGCACCCAATTTCACTGCGAAATGGGGGCTTTCGCGTCTGCTCGGCGTTAGGGCTGCACCACCATCAGGGTGTGCCCGGTCGGGTCCCGGAACCAGAACATCGGCGGAACCGGGTCGCCCATCCGGGCCACCTGCGCGTCGACGTCAATTCCGAGTTCCTTCATCGCGGCGTGGGTGGCGTCGATGTCGTCGGTGGTCAGCGTGATGCCTGTTTCCATTGGCACCACCGGCACGCCCTCCTGCGGCGGCGCCAGCGCGATGCCGGTCGAGCCGGTGGGCGGGTAGACCTCGATCCACCGGTAGCCGCCGCCGAATTCCTCGTCGGTGCGCTTCTCGAAGCCCAGCGACTCGTAGAACGCAACCGCTTTGTCCTGCTCGGGCGTGGCCATGCACACCAGGTTGATGGTCTTGATGCCGGTCTTGGTGGGGGTCATCATGCTCCTTCGTGGGTTGGGGTTAATCGGTGCCGTATGCCCGGGCGATCTCCGGAGAGCTCGCCCAGCGACTGAAGGTGGGATATTGCGGCCAGCCGTCCGGAGAGTCCTGCCAGACTTCCTGGCGGCCGTAGGGCAGGACGTCGAGCAGGCCGAAGATGTGGCCGAGCTGTTCGCAGCCACGGCGGTTCGTGTGCCAGGTGCGGTACACCGTATCGCCGTGGCGCAGAAAGACGTTCAGCGCGAACTGGCCACCGGGCGGGACGCCGACGTCGGCGCCGAACGGGCTGTTGGCGGTGCTGTACCAGTCCATCCGGTTGCCGACCCGTCGCTTGTAGGCGATCGCGTCGTCGATCGGGCCCTGGGTGACGATGACGAACCGCGCGTCGTAGTCTGCCAAAAATTCCAGCCGGGTGAACTGCGAGGTGAACCCGGTGCATCCCGGGCACTGCCACTCCTGGCCGGGAAACCACATGTGGTGGTAGACGATCAGCTGCTGTTTGCCGTCGAACACATCGACCAGCCGCACCGGCCCGTTCTCGCCTTCGAGCACGTAGTCGGCCATGGCGACCATCGGCAGCCGGCGACGTTGCGCGGCGATCGCGTCGAGTTCGCGGGTGGCCGCCTTCTCCCGCACGCGAAGGGCGTCCACCTCACGCTGCCACGTCGCCTGATCCACGACCGGCGGCAACCCCAAAGTCGTCGTCACGGAAAGCCTCCCTCTGATGTGTACGGTGTCTACATTGGGTATGTTGACACCGTACACTTAGTCCCGAGGGGGTTGTCAAGAGGTGGCTGAGGCAAAGACCGGTTACCACCACGGCGATCTGCGCGCCGCGCTGATCGAGGCCGGCTTGCAGCTCACCCGGACCGGCGGACCGGATGCGCTGACCGTTCGCGAAGCGACCCGGCGCGCCGGGGTCTCCCCCAACGCCGCCTACCGTCACTTCACCGACCGCGAGGCACTACTGAGCGCGGTCGCGATAGCCATCCAGGACCGGATGGCCGCACGCATGCGCGACCCGGTGAACCGGCGCGGTTCGGCGCAGACGCGCGCGCGCAACCAGCTGCGCGCGGTAGGTCTGGGCTACATCGAGTTCGCCCTGGACGAGCCCGGGTGGTTCGCCGTCGCGTTCTTCGGCGCCTCAGCGAAGCTGGGACCGCCGCATGAACCCGCCCTGGGCGACGAGTGGGTCCCGCCGCCGTTTCGCGCGCTGGTGGAAGCCCTCGATGCGATGACGGATGCCGGTGTGCTGCAACCGAACCGGCGCGCCGGCGCGGAGTGGCCCTGCTGGTCCGCGGTACACGGATTCGCCGAGCTGGCCCTACGCGGACCGCTGCACGGCGCCAGCCGCCGCGAACTGGATGCACTGGCCATCCGCACGGTCGACGACATCATCGCCGGGCTGGTGGGTTAAGCCAACCGGTTCAGCCGGAGGCGGTCGGCCGGTGGATGCCGTTTCCGACCGCGAGCACGAATGAGGTCAGGTCGCGGGTGAGATCGTCGATCGAGCGCGGCGGATCGGTTTCGTACAGAAAATCCGCCACGGTCTCGAACAGCCCCCCGACGGTGGCAACCGACATCGCCCGGTAATCGATGTCCTCGCCCGGCCGCGCCTTGCTGCGCCAGAACGCCTCGATGAAACCGGCTGCCCACTTGCGGTGGGCCCGCCGCTGCGCTTCCACCCGCGGCGAGATACCGGTGGATTCCCGGAACGTCACTACCGCCACTCGCGGGTCGTCGACCAGCGCATGCGCGAACGCGGCGGCGACCCGGCGCACCGTGAGCTCCTCCGCCTCGTCGGGGCCGATTCGCCGCAGCTCCGCCTCGACTTGTCCCTCGAGGCGTTCCCCCATCTCGCCCATCAGCGCCAGATAGCAGTCTTCCTTGCTATCGAACAGTTCGTAGAACGCCTTGTTACCGACATAGGCCGTCTGGCAGATCTGCTCGATCGAGGTGTTGACATAGCCGTCCCGCGCAAACAGGTCAAACGCCGCAGCCAAAATTTGATCACGGCGCTGAGCACGCCGCTGTTCGGCGTCCAGCCCGCGAATCCTGCGCCCCTGGGGGGCCGGAGTCGTCATTATTCCGCCCATGGCGAAGTAGTTTAGCTGCCTAACCGTTCAATGATAGTCACGTTGGCCGTGCCGCCGCCCTCACACATTGTCTGCAATCCGTACCGGCCGCCGGTGCGCTCGAGTTCGTGCAGCATGGTGGTGAACAGTTTGGCGCCGGTAGCCCCCAGCGGATGCCCCAGCGCGATCGCCCCGCCGTTGGGGTTGACCTTGGCCGGGTCGATCGGGAACTCCTTCATCCAGGCCTGCACCACCGGCGCGAACGCCTCGTTGATCTCGACGACATCGATGTCGTCGATGCTCAGCCCGGTCTTCTCCAGCGCGTAGCGGGTGGCCGGGATCGGGCCGGTCAACATGAACACCGGGTCGTCGCCCCGGGCACTGATGTGGTGGATGCGGGCACGCGGGGTCAAGCCGTGCGCCTGCACTGCGCTTTCTGAGGCCAGCAGCACCGCGCTGGCCCCATCGGAGATCTGGCTGGCCAGTGCGGCGGTGAGCCGGCCGCCTTCGACCAGCGGCTTCAACCCGGCCATCTTCTCGAGGGTGGATTCCCGGGGTCCCTCGTCGACGCGGAAATCGCCCACCGGAATGATCTCCTTGTCAAAGCGGCCCTCGCGGATGGCGGTGAACGCCCGTTCGTGGCTCTGCAGCGCGAAGCGTTCCATTTCCTCGCGGGACAGGTCCCACTTCTCGGCGATCATCTCGGCGCCACGGAACTGGGAGATCTCCTGGTCGCCATAGCGTTCCAGCCACTTCTTGGACTCATTGGTCGGCGAGGTGAAGCCGAACTGCTCACCGACGATCATCGCCGACGAGATCGGCACCCAGCTCATGTTCTGTACGCCGCCGGCCAGGATCAGATCCGCCGTCCGGGACATGATGGCCTGCGCGCCGAACGAGATCGCCTGCTGACTGGAACCGCACTGCCGGTCGACGGTGACGCCGGGAACCCCTTCGGGGTAGCCGGCGGCCAGCCACGCCAGCCGGCCGATGTTGCCGGCCTGGCCCCCGATCGCATCGACGCAACCCACGATCACGTCGTCGACGGCCGCGGGGTCGACGCCGACCCGGTCCAGGAGTCCGCGGAACGCCAGCGCGCCTAGGTCGACCGGGTGCACACCGGCCAGCGACCCGTTGCGCTTGCCGACCGCGGTGCGGCCCGCGTCGATGACGTAAGCCTGTGAGATTTCAGCCATCTCGATTTACTCCTTCACTGATTCCACCCAGCACGATGGCGAGGTATTGTCTGCCGACCTGTTCGGCGGTGAGCGGTCCGCCCGGTTGATACCAGCGCACCGAAACCCAGGTGGTGTCGCGGATAAAACGGTAGACCAGGTCGACGTCGAGGTCGGGCCGGAAGCATCCCGCCTCGACGCCCTGCTGCAGCACGTCGATCCACATCTTGCGCTGCTGACGGTTGCGTTCGTCGACGTAGGCGAAGCGATCCTGCGCCGACAGTCGCTTGGCTTCGTCCTGATAGATGACGACCTGGGCGTGCCGGTGCTCGATCGCATCGAACGACGCCAGGAACAGCCCTTTGAGGCGCGCCAGCGGATCGGACTCGGTGTCGATGATCTGCTGGTAGCGCTCGAACAGCCAATCGAGGAAGTCGCGCAGCACCTCGTCGACCATCTCCTCCTTGGAGGAGAAATGGTGATACAGACTGCCGGACAGGATCCCGGCGGCGTCGGCGATGTCGCGCACGGTGGTGGCGCGCAGGCCACGCTCGGCGATCATCGCCGCAGCCAGGTTCAGAAGTTCGTCACGGCGCGTCATGGCATCAGGCGCGCTGGCTGGAAACCGAGATGATTTCGCCGGTCAGGTAGCTGGAGTAGTCGCTGGCCAGGAACGCGATGGTGGTGGCGATCTCCCACGGCTCGGCGGCCCGGCCGAACGCCTCGCCGTCGGCAAGCCGGTCCAGCAGCTCGGCCGAACTGGTCTTCTCCAGGAACTTGTGCCGGGCGATCGACGGTGAGACGGCGTTGATCCGCACCCCGTACTCGACGGCCTCGATCGCGCTGCACCGGGTCAGGGCCATCACGCCGGCCTTGGCCGCGGCATAGTGCGACTGGGAATGCTGTGCGCGCCAACCCAACACACTGGCGTTGTTGACGATCACCCCGCCGTGCTCGACGTCGCGGAAGTAGCGCAACGCCGCCCGGGTCGCCCGCATCACCGAGTTGAGCGTCACGTTCAGGACGCGGTCCCACTCGTCGTCGGTCATGTCGATCACCGGGGTCTGCCCGCCCAACCCGGCGTTGTTGACCAGCACATCGAGCCGGCCCATCTTCGCCACGGCGGCTTCGAACAGCGCGTCGACCGCGGCGGTGGAGGTGACATCGCAGACCACCGCCTCCACCCGGCCCAGCCCGAGGCCGGCCAGTTCGTCGCGGGTCCCGGAAAGCCGGCGCTCGTGGTAGTCGGAGACGATGACGTCGGCGCCTTCGAGCAGCGCACGCCGGGCGGTGGTGGAGCCGATCCCGGTGCCGGCGGCCGCGGTCACCAGCACCGTCTTACCCTTCAGCAGGCCGTGTCCGGCGATCTCTTCCGGCGCCTTGGACAGATCCGAAACCGAGCTCATCCCTTTGCCTCCCGGGGTAGGCCGAGAACCCGCTCGGCGATGATGTTGCGCTGAATCTCGTTCGACCCGCCGTAGATGGTGTCCGAGCGGGTGAACAGGTAGAGCCGCTGCCACTCGTCGAACTCGCCGTCGGCGAGCACCATCGAGTCGCGCCCGATCACGTCCATGGCGAGCTCGCCCAGGTCACGATGCCAGTTGGCCCACAACAGCTTCGAAACGTTGTCCTGGCCGGGTTGCTCGACATCCATGGTGGCCAGCGCATACGACCGCATGGCCCGCAAGCCCACCCACGCCCGGGTCAGCCGCTCACGGATCAGCGGGTCCTCGGCGGCGCCGTTGCGCTGCGCGAGCTCGGCAAGCGCGGAAAGCTCACGCGCATAACGGATCTGCTGGCCCAGGGTGGACACGCCGCGCTCGAAGGTGAGCGTGCCCATCGCCACCTTCCACCCGTCACCGGGCTCCCCGACCACCAGGTCGGCGTCGGTGACCGCGTCGTCGAAGAACACCTCGTTGAACTCCGAGGTGCCGGTCAGCTGCACGATCGGGCGGATCTCGACGCCGGGCTGGTCCAGTGGCACCAGCAGATACGACAGTCCGTTGTGCCGTTTGGAGCCCTTTTCGGTGCGGGCCACCACAAAGCACCATTGCGACAGGTGCGCCAGCGAGGTCCACACCTTCTGGCCGTTGATCTTCCACTTGCCGTCCTCCAGGACGGCGGTGGTGGCCACATTGGCCAGGTCGGAACCGGCGCCGGGCTCCGAGTAGCCCTGACACCACAGCTCGGTGACGTTGCGGATGCCCGGCAGAAAGCGCTGCTGCTGTTCGGGCGTGCCGAACGCGATCAGCGTCGGGCCGAGCAGCTCCTCGCCGAGATGGTTGACCTTGTCGGGCGCGTCGGCGCGCGCGTACTCCTCGTAGAAGGCCACCCGGTGCGCCACCGACAGGCCGCGCCCGCCGTGCTCCACCGGCCAGCCCAGGCAGGTCAGCCCGGCGTCGGCGAGATGGCGATTCCACGCCATCCGCTCTTCGAACGCCTCGTGTTCGCGACCGGGACCGCCGAGGCCCTTGAGCTTGGCGAACTCCCCGACCAGGTTGTCGTCCAGCCATGCGCGGACCTCAGCCCGGAACTCCTCGACTGCTTGCACCCCTGTAGGCTAACCTACCAAGCACTTGCTCGGCTACGAGCCTTTCGACTTCAGGGAGTCCCATGTCCAGCCACCCGCAGACGACGCCTGCGGCCCTGGACCACATTGCCCGTGCACTCCCCGACCATGACGCACTGATCGCCGACGACACCCGGTTCACCTACGCCGAACTGCGCCAGCAGGTGCGCCGCGCCGCCGCCGCGCTCATCGCGCACGGCGTGGCACCCGGCGACCGGGTCGCGCTGTGGTCGCCCAACACCTGGCACTGGGTGATCGCCTGCCTGGGTACGCACTACGCCGGTGGCGTGCTGGTGCCGCTGAACACCCGCTACACCGCCTCGGAGGCCACCGACATCCTGGCCCGCAGCGAAGCCAAGGTCCTGCTCGGGATGGGCCGCTTCCTCAAGGCCGACCGGCTCGCCGAACTCGACCGTGCAGCGTTGCCGGCGCTCGAGCACGTCGTCCGGATACCGATCGACTCGCAAGACGGGACCTGGGACGAGTTCATCGCCGCCGGTTCCTCGATAACCGACGGCGAGATCGACGCGCGGGCGGCAGCTGTCGGCCCCGACGACCTGTCCGACATCCTGTTCACCTCGGGCACCACCGGCCGCAGCAAAGGCGTGCTCTGCGCGCATCGGCAGTCGCTGGCCGGTCCGGCGGCGTGGGCGGCGTGCGGGCAGATGACCGCGCAGGACCGCTACCTGTGCATCAATCCGTTCTTCCACAACTTCGGCTACAAGGCCGGGATCCTGGCCTGCCTGCAGACCGGGGCCACGCTGATCCCGCAGCTGACCTTCGACCCGGCCGGTGCGCTGCGCGCCATCGCCGAGCACCAGATCACCGTGCTGCCCGGGCCGCCGACGATCTACCAGACCCTGCTGGACCACCCCGATCGCAACCGCCATGACCTGAGTTCGCTGCGGTTCGCGGTCACCGGGGCCGCCACTGTCCCGGTGGTGCTGATCGAGCGGATGCAGACCGAGCTCGACATCGACATCGTGCTCACCGCCTACGGGCTGACCGAGTCCGGCGGGTTCGCCACCATGTGCCGCGCCGACGACGACGCCGTCACCGTGGCTACCACCTGCGGGCGCCCGATCGCCGACTTCGAGCTGCGCATCGGCGAGTCCGGGGAGGTGCTGCTGCGCAGCGCCAACATCATGCTCGGCTACCTCGACGACGCCGACGCCACCGCCGCGGCCATCGACGGCGACGGCTGGCTGCACACCGGCGACGTCGGCACCCTCGACGAGGCCGGGAACCTGCGTATCACCGACCGGCTCAAGGACATGTACATCTCCGGCGGCTTCAACGTCTACCCGGCCGAGATCGAGCAGGCGCTGGCTCGGCTCGACGGGGTTGCCGACGTGGCGGTGATCGGGGTGCCCGACGAGCGTCTCGGCGAAGTGGGCCGGGCGTTCATCGTGCGCCGGCCCGGGGCGGAGTTGGACGAGCAGACCGTAATCGGCTACGCCCGTGAACATCTGGCGAATTTCAAAGCGCCGCGATCGGTGACCTTCGCCGACTCCCTGCCGCGTAATCCCGGCGGCAAGGTGGTCAAGCATGAGTTGAGAGAGTGGGCCTGAATGGACCTGAACCTGGATGCCGAGGTCGAAGAGTTCCGCTTGGAGGTCCGCGACTTCCTGGCGGCGAACTCCGACAAGTTCCCGACTGAGTCCTACGACACCGCCGAGGGCTTCGAGCAGCACCGTCGGTGGGACAAGGTGCTTTACGACGCCGGCCTGTCGGTGATCGCCTGGCCGAAGAAGTACGGCGGGCGCGACGCCAGCCTGCTGCAGTGGGTGGTGTACGAGGAGGAGTACTTCCGCGCCGGCGCGCCCGGCCGGGCCAGCGCCAACGGCACCTCGATGCTGGCGCCGACGCTGTTCGCGCACGGCACGCAAGAGCAACTGGACCGGATTCTGCCGAAAATGGCGTCGGGCGAAGAGATCTGGGCGCAGGCCTGGTCGGAGCCGGAGTCCGGCAGCGACCTGGCGTCGCTGCGCTCGACGGCCACCAAGGTCGAGGGCGGCTGGAAGCTCAACGGGCAGAAGATCTGGAGTTCGCGCGCCCCGTTCGGTGAGCGCGGCTTCGGGCTGTTCCGCTCCGACCCGGAAGCGCAGCGCCATCACGGGCTGACCTACTTCATGTTCGACCTCAAAGCCGACGGGATCACCGTGCGGGCCATCGAGCAGCTCGGCGGGGAGACCGGTTTCGGCGAGATCTTCCTCGACGACGTGTTCGTGCCTGACAACGACGTGATCGGCGAGCCGAACGAGGGCTGGCGCGCCGCGATGAGTACCTCGAGCAACGAGCGCGGGATGAGCCTGCGCAGCCCGGCCCGCTTTTTGGTGGGTGCCGAGAAACTGGCCGGGCTCTGGCGCGAGCACGGCAGCGACCCGGTGTTCACCGACCGGGTGGCCGACGCCTGGATCAAGGCGCAGGCCTACCGATTGCAGACGTTCGGCACCGTGACCCGGCTGGCCGCCGGCGGTGAGCTGGGCGCGGAGTCGTCGGTGACCAAGGTGTTCTGGTCGGACCTGGACGTCGCGCTGCACCAGACCGGCTTGGATATCCGCGGCGCCGACGGCGAGCTGGCCGACGCCTGGACCCACGGCTACCTGTTCGCACTCGGCGGGCCGATCTACGCCGGCACCAACGAGATTCAGCGCAATATCATCGCCGAGCGGCTGCTGGGCCTGCCCCGGGAGAAGAAGTGAAATTCGATCTAGACCAAGAACAGCGCGACTTCGCGGCCAGCATCGACGCCGCCCTCGGTGCCGCCGATGTCCCCGGCGCGGTGCGCGCCTGGTCGACCGGTGACACGGCGGCCGGCAAGCGGGTATGGAACCAGCTGTCCGAACTCGGCGTCACCGCCTTGGCGGTGCCGGAGGAGTACGACGGCATCGGCGCCCACCCGGTGGATCTGGTTCTGGCCATGGAGGCGCTGGGCCGCTGGTGTGTGCCGGGGCCGGTGGTGGAATCGATTGCGGTGGCGCCGGTGCTGCTGGCCGGTCAGGCCGAGCGGCTAGCGGCATTGGCCGCCGGTGAGCTGATCACCACCGTGGCGCTGCCCCCGCACACCCCGCGGGCCGTGGACGCCGAGACCGCCGACCTCGTTCTGCTGGCCGAGGCCGGCAAGGTCAACCAGGCCCAGGCCGGTACCCGACACGCCTCGGTGGACCCGAGCCGCGGCGTCTTCGACGTCACCGCGACCGGCGAATCCTGGGACGCCGACACCGCCCGCGCCTACGAGGTCGGGGCGCTGGCCACCGCGGCACAGCTGATCGGCGCCGGGCAGGCCATGCTCAATACGGCCGTCGACTACGCCAAGCAGCGCACCCAGTTCGGCCGGGTGATCGGCGGCTACCAGGCGATCAAGCACAAGCTGGCCGACGTGCACATCGCGATCGAGCTGGCCCGCCCGCTGGTGTACGGGGCCGCGCTCTCGCTGGCTGACGACTCGGCTGACACCGCCCGAGACGTGAGCGCCGCCAAGGTAGCCGCCAGTGATGCGGCATTGCTCGCCGCCCATTCCGCATTGCAGACCCACGGCGCGATCGGCTTCACCAGTGAATGCGACCTGTCGCTGTGGCTGCTGCGGGTGCAGGCCCTGCGCCCGGCCTGGGGTGATGCGACCGCCCATCGGCGGCGAGTGTTGGAGGCGATCTAAGTGGCCCACAACGAAGAACGCGACCTGCTGCGCCAGACCGTCGCCGCGCTGGTCGACAAGCATGCCGGACCCGAAGCGGTCCGGACGGCGATGGAGTCCGAACGCGGCTACGACGCGACGCTGTGGCAGCTGCTGTGCGAGCAGGTCGGTGCCGCCGCCTTGGTGGTGCCCGAAGAGCTCGGTGGGGCCGGCGGCCAGTTGGGTGATGCCGCAGTCGTTCTCGAGGAGCTCGGTAAGGCGCTGGTACCCACGCCGCTGCTGGGTACCGTCCTGGCCGAGCTGGCGCTGCTGGCCGCGCCGGAACCCGACGGCGACACGCTGGAGCAGCTGGCGGCCGGTGAGGCCATCGGCGCGGTCGTCTTCGATGACGCATACACCGTCAACGGTGATGTCGCCGATATCGTCGTCGGCACCGACGGCAGCCGGCTCACCCGCTGGACCAACTTCAGCACCGAGCCGGCAGCCACCATGGACCCCACCCGCCGACTGGGCCGGATCACCGCCGAGCAGACTCAGCAGATCGGAACCGACCCCGGCATCGCCGACTACGCCGCGATCCTGCTGGCCGCCGAGCAGGTCGGCGCGGCCAGCCGGTGTCTGGAGTTGACCGTGCAATACACCAAGGACCGCGTGCAGTTCGGCCGGCCGATCGGCAGCTTCCAGGCGCTCAAGCACCGGATGGCCGACCTGTATGTGGCGGTCTCTGCTGCTCGCGCCGTCGTCGAGGACGCCATCCAAGAAGCCGAGACCGCACCGTCGCCGTCCTCGGCAGCACTGGCCAGAGTCGTTGCCAGCGAGGCGTTCTCCAAGGTAGCCGGCGAGGCGGTGCAGCTGCACGGCGGCATCGCGATCACCTGGGAAAGCGATATCCAGCTGTATTTCAAACGTGCGCACGGTAGTTCGCAGCTGCTCGGTCGGCCCGCCGAGCACCTGCGCCGGTTAGAAGCCGAGGTGTTCTAGAACTCCCGTACGGTGGACACGTGTGTACCCGATTGGTTTACCTGGGCCCCAACGGCAACATCATCACCGGACGCTCGATGGACTGGAAGCTGGATCTGGCGACCAATCTCTGGGCGCTACCGCGCGGAATGCAGCGGACCGGGCAGGCCGGGCCGAACTCCATTGAATGGACGGCGAAGTACGGCAGCGTGGTCGCCACCGGCTACGACATCTGCACCACCGACGGCCTGAACGAAGCCGGCCTGTCGGCCAACCTACTGTGGCTGGCCGAATCGGAGTACCCCCGCTACGACGATTCCCGGCCCGCGCTGTCGATCGCAGCCTGGGCACAGTATGTCCTGGACAACTTCGCCACCGTGGCCGAGGCCGTCGCCGCCTTGAGCACCGAACCCTTCGTCGTGGTCACCGACGGCGTCCCCGGTGAGGACCGCCTGGCGACCCTGCACCTGTCGATGTCGGACGCCGACGGCGACAGTGCGATCGTGGAATACGTTGGCGGCAAACAGGTCATCCACCACAGCCGCGACTATCAGGTGATGACGAATTCGCCGACCTTCGACCAGCAGCTCGCGGTCAACGCCTACTGGGAGCAGCTCGGCGGCACCGTCATGCTGCCCGGGACCAACCGGGCAGCCGACCGGTTCGCGCGGGCCTCGTTCTACGTCAACGCGATACCCAAGTCCGAGGATCCGAAGATCGCGCTCGCGTCGGTGCTCAGTGTGGTGCGCAACGTGTCGGTGCCGTTCGGCATCTCCACTCCCGACGAGCCCAATATCTCCTCGACCCGCTGGCGCACCGTCGCCCACCACACCCGCAGGCTGTACTGCTTCGAATCCGCCCTGACGCCCAACGTGTTCTGGGTGGACCTGAAGAAGCTCGACTTCGCGCAGGGGGCCGCGGTGCGCAAGCTCGACCTCGGCTCCGATGACAGCAACGTCTTCGCCGGTGAGACCTCAGCGGACTTCGTTGTCGCCGAACCGTTCTCCTTTCTCGGCATGGACACGTGAGGTCGGTTCGCCACGCTCGGCGGCTGGCCGGCGCCGCGCTGTCGGTAGGTCTGGCCACCGTGATGCTGGCCGCACCGGCCGTCGCGGAACCGGTGCCCCAGTGGTCGGGACTGGACGCGCGCGCCTATGCCGGCAGCATCCCCGCCGCAGGGGGCTTGATCACCTCGGTACCGCTTGATCCAGCACTGTCGGTGACCGGCGCCGCCAACGCATTTCGCATCCTGTATGCCACCGTCGATCAGCACGATCGGCCGGCGGTGAGCACCGCGGCGGTGTTCGTGCCGCGCGGCGCGGCACCGGCCGGAGGCTGGCCGGTGATCGCCTGGGCGCACGGCACCGTCGGTCTCGGGGACGACTGCACCCCGTCGGCGCTGCCGCGCAGCCCCCGCGACGACCAGTACCTGTCGCACTGGCTCGACCAGGGCTACCTGGTCGTCGGCACCGACTACGCGGGCTTGGGCACCCCCGGGCTGATGATCTACCTCAACAGCGTCGCCGAGGCGCATTCGGTGGTCGACTCGGTGCAGGCCGTGCACCAGATGGACCTGCCGCTGTCCCCGAAATGGGCGATCGTGGGTCAGTCCCAGGGTGGCGGCGCGGCGGTGAACAGCGCCTGGTGGGCCGATCGATTGACCGGCGATAGTGGGCTCGACTATCGCGGCGTGGTGGCCACCGGCACCCCGGCCAACATCGAACGGGTGGTCCTTGCGGCCGGTCCCGATCTGCCGCCCCGTCCGACGCCGCCGTCGGCCATCAGCTACGCCTCCTACATTCTGGCCGCCCTGCGGGAGGCCCGCCCCGACCTGGGAATCGATCAGGTGCTGACCCCGCGGGGACGGGAGCTGGCCGACATGGCGCAGGACCTGTGTAAACCCGCACTGGATCAGCAGGCAGCCGGTACAACCGTCAACGACTTGTTCAGTGCCCCGATCGACACCCTGCCGGGCATCGCCAGCGCCCTGGAGGCGTTCATGGGCACTCCGGTCGACGGCTACGACCGGCCGATCTTCTTGGGCCAGGGCATGCTGGACACCGACGTGCCGCCGCTGTCCACCCAGACCCTCTACCAGCAACTGCTCGACCATCATCAGGACGTGGAGTTGCACCTGTACCCCGATCAGGACCATTCCGGCACCGTGATCGCCTCGATGCCCGACTCCACCCGCTTTTTGCACCGCGCCATGACGGAGGAAAGCCCATGACCGATCGTGTCGCGCTGCGCGCCGGCATCCCCCCGTTCCACGTGATGGATGTGTGGCTGGCCGCCGCGCAGCGCCAGCGCAGCCACGGCGACCTGGTGAACCTGTCCGCCGGGCAGCCCAGCGTCGGGGCGCCGGCACCGGTGCGCGCTGCTGCCGCCGAGGCTCTGCAGGCCAACCAGCTCGGCTACACCGTCGCGCTGGGCATCCCGGAGCTGCGCTCGGCCATCGCCGGCTCGTATCAGGATCGCTACGGCTTGACCGTCGACCCCGACGACGTGGTGGTGACCACCGGCTCGTCGGGCGGCTTCCTGCTGGCGTTTCTGGCCTGCTTCGACGTCGGGGACCGGGTGGCGATCGCCAGCCCCGGCTACCCGTGTTACCGCAACATTCTGACCGCGCTGGGCTGCGAGGTGGTCGAGATCCCGTGCGGACCGGAGACCCGCTTCCAGCCCACCGCGGCAGCGCTGGCCGAGATCCCCGGGCCGCTGGCCGGGGTGATCGTAGCCAGCCCGGCCAACCCAACCGGGACCGTCCTGGAGCCGCAAGAGCTGGCCGCGATCGCCCGCTGGTGCGACGACGCCGGTGTGCGGCTGATCAGCGACGAGGTCTACCACGGCCTGGTCTATGACGGCGCCCCGCAGACCAGCTGCGCCTGGCAGACCTCCCGCAACGCGGTGGTAGCCAACAGCTTCTCCAAGTACTTCGCGATGACCGGCTGGCGGCTGGGCTGGCTGCTGGTGCCGCCGGCGCTGCGGCGCGCGGTGGACCGGCTGACCGGCAACTTCACCATCTGCCCGCCGGTGCTGGCCCAGTACGCGGCGGTCGCCGCCTTCACGCCTGCGGCGATCGCCGAATCCGACGGCCACCTGCGCCACTACGCCGCCAACCGGGAGCTGCTGTTGGGCGGGCTGCGAGGCCTGGGCATCGAGAAGCTGGCGCCGACCGACGGGGCGTTCTACGTCTACGCCGATGTCGGTCAGTACACCGACGACTCGCTGGCGTTCTGCGCACGATTGCTCGCCGACACCGGTGTCGCGCTGGCGCCGGGGGTCGACTTCGACACCGAGCGCGGCAACACGTTCGTCCGGTTGTCGTTCGCCGGCCCGACCGCCGATATCTCCGAAGCGTTGCATCGAATCGGCGGGTGGCTGGCACTCCGGTAGGTTTACTCACAAGCTCGACCGACCGAAGGGACCACAGCAATGCGCACAACCACGACTTCTCGCCTGGCGATCGGCGCGGCAGCCGTCGGCATCCTCGGCGCGGTGGCCGCCTCCACGACCGGAACCACCGCGCCGGCCGACGCCGCGCCGGCGCCTTGCACCGCTGCCGGCTTGAGCACCACCGCCAGCGGCGTGCTGAGCCAGGCCGGTGGCTTCCTCAACGACCACCCGGAGGCCAACGACGTGCTGACCGCCGCGGCCACCATGCCCGCGGACCAGGCCAAGTCCTCGGTGCAGGGCTACTTCATCGGCCACCTCGACCAGCTGTCGACCCTGCAGGGCATCGCCGCACCGCTGACCGACCTGAAGAACCAGTGCGGCATCGCGGTCTCCCCGACCCAGTTGGCCATGCTGCTGGAGACCGTCAGCAAGTAGATCCGCCATGGGCCTGGCGATCAGCGACCACGAACGGGCCGCGCTGGCCCAAGCCGCCGGCTTCGGCCTGTTCGCCGCGATCACCGGACGCCGGTCCCGGCGGTTCCCGGTCGGCGGCGCCATTCCGGCCGGCGCGCTGGCCTACACCAGCCGGCGGCCGGTGCAGCCGCTCTCGGAGGTGGAACGGGCGCTGCTGCTGTCGCTGATGGCCGGGGTCACCGGCTGGCACGACGGCATCGCGCACCATCCCGGATACGCCCCGGCGCTGCCCAATTATCCCGGCAGCGCCACCGGCCGGGCAATGCCGTCGGCGGCGGGCTTTCACACCAGTCAGCTGTTCTTCACCGACGACACCGGTTGCTATCTGCTACCTACCCGCGACCAGCAACCGCGGCAGCTCGACACCATCGAGGATTGGATCAGCCACACCGCGGATTCCTGTGTGCGGCTGTCGGATTCTCGCTTGGAGCTTCCTCGCGAGGAGCCCTACATGGAGGGCCACAACACCTGGATCGGCAACCATCCAGGCAGCCTGCTGGCGTTCGCCGTGGCCGATCTGGCCGAGCATCTGCTGGAGAACCTGTGGTTCTTCGCGGCCAACGGCTACCGCATCACCGACGACATCAACGGCCGTGATATCCCTGGCCTGCAAGCCTTTTCGCATTTGGCGCACGCGGATGACCCGATCCCGCTGTCGTTCGTGGAGCAGTACAGTCTGACCGAGGCCAGCGCCGAGCTGTCCATCGCCGCCCACAATGGGGCGCTGGGGTTGCAGGCGATGGGCTTGGGCGGCTGGATCTTCGACGGGCTGGACCGGGTATCGGTGCTGCGCGCGTTCGGCTTCGTCGCCGACGACGATCCGCGCTGGCCGTTCCCCAACGTCACCGGGCTGCCCGGCCATTTCGAGACGCTCAGCCCGCCGCATGTGGCGTCGGTCGCCGAGGGGGTGGACAAGCTGGTGGCCCGAAAGTTCGGTCCCGGCGGGCCATCCCACCCCGACACCCCGGGGCCCTGGTCGGATACGCCTCGGGTGCGCAGCTCGGCGCTGCCCCCGGACGGTATCGCCGAACTGGTCACCCTGCAGGCGTCCTACATCTACGACACCTTCGGCAAGCTGCCCGGCACCGTACCGACCGTGCACGTGTTGATGTACCTGCAGGCCCAGCACCTCGACACCGACTTCTACGACGAGTTCTACGGCCCGGGTGCGTACCTGCGCACCCACGCCGAACATCAGCAACGCTGGCATTAAGACCGGCGAGGAGTCGCGAAAGCCCCCAAAATCAGGTCGATTTGGGGGCTTTCGCGACTGCTCGCGGGAAAGAAAGAACCTACAGCCAGGTGTCGTCGGTGGTGGCGGTCAAAAACGCCTCCAGGTCATCACGCCACTGCG
Organism: Mycobacterium sp. NGS18; assembly: GCF_059813185.1. NCBI lineage: Bacteria > Bacillati > Actinomycetota > Actinomycetes > Mycobacteriales > Mycobacteriaceae > Mycobacterium > Mycobacterium sp. NGS18. The sequence goes on from NZ_JCALEC010000003.1 coordinate 314,786, forward strand.
CCGGCGTGGTCTTCTCCGGCTCGATACCGGTGTAGTCGCCGCGGTAGAACAGCAGCGGCCGGGGCTTCACCTCGGGGACATCGGAAAGCGATTGCACCGCACCGAAAACCACGAAGTGATCGCCGCCGTCGTGCACCGAGGCGACCGTGCAGTCGATGTGGGCCAGCGACCGGGCCAGGATCGGCGAGCCCAGCGGGGAGGGTTTCCAGTCGACCCCGGCGAACTTGTCCGGTTCACGGGAGCCGAATCGGGCGCAGACGTCCTTCTGTTCCTCGGCCAGGATGTTGACGCAGAACGTTCCGCTGGCCTCGATGGCCTGCCAGGACCGCGACATCTTGGTCGGGCAGAACAGCACCAGCGGCGGGTCCAGCGACAACGCGGCGAACGACTGGCAGGCGAACCCGATCGGCGCACCGTCGTGGACGGTGGTGATGATCGTGATCCCCGTACAGAACTGACCGAGGACGTTGCGGAACGCGCGCGGGTCGATCGGAAGTTCGTCGGTCGGTTCGGAGCCCACTATTTCTCGATGCCCACCGTGAAGTCATGCCCCCACAGGCTGACCGCGGTGCTCTCCCGGGCCACCCAGTCCTCGTCGTCGACTTCCAGCCCTTCGCAACCGAATTCGATCTGAAAACCGCTGGGCGACTTCATGTAGAACGACAACATCTTGTCGTTGACGTGCCGGCCCAGGGTGGCGGCCATCGGCACCTTGCGGCGGTAGGCCCGGTCCAGGCAGAGCCCGACGTCGTCGGCCTCCCCCACCTCGACCATCAGGTGCACGATGCCGGTCGGGGTGGGCATCGGCAGGAACGCCAGGCTGTGGTGGCGCGGGTTGCAGCCGAAGAACCGCAGCCACGCCGGGTCGCCGTCGGCCGGGCGGCCCACCATCTGCGGGGGCAGCCGCATCGAGTCGCGCAGCCGGAAGCCCAGCACGTCGCGGTAGAAGTGCAGCGCCTCGGCGTCGTCCTTGGTCGACAGCACCACATGGCCCAGGCCCTGCTCCTCGGTGACGAACCGGTGCCCGTAGGGGCTGACCACCCGACGGTGCTGCAGGGCCACACCATGGAAGGCCTCCAGCGTGTTGCCGGAGGGGTCGTCGAAGGTGATCATCTCGACGACGCTGCGCTCGGCCAGTTCGGCTGCGGTGCCCTCCTTGTAGGGCGTGCCCTCGGCCTCCAGGCGCTGCCGGACCTCGGCCAGCCCCGCGGCGTTGGCGCACTCCCAGCCGGACGACAGCAGCCGGTCGGTGTCGCCGGGCACGACCACCAGCCGGGCGGGGAAGTCGTCCATCCGCAGGTACAGCGCACCCTCGGTGGTGCCCTGACCCTCGACCATGCCGAGAACCTTGAGGCCGAACTCTCGCCAGGCCGCCATGTCGGTGGCCTGGATCCGCAGATACCCCAGCGAACGGATACTCATCGGTGCTCCCTCCAGATCAGACCATTGTGTCGCCGGGCGGCAACCCGAACTCGTGATTGCCGAAGATCATGTACGCCCGCTCCGGGTCGTTGGCGGCGTGCACCCGGCCGGCGTGCGCGTCGCGCCAGAACCGCTGCACCGGAGCGTCGTTGGACAGTGCAGTCGCGCCGGCCGCCTCGAACAGCCGGTCGATGGAGGCGATCGCCCGACCGGTGGCGCGCACCTGGTCGCGCCGCGCCCGGGCCCGCAGGTCGAACGGCACCTCCTGGCCGGCCGCCAGCAGGGCGTACTCGTCGGCGACGTTGCCGATCAGCTGCCGCCAACCGGCGTCGATGTCACTGGCCGCCTCGGCGATCCGGACCTTGGCGAACGGGTCGTCCTTGGCCTTCTCCCCGGCGAACGCCGCCCGGACCCGCTTGCCCTGGTGCTCGACGTGCGCGGCGTAGGCGCCGTAGGCCATGCCCATGATCGGGGCCGAGATCGTGGTCGGGTGCATGGTGCCCCAGGGCATCTTGTAGACCGGCGCGGTGTTGGTGGCGTAGCCGCCGGCGGTCTGGTCGTTCATCGCCTTGTAGGACAGGAAACGGTGCCGCGGCACGAAGACGTCCTTGACCACGACGGTGTTGCTGCCGGTGCCGCGCAAGCCGACCACATGCCAGACGTCGTCGATGGTGTACTCGCTGCGCGGGATCAAGAAGCTGCCGAAGTCCACCGGCTTGCCGTCCTTGATGACCGGGCCGCCCAAAAACGCCCAGGTGGCGTGGTCACAACCCGACGACCAGTTCCAGGACCCGTTGACGATGTAGCCGTCGGCGTTCTCGGTCACCACACCGGCGCCCATCGGGGCATACGAGGACGACACCCGCACATGGGGGTCCTCGCCCCACACCTCTTCCTGGGCCTGCTGGTCGAACAGCGCCAGGTGCCAGTTGTGCACGCCGATGATGGAGGCCACCCAGCCGGTGGAGCCACACGCGCTGGCGATGCGGCGGACCGCCTCGTAGAACACCGCGGGGTCGCACTGCAGGCCGCCCCACTGCTCGGGCTGCAACAGCGTGAAGAAGCCGATCTCCTCGAGCGCCTTGATGTTGGCGTCGGGAATCTTGCGCAGGTCCTCGGTTTCCTGGGCGCGTTCGCGCAACTGCGGAAGCAGGTCGTCGATGGCGGTGAGCACCGACTGCGCGTCACGCTGTTGAATGGACGTCACTAGATTGCCTCCCAGGAGTGAGCAGGTTAGCGGCCCGTTTTTTCAACCAGCCTAGACTGAGATTAGAACACGTTCCGATTTGTGTCGAGCGGGGTGTTCCTGCGGCTGGTAGCGATCCCGGACCGGTTTTCTGTAACCTGTTCTAGTTATGACCGAAGATGAAGGGCGGGCTGTGGCGGAGACCATTCCGGACGAACCACTGGGTAGTCACGTCCTGGAATTGCAGATCATGCAAGTCGTCGCCGAAACCGACGACGCGTGTTCGCTGGTGTTCGGGGTGCCCGATGGGCCCGACGATCCGGAGATCCCCGCGACGCGGCTGAAGTACTCGCCGGGGCAGTTCCTGACGCTGCGGATCCCCAGCGAGCGCACCGGCTCGGTGGCCCGGTGCTACTCGTTGTGCAGTTCCCCGTTCACCGACGACTCGCTGACCGTGACCGTCAAACGGACCGCGGACGGCTACGCGTCGAACTGGCTGTGCGACCACGCGAAGCCCGGGATGCGGGTGCACGTGCTGGCGCCGTCGGGCACCTTCGTGCCCAAGTCGCTGGACACCGACTTCCTGCTGCTGGCCGCCGGCAGCGGCATCACCCCGATGATGGCGATCTGCAAATCAGCGCTGTCGCAGGGCAGCGGCAAGGTGACGCTGATCTACGCCAACCGCGATGAACGGTCGGTGATCTTCGGCGCCGTGCTGCGCGAGTTGGCCGTCAAGTACCCCGATCGGCTGACCGTCGTGCACTGGTTGGAGTCGCTGCAGGGCTTGCCCAGTCCCGCCGCACTGACCCAGCTGGCCGCCCCCTACACCGACCGCCAGGCCTTCATCTGCGGCCCGGGCCCGTTCATGCAGGCGTCGCGGGACGCCCTGGAGGCGTTGAAAGTCCCCGCCGGGCAGGTTCATCTCGAGGTGTTCAAGTCGCTGGACAGCGACCCGTTCGCCGCGGTCACGATCGCCGATGCGCCGGAGGGCGCGGAGGAAGCCCCACCGGCCACCGTCACCGTCGAGCTGGACGGCGAGACCCATGAGGTGGCCTGGCCGCGCCACGTCAAGCTGCTGGACCTGCTGCTCGACAAGGGCCTCGACGCCCCGTTCTCCTGCCGGGAGGGGCACTGCGGCGCCTGCGCCTGCGTCTTGAAGAACGGCAAGGTCAGCATGGAGGTCAACGATGTGCTCGAGCCCCAAGACCTGGCCGAGGGGCTGATCCTGGCCTGCCAGGCCCATCCCGAGACGGATTCGGTGGAAGTAACCTACGACGAGTGATCTCGGGTCTAGGTTGGTGCGACATGAAGCGGTTGCTGATGATGCCGGCGGCGTTGACGCTGCTGGCCGCGCTGATCCCGCCCGCGATCTCCTCGGCGGCAAGTGACACCAAGACCAGTCTGATGCCGGTCAACGAGTTCGATCAGCTGCAGACCCACAGTTGGGTGGACTGCGCCGCCCCGCCGCTGTGTCGTTTCACCGTCGGGGTGCGGCTGCAGACCCCGGAGGGGTTGGCCGGCTTCCCGCCCGACCTGTGGGCCCGTCAGAGCACCGAGATCCGCTCCTCGAAGCGCACGGCATACCTCGACGTGCACACCGACGGCGGTGAGGGCTGGTTCAAGGACCGCGGCGGGCCGGGAACCAAGGTGTTCAAGGACGGCACCGGTGCGGTGATCCAATCGATGTACTACGGCGAAGGCCCGCCGGAGAAATACCAGACCAACGGCAGCATCGACGTCCTGGAGTACTCCACCGGCCGGCCCAAGACCGACGCCAACGTGATCGTGTGCACCCACATCCAGGTGGTCTACAGCGGGGTCAACCTGACCACGCCGGCCACCTGCGCCCAGACGGTGTTTTAGCCGGGTTTACGCGGGTTCGCCCGGGGCTACCCGCCGAATGTGTACGCAGTGCGAGATTTTCGCGAAAAATCCGCGCTGGTTGCACGCTCGCCGAGAAACCGACGACGGGAGGAGCGCGATGACGGCCGGCGATGACTTCAAAGTAGGGGACGCCGTCTACTTCAACTACCGGTCGGCAAGCGACCTCGAAGGCCGCATCGTGGGCGTGGCGAAGCAGGCGAAGACCTCGGCCGCCACCAGCTACGAAGTGATGCCGTTCAAGAAGCACATCCACCCGGGCGAGAAGGTTCCGATCCACCGCACCGGAGCCCATCTGCGGCACCGCAGCACCTGAGGCTGGACGGGCAGTCACGCCGTCTGCAGCACCGCGACCGAGTGTCCCGGCAGCCGGGTGGTGTCGTTCTCGAATGTCGGTACTCCCCAGGCCAGTAGCAGCTCTCCGCGCACCGGCACGACTACCGCATCCTCGTTCAGGTTGCCGACGACCGTGATTCGCCCGCGGCGCATGGCGATCCAATGCTGATCCTCGTCATAGTCGACCTCGAGGTGGCTCAGGCAGGGATCGGCCAGCTCGGCATGCCCGCGCAGCCTGATCAGTGCTTTGTAGAAGTCGAGCAGGTGCGCATGGCCTTGCCCGTCGACCTCGTCCCAGTCCAGCTTGGAGCGCTGGAAGGTTTCGGGGTCCTGCGGGTCCGGGATCTCCTCGGCGTCCCAGCCGTGCTCGGCGAACTCGGCTTTGCGGCCTTCGGCGGTGGCTTGCGCCACCTGCGGGTCCTCATGCGAGGTGAAAAACTGGAACGGGGTCAGGGCGCCCCATTCTTCGCCCATGAAAAGCATTGCGGTGTACGGGGAAAGGAGTGCGAGTGCGGCTTTGACCGCGAGCTGTCCGGCGGACAAGTTCTGCGACGGCCGGTCGCCCAGGGCCCGGTTGCCGATCTGATCATGGGTGCAGGTGTAGGCCAGCAGCCGGGTCGCCGGAATCTGCGAGTCCGGCAGCGGCCGACCATGCCGCCGGCGGCGAAACGACGAATAGGTGCCCGCATGGAAAAACCCGTGCCGCAACGTGGTTGCCAGCGTGGCGAGGCTGCCGAAGTCGGCGTAGTAGCCTTGGCGCTCCCCGGAGACGGCGGTATGGATGGCGTGGTGGATATCGTCGTCCCATTGCGCGGTGATCCCGTAGCCGCCGTCTTCGCGACGGGAGATGGTCCGGGGATCGTTGCGGTCGCTTTCGGCGATCAGCGCCAGCGGACGGCCCAATTGGGCCGCCAGCGCGTCGGTTTCAGCGGCCAGCTCTTCGAGGATATGGATCGCGGTGGTGTCCACCAGCGCGTGCACGGCATCCAGTCGTAGCCCGTCGACGTGGAAGACCCGCATCCAACGCAGCGCGCAGTCGATGATGTAGCGGCGTACTTCGTCGGAGTCGGCGCCGTCGATGTTGATGGCGTCGCCCCACGGGTTGCGTGCCTCCGACAGGTACGGCCCGAAGCGGGGCAGGTAATTGCCGGACGGGCCGAAGTGGTTGAAAACGGCGTCGATCAGCACGCCCAGGCCGCGGCCGTGGCAGGCATCGACCAAGCGCGCCAAGCCATCCGGGCCGCCGTAGGGCTCATGCACCGCGTACCACAGCACACCGTCGTATCCCCAGCCGTGTGTTCCGGAGAAGGCGTTGACCGGCATCAGTTCGACGAAGTCGACGCCGAGATCGACCAAATGATCCAGCTTCTCGATGGCGGAGTCGAAGGTGCCGGCCGCAGTGAAGGTGCCGATGTGCAACTCGTAGATCACCGCACCTTCGACCTTTCGCCCGGCCCAGTCGTCGTCGGTCCAGGTCAGGCCGGCCGCATCCCACAACGCCGAGCGGGCGTGCACGCCGTCGGGTTGGCGCGCAGACCGCGGATCCGGCAGCACCTGCGGGTCGTCGTCGATCAGATACCCGTAGCGGGCATCAGGCGGCGCCTCCACACTCGTCTGCCACCAGCCGCCGTCTGCTTTGGTCATCGGGTAGGTGACCCCGTCGATATCGAGGCCGACGACGGCGGGGTTGGGCGCCCAGACCGCGAAATCAGTCATCGACCCGCTCCAACAGCGCGACCGGGAGCTCGGAGAACACTTCGCCGGCCGGGGCCGGCCCGCGGTGCCGGGAGCCGGAGAGGGCGTCGGCCCACGTGCCGGGTGGCAGCGCAATGTCGGTGTCGCGCCATCGCTCCTCGGGCAGGCGCACCGTCCAACGGCTTACCGCCACCACCACGTCCGCGCCCCGGCGAAACGCAACGACGTGTTCGGCGGCCGGGCCCGACGCCAGCACGGGGTGATAGCCGCCGTGCAGGAAGGTGTCGGGACGCGCTCGCCGCATTCGCAGCGCCGCGGCGACCACCCGCATTTTCGGGTGGTGCAACGCCTTGAGCGCCTCGCGGCGCGCGGCGTAGTCAACTTCCCGCCGGTTGTCCGGGTCGACCAGGCTGTCGTCGTAGAGTTCGGTGCCCTGATACACATCCGGAACGCCGGGAACGGTCAACGCCAACAGCTTCTGGCCCAGGATGTCGCTGTCGATGTGCGGAGCAAGTTCGGCGACGAGTTCGGTCAGCTGCTGCGCGATGGGCCCATCGAGTACGTCATCGAGCCAGCGGTGCACCGCCGCCTCGAACTCGGTGTCGGGGTCGTGCCATGAGGTGAGCCGGGCCGCCTCGCGAACGGCCTTTTCGGCGTAGGCGTGCAGTCGCTCGCGCAGTGCGGTGCTCACCTGGCCGTCGACCGGCCATACCCCGAAAACGTTCTGCCACAGAAAGAGCCCGGTCGCCAGATCCGGCGATGGGACAACGGCCTCCCAACGGGCGACGAATTCGGCCCACAGCGACGGCACCTGCGACAGCACCCCGATGCGGGCCCGCACGTCCTCGCCGCGTTTGGTGTCGTGGGTGGACAGGGTGGTCATCGTATGCGGCCAGCGCCGCGCCCGGGTAGCGGCCCGATCATGAAACTCGGCCGCCCCCACCCCGAAACACTGCGGATCACCGCCGACTTCGTTGAGCGAGACCAACCGCGCGTCGCGGTAGAACAGGCAGTCTTCGATCGCCTTGGCCGTCACCGCCCCGCACAATTGTTGCAACCGGACCGCGCATTCCCCGCCGCCGGCGATCGCGGCCGCGACCAGTTGAAGCGGTTCACCGAGTTCCGGTCGCTGCGACTGAGTTTCGGCCAGCGCCACCGACAGTCTCGCCGCCAGGCCCGGGTAGTCGCTGCGATAAACACCGACCTGACCGAGCAGCGCCACGAGGGCGTCGGCCAGCAGCGGATGGTCGACGCCGGTGGTGCTCACCACACAGCGGCGCAACCGCGCCAGCTCGCTACCCAACGTCGCCGACGCCGCGAACTCCTTCTGTTCGACCACCAATGTCGGCATCGCGCGGTAATCGACACCGGCGGTTTCGAACAGCTCGGTCAAGGCCGGCTCACCGTTGGGGTCGATGAACAGCCCGCCGATTTCCCGCAGCACGTCGTAGCCGGTGGAGCCCGCTACCGGCAGGGTCGGTTCCAGCGACTCGTCCACGGCAAGAATCTTTTCCACCACGATCCAGGCGTCCGGTCCCACCAGCGCACGCAGCCATTGCAGGTACCCACCGGGATCCGACAGCCCGTCCGGGTGATCGACCCGCACGCCGTCGACGAGCCCGGTGTCGAGCCAGCGAGACAGCTCGGCGTGCCAGGCATCGAACACTGTCCGATCCTCTTGCCGCAGGCCCGCCAGCGACGTGATCGAAAAGAAGCGCCGGTATCCACAAGTGCCGGTACGCCACCCGACCAGTCGATAGTGCTGGCGGTCGTGGACCTGCGCCCCGCTGCCGACGCCGGTTCCGCCGGCGATCGGAAAAACCAGATCGCCCAATCGCAGCACCTCGCCGTCGACGGCCAGGTCGGCGACGTCGGCGTCGGACCCCAGTACCGGCAGGATGATTCGGCCGTCACCGAGCTCCCAGTCGATGTCGAAGAACGCCGCATACGGCGAGGATCTCCCCTGCCTCAGCACGTCCCACCACCACGGGTTCTGCTCCGGTTTTGCCACGCCGACGTGATTGGGCACGATGTCGACGATCAGACCCATGCCGCGGGCCTGCGCTGCCGCTGACAGCCGGGCCAGACCCTGCGGCCCGCCCAATTCAGCAGACACCGTGGTCGGATCCACGACGTCGTAACCGTGCGCCGATCCGCTGACCGGGGTCATGATCGGTGAGAGATACAGGTGCGAGACACCGAGTTCGTCGAAATAGTCCAGTAGCTGCTCGGCGTCGGCGAAGGTGAACGCGAAACCGCTTTCACCGCCATGCAGCTGCAAGCGGTAGGTGGACAGCACCGGACGCGCCATCGCCTCAGCGCACTTTCCGCATGACCAGCAGCGAACGCCCCGCAACGGGTATCTCGTTCCCGGCCTGCACCGCTCGATCGGCCGGAAACTCCGGCTCCGGCGAGTCCGCAGTGTCCAGCTCGACGGTCCACTCTTGGGCGTAATCAGCGCCGGGAACGGCGAATTCGACCGCAGCGTCGTGCGCATTGAAGCACAGCAGGAACGAGTCATCGACCACCCGCTCGCCACGGGCGTCCGGCTCGCGGATCGCCTCACCGTTGAGGAAGACCATGATGCATTTGTCGAAGCCGTTGTCCCAATCGTCTTGGCTCATCGCCTGACCGGCGGGGGTGAACCAGGCGATGTCACCGATCTCGTCGCCGTGGCGCACCGGACGGCCCTCGAAGAACCGGCGGCGACGAAACACCGGGTGGTCCTTGCGAAGCTGCGTCACGCGGCGGGTGAAGGCCAGCAGGTCGGCATTCTTCTCGGTCAGCGACCAATCCATCCAGGCCAGTTCGGAGTCCTGACAGTAGGCGTTGTTGTTGCCGTGCTGCGTGCGGCCCATTTCATCACCGTGCGCGATCATCGGCGTGCCTTGGGACAGCACCAGGGTGGCCATGATGTTGCGCATCTGCCGAGCCCGTAGTGCCAGAACGGCCGGATCGTCGGTGGGGCCTTCGACGCCGCAGTTCCACGAGCGGTTGTGACTCTCGCCGTCGGTGTTGTCGTCGTGGTTGGCCTCGTTGTGTTTTTCGTTGTAGGACACCAGATCGTGCAGGGTGAACCCGTCGTGGGCGACGACGAAGTTGATGCTGGCGCCGGGCCGGCGTCCGGTGGCTTCGTAGAGGTCCGACGAACCGGTGAGGCGGGAGGCGAACTCCCCCAGCGTCTCCGGTTCGCCGCGCCAGTAATCACGCACGGTATCTCGGTACTTTCCGTTCCATTCGGTCCACAGGCCGGGAAAGTTGCCGACCTGGTATCCGCCTTCACCGACGTCCCACGGCTCGGCGATCAGCTTGACCTGGCTGACCACCGGATCCTGCTGGATCAGGTCGAAGAATGCCGAAAGGCGGTCGACGTCATAGAACTCGCGAGCCAACGTCGATGCCAGGTCGAAGCGGAACCCGTCGACGTGCATCTCGGTCACCCAGTACCGCAGTGAATCCATGATCAGCTGCAGCGCATGCGGGTGGCGCGCGTTGAGGCTGTTTCCCGTTCCGGTGTAATCCATATACATGCTGCGGTCGTCATCGACGAGCCGGTAGTAGGCGGCGTTGTCGATTCCGCGGAAGTTGATGGTCGGGCCCAGGTGGTTACCTTCGGCGGTGTGGTTGTAGACCACATCGAGGATCACCTCGATGCCGGCCTCGTGGAAGGTGCGCACCATCGTCTTGAATTCCGCGACCGCCGCGCCGGGCTGCCGGTTCGCCGCGTACTGGCTGTGCGGGGCGAAGAACCCGAACGTGTTGTAGCCCCAGTAGTTTCGCAGGCCCAGCTGCAGCAGGCGGTCGTCGTGCATGAACTGGTGCACCGGCATCAGCTCGATCGCCGTGACGTTGAGTGCCTGCAGGTGGTCGACGACGGCCGGGTGAGCCAATCCCGCGTAGGTGCCGCGCAACTCCTCCGGGACGCCCGGATGGGTCTGCGTCATGCCCTTCACATGGGTCTCGTAGATGATCGTTTCGTGGTAGGGGGTGTTAGGCGGCCGATCGGACGCCCAATCGAAGTACGGGTTGATCACCACGCTGGTCATGGTGTGCCCCAGCGAGTCGATCATCGGCAGGGTCTCGGCTTGGGGCGCGTCGCCACCGGCGGTCATGTCGTAGGAGAACAGCGGCTGACCGAAGTCGAAGTCGCCGGCGAACGCCCGGCCGTAGGGGTCGAGCAGCAGCTTGCTGGAGTCGCAGCGGTGTCCGGCCGGCGGGTCGAAGGGCCCGTGCACCCGGAAGCCGTAATGCTGTCCCGGCGCCACCGTCGGCAGGTAGGCGTGCCAGACGTAGCCGTCCACCTCGTCGAGTGGGATGCAGGTCTGCTCACCGTGCTCGTCGATCAGGCACAGATCGACCCGCTCGGCGATCTCGGAGAACAGGGCGAAGTTGGTTCCCCCGCCGTCGTAGGCGGCTCCCAGCGGGGCGCTGCTGCCGGGCCAGCTGCTCCGCAACACCGGCGGGTTCGCATGCGAGTCTCTGGCAGCAGTGACCTCGTTCGCCGGATTTCGGGTAACGGCCATATTCACCCAATCTCGTCAGGACTTTCGGTACTTCGATGCTGCGGCACTCCCGCCGAGTGTGGCCTACCCGCCTGCCGAGCGGTCAAACTATGCCCGTCTACGACAGTACGGTCAGATGCACCGCCCGGCAGCCGCTGTTGAAAGTCCCCCGACCCGGGTATAAGCGTTGTCGTGGTCTCTGATGACCTGCGTCGGCTGGCAGCGGCCCACGGCGTAGCCACCGCCTATCGCAACGAGCGGCGCGAGCTGGTGCAGGTTGATGCCGACGTCGTCATCCGGGTGCTCCGGCTACTCGATGTCGAAGCCGGCAGCGAAACCGACTGCCGTCATGAGTTGGCCAGGCTGGACGAGCGCGACCGTGCGGGGCTGTCGCCACCCACGGTGGCGGTGCGGGTGACCGGGCGTCCCCAGCCGTTGTCCGGCGCCGTTGCGCTGGTCGACGAGGACGGTGTCCGCAGCGCCGTGCGCGATGAACTGCCCGCAGATCTGGCGCCAGGCTGGTATGACCTTGCGCTGCGCAACGGCCAGCAGGTCACGCTGGTGGCGGCTCCGGCCCAGGTGCCGCAGGCCCCGGCGACCTGGGGATGGATGCTGCAGTTGTACGCACTGCGGTCCGCCCGTTCGTGGGGCATCGGCGATCTGTCCGATCTGCGGGATTGGGTGAGGTGGACCGCCGCCGAGCACGGCGCTGGAGCGGTGCTGCTCAACCCGCTGCACGCGCCGGGGCCGACGCATCCGGTGCAGCCGTCGCCATATACGCCGTCGAGCCGGCGATTCGCCAACCCGCTGGCACTGTGCATCAGTGACCTCGACGGCTATCGGCGCGCCGACCCGGCCACCCGGGCGGAAATCGATGCGCTGCAGGTCGCTGCGGACACCGCGCGCGTCGACTACGACCTGGTTTGGTCGGCCAAACGCGCAGCCCTGGAGTTGCTCTGGCGTGCCGAGGGCCGCCCGTCCGGGCTGGACGAGGCGCCGGACAGCGGTGCGTTGCGGGACTGGGCGACCTACTGCGCGCTGGCCGAGCGCCACGGCGCTCGGTGGACGACATGGCCGGCGCCGCTGCACGACGTGGCCGGGAGCGCCGTCGCGGCGGCGCGAACCGAGCTCGCGCCGCGGGTGGCGTTTCATGCCTGGGTGCAGCAACGCTGCGCCGAACAGCTGCACGCCGTGCAGCAGGCCGCACACGACTCGGGCATGGCGGCGGGGGTGCTGCACGATTTGGCCGTCGGCGTCGATCCCGACGGCGCCGACGCTTGGGCGCTGGCCGGTGTGCTGGCCGGTGCAGCCAGTGTCGGGGCGCCCCCCGACACGTTCAGCCCTCGTGGGCAGGACTGGTCTCTACCGCCCTGGCGGCCGGACCGCTTGGCGGACACCGGCTACACCGCGATGCGCGACATGCTGCGAGCCGTCCTGGCCCACGCGGACGGTGTGCGTATCGATCACGTCGCCGGCTTGTGGCGGCTGTGGTGGATCCCGCCAGGCGAGAGCCCTGATCGCGGCACCTACGTCGGTTACGACGCTGATGTCATGCTCGCGGTGCTGGCACTGGAAGCCCATCGAGGCAGTGCGGTCGTCATCGGCGAGGACCTGGGCACCGTCGAACCGGAAGTCACCCGCGCCTTGGCCGACAACGAGATGCTGGGCTGCGCGGTGTCCTGGTTCACCCGTGACGAAGCGGCGCCCGGCCAGCCGTTGCTTCCGCCGGCGAAGTGGCCCTCGCGGGTGGCTGCCAGCATTTCCACCCACGATCTGCCCACCGCAGCTGGATTCTTCCGCGGCGAGCACGTACGGGCACGCGCCGAGCTGGGTCTGCTCGACGACGTGGCGGCCGCACAAGGCGCCGCCGAGCAGGAGCGAGCCGAATGGCTCGCCCTGCTGCGTTCAGAAGGTTTTCTCGAGCAGGACGACGGGGCCCCGGATGAGCGGCAGATCATCGACGCCCTGCACCGGTTCTTGGCGGCCACGCCGAGCCGGCTGAAACTGGTCTCCCCGTACGACGTGCTGGCCGAACTTTGTCAGCCCAACCTGCCGGGCACCGTCGACGAATATCCGAACTGGCGGCTGCCACTGCGCGAGCCTCTTGAGCAGCTGCGCACCGACCCGAGAATCGCCCGCACCGCGGCGATGTTCTCGGCCGGCGAAGGCCGCAATGCCGCATCCGGCAGGTAATCGCGTCCCGAATCGGGTACAAGTCGAAACATGACCGCCGACGTTGACGACGAGTTTGGTCAAGACCTCCCAGACCCCACAGCGGGTAGCCACGTCGAAGATGGCGTTGTCGAACATCCCACCGCCGACGACTTCGGCGATGCCGCGGCCCCGCCGGCGGATCCCGTCTGGTTCAAGCGTGCGGTGTTCTACGAGGTGCTGGTCCGGGCGTTTTACGACTCCAACGGGGATGGGGTCGGTGACCTGCGCGGGCTGACCGAGCGACTGGACTACCTGCAGTGGCTCGGAGTCGATTGCCTGTGGCTGCCACCGTTCTACGATTCGCCGCTGCGCGACGGCGGCTATGACATCCGGGACTTCTACAAAGTGTTGCCCGAGTTCGGCACGGTCGATGATTTCGTCGAACTGATCGACGCCGCGCACCGGCGCGGGATCCGGGTCATCACCGATCTGGTGATGAACCACACCTCCGACAGCCATCCGTGGTTTCAGCAGTCGCGTCACGACCCGGACGGCCCGCACGGTGACTACTACGTGTGGAGCGACACCAGCGAGCGCTACGCCGACGCCCGGATCATCTTCGTCGATACCGAGGAGTCCAACTGGACGTTCGACGCGGTGCGCAAGCAGTTCTATTGGCACCGGTTCTTCTCCCACCAACCCGATTTGAACTATGACAATCCGGCGGTTCAGGACGCGATGCTCGACGTGCTGCGGTTCTGGCTGAACCTCGGCATCGACGGTTTTCGGCTGGATGCGGTGCCCTACCTGTTCGAGCGAGAAGGGACCAACTGCGAAAACCTGCCCGAGACACACGATTTCCTCAAACGCTGCCGCAAGGTGGTCGACGATGAGTTCCCGGGCAGGGTGCTGCTGGCCGAGGCCAACCAATGGCCGACCGACGTCGTCGAATATTTCGGTGATCCCGCGACCGGCGGCGACGAGTGCCACATGGCATTCCATTTCCCCTTGATGCCACGCATTTTCATGGCGGTACGCCGCGAGTCTCGCTTCCCCATTTCGGAGATCATGGCGCAGACGCCGCCGATCCCCCACCTGGCGCAGTGGGGCATCTTCTTGCGCAACCACGACGAGCTGACCCTGGAGATGGTCACCGACGACGAGCGCGACTACATGTACGCCGAGTACGCGAAAGATCCGCGTATGAAGGCGAATGTGGGGATCCGGCGCCGGCTGGCCCCGCTGCTGGACAAAGACCGCAACCAGATCGAGTTGTTCACCGCACTGTTGCTGTCGTTACCCGGTTCACCCATCCTCTACTACGGTGACGAGATCGGCATGGGCGACATCATCTGGCTGGGTGACCGTGACGCGGTGCGCACCCCGATGCAGTGGACACCCGACCGCAACGCCGGTTTCTCCACCGCGAACCCCGGCCGCCTCTACCTGCCTCCCATTCAAGACGCGGTCTACGGACATCAGTCGGTCAACGTGGAATCACAACGCGACACGTCGACGTCGTTGCTCAACTGGACCCGCACCATGCTCGCCGTTCGGCGTCGGTACGACGCATTCGCGCTCGGTGAGTTCCGCGAGTTGGGCGGATCCAACCCGTCAGTGCTGGCGTACGTGCGGGAGCTCGCCGGCGATGACGGGGCTACGGTTTTGTGCGTCAACAACCTGTCGCGGTTTCCCCAGCCGATCGAGCTGAATCTGCAGCACTGGGACGGCCACACGCCGGTGGAACTGACCGGGTCGGTGGAATTTCCCCGGATCGGAAAACTCCCGTATCTACTCACCCTGCCCGGATACGGCTTCTACTGGTTTCAACTGTGCGAGCCGTGCGAGCCGAAGGAGGACATGTCATGACTGGTGGCAGCGGCGAACCAGCGGGCCTGCCGTGGGCGGAGTGGCTGGCGACCCGACGCTGGTACGCGGGGCGTAATCGAGAGCTGGCCGGCGCCGACCCCATCCTGATGGTGACGCTGGAAGACGGACTGGATCTGGTGTTGATCGACGTCTCCTACACCGAAGGCGCCCCCGAGCGCTACCAGGTGATCGTCAGCTGGGATGTCGAGCTGCCACCGGAGTACGCGCAGATCGCGATGATCGGAACCGATCGTGGACGCACCGCCTATGACGCGCTGTATGACGCTGCGGCCACTCGGACCTTGTTGTCGTTGATCGATTCGTCGGCTCAGCGTGGCGACGTCGCGTTCACGCCGGAGGCCGGGGTGTCGCTGCCGGCCGGGGCGGGCGCTCGGGTGTCGGAGGCCGAGCAGAGCAACACCAGCGTGATCGTCGAGGAGGAGGCGGTCCTCAAGGTGTTCCGTCGGCTGAAGGAAGGCATCAATCCCGACATCGAGTTGAACGCGGCGCTCGGTCAGGCAGCCAACCCCCACGTGCCGCGGTTGCTGGGCTCCTACCAAATCGAGTTGCCCGGCGATTCCGAGCCCTACGCGTTGGGCATGGTCAGCGAATACGCGGTGAATTCGGCCGAGGGGTGGGCGATGGCTACCGCCAGCGTGCGCGATCTGTTCGCCGAAGCCGATCTGTACGCCTACGAAGTAGGTGGCGACTTCGCCGGCGAGTCCTATCGGCTCGGTGAGGCGGTCGCGTCGGTGCACCGCACGCTTGCCGACAGCTTGGGAACCTCGGAAGCGGACTTTCCGGCGCAGGCTCTGCTGTCACGGTTGTCGGCCACGGCGGCGGCCGTGCCGGAGATCCGCCCGCACGTCACCGCCATCCAACAGCGATTCCAGGAGTTGGCCGGGGAGAAGATCACGGTGCAACGAGTCCACGGCGACCTGCATCTGGGGCAGGTGCTGCGTACCCCGAACGGTTGGCTGCTCATCGATTTCGAAGGCGAGCCGGGCGCACCGCTCTCGGAGCGCCGCCGGCCCGATTCGCCGCTGCGGGATGTCGCAGGTGTGCTGCGGTCCTATGAGTACGCCGCGTACGGCAAGTTGGCCGACCTGTCCCGTGACGGGCAGGACCGGCAACTGGCCACCCGCGCCCGGGAATGGCTGGACCGCTGTCAGAGCGCCTTCTGCGACGGCTACGCCGCAGAATCCGGCGCCGACCCGCGTGACTCGGTGGCGCTGCTGGCCGCCTACGAAATCGACAAGGCGGTCTATGAGGCCGGCTATGAAGCCCGGCACCGGCCCGCCTGGCTGCCGATTCCGCTGCGGGCGCTGACCCGGTTCACCGCGGCGTGATCGCAAGCGCGGCGGAGCCGG
Source organism: Mycobacterium sp. NGS18 (assembly GCF_059813185.1). Classification (NCBI taxonomy): domain Bacteria; kingdom Bacillati; phylum Actinomycetota; class Actinomycetes; order Mycobacteriales; family Mycobacteriaceae; genus Mycobacterium; species Mycobacterium sp. NGS18. The sequence continues at coordinate 331,201 of NZ_JCALEC010000003.1, forward strand.
GCGAAGCGGGTCACGCCATCAGCTCGGCGTGATCGCGGTGACGCTGCGTTCTTCGGGCTCCAGCCATAGCGCCGACAGCGGGGGCAGCACCAGCACCGCGGAGGCCGGCCGGCCGTGGCGGGGCTCATCGACGGCGTCCACGCCACCGAGGTTGCCGGCGCCGCCGCCGCAGTAGTCGACGGCATCGGTGTTGAGTAGCTCGCGCCACCGGCCGACGAACGGCAGGCCGAGGTGGTAGCCGGCGTGCGCCACCCCGGAGAAGTTGAACACCGCGGCCAGCACCGATCCGTCCGTCCCGTAACGCAGGAAGCTCAGCACGTTGTTGGTGGAGTCGTTGGCGTCGATCCAGGAATAGCCGGCCGGGCTGAGGTCTTCGCTCCACAGTGCGGGGTGTTCGCGGTAGATGGCGTTGAGATCGCGTGTCAGGCGCAGGATTCCGGCCGAGAACCCGGTTGCCTCCCGTTCTGTATCGAGTTGGAACCAATCCAATCCGCGCTCTTCGGACCATTCGGCGCGCTGGCCGAACTCCTGGCCCATGAACAACAACTGCTTGCCGGGGTGGGCCCACTGGTAGGCCAGCAGACTGCGGACCCCGGCGGCCTTGGCGTGGTCGTCGCCAGGCATGCGGCTCCACAGCGTGCCCTTGCCGTGTACCACTTCGTCATGGCTGATCGGCAGCACGAAGTTCTCGCTGTAGGCGTAGAGCATCGAGAAGGTCATCTCGTGGTGATGGAAGGAGCGGTGCACCGGGTCGTGGCCGAGATAGGCGAGCGTGTCGTGCATCCAGCCCATGTTCCATTTCATCGAAAAACCCAGCCCGCCAAGGCTGGTCGGCCTTGACACTCCCGGCCACGAGGTCGATTCCTCGGCAATGGTCGCGATGCCGGGCGCCGACTTGTGCGCGGTCGCGTTCATCTCCTGCAGGAACTGCACCGCTTCCAGATTCTCCCGGCCGCCGTAGACGTTGGGCGTCCAGCCGCCCTCGGGCCGCGAGTAGTCCAGATAGAGCATCGACGCCACCGCATCGACGCGGAGCCCGTCGATGTGGAACTCGCTCAACCAGTACAGCGCGTTGGCGACCAGGAAGTTGCGGACCTCCGGACGGCCGAAGTCGAACACATAGGTACCCCAGTCGAGTTGCTCACCCCGACGCGGATCGGCGTGCTCGTACAGCGGGGTGCCGTCGAACCGGCCCAGCGCCCAGGCGTCTTTGGGGAAGTGCGCCGGAACCCAGTCCACGATGACGCCGATACCGGCGCGGTGCAGCGCGTCGACCAGCGCGCGGAATTCGTCCGGCGTGCCGAACCGGGCGGTCGGGGCATAGTAGGAGGTGACCTGGTAGCCCCAGGATCCGCCGAACGGATGTTCAGCGACCGGAAGAAGTTCGATGTGGGTGAAGCCCTGTTCCACAACGTAATCCGTCAGCTCAGTGGCGAGCTGGCGATAACTCAGGCCGGGACGCCAGGACCCGAGGTGTACTTCGTAGACGCTCATCGCTTCGAATGACGGATTTCCGGTGGCGCGCCGGCTCATCCACTCGTCGTCGCTCCAGGCATGACGGCTGGTGGTGACCCGGGACGCGGTCTGCGGCGGCGTTTCGGCGGCGAACGCCATCGGGTCGGCCCGCTCGGTGACGACGTCGTCGGCGCCGTGAACCCGGAACTTGTACAGGCCGCCGACCGGGAAGCCGGGCCAGAACAGTTCCCACACACCGGAAGATCCCAACACCCGCATCGGCGCACCGATACTGTCCCAGCCGGTGACGTCACTGATCAGAGCGACTCCCTTGGCGTTGGGCGCCCACACCGCGAACGACACCCCGGTGACCGTCCCGTCCGGCGTGGTGAACGTGCGGGGATGGGCGCCGAGCACCTCCCACAGCCGTTCGTGCCGGCCTTCGGCGAACAGGTGCAGGTCGATCTCACCCAGCGTGGGCAGGAAACGATAGCCGTCGGCGACGATCTGGGGCTCCGCTACGTCCGGGTAGTCGAACTGCAGCCGATAGTCGATCAGGTCGGCGAACGGCAATGTCGCGGCGAATAGCCCGTTGCCCAGGTGTTGCATCGGCACCCGGTCGCCGCCCACCAGCACCGCGGCGGCGGCCGCGCCCGGCCGCAGCGTCCGGATCACGGTGCGTTCGCCGTCGTCGTGGGCGCCCAGGATCGCGTGCGGATCATGGTGCGCGCCGGACACCAAGCGGTCGACGTCCTCGGGCGCCAACGCCAGCCCTGGCCTCGGTGTGGGTTTGCTTCGGGTCATCGGGTTCTCACCTCCGAAGCAACCGTGCCCGCGCGTCGGCGTTGATCACGGGCATATTGACGATATGGGCGACCGCTCGGCTCGGCTCGAGTCGTACGTAATTGTCTTGCCCCCACTGGTATTCCTCCCCGCTGATCTCGTCCCGTACCCAGAACCGTTCGTAGGGCTCCATACCCAACGCCGCCATGTCCAGCGACAACGTCGCCTCCTCGGCCGCGAACGCGTTCAGCGTCACCACCACCAGGACCGTGTCTCCGCTGACCGGGTCGAACTTGCTGTAGGCCAGCAGTGCGTCGTTGTCGAGGTGATGAAAATGCAGGGTGCGCAATTGCGCCAAGGCGGGGTGGCGCCGGCGAATGGCGTTGAGGCATGCGATGAACGGCTCCAACGACCTGCCCTCGTGCACCGCGGTGGCGAAGTCGCGCGGACGCAGTTCGTACTTCTCCGAGTGCAGATATTCTTCGCTGCCTTCGTGCAGAGCCTGGTGTTCGAACAACTCGTAGCCGGAATACACCCCCCACGAGGGGCCCATGGTGGCGGCCAGCACCGCCCGGATCGCGAACATGCCGGGACCGTGATGCTGCAGGCTGGCATGCAGGATGTCCGGCGTGTTGACGAACAAATTCGGGCGGCGGAAGTCGGCGATCTCAGCGATCTCTTCGCCGAACTCCACCAGCTCGGACTTCGAGGTGCGCCAGGTGAAGTAGGTGTAGGACTGGGTGAAGCCGAGCTTGGCCAGGCCGAACTGGCGTACTGGCGGAGTGAACGCCTCGGACAAGAACAACACATCCGGATCGGCGGATTTGATCCGCGCGATCAGCCAGGCCCAGAAGCCCGGCGGTTTGGTGTGCGGGTTATCGACCCGAAACACCTTGACGCCGTGGCCGATCCAATGCTGCACCACGCGAAGGACCTCGGCATACAGCCCGGCGGGATCGTTGTCGAAGTTCAACGGATAGATGTCCTGGTATTTCTTCGGAGGGTTCTCCGCGTAGGCGATCGTGCCGTCCGGTAGCTCGGTGAACCACTGCCGGTGCTCACGCGCCCAGGGGTGATCGGGCGCGCACTGCAACGCCAGATCCAGGGCGACCTCCAAACCGAGCTCGCCGGCGCGGGCGACGAAACGGTCGAAATCCTCCAGCGTCCCCAGGTCGGGATGCACCGCGTCGTGGCCGCCCTCGTCGCTGCCGATCGCCCACGGCGACCCGACGTCACCCGGTTCGGCGACAGCGCTGTTGTTCGGGCCCTTGCGGTGCACCTTTCCGATCGGGTGGATCGGCGGCAGATACACCACGTCGAATCCCATCTCGGCGATGCGCGGTAGCTCCGACGCCGCGGTGGCCAGCGTGCCGTGCACCGGCTCGCCCGCGGAATCCCATCCGCCGGTGGAGCGCGGAAACATCTCGTACCAGGCGCTGAACCGGGCCAGCGGCCGGTCCACCCACACTTGATACTGCTGTCCCCGCGTGCAGTGGTCCCGCAGTGCGTAGCAGCTGATCAGTTCGGACACCTGGTCCGACAACGCCGGCGCCGACCGGGTCACCGGGTCTCCCGGCTCGCGCAAGGCGGCAGCAGCGGCCAGCAGCGGCTCCCGCTTGCTGCGCGGCACCCCGGCGGCGGCGCGGTCGAACAGCTCGGCGCCGATCAGGAGATCGTTGGACAGCTCGGCCTCGCCCTGACCGACGTCCAGTTTCGCGACCACCGCATCACGCCAGGTGCCGATGGAATCGGTCCAGCCGTCGACCCGGAAAGCCCATAACCCGACCTGGTCCGGGACGAACTGGCCATGAAAGACGTACGGCTGCGCACCGGCGCTCATCGGCAGCAGCAACGGCTTGCCCCGACAAGACTCGGCAACGGCCTTCTGCTCATCGCCCTGCATACCGGATGAACCAGTCGGTCGCGGGTAATCGGACCCCAGGTAGCGCACCACCAGCGTCGCCGCGACCACTTCATGTCCCTCGCGCCAGACGCTGGCCGCGACCGGCACCACCTCTCCGACCACCGCCCTGGCGGGCTGCCTGCCGCAGGACACACTCGGCGTTACGGCATCGACCTCGATTCGGCCCGGCACCCACTACTCCGTTCGTCGGCTGCGATTCCGACAGTGGGTACCCGCGCCGACCGGAAGCTACCCCCGGGGCAGCCCCAGTAGCCGCTCGGCGGCCAGAGTCAGCAGGATCTGCTCAGTGCCACCGGCGATAGACAGGCAGCGGGTGTTGAGGAAGTCATGCACCTCACGTCCGGCCACGGCGCCGGCCCCCTCGGTCAGATCCATCCGGTACTCGGCCAGGTCCTGGCGGTAGCGCACCCCGATCAGCTTGCGCACCGAGGACTCCGAGCCGGGGTCCTGGCCGCCGACGGCGAGCTGGGCGATGCGCTGGTCCAGCAGCGAGCCGGCCTGTGCGGCGATGATCAGCCGGGCCAGCCGGTCCGCGGTGGCGGTGTCGGGTTCCCGGTCTGCCAGGGTTTTCAGCAGTTCTTCCATCGGGTTGCCCAGCGCCGTGCCGCCGGCGATCGCGACCCGCTCGTTGGCCAGCGTGGTGCGGGCCAGCCGCCAGCCGTCGTTGACGCCGCCGACCACCATCTCGTCGGGGACGAACACGTCGTCGAGGAACACCTCGTTGAACAGCGCATCGCCGGTGATCTCGCGCAGCGGCCGGATGTCGATGCCCTCGGCGGCCATGTCGAGCAGGAAGTAGGTGATGCCCTTGTGTTTCGGCGCGTCGGCGTCGGTGCGGGCCAGGCAGATGCCCCACTGCGAGTCGTCCGCCCGTGAGGTCCACACCTTCTGCCCGGTCAGGCGCCAGCCGCCGTCGACCTTGACCGCCTTGGTGCGCAGCGCGGCCAGGTCCGAGCCGGCGCCCGGCTCGGAGAACAGCTGGCACCAGAAGATCTCGCCGGTCAGCGTGGGAGGGATGAACCGCTCGATCTGCTCGGCGGTGCCGTGCTCGAGGATGGTGGGCGCCGCCCACCAGCCGATCACCAGGTCGGGGCGAGCGACACCGGCCGCGGCGAGCTCCTGGTCGATCACCAACTGTTCGGCCGGGCCGGCGGCGCGCCCATAGGGCGCCGGCCAGTGTGGTGCCAGGAGGCCCGATTCGGCCAGCGCCGCCTGGCGCTGCTCGGCTGGCAGCGCGGCGATCCGGGCCGCCTCCGCGGCGATCTCGGGCCGGACGTCGGCGGTCTCACCGAGGTCGACCTCCAGCCGGCGCCGTACCCCGGCCCGGGTCAGCGCGGCGACCCGGCGCAGCCAGTACTCCGATCCGCCCAGCGCCTGGCCGATGCCGTAGGCCCGGCGCAGATACAGGTGCGCGTCGTGCTCCCAGGTGATACCGATGCCGCCGAGCACCTGGATGCAATCCTTGGCGTTGGCCTTGGCGGCGTCGATGCAGATGGCGGCGGCTACCGCGGCCGCGATCGCGAACTGCTGCTCATCGGGGTCGGCGGCCGCGCGAGCCACATCGGCGGCCGCCACCGCAGCCTGGTCGGCCCGGCACAGCATCTCCGCGCACAGGTGCTTGACGGCCTGGAAGCTGCCGATCGGCTTGCCGAACTGCTCGCGCACCTTGGCGTATTCGACGGCGGTGTCCAGTGCCCAGCGGGCGACGCCGGCCGCTTCGGCGGACAGCACCGTGACCACCAGGTTCTGCACCCGGCTACCGGCCTCGAGCACGATCGCAGGCGCGGCGGTCAATGTCGCCTTCGCCAGCGGCCGGGAGAAGTCGGTGGCGGTCAGCGGCTCGACCTGTACCCCGTCGGCACGGGCGTCCACCAGCACCCAGTTCTCCCCGGCCGGCAGCACCAGCAGCCCGTCGGCGGTTGCGCCCAGCACCCGCTCGGCGGTGCCGGACACCTGCGACGTCGCGGCGTCGAGCTGTAAGTCGGCGTCGATAGCGGCCCCGGCGACACGTTCACCGTTCGCGAGGGCCTCGGCCAGCTGCGGCTCGGTGACCACCAAAGTGGCCAGCGCGGTGGTCGCGACCGGACCGGGAACCAGTGCCTTGGCGGCCTCGTCGACCATCGCGCACAGGTCTTCGAGCCGCCCGCCGGCGCCGCCGCAGTCCTCAGAGACGGCCACCCCGAACAGGCCCAGGTCGGCCAGACGCGCGAAAACCGGCTCCCAGGCATCGGTTTGGCCCAGTTCGACGGCACGGATCGCCTCGGCGGTGCCTGCTGCGGCGGCCCAGTCGCGGACCAGCTCACGAGCGGCGAGCTGTTCGTCGTTGATGGTCACGGGCACGCTGGGCTCCTCCGGGTGATCTCGGTGTTGTGCTTCGGCGAGTGAGGAAGTCCACCTCGCTCACTAGAACGTGTTCTAATAGTGCCAGCGTCCGAGCGTCAAGTCGAACCGTTGTGGCAGGACACATCGCGTCCCGTCGGTGTTGGGAGCGCGAGATTCGGCTACGTGATGCGTATCGTTACTGGCGAGTAAGCCGATTGAAGGAGCTGCCCCCCACATGTCGTCACCAGCCGACAGCAACCCAGCTCGCGGATCGCGGACCCAGCCGCGCGAGGTCACCAGCGTGGCTGTGCTGACCGAGTCCGACCTCGGCTCCGAGGCGCAGCGTGAACGCCGCAAGCGCATCTTGGACGCGACGCTGGCGATCGCCTCCAAAGGCGGCTACGACGCGGTGCAGATGCGTGCGGTGGCCGACCGGGCCGACGTGGCCGTGGGCACCCTGTACCGGTACTTCCCGTCGAAGGTCCACCTGCTGGTCTCGGCGATGGGCCGCGAGATCGCCCGCGTCGAGACCAAGACCGATCCGGCCACCTACGCCGAAATGACCCGGCACCAGCGGCTCAACCTGGTGGTCAACAAGCTCAACCGCGCCATGCAGCGCAACCCGCTGCTCACCGAGGCCATGACCCGGGCCTACGTCTTCGCCGACGCGTCGGCGGCCGGTGAGGTCGACCACGTCCAGAAGCTGATCGACTCGATGTTCGCCGGGGCGATGAGCGATGGCGAGCCGACCGAGGAGCAGTACCACATCTCCCGGGTGATCTCGGATGTGTGGTTGTCCAACCTGCTCGCCTGGCTGACCCGGCGAGCATCGGCCACCGACTTCAGCACGCGGCTGGACCTGGCGGTCCGGCTGCTGATCGGCGACGACGACCGCCCCAAGGTCTGACCGATGCCCACCGGTTCGGGGACATAGAACCGGTGACAACCACTGCGGTGGAAGCGGTCCCGCGCCGGCTGGCGCATGCGCTGGACCTGTTGAACTTCACCGTGGCCGACGTACGGGACGGGCTGGGCCCCTACCTGGCGATCTACCTGCTGGTGACCCACCATTGGGACCAGGCGTCGATCGGCTTCGTGATGGCGGTCGGCGGTATCGCCGCGGTCGCGGCCCAGACCCCGGTGGGCGCGCTGGTCGACCGGACCATCGCCAAGCGGGCGTTGCTCATCGGCGGTGCGTTGGCCGTCACCGCGGGGGCTCTGGCGATGCCGCTGTTCCCCGGTTTCTACAGTGTCGCCGCCCTGCAGGCGCTGACCGGCGTCGCCGGTTCGGTGTTCGCGCCGGCGCTGGCCGCGATCACCCTCGGTGTCGTCGGCCCACCCCGGTTCGCGAAACGGGTGGGCCGCAACGAATCGTTCAACCACGCGGGTAATGCCACGGCCGCCGCCGCCACCGGTGGCCTCGCCTACTTCTTCGGTCCGGTGGTGGTGTTCTGGATGCTGGCCGCGATGGCCGCGCTCAGCATCGTGGCCACGCTGCGAGTTCCCGCGGCGGCGATCGACCACGATGTGGCCCGCGGGATGGATCATCGTGCCGGCGAGCCGCATCGGCAGCCGTCGGGATTCGCTGTGCTGCTGCGAAACCGGCGGTTACTGGTATTCGCCGCCATCGTGGTGACGTTTCATTTCGCCAATGCGGCCATGCTGCCGCTGGTCGGCCAGGAACTGGCGCTGCACAACACCGAGTCCGGCACCGCCCTGATGGCGGCGTGCATCGTGGCGGCGCAACTGGTGATGGTTCCGGTCGCCTATCTCACCGGCGCCAAAGCCGATGTCTGGGGCCGCAAACCGATCTTCCTGGTGGGATTCGCGGTGCTGACGCTGCGCGGGCTGCTCTACCCGGTCTGGGACAACCCGTACTGGCTGGTCGGCGTGCAGTTGCTCGACGGCGTGGGCGCAGGGATCTTCGGTGCGTTGTTCCCGCTGGTCGTCCAGGACGTCACGCACGGCACCGGGCGCTTCAACGTCAGCCTGGGGGCGATCACCACCGCATGGGGGGTCGGTGCCGCACTGTCGAACTTCGTCGCCGGCCAGATCGTGGTGGCCGCGGGCTACAACGCGGCGTTCGTCACCCTGGCAGCGGTGGCCGCCACCGGTTTCGTGCTCTACTTGACCGCGATGCCCGAAACTGCCAGAACTCCGAACCGGATCCGCTGATGCGGTTGCGTCCAGGCCGACCTGATGTGGGCCGCTTCGCCCACCGCTTCACGGTGCCGGTGGCCGAACCGGGTGCGCCGTTGGCGGTGACGTGGCTCGGGGTCACCAGCATGCTGATCGACGACGGGTCGTCGGCGCTGATGACCGACGGCTACTTCTCGCGCCCGAGTCTGGCGCGGGTGGCGCTGCGCAAGGTATCGCCGTCGGCGGCTCGCATCGACGGCTGTCTGGCCCGGGCCGGAGCGCGTGAGCTGGCCGCGGTGATCCCGCTGCACACCCATATCGATCACGCGCTGGACTCCGCGGTGGTGGCCGAACGCACCAGTGCGGCACTGGTGGGTGGTGAATCGGCGGCGAATATCGGCCGCGGCCAAGGGCTTTCGGATGACCGCTTGATCGTCGCCGTTCCCGGGACGCCCATCACGCTGGGCGCCTACGACGTGACCCTTCTCGAGTCGCGGCACTGTCCGCCGGACCGCTTCCCCGGTGTCATCACCAGCGCGATAGTTCCGCCGGTCAAGGCGTCGGCCTACAAGTGTGGTGAGGCCTGGTCGGCGCTGGTGAGCCACCGGCCCTCGGGGCGAGGGCTGCTGATCGTCGGCAGCGCCGGGTTCGTCCCGGGCGCGCTGGACGGGCATCGTGCCGACGTCGCGTATCTGGGTGTCGGGCAGCTCGGTGTGCAGCCGCGGCAATACCTGACCGACTACTGGACGGAGACGGTGCGCGCCGTCGGCGCCAATACCGTCGTGTTGACCCATTGGGACGATTTCTTCCGTCCGCTGTCGAAACCGTTGCGTGCCTTGCCCTATGCCGTCGACGACCTGACCGTCACGATGCAGATCTTCAGCGAGTTGGCCGACGCCGACGGAGTGGGCCTGCACCTGCCCACGGTGTGGCGGCGCGAAGACCCGTGGACCTGAAGCCGGCTCTTGCACTGTTGCTGCTCGCCGTGGTGCTGGGCTTCGCGGTGGCCCGGCCGCGGGGCTGGCCGGAGGTGTTCGCGGCGGTGCCGGCCGCTGCCGTCCTGGTCGGCACCGGAGCGATCTCGGTGCACGACGCTGCCGCCGAGGCCGCCACCCTGCTGCGGGTCGTTGCGTTCCTGGGCGCGGTGCTGGTGCTGGCGCAGCTCTGCGACGACGAAGGCCTGTTCGATGCCGCCGGCGCGGCGATGGCTCGGGCCGACGTCGGGCCGCCGCAGCACCTGCTGCGCCGGGTCTTCGTCATCGCGGCCTGTCTGACCGCGGTATTGAGCCTGGATGCCACGGTGGTGCTGTTGACCCCGGTGGTGCTGATGATGGCCCGCCGCCGTCGGGCACCGCTGCGCCCGCACGCGTATGCGACCGCGCACCTGGCCAACACCGCATCACTGCTGCTGCCGGTGTCCAACCTGACCAATCTGCTGGCGTTCCAGACGGCCGGCCTGTCCTTCGCCAGGTTCACCGCGCTGATGGCGGCGCCGTGGCTGGCCGCGACGGCGGTGGTGTATCTGATCTTTCGGTGGTTCTTCCGCGCCGATCTGCGCGCGACCCCGGAGCACCGCCACGCCGGCCCTCCCCCGCCGGTGCCGGTGTTCGCGCTGGCGGTGGTGGCCCTGACGCTGGCCGGTTTCGTGCTCGCGGAGACGTTCGGCGTCGCTCCGGCATGGGCGGCGGTCGCCGGTGCCGCCGTGCTGGCCGTACGCGGTCTGGCGCTGCGGCGCAGCACACCGGCCGGCATCCTGCGGGCAGCCAACGTCGGTTTTCTGGTGTTCGTGCTGGCACTGGGGGTGGTGGTGCGCGCGGTCGTCGACAACGGGCTGGGCGACCGGATGAGCGCGGTGCTGCCGGCGGGCGCGGGACTGATGGCACTGTTGGGTATCGCGGCGGTGGCCGCGGTGCTGGCCAACGTGGTCAACAATCTGCCCGCCACGCTGGTGCTGGCGCCGCTGGTGGCGCCGGCCGGTCCGGTGGCGGTGCTGGCGGTGCTGATCGGGGTCAACATCGGACCCAACCTGACCTACGCCGGCTCGCTGTCGAACCTGCTGTGGCGCCGGGTGCTGCGCCGCTATGGCGTTCCGGCCGGGGTCGGCGAGTACACCCGGCTGGGATTGTGCACGGTGCCGCCGACCCTGCTGGCGGCGGTGCTGGCGCTGTGGGCCGGCGCCCGGCTGCTGGGCGTCTAGCGGTGATCGCAAGCGCGGCGGAGCCGGGCGCAGCGGGTCACCGCCACCGGATCAGCTTCGCCGATAGGCCGGTGGCAGCGGCATCCCCAGCTCGGCCATCACGGTGCGGGCGCGCTGCGGATAGTCGGTGATGAGTCCGTCTACGCCGGCGGCGATCTGCTCGCGCATCTCAGTGGCGTCGTTGACCGTCCACGGGATGATCTTGAGCCCGGCGTGGTGCGCCCGGTCGACGAACGCCCGATCGACCACCGAGTAGTGCGGGGAGAGGGTGCCGGCGCCGGCCGCGGCCGCACCGGCGATCGGGTCCGGCCCCCGTTCCCACAGCGCGACCAGGGGAATCGCCGGCTCGATGGCGTGCACCAGCGGCAGGGTGCGCCAGTCGAAGCTCTGCATCGCCACGGCGTCCAGCTTGCCGGCGGCCCGCACCGCCGCCAGGGTCACCTCGACGATCTGCTGCTGATTTTCTGCGTCGACCTTGGTCTCGATGTTGTAGCGCACATCCGCGTGATACGAGTCGGCCAGGGCGAACACCTCCGGCAACGTCGCGATCACGTTGCCGGGCGGCACTTCCGCCTCGGGGAACTCCGGCAGCGGCTGACCGCAGTCCAGCGTGTGGACCTGCGTCACGGTGAGGTCGGCCACCCGCTTGCCCACATACGGGTATTGCGGGTCACCGGCAACGACCGGGCCGGTGTCGGCGCACTTGGACGGCTCGATCACCGGATCGTGCCAGACCAGCGGTTGCGCATCCCGGGTCAAGACAATATCCAATTCCAGTGTGCTGACGCCTGTTTCGATCGCCTTGGCGAAGCCGCGCAGCGATCCCTCGGTGGTCTCGCCCCGGCCACCACGATGCGCCTGCAGATCGAATGTGTCCGGCTGCGCCTGCGCCCCGGCGGCCGCAGCCACGGCGAGGATCAGCGTCACGGCGATGATGGCGCGGCGGATCACCGCCGCTGACGGGCGATTTCGGCCAGCACCACCCCGGCGGCCACCGAGGCATTCAGCGACTCGGTGGGCCCGGCCATCGGGATCGACACGATGGCGTCGCAGTTCTGCCGGACCAGCCGGGACAGGCCCTTGCCTTCGGAGCCGACGACCAGCACCATCGGGCCGGCGCCATCCAAGTCGTCGACCACGGTGTCGCCGCCGGCATCCAGCCCGACCACCTGCAGGCCGCGATCGGCCCACGCCTTCAGGGTCTGGTTCAGGTTGGACGCGCGCGCGACCGGGATTCGCGCTGCGGCACCGGCACTGGTGCGCCAGGCCACCGCGGTGACCGACGCCGAGCGGCGCTGCGGGATGACCACGCCGTGCCCGCCGAATGCCGCCACCGAGCGCACGATGGCGCCGAGGTTGCGTGGATCGGAGATGTTGTCCAACGCGACCAGCAGCGCCGGCGCGACGTCTTGGCGCGCGGCGGCGAGCAGGTCGTCGGGATGGGCGTACTTGTACGGCGGAACCTGCAAGGCGATGCCCTGGTGCAGGCCGTTGGTAGTCATCTTGTCCAGGTCCGAGCGGGGGACCTCCAGAATCGGCAACCCGGAATCGGCTGCCCGGGTGACTGATTCGGTCAACCGCTCGTCGGCTTCGGCACCGAGCGCCACATACAGCGCGGTGGCCGGGATACCGGCCCGCAGGCATTCCAGCACCGGGTTGCGGCCCAGCACGGTCTCGCTCTCGTCGCTGCGCTTGGCCGTCCGGTAGGCCCGCTGCTTGGCGGCGCGTTTGGCGGCTTTGGCGGCCGGGTGGTATTCCCGCTGGTGGGCCGGCGGAGTGGCGCCGCGGCCCTCGAGCCCGCGGCGGCGCTGACCGCCGGAGCCGACGGTCGGGCCCTTCTTGGTCCCGGGTTTGCGCACCGCGCCCTTGCGCTTGGAGTTGCCGGCCATCTAGCCCGCCCCGTCCAGCAACAGCGACCACTGCGGGCCGTCGCCGGTATCGGTGACGTCGATGCCGGCATCCTTGAGCCTGCCGCGGATCTCGTCGGCGAGCTGCCAATCCCGTTCGGCGCGAGCGGTTTCCCGGCGTTGCAGCTCGGCGCGCACCAGCACGTCGACCGCCGCCAGCGCCGCCGAGGTCTCGTCGCGCGACTCCCAGCGTTCGTCGAGCGGGTCACAGCCCAGCACGCCCATCATCGCCCGGATCGCGCCGGCGGCCGCCAGCGCGCCCTCGTGGTCGCCGGCGTCCAGCGCCCGGTTGCCCTCCGCGCGGGTGCGGTGCACTTCGGCCAGCGCGATCGGCACCGACAGGTCGTCGTCGAGTGCGGCGGCGAACCGGTCCGTCCAGCTGCCGGGAAGCACTGCGCCCACCCGGCTGCGCACCCGGTGCAGGAAGTCCTCGATGCCGACGTAGGCGTTGACGGCGTCGCGCAGGGCCGCCTCGGAAAACTCCAGCATGGAACGGTAGTGCGCGCTGCCCAGGTAGTAGCGCAGTTCGGCCGGCCGGACCCGTTGCAGCACCGCCGACATCGACAGCACGTTGCCCAGCGACTTGCTCATCTTCTCGCCACCGAGGGTGACCCAGCCGTTGTGCAGCCAGTAGTTGGCGAAGCCGTCGCCGGCGGCTCGACTCTGGGCGATCTCGTTCTCGTGGTGGGGGAAGATCAGATCCATTCCGCCGCAGTGAATGTCGAACTCAGGGCCGAGATAGGACCGGGCCATCGCCGAACATTCCAGATGCCAGCCCGGGCGGCCGGATCCCCACGGTGTGGGCCAGCTGGGTTCACCGGGCTTGGCGCCCTTCCAGAGCGTGAAGTCCCGCGGGTCGCGTTTGCCGGTGGCCAGGCCCTCGCCCTGGTGCACGTCGTCGATCTTGTGGCCGGACAACTGGCCGTATTCGGGGTAGCTGAGTACGTCGAAGTAGACGTCTCCGCCGCCGGCATAGGCGTGGCCGGAGGCGATCAGCCGGTCGATCAACTCGACCATCTGGGTGATGTGGCCGGTGGCGCGGGGTTCGGCCGAGGGCGGCAGCACGCCCAGCGCCTCATAGGCGGCGGTGAACTCGCGCTCGTAGGTGGCGGCCCATTCCCACCAGGGCCGGCCCGCCGCGGCGGCCTTGTTGAGGATCTTGTCGTCGATGTCGGTCACGTTGCGCACGAAGGCGACGTCGTAACCGCGCGCGGTCAGCCACCGGCGCAGCACATCGAAGGCCACACCGCTGCGGACGTGGCCGATGTGCGGGGGCGCCTGCACGGTTGCACCGCACAGATAAATCGACGCGTGACCGGGCCGCAGCGGAACGAAGTCACGAACGGCGCCGGTTGCCGTGTCGTGCAGCCGTAGGCTGGGGCGATCGGTCACGACGGGCCAGCTTACCGGGCCGGAAGGACGTCGCCGCCGTGGCCGCTGCCCGCGATCGTCGAACCCCTTCCTATCAGGCAATTACCAGGTACGGACACCACTTGCCACATGTGTGGACAGGCGGTCACCGGTCGCATATATTGCCAAAGTGACCAGACGTCTGGCGGTAGCCTCGGGAACTTTCCTGGCTGTGGCCGCAATAGCTTCAGCAGCAACGGTGTACGCCGACGAGCCGAATGATCAGAACGGGCAGGTCTCGACGCAGTCGGCGCCCGGCGCAAACCTGACCGGCGCGGTACAGCAGGCCGACCCCGGCGGCGCGCACCCGGGCGATGCCGGGACGCTCGCTCCGATCGGCGACAGCGCGGCGAACTCGCCCGCGGCGAACCCGGCCGGCGACGGTGCGGGGAACCCGGCTCACGACGGCACGGCGCGGCCGGCCGACGATGGGGCGGCCCACCCCGGCGACGACGGTATGGCGGCCGCTCCTGCTGCGGGCGGGATGAACAATATGGGTGCCTCCATCGGTAGCTCGATGGCGATGATGGCTCCGATGATGGCGATGTACGTGCCGATGTTGGGCGCACCGCTGCTGATGTCGGGCCTGGGCAGCCTCGGTGCCGCCCCGTCTACCGGCGTGGACGCCGCTACCGCCGCTTCGGCTGCGGCGTCGTTACCCTTCGGTCTCGACGAGGGCCTGACCCCTGCCCTCGACCCGTCCATCGTTTCGGACGCGCTCGGCGGTGCCGGAGGCGACGCCATCACCGGTGTGACCGGCGACGCGGCCGCTGATGCCGCCGCTGCTGCGGCCGCCGCTGCTGCCGATGCTGCGGGCGGTGCCGCTGGCGAGACCGCCGGTATCGCCGCAGACACCACCGGAGACCTTGCCGGCGCCGGCGTGGGCGTCGGCACCGAGGTCGCCTGTGGCGTCGTCGGCATCATCTTCAGCGCCTGCTAGCCCCGGCGGAACGAATTACCCCGGCACCACCAGCGCGGTAGCGACTGCGGCCAGGCCCTCGCCCCGGCCGGTCAGCCCCAGCCCGTCGGTGGTCGTCGCTGACACCGATACCGGTGCACCCAGGAGATCGGACAGCAGCTGCTGCGCCTCGGCACGCCGCGGTCCGACCTTCGGCCGGTTCCCGATGACCTGCACCGCGGCATTGCCGACCGTGAAGCCGGCCTCGCCGAGCAGGCCGCGGACATGGCCGAGCATCACAGCACCGGTTACTTGTGCCCAGCGTGGATCGTCGACGCCGAAAACCGCGCCGAGGTCCCCCAACCCTGCCGCCGACAGCAGCGCGTCACACAGCGCGTGTACGGCGACATCGCCGTCGGAGTGGCCGGCGCAGCCGTCGGCGTCGGGGAACAGCAACCCCAGCAGCCAGCAGGGCCGCCCCGGCTCGATCGGATGCACATCGGTGCCCGCTCCGACGCGGGGCAGCACGCTCACCGGCGCACCACCGCCTCGGCGAGCAGCGCGTCCAGTTTGGTAGTGATCTTGAAGGCCAGCGGGTCGCCGTCCACGGTCTGGACCTGGCCGCCGATGTGCTCGACCATCGAGGCGTCGTCGGTGAACTGTGTTCCGGCCCCGGCCTGCTGATAGGCGCGCAATAGCAGGTCGGCGGCGAACCCCTGCGGCGTCTGGACCGCCCGCAGACCGTCCCGCTCCGGCGTACCCAGCACCACCCCGTTGGCGTCGACCGCCTTGATGGTGTCCGAGACCGGCAGGACGGGCACCACCGCGCGGTGCCCGTCGCGCAACGCCGCGACCACCCGGACCACCAGGTCCGGCGGGGTCAACGGACGTGCGGCGTCGTGGACCAGAACGAAATCGGGGTTTCCGGCGCTCTCCAGGGCAAGCCGAACCGAGTCGACGCGGCTCGCCCCGCCGACGACCACGCTGGCCGTCCCGCCGAGGATCAGTTTGGCCTCATCGGTGCGATCCGGCGGGACCGCGACGACCACCTGGTCGATGACGCCGGATTCCCGCAGACCCGCCACCGCACGCTCGACCAGCGTCTGCCCGCCGAGCAGAAAGAATGCTTTGGGGACGCCAGCCCCTAGCCGCACACCCGAACCCGCGGCCGGAACCACGGCTACTGTGCTTGCCACCGAAAACCCCGGCGGCTCAGGACGCCGCGGCGAGCACCTCGTCGAGGATGGTCTCCGCCTTGGCGTCGTCGGTGTTCTCGGCCAATGCCAGCTCACCGACCAGAATCTGACGTGCCTTGGCCAGCATCCGCTTCTCGCCGGCGGACAGACCGCGCTCCTGGTCGCGGCGCCAGAGGTCACGAACGACTTCAGCTACCTTGTGCACGTCACCGGAGGCGAGCTTTTCCAGGTTGGCCTTGTATCGGCGAGACCAGTTGGTCGGTTCCTCGGTGTGTGGGGCACGCAGCACCTGGAAGACCTTGTCCAGGCCTTCCTGACCCACTACGTCACGCACGCCGACATATTCGGCATTTTCTGCGGGAACTCGAACGGTGAGGTCGCCCTGCGCCACCTTGAGGACCAGATAGTCCTTCTGCTCGCCTTTGATGGTCCGGGTTTCAATCGCCTCGATTAACGCTGCACCGTGGTGTGGATATACGACGGTGTCTCCGACCTTAAAGATCATCTGATTTGAGCCCCTTTCGCTACCCCATGCTAACACGTCGATCAGACGGCGGACGATCAACGGTGCAGGTCAGGGGCATCGCAGGCCCGGGCAAGGGCTTGACAGCAAGGATAAACCGTGCATGACGTGGGCCACCATGGACCGCTTCGGGGCGGTCGATCACCCGTTAAAGGCGAGCCCGAACCCTGAACTACCGCCGCTATGAGCGTGCTACTACAGTGCATAGTCACAAACCGCAGCGCCGAGCAGGAGGCCTCAAGTGAACCGGTTCAACAGGGTCGTTACCGCGTTGGCCGTCGCCGCGGCACTCGCCGGGTGCGGTACCGGTCAGATCTCCCAAAGCGCCGACCAGGCGTCCGCGGTCAACGGCGCCTCGGCCACCGTGGGCGAGCTGGCGCTGCGGGATGTCCGGATCCAGGCGGTGCAGGCCGGCGACGCGCTGGAAGCCGGCCAGACCGTGGACCTGGTGTTCGTCGCCAGCAACCAGTCGACCGACACCGGCGATGAGCTCACCGGGATCAGCAGCTCGGTCGGCAAGGTGTCGGTGATCGGCGCCAAGTCGGTTCCCGCCGGCGGTGTCCTGATCGTCAGCGCCCCGGCCGGCCCGGACCAGCCGACCGCACCGGCGTCCAAGGCGCTGCCCGAGGTCTCCAACGCCAGCACTGCGGCGGCCGCGGTGACGCTGGACAAGGCGATCTCCAACGGGCTGACCTACGACTTCACCTTCGACTTCAAGAAGGCGGGCCCGATCCGGGTGGCCGTGCCGATCTCGGCCGGCGCCCTGACGCACCACTGACTCCTCGCGTAGCCCGCACTCACTGTCACACCCACCGGATACCGTCAGCGGGTGGCTAAAACCTCCAGGGCTCGATCGCTGTATCGCTGTGCGGAGTGCGGGCACACCTGCGCGAAATGGCTGGGCCGCTGCCCGGAGTGCGGCAGTTGGGGCGGCATCGATCCGGTGGCCGAGGCGGCCGTACCGTCGCACGGACTGCAGCCGGCAGCGCCGGCCCGGCCCGCCGTTCCGATCAGCTCCATCGCGCCCGGCCGCGCACACCCGCAGCCGACCGGCGTGGCCGAGCTCGACCGAGTGCTGGGCGGCGGGGTGGTTCCCGGCTCGGTGACCCTGCTGGCCGGAGATCCCGGCGTCGGCAAGTCCACACTGCTGCTCGAGGTGGCACACCGGTGGGCGCTGGCGGGGCGGCGGGCGCTGTACGTCTCCGGCGAGGAGTCCGGCGGGCAGATCCGGCTGCGCGCCGAACGCACCGGGTGCAGCCACGACGAGATCTACCTGGCCGACGAATCCGACCTGCAGACCGTGCTGGGCCACATCGAGGCCGTCCGGCCCACGCTGGTGGTGGTGGACTCGGTGCAGACGATCTCCGCGGCCGACACCGACGGGGTGGCCGGCGGGGTGACCCAGGTGCGGGCGGTCACGGCCGCTCTGACCGCAGCCGCCAAGGGTGGCGATGTGGCGCTGATCCTGGTCGGCCATGTGACCAAGGACGGGGCGATCGCCGGCCCACGTTCACTGGAACACCTCGTCGACGTCGTGCTGCACTTCGACGGCGACCGCAACTCGGTGCTGCGAATGGTGCGGGCGGTGAAGAACCGCTTCGGCGCCACCGACGAAGTGGGCTGTTTCCTGCTGCGCGACAACGGAATCGAGGGCATCGCCGACCCGTCGGGGCTCTTCCTGGAACAGCGCAGCGAACCGGTGCCCGGCACCGCGATCACCGTCGCGCTGGACGGCAAACGTCCATTGATCGGCGAGGTGCAGGCACTGCTGGCAGACCCGGTGGGCGGGTCGCCGCGCCGGGCGGTCAGCGGCATCGACCACGCCCGGGCCGCCATGATCACCGCGGTGCTGGGCAAGCACGCGCAGCTGCCGATCGCGGCCGCCGACATCTACCTGTCCACCGTGGGCGGCATGCGGTTGACCGATCCGTCGACGGATCTGGCCGTGGCAATCGCGCTGGCGTCGGCCTACTCCGGTCTGCCATTGCCGGCGACCACGGTGGTGCTGGGCGAAGTGGGGCTGGCCGGCGACCTGCGCCCGGTCAGCGGCATGGATCGCCGGCTGGCCGAGGCCGCCCGGCTCGGGTTCACCACCGCGCTGACGCCGCCGGGCGCCCCGGCCACCGTGGGCGGCCTGCGCACGGTCGCGGCGGCCAATATCGTTGCGGCGCTGCGCAGTCTGGTCGACATCGCCGGCCATCGCCCCACCAGGCCGGCGCCGCTACGACTGCTGGACCCGAGTTAGGGCCGATCAGTTGCCCGGCGGCAGGGCGTCCGGCGCCGGGAAGTTCTCGACCGGCGGCGGAGCATCCGGCGAGGCCTCGGTCAGCATGAACGGCACCGTCGCCGATCTCAGATTGCCCAGTTGAACCACGAGGTTGTAGGTGCCCGGACCGATCGGCTGTCGCGGCAGCGGGCATTGCGGCGCCGAACCCATTCCCGTCCAGGTCACCGTGGTCGTCACCTGCTCGCCGGGATCGAAGGTCTTCACCAGGGTCTCGTTCGAGGGCGCGCAATCGAGGTTCGACCACAGCCGCTGGTTGTCCAGGGAGTAGACATAGGCCGCCAGCACGGCCGCCCCCACGTCCCGCTTGCAGGCGACCAGGCCGATGTTGGTGACCACCATGGTGAACTGGGGCTGCTCGCCCACCACGTACTGCGGACCGGTGATGCCCTTGACCGCCAACGTCGAATCGGGGCAGTCGTCACCCTCCTTGAGCACCGGAGGCGGGATCACCGCCGCGGTCGGGGTCGCCGAAGGCGGCGGCGCCTGCTCGGCGGGCGGCACGACGGGTGTCTTGGCCTCTTCGGGTGCGGCGCCTTGCGGCTTGGCGTGCTGCCCGGCGGCCGGCGTCTTCGTGTCGGTGTTCTCGGCGCCCGCGCTGCCGTGGACGACAGCGAAGACGATGGCCGCAATCACCCCGATCACGGCGACGGCGATACCCAGCGCCAAGCCGCGGCGTCGCCAGTAGATCTGCGATGGCAGCGGGCCCTGCGGTTCCAAATCGAGCACGTTCTCACGGTAGGACGTGCTCAGGCAGAGTTGTCCGACCCTTCTCGGCGTGTCGTTGCCGCGTTGTGACCTTCGGCGACTATTCCCCGATGTCGCCGAGATACTCGCGGGCCTGCACGCGCCCGTCGGACAGGTGGTAGGTGGCGCCTACGATCGCCAGCGTCCCGGCCTCGATCTGCTCGGCGATGACGGTCGACCGGCTCGCTAGTTGCCGCACGGTCTCGTTGACGTGGCAGGTCTCGAACTCATCGATGCTGCGCAAGCCTTCGCGCCGGCCCACCAGGATCGACGAAGCCACCCGTTCGGCGATATCACGCAGGTAGCCGCCTGGTACGGCACCGTCGTCGAGAGCCGCCAGCGCGGCCTTGACCGCCCCGCAGCTGTCGTGACCGAGCACCACAATGAGCGGCACGTCGAGGACCGCCACCCCGAACTCGATCGAACCGAGCACAGCTGCATCGATGACATGGCCGGCGGTGCGGACCACGAACATGTCGCCCAGGCCCTGATCGAAGATGATTTCGGCCGCGACCCTGCTGTCGCCGCAACCGAACACCACCGCGGTCGGCTTCTGGCCGCCGGCCAGCTCGGCGCGGCGCGCGACGTCCTGGCTGGGGTGGAGGGGTTCGCCGGCGACGAAGCGCTCGTTACCCTCCTTGAGTGCCTTCCACGCGGATATCGGGTTCGAATTCGGCATACCCGACATTGTGCACGGCCGGCCGATGAGCATCGACGCCGGCGACCTGCTCGGCTGGTTCGACGTCGCCGAACGCGACCTGCCCTGGCGCGCGGACGGTGTGACCCCGTGGCAGATCCTGGTCAGCGAGTTCATGCTGCAGCAAACCCCGGTGGCGCGGGTGCTGCCGCTCTGGCCGGAGTGGGTGGCGCGCTGGCCGACACCCTCGGCGACAGCGGCCGCGACCCCCGCCGAGGTGCTGCGGGCGTGGGGAAAGCTCGGCTACCCGCGCCGGGCCAAACGGCTCCATGAGTGCGCGACGGTGATCTCCCGCGAATTCGCCGACGTGGTACCCGGCGACGTCGAGGTCTTGGAGCAACTGCCGGGGATCGGTAGTTACACCGCGCGGGCGGTGGCCTGTTTCGCCTACCGCAAACCGGTTCCGGTGGTCGACACCAATGTGCGCCGGGTGGTGGCCCGCGCCGTGCACGGACGCGCCGACGCCGCAGCCCCATCAGCGAAACGTGACCATGCCGATGTCGGTGCCCTGCTGCCTGATGCCGCTCGGGCCGCCCGCTTTTCGGCGGCGCTGATGGAATTGGGCGCCATGGTGTGCACGGCCCGGACGCCGCGCTGCGCCGCATGCCCGTTGCGTTCCTGCGCGTGGCGAGACCGCGGATTCCCACCCGGCAGCGCCGCCAAGCGGCCCGCCCAGCGCTATGCCGGCACCGACCGCCAGGTCCGCGGGCGCCTACTGGATGTGTTGCGGGACAATGCATTTCCGGTTACCCGGGCCGAACTCGATGTGGCATGGCCGGTCGATGAGCTCCAGCGCGAACGCGCTCTGGCCTCCTTGCTGGACGACGGCCTGGTCGAACGGCTCACCGACGACCGCTTCGCGCTGCCCGGTCAGGACAGAAACGACTCGACGGCCTCCCGATAGAGCTGCGGCGCCTCGTCGTGCACCAGGTGACCGGCATCAGGAACGCGCAGGTAGGTACTGGCGGAGGCGATGCGATGCATCTCGCTCATCTGGCCCGGGGGCGTCACCGAGTTCCCGGCCTCGATCAGCAACGACGGCACCTGCACCGCACGCCACTGGTCCCAGTAGTCGCGGGTGCCCCACTCGGCGGCGATCTGCACCCAGCGCGCGGGTTGACCGTGCAGCCGCCAGCCAGTCGCGGTGCGGTCGAAGGCTTCCAGGAAGTACCGCCCGGCGATGTCGCCGAATTCGGCCACCACCTCATCTGCCCGGGCGAACTCGACGGGCAGGGCATGCACCCACGGTTCCCACGGCCCGGTGGTGCGGCCCCGGAAGTCTGGCGCCATGTCTTCGACCACCAGCGCGGAGAGCAGCTCCGGATGGCGGGCCGCCAGGCACCACGAATGCAGCGCACCCATCGAGTGACCCACCAGGCGCACCGGGCCCGGCAGCTGCTGTACCGCGGCGGCCAGGTCGGCCACGAAGCGCTCGGTGGAGATCGGATGCGGGTCGACGATGTCGCGGCCACGGTGCCAGGGCGCGTCGTAGGTGTAGACCGCCCCCAGCCGGGTCAGCCACGGCAGTTGCCGTGGCCAGGTGCTGCCGCGGCCCATCAGCCCGTGCACCAGGACCAGCGGCGTCCCGTGGCCACCGCGATAGGTCAGCAGCTCGCTCGGCCCGGTGTCCACCCGGGGCACGGTAGCCTAGGCCGCATGGCAGTGGTGAAGATCAACGCAATCGAGGTCCCCCCGGGCGCCGGTCCCGAGCTGGAGAAACGGTTCGCCAACCGAGCGCACACGGTGGACTCTTCACCCGGTTTCCTGGGATTCCAGCTGCTGCGGCCGGTCAAGGGCGAGGACCGCTACTTCGTGGTCACCACGTGGGAATCCGATGAGGCGTTCCAGGCCTGGGCTACCGGGCGCAGCGCCGAGGCTCACGCCCAGGCCAGCAAGAACCCCGTCGCTACTGGTGCCAGCCTGCTGGAATTCGAGGTTGTGTTGGACGTTGCCGGAACCGCCGCCCAGGCGTAGGCCCGTGCGGCGACACCTGGCGGTATGGACGGCCACGGTAAGCCTGGCGGCCCTCGCTGCCATATCCGCTGCCGGCTGCGCGCCCTCCCCCGCATCACCTTCGGAGCCGGATACCGGCCCGGTGACGATCTCCACCAAGACCCCGCCCGGGCTGCGCGCCAAGCAGACCATGGACATGTTGAACTCCGACTGGCCGATCGGCCCGGTCGGGGTGGCCACCCTGGCCGCACCGGACAAGGTGGACCAGGTCGTCACCACCATGGAATCGCTGTGGTGGGACCGACCGTTCCGCCTCGACGGCGTCGACATCCGCGCCGGCGCGGCCACGCTGCACCTGACGACCTCCTACGGTGCCCGCCAGGACATCCGGATCCGCACCGACGACAACGGGATGGTGGACCTGTTCAAACCCACCACGGAGGCCCCACCCATCCACTCCTGGCGGGACGTCGACGCGGTGCTGAGTAGGACCGGCGCCCGCTACTCCTACCAGGCCTCGCGCATCGAGGGCGGTGCGTGCACGCCGGTGGCCGGCACCAACACCAGCCAGTCGCTGCCGCTGGCATCGATCTTCAAGCTGTACGTGCTGCTGGCGGTGGCCAACGAAGTGAAGGCCGGAAGGGTGTCCTGGGACGACCCGCTGACCATCACCGGCCGGGCCAAGGTGGTCGGGTCATCCGGGCTGGAGAAACTGCCCGAGGGCGCCCACGTCTCGGTACGCAAGGCCGCCGAGAAGATGATCGCCACCAGCGACAACATGGCGACCGATCTGCTGATCGGCCGGGTGGGCACCCGTGCCGTCGAGCGGGCACTGGTGACGGCCGGGCACCACGACCCGGCCAGCATGACGCCGTTTCCCACCATGTACGAACTGTTCTCGGTGGGCTGGGGCAAACCGGACCTGCGCGAGCAATGGCAACACGGCTCACCGCAGCAGCGGGCGAAACTGCTGCAGCAAGCCAACTCCCGGCCGTATGAACCGGACCCGGTCCGCGCGCACATTCCGGCCTCGGCGTATGGCGCCGAGTGGTACGGCAGCGCCGAGGACATCTGCCGGGTGCACGTCGCGCTGCAAGCCGGTGCGGTGGGCAAGGCCGCGCCGGTCAAGGAGATCCTGTCCGCGGTGCGCGGCATCGACTTGAGCCGCGCCGCCTGGCCCTATATCGGCGCCAAAGCCGGTGGGCTGCCCGGCGATCTGACCTTCAGCTGGTACTCCATCGATGCGACCGGCCAGCCGTGGGTGGTCAGCTTCCAGCTCAACTGGCCGCGTGACCACGGCAAGAGCGTCGGCAGCTGGATGCTGCAGATCGCCAAGCAGGCTTTCGGCCTGCTGCCGGTAGCGCGCTGAGCGGGCGAACAGACGCGAAAGCCCCCAATTCCTCACGGAAAAGGGGGCTTTCGCGTCTGCTCGGCGGCTATTCGGCCGGCGCGCCTGCCTGAGCGAGGTCCGCCTCGGCCGGCTTCTGGCTGCCGACGAAGGTGAACACCGCGCCCTCGGTGGGACCCTCGCCGTCCCAGTTGTCGACGTCGACGGTGACCAGCTGGCCGGGGCCGACCTCCTCGAACAGGATCTTTTCGGAGAGCTGGTCCTCGATCTCGCGCTGGATGGTCCGCCGCAGCGGACGCGCACCCAGCACCGGGTCGAAGCCACGCTTGGCCAGCAAGGACTTGGCCTTGTCGCTCAGCGCGATGTCCATGTCCTTGGCCCGCAGCTGCTTGGCCACCCGTCCGATCAACAGGTCGACCATCTGGATGATCTCTTCCCTGCTGAGCTGGTGGAAGACGATGATGTCGTCGATGCGGTTGAGGAACTCCGGCCGGAAGTGCTTCTTGAGCTCGTCGTTGACCTTGAGCTTCATCCGCTCGTAGTTGTTCTCCCCGCCGCCCTGGGTGAAGCCCAGCCCGACCGCCTTGGAGATGTCGGAGGTGCCCAGGTTGGAGGTGAAGATCAGCACGCAGTTCTTGAAGTCGACCGTGCGACCCTGACCGTCGGTGAGGCGGCCGTCCTCGAGCACCTGCAACAGGCTGTTGTAGATCTCCTGGTGCGCCTTCTCGATCTCGTCGAACAGCACCACCGAGAACGGCTTGCGTCGCACCTTCTCGGTCAGCTGGCCGCCCTCCTCGTAGCCGACGTAACCCGGAGGAGCACCGAACAGCCGCGACGCGGTGAACCGGTCGTGGAACTCGCCCATATCGATCTGGATGAGCGCGTCGTCGTCGCCGAACAGGAACTCCGCCAGCGCCTTGGACAGCTCGGTCTTACCGACCCCGGACGGGCCGGCGAAGATGAACGAGCCAGACGGCCGCTTCGGGTCCTTCAGCCCGGCCCGGGTGCGGCGGATGGCCTTGGAGACCGCGTTGACGGCGTCGTTCTGGCCGATGATCCGCTTGTGCAGCTCGTCTTCCATCCGCAGCAGGCGGGTGGTCTCGGCCTCGGTCAGCTTGAACACCGGGATACCGGTCCAGTTGCCCAGCACCTCGGCGATCTGCTCGTCGTCGACTTCCGCGACCACGTCCAAATCGCCGGAGCGCCACTGCTTCTCGCGCTCGGCGCGCTGCGCGACGAGTTGCTTCTCCCGGTCCCGCAGGCTGGCGGCCTTCTCGAAGTCCTGCGCGTCGATCGCAGACTCCTTCTCCCGGCGAGCGTCGGCGATCTTCTCGTCGAACTCGCGCAGGTCCGGCGGCGCGGTCATCCGGCGGATCCGCATCCGGGCACCGGCCTCGTCGATCAGGTCGATCGCCTTGTCGGGCAGGAACCGGTCGTTGATGTAGCGGTCGGCCAGGGTGGCTGCCGCCACGATGGCCGAGTCGGAGATCGAGACCCGGTGGTGAGCCTCGTAGCGGTCCCGCAGGCCCTTGAGGATCTCGATGGTGTGCTCGACGGTGGGCTCACCGACCTGCACCGGCTGGAACCGGCGCTCCAGTGCGGCGTCCTTCTCGATGTACTTGCGGTACTCGTCGAGGGTGGTGGCGCCGATCGTCTGCAGTTCGCCGCGGGCCAGCTTGGGCTTGAGGATCGAGGCCGCGTCGATGGCGCCCTCGGCCGCGCCCGCCCCGACCAGGGTGTGCAGCTCGTCGATGAACAAGATGATGTCGCCGCGGGTGTTGATCTCCTTGAGGACCTTCTTCAGGCGCTCCTCGAAGTCACCGCGGTACCGGCTGCCAGCGACCAGCGAACCCAGGTCCAGGGTGTAGAGCTGCTTGTCCTTCAGTGTCTCGGGGACCTCGCCGGCCACGATCGCCTGCGCCAGCCCCTCCACGACGGCCGTCTTGCCGACCCCGGGCTCGCCGATCAGCACCGGGTTGTTCTTGGTGCGCCGCGACAGCACCTGCATGACCCGCTCGATTTCCTTCTCCCGGCCGATCACCGGGTCGAGCTTGCCCTCCATGGCCGCGGCGGTGAGGTTGCGGCCGAACTGGTCGAGCACCAAAGAGGTGGACGGCGAGCCGGACTCCCCGCCCCTGCCGCCCGTGCCGGCCTCGGCGGTCTCCTTGCCCTGGTAGCCGCTCAGC
The DNA here is from genome assembly GCF_059813185.1 of Mycobacterium sp. NGS18. Taxonomy (NCBI): domain Bacteria; kingdom Bacillati; phylum Actinomycetota; class Actinomycetes; order Mycobacteriales; family Mycobacteriaceae; genus Mycobacterium; species Mycobacterium sp. NGS18. Next base: position 357,170 of record NZ_JCALEC010000003.1, read on the forward strand.
AGCTGGATGACCTGCTGGCGCACCCGGGTCAGGTCGGCGCCCAGCTTGACCAGCACCTGGGCGGCGACGCCCTCGCCCTCCCGGATCAGGCCGAGCAGAATGTGCTCGGTGCCGATGTAGTTGTGGCCGAGCTGCAGCGCCTCACGCAGGCTCAACTCGAGCACCTTCTTGGCGCGCGGGGTGAAGGGGATGTGCCCGGACGGCGCCTGCTGGCCCTGGCCGATGATCTCTTCGACCTGGCTGCGCACGCCCTCCAGGGAGATGCCCAGCGACTCCAGCGACTTGGCGGCCACGCCTTCGCCCTCGTGGATCAGGCCAAGCAGGATGTGCTCAGTCCCGATGTAGTTGTGGTTGAGCATCCGCGCCTCTTCCTGCGCGAGGACGACAACCCTGCGGGCCCGGTCGGTAAATCTTTCGAACATCGGCGGCTACCTGCTCTCCCTCACCATCGGTACTTGGTCGGCCTCGGCTCGGCCTCGCGTACCTGCCGTCCACTGTAGTGGGCGGCCGGGCGCGCTGTGACCTGCCGGGCGCTGCGTACTGAATCGACAACATGCGGTGGCAGACCCAGAAGGCCCAGCACCTGATGCAAGAGAGCAACGCTGGGGCCCCGGAATGCGTTCCGATGGGGCACCCGGTTCGCCAGGAGCGAAAAGCCCGGTTCGTCGAGCCTCGCTAAACCGCCGGGTCAGGTGGCAGCGTGAAATGCGTCGATGATATCGGCCGGGATACGGCCGCGGGTCGACACGTTGTGGCCGTTGCGGCGGGCCCATTCGCGGATGGCGGCGCTCTGTTCACGGTCGATCGTTCCGCGGCGGCCGCCCCCGGACCGTCCCCGCCGGCGCCCACCGACCCGACGGCCCGCGTCGGCCCACTTCTTCAACTCCGCGCGCAGTTTCGAGGCATTCTTGCTTGAAAGGTCGATCTCATAGGTGACCCCGTCCAGCCCGAATTCGACCGTTTCGTCGGCGGCACCCTCACCATCGAAATCATCGATCAAGGTGACGGTCACTTTTTTCGCCATTGGTAGCCCCTCGGTTAGCTTTCAGCGTGCAAACTGTGCGCAAAGCCGCATTCGACCTCGCGGACCAATGTGCCATAAAAATACGCCTGCTTCAACACAACCGGCGAGCGGGCCGATCAGTTGCCGTGACGCCGAACAATCGGGAACAAAACAGTCTCGCGAATTGACAGACCCGTCAAGACCATCAGCAGGCGGTCGATACCCATTCCGGTGCCCGTGCACGGCGGCATCGCGTGTTCCATCGCCGCCAGGAAGTCCTCGTCGAGCGGCATCGCCTCGTCGTCGCCGGCCGCCGCGGCACGCGCTTGGGCGGCAAAGCGTTCGCGCTGCACCACCGGGTCGATGAGCTCGGAGTAACCGGTGGCCAGCTCGACGCCGCGCATGTACAGGTCCCACTTCTCGGTGACACCGTCGATACTGCGATGCTGGCGGGTCAGCGGCGTCGTCTCCACCGGGAAATCCCGGACGAAGGTGGGTGCGCTCAGGGCATTGCCCACCGCGTGTTCCCACAACTCTTCGACCAGCTTGCCGTGCCCATAACCACGGTCTCGGGGAATTTCGACTCCCCGCTCGTCGGCGACGGCCCATAACCGATCGACGGGGGTCGCCGGAGTGATCTCCTCACCGATCGCTTCGGACAGTGACGGATACATTTCAACCGTCGCCCATTCGCCGTCAATGTCGTAGATGCTGCCATCGGGCAACGGCAGTTGACGAGTGCCGATCACCTCGTCGGCGACGTCTTGAATAATCTCCCGGGTAGCCACGGCCGAGTCGTCGTAGGTGCCATAGGCCTGGTAGGTCTCCAACATCGAGAACTCGGGCGAATGGGTGGAATCGGCGCCTTCGTTCCGGAACACCCGATTCAGTTCGAAGACCCGGTCGAAGCCGCCGACAACGCACCGTTTCAGGAACAGTTCGGGTGCGATTCGCAGGTAAAGGTCGGCGTCGAGCGCGTTCGAATGGGTGACGAACGGCCGGGCGGCCGCCCCACCGGCCAACGTCTGCAACATCGGTGTTTCGACTTCGAGGAATCCGCGGCGCTCCAGCGCGGAGCGGATGGCCCGAATCACCAGGATCCGCTGGCGGGCCACGGTGCGCGCCTCCGGGCGGACGATCAGGTCGACGTAGCGCTGCCGAACGCGGGATTCCTCGCTCATCTCCTTGTGCGCGACCGGCAGCGGCCGCAACGACTTGGACGCCATCTGCCAGGCGTCCGCCAGCACCGACAGTTCGCCGCGGCGGGAGCTGATCACCTCACCGCGCACGTAGACGATGTCGCCGAGGTCGACGTCGGCCTTCCACGCCTCCAACTCCTGTTCGCCGACGCTGGCCAGGCTGATCATCACCTGCAGTTGCGTTCCGTCGCCCTCCTGCAGGGTGGCGAAGCACAGCTTGCCGGAGTTGCGGGCGAACACCACCCGGCCGGCAACGCCGACGACATCGCCGGTGGTGGTGTCGGCGGCAAGCTCGGGGTAGGCGGCCCGGATCTCGGCGAGCGTGTGGGTGCGATCCACCGCGACCGGGTACGGGTCCCGGCCCTGCTCCAGCAACCGCGCCCGTTTGTCGCGGCGGATCCGGAACTGCTCGGGGAGGTCGGGATCCTGTTGCGGCGACGTGTCTGGGGTATCGGCGGAGCTCACGACGTGCCAGCTTAATCAACCGGCAAAAGCTCAGCGCGCCGGCCGCAGCCTGCCCCGTTGACTGTCCCGGTTGCGTTCGAAGACCAATCGCAGCCCGTCCAGGGTGAGGTTGGCGTCGTAGTGGCCAACCGTTTCCAGATCGGCGAGCAACAGCGGCGCGGTGTGCCCGGTGGCCACCACGGTGGCGTCGGCCAGACCGGGCGTATCGTCGCGCACCCGGCGCACCAGCCCGTCGACCAGTCCCGCGAAACCGAACACCGCACCGGCCTGCATGCATTCGACGGTGTTCTTGCCGATCACCGAGCGCGGGCGGGTGAGCTCCACCCGGCGCAGCCCCGCCGAGCGGGCCGCGGCGGCATCCGAGGAGATCTGGACACCCGGTGCGATGGCGCCGCCCAGGAACTCCCCCTTGGCCGAGACGACGTCGACGCAGATCGACGAACCGAAGTCGACGACGATCGCCGCCGTGTTGAACTTGTGGAAAGCGGCCAGGCAGTTGACGATCCGGTCGGCGCCGACTTCCTTGGGGTTGTCGACGAGCAGCGGGATCCCGGTGCGGACGCCCGGCTCGATCAGCACCGAGGGAACCGAAGGCCAGTACTGGTCGAGCATCAGCCGCACTTCGTGCAGCACCGACGGCACGGTGGACAACGCCGCAGCGCCGGTGAGCTGTTCGCCGTCGTCACCGATCAGGCCGTCCAGGGTCAGGGCCAGTTCGTCGGCGGTGATCTCCGCTTCGGTGCGAATCCGCCACTGCTGCACGACGTTTCCGTGCTCACCCGACCCGGCGATCAGACCGATGACGGTGTGGGTATTACGGACGTCGATAGCCAGCAGCACGGCTACCCCACGCTTCTGGGCGAAAGCAGGTCGGCTACGTCATCCGGAACGAAGGCCGGGTCGTTGCCGAGGTCGACCTGCTTGTTGTCGGAGTCGACGAACACGATCCGCGGCTGGTAGCGGCGCGCCTCGGCGTCGTCCATGGTGCCGTAGGCGATCAGGATCACCAGGTCACCGGGATGCACCAGATGCGCTGCGGCACCGTTGATTCCGATGACACCGGTGCCGCGCTTCCCGGTAATGGCGTAGGTGACCAGTCGGGCGCCGTTGTCGATGTCGACGATCGTCACCTGCTCGCCCTCGAGCAGGTCGGCGGCCTCCATCAGATCGGCGTCGATGGTCACCGAGCCGACATAGTGCAGGTCGGCGTGGGTCACCGTGGCACGGTGGATCTTCGACTTGAGCATCGTCCGAAACATCAATTCCTCCGGTTTTGTGCGGCGGGATATCCATCCGAACCGACCGACGCCGAGGCGGCGGTGGTGGAAAGTCCGAGCGTTATGGCGGCGTTGTCGATCAATCGGGTGGTACCGACACGGGCGGCGATCAGCAGCCGCGCCGGCCCTTCGTCGGGGACCGGACCGAGATCGACACCGCGCACCTGCACGTAGTCGACGTCGACCCCCGGCACCGCGGACAGCACCGCGGTAGCGGCATCGAGCGCCGCGGCCGCCCCCGCCGACGCGGCGTGCTCAGCGGCGGCCAGCGCCGCCGACAAGGCCGCCGCGGCTTCGCGCTGCACCGGGTCGAGGTAACGGTTGCGCGACGACATCGCCAGGCCGTCGGGTTCGCGCGCTGTCGGCACGCCCACCACGGTCACGTCCAGGTTGAGGTCGGCGACCATCTGCCGCACCAGCACCAGCTGTTGATAGTCCTTCTCGCCGAAGAACACCCGGTCGGGTCGCACGATCGACAGCAGCTTGCCCACCACGGTGAGCATGCCGGCGAAGTGTGTGGGGCGGGCGGCGCCTTCGAGCTCGGCCCCCAGCGGACCCGGGTGCACCGCGGTGCGCGGACCGTCGGGATACATCGCACCGGCGGCCGGGGTGAAGGCCAACTCGACACCTTCGCCGCGCAGCAGCGCCAGGTCGTCTTCGAGGGTGCGCGGATAGGCGTCGAGGTCCTCGCCGGCGCCGAACTGAAGCGGGTTGACGAAGATCGACACCACCACCACCGAGCCGGGCACCTTGCGTGCGGCACGCACCAGCGCCAGATGGCCGTCGTGCAGCGCCCCCATCGTCGGCACCAGCATCACCCTGCGGCCGGTCGAGCGCAGCGCCCGGGTGACGCGGGCGATCTCGTCGGGCCGCGAGTACACGTTGAGCCCACCGGGGGTGAAGCTGGGCGCGTTCGGCCTCACCGGGCCAGCACCGTCAACACGTCGTCGGCGGCGTCCGCGCAGTGCGCCGTGCGCAACGCGTTGGTGCGGTAGGCCTCGGCCAGATCGGGATCCACGTCGGCCAGCGCTTGCAGGTGCCGGGCCAGGGTGGCCGAGTCGCCCCGGGCCACCGGCCCGGTCAACGCGGCCCGCCCGTCGAGCAGGGTGTTGGCCAGTGCGGCCCGCACCAGCGGCCCGAGCACCCGCTCGGCGACGCCGTCGGGGTCGTTGATCCCCAGGCCACCGGGCAGTGCGGCCCGCAATGCTGCCAGGGCGTCGTCGATCACGGTGACCACGTGGTTGCCGCCGTGACACAGCGCAGCGTGGTAGAGGGTGCGCGCGGTTTCGTCGACCCGGAACGGCTCGGCGCCGATCTCCAGGGTCAGCGCCTCGGCGATGGCATAGCCGATTTCGTCGCCGGCGGTGATGCCGAAGCAACTCTCCGTCAGCCGGTCGATGTCGGAGTCCGCACCGGTGAACGTCATCGCGGGGTGGATCGCCAGCGGCAGACAGCCCTGCTCGGTCAGCGGCGCCAGCACGCCGATCCCGGTGGCACCGGAGGTGTGCACGACGATCGTCCCGGCCCGCACCGTGCCGGTGGCGGCCAGGCCGGACACGATGCCGGCCAGTTCGGTGTCGGGAACCGACAGCAGCAGTAATTCCGCGTCGCCGGCGACATCGTGGGCCGGCCGCACCAGGGAGTCGGGCAGCCGCCGTTGGGCGCGCTGGCGCGACTCTTCGGAGATGGCGCTGCACGCCACCACGACGTGGTCGGCCCGCTCCAGGGCGACACCCAGGGCGGTGCCGACCCGGCCCGCCGAGATGACGCCTACCTTGAGTCGGGCGGGCCGCAGTCCGTCGAACTGCACCATCGCAGACGACCTCGCAAGTTCTCTTGGTTCGTTCCAGTCCCGCGCTGCGGGTACCGGACGGTCGGGCAGAGTCTATCCCGCTCGGCCACGGCCCGGGGAGTGACGTTCGTCGCAGGCGCGGGTGTTACTCCTCGCGACGGCGGCGCCGGCGGCCCTCGCTGGGGGTGGCCTGCAGCCGCGCCAGCAGTTCGGCCACCGACTGTCCGCCGGTGGTCGGGTCGGCCTCGGCTCCCGGCTCGGCGCCGGCGGAATGCCGGGCCGCGGGGGCGCTGGCGGGCTCCGCCGGCACCGGCTGGGCAGGGCTGCCGGGCGCGTCCGCCGCGTGCCGGGAGCGCGCCCGCCGGCGTCCCTCACCGTCACGGGGTGCGGCTGCGTCGGCACCGTTCACCGGACCGCCGGCCGGCTCCCCGGGTTCGGCGTGGCGACCGTGGCGGGACGGCGCCTCGGCGCTGCGCTCCGGCGCCGGTTCGCCGGCATGCCTGGGCTCGGTGACACCGTGCCGGCCGGAGTCCGCGGGAGTAGCTGGGGTTGCCGGGGTTTCTGGGGTTTCTGCGGCCCAGTTGCTGCCCGGCGTGCCCGGCGGAAGCCATTCGCCCTCGGCGCCAACCGGTTTCCAGGTGGGAGCCGATGCCGCCGGCGCGACCCAGGGTGGCGGCGGCGCCGTCGGAGCGGGCGGCGGTTCGGGCTCGCGGCGGGACTCGGACTCCCTGCGGGGCTCGGGCGGGACGAACGGCTGCGGCGGTTGCCCCCAACGACCCGCGGGTTGCTGGACTTCTTCCGCGGCCCGGCGCGGCGGCTCTTCCGCGGCCCGGCGCAGCGGCTCTTCCGCGGCCCGGCGCGGCGGCTCTTCCGCGGCCCGGCGCGGCGGCTCTTCCACGGCCCGGCGCGGCGGTTCTTCGGCGGCCCGGCGGTGCGAACCCCGGTAGGGGGTCTCGGCGGCCGGCGCCTGGGGCGCCTGGGCCGCCTGCGGCGTCTGCGGCTGAGGCATCGGGATTCCGCCGGTCGGTATCCGCACCTCGGGAACATCGATGATGGGGTTCTCGGCGGTTTGGCTGACCGAGTCCTCGGGGTAGAACGACGCGGCGGCCGGTGTGACCCGGGTCGGGCCGGATTCGCCGCCCGAGCGCGCCCAGTCGCTATAGGCCCGAACTGTGGTGCGGTCGGGCTCCAACGCCGGCCGGTGACTCAGGTCGGCGTCGAAGAGGATCTCCAGATTGGTTCGTAGCGCGGCCAGCTCGCTGCGCAACCCGGCGACCTCGTCGGCGGCCTGAGCCCGCAGCTCGGAGGCCAGCTCGCGGCGCAGCTGCGACTCCACGGTCAGCTCGTATTCACGGCGCGCTGAGATCTCCCGGTCCAGTTGCAGGTCGTAGACCAGCTTCAGGTCGCGGGCCCGAGCCTGGTCCACATCGCTTTGCCGCCGGTAGATCACCGAGACGAACGCGGCGGCGACCGCAGCCCACAGCGCCACGATGACGGCGAGCTTCAACAGCTCCACCCGGCTGGTGAACACCAGTGCCGAACTGGCCGCGATCGCAAGGATCAGCAACGCCGTCATCAACGTCCAGCCGGGCCTGCGAGCACCACGCCGACTTGGGGCGCGGGACAGGACCGAATTCATCTGCGCCGCTCCACCTCGTCGCTTCGCTCATCGTTGCCGGCCGGCATTGCCCGACTGTACCTGGACGAGGTCACTTGGCGTGTCGCCCCGCTCCGGCGATTCTCAGCCGGGTTGGTTTCCGGTCAGTTGCCCGGACTGGCCGGGATCCTGCGGAGACTTGCAGCAGTTCTGCAGCCACAGCGCGGCGACGAGCAAAGCCAGCGCGCTGGCCGCGGCGACCACAGCGCCGGCGGTGTCCTCGGCGGCGACGTGCAGGGTGGACCGGTGCGGCAGCAGGTAGCCCAGCACGCCCAGCCAGAAGCCCAGCACCAGCGCCCCCATCCAGGCCGAGGCCTTGGCGACCACCACGGTGCGGGCCACCGCCAGCGGATGCAGCCACCCGGACCCGACGCCGATCTGGCCGTCATCGATCTTGGCGCGGACGTAGCGGCCCCAGGCCGCCTCGGCGATCGCCGCCACCAGCAGCGATATCCCGGTCCACACCGTGATCGGCGGGAACCAGCGGTACAACAGCTGCACCGCCAGGTAGCTGAGGACGGCGGCAGCCGCGGCGGCCGCGGCCACGTCTCGTTTACGGGTCGGGCCCATCAGCCGTCTCCAGGCACGTCGCGCCGCTGCAGCACCAGATCGGTCCGCCGCAACCCGTCGCGGTCGGCGGGGTCCAGTTGCTCGAGCAGGTCGGTCACCGCGCAGCGCCGGCCGGCCACCGTCAGCTGCGCCTCCGGTTCGACCTCCAGCCACGGGATCATGACGAAGGCCCGCAGATGGGCCAGCGGGTGCGGCAGGGTCAGCCCCTGGTCGCGGGAGATCAGCTCGGTCGATGCGCCGGCCTGGGTGTCGTGGCAGCTGATCACGTCCACGTCCAGGGTGCGCGGCCCCCACCGTTCGCCGCGTACCCGGTCGGCGGCGTCTTCGAGTTCGTGCGCCCGGCGCAGCCAGCCGTGTTCATCGATCGCCGGATCTTCCACGATCAGCACCGCGTTGAGGAAGCGGCCCTGGTCCAGGACGCCCCACGGTTCGGTCTCATACACCCCCGACACCGCGCGCACCGCCGCGCCGAACCCGTCGAGGGTCGACTGCAGCCGGGCCAACCGATCACCGAGGTTGGACCCGATAGACAAGACAGCGCGCGTCACGCCGGCACCACCGTCCCGCGCCGGTCGCGCCGGGAGCGCCGCGCCACCACCGCGACGTCGGCGAAGGTTAGCGGGATCGGGGCGTGCGGTTTGTGCAGCGTCACCTCGACGGCCTGCACCCGGGTATCGGCCATGACCTCTTCGGCGATCTCGGCGGCCACGGTCTCGATGAGATCGCGGGCCGGGCCGGTGATGATGTCCGCGGCCCGCCGGGCCAGCACCCCGTAGTCGTAGGTGTCGGCCAGGGCGTCGCTGGCGGCCGCGGCGGACAGGTCCATCCACAGCGTGATGTCGACGATGAAATCCTGACCGTCGGCCCGCTCGTGGGCGAACACGCCGTGGTTGCCGCGAACCTTCAGACCCCGCAATTCGATTCGATCAGTCATCGCTTGTGCCTCCTTGGCCCCGGGCTGCAGTCCAGGCTTCGACGACCCTAAGCGCGTCGACAGAGCCCCGCACGTCGTGCACCCGTACGCCCCAGGCGCCGTGCAGGGCGGCCAGCGCCGAGATCACCGCGGTGGCCGTCTCCCGCTCGTCGGGCGGCCGCGGCGCGCCATCGGCCCCGGACAGCAGCGTACCGAGGAACCGCTTGCGTGACGCCCCGACGAGCACCGGTAGGCCGGCATCGACCAGCTGCGGCAGGCCGTTCAGCAGAGCCCAATTGTGTTGCGCCGTTTTGGCGAAGCCCAGTCCCGGATCGACGATCAGCTTTGCCGGATCCACGCCGGCGGCCACCGCGGCGTCAACGGAGGCGAGTAGGTCCTTGCGGACCTCGGCGACGACGTCGCGGTAGTCCGGTACGCGATGCGGGTGTCCGGGATCGACCGGGCGCCAATGCATCAGCACCCACCGGGCGCCCGAGGAGGCCAGCAGCGACGCCATCGCCGGATCGGCGCGCCCCCCGGAAACGTCGTTGACGATCCTGGCACCGCAGTCCAGCGCGGCTTCCGCCACCGCGGCGTTCATCGTGTCGATGCTGACGGTGATGCCCTGGGCGGCAAGTTCTTTCACTACCGGAATAACCCGTTGCGCTTCCGCGCGCGGATCGGCACGCACCGCGCCGGGTCGGGTCGATTCACCGCCGACGTCGATGATCGCCGCGCCCTGGGCTGCCAGCGCCAAGCCATGCTCGACGGCGCGACCGGCGTCCAGATAGCGCCCGCCATCGGAGAACGAGTCGGCGGTGACGTTGACCACCCCGACGACCTGGGCGCGTGTGGGGCTCACCTCCGCCGGATGAGTTCCAGGGCTTCGGCGCGCGACGCGCTGTCGGACTTGAACTGGCCGCGCACCGCCGACGTCGTGGTGATCGCGCCGGGCTTGCGCACACCCCGCATCGCCATGCACAGGTGCTCGGCCTCCACCACCACGATGACGCCGCGCGGGTCGAGTTTGCGCATCAGGGCGTCGGCGACCTGACCGGTCAACCGTTCCTGCACCTGGGGCCGCTTGGCGTAGAGGTCGACGACCCGCGCCAGCTTGGACAGGCCGGTGATCCGGCCGTCGTCGCCCGGGATGTAGCCGACGTGGGCGACGCCGTGGAACGAGACCAGATGGTGCTCGCAGGTCGAGTACAGCGGGATCTCCTTGACCAGCACCAGTTCGTCGTGCTGCTCGTCGAAGGTGGTCTCCAGCACCGTGTCCGGGTCGGTGTAGAGCCCGGCGAACATCTCCTGGTAGGCCCGAGCCACCCGCGCCGGGGTGTCGAGCAGACCCGGGCGGTCCGGATCTTCCCCCACCGCATACAGCAGTTCACGCACCGCCGCCTCGGCGCGCGCCTGATCGAAGACTGTCGAAGCCATCGCCGATCCCACTTTCTCAGTCGCCGGACGGCGGTTCAGACCGGTTCTTCTCGGCGCCACGCTGGTGGCCGTCGCCCTCGCCGGGCGGTCCCGGCGGTGGCGGCGGGGCTGCGGGATACGGCTGATAGGGCGGGTAGTGCTGGGCGGGCGGGTAACCCTGCTGCGGCCACTGCTGAGGCGGGTACCAGTACCCGCCCTGCTGCCCCTGCTGCTGCGCGGGCGGTGGCCAGCCCGGCGCATGCCAGCCCGCCGGGGCGCCGTAGTCGGGCTGGGTGCCCGCCGCGGCGTCGCCGGCGGGCGAGCCGTTGCTGCCACTGGGCGGGCGACCGGCGGCTTCAGAAGACCGAGCCGCCTCCCGCGAGGCCTGGGCGATAGCGGCCTTGAACGCCGGCTCCGGGATCGGCTGCGGCCACGGCTCGCCGCGCTCGATGGCCAGCTCGCCGGGAGTCTTGATCGGCGGCTTGTCGGACGGGACCCGCCCGCCGAAGTCGTCGAACATGGTCAGCCGGGGCCGCTTGCCGACGTCGCCGAAGATCTTCTCCAGGTCGGCGCGGTGCAGCGTCTCCTTCTCCAGCAGCTCCCCGGCCAGGGTGTCGAGCACGTCGCGGTACTCGGTGAGAATTTCCCAGGCCTCAGTGTGGGCCGCCTCGATGAGCTTGCGCACCTCGTCGTCGATGTCGCGGGCCACCTCGTGGGAGTAGTCGGGCTGGGTGCCCATGGTGCGGCCCAAGAACGGGTCGCCGTGTTCGCTGCCGTAGCGCACCGCGCCAAGCTTGGCGCTCATGCCGTACTCGGTGACCATGGCCCGCGCGACCGCGGTGGCCTTCTCGATGTCGGAGACCGCGCCGGTGGTCGGCTCGCGGAACACCAGTTCCTCGGCGGCGCGCCCGCCCATGGCGAAGACCAGCTGGGCGATCATCTCCGAGCGGGTGCGCAGTCCCTTGTCCTCCTCGGGCACCGCCACCGCGTGCCCGCCGGTGCGGCCGCGGGCCAAGATGGTGACCTTGTAGACCGGGTCGATGTCGGGCATCGCCCACGCCGCCAGGGTGTGGCCGCCCTCGTGGTAGGCGGTGATCTTCTTCTCGTGCTCGCTGATGATGCGGCTCTTGCGGCGCGGACCGCCGATCACCCGGTCCACCGCCTCCTCCAGTGCCGCGCCGGTGATGACGGTGCCGTTCTCCCGCGCGGTCAGCAGCGCGGCCTCGTTGATCACGTTGGCCAGGTCGGCACCGGACATGCCGACGGTGCGCTTGGCCAGCCCGTCCAGGTCGGCGTCGGGACCGATCGGCTTGCCGGCCGAATGCACCCGCAGCACCGCGCGCCGGCCGGCGATGTCGGGGTTGCTGACCGGTATCTGCCGGTCGAAGCGGCCGGGGCGCAGCAGGGCCGGGTCGAGGATGTCGGGCCGGTTGGTGGCCGCGATCAAGATGACCCCGGCGCGTTCCCCGAAGCCGTCCATCTCCACCAGCAACTGGTTGAGGGTCTGCTCGCGTTCGTCGTGCCCGCCGCCCATCCCGGCGCCGCGCTGGCGGCCGACGGCGTCGATCTCGTCGACGAAGATGATGCACGGATTGTTCTGCTTGGCCTGCTCGAACAGGTCACGCACCCGGGATGCGCCCACCCCGACGAACATCTCCACGAAGTCCGAGCCGGAGATGGTGAAGAACGGCACGCCCGCCTCACCGGCCACCGCGCGCGCCAGCAGTGTCTTGCCGGTGCCGGGCGGGCCGTAGAGCAGCACGCCCTTGGGGATCTTGGCGCCCAGCGCCTGGTAGCGCGACGGGTTCTGCAGGAAGTCCTTGATCTCGTAGAGCTCCTCGACCGCCTCGTCGACGCCGGCGACGTCGGCGAAGGTGGTCTTGGGCATGTCCTTGCCGAGCTGCTTGGCCCGCGACTTGCCCATGCCAAAGCCCATCCGGGCGCCGCCCTGCATCCGGGAGAACATCACGAACAGCCCGATCAGCAGCAGCATCGGCAACATATAGATCAGCAGTGAGCCAAGCATGCTGCCCTGGTTGACGACGGTGTTGATCTCCGCTTTCTTCTTGGTCAGCGCGGTATAAAGCGGCACCGCGTACCCGGTCGGGTATTTGGCGATCAGCTTGTCGACCTTCTCGGCCTTGCCGGATTTGGCGGGCTTCCCGTCGGTGTCGGACACATCGGCGCTGTCCAGCGGGTTCTTCAGGACCAGCCTCAGCTGCTGCTCACGGTCGTCGATCTGCGCGCTTTTGACGTTGCCGCTGTGGATCTGGGCGACCGCGAGCGAGGTGTCGACCGGCTTGTATCCGCGGGTGTCGTCACTGAAATAGAAGAACGACCAACCGAGCAGCAGCACCACTGCGATCGCGGTGATGGTTCGGATCACGTTTTTGCGATTCATCAGACATTGGCCGAACTCGGCCCAAATCCTTCCAGTACATGCAGCTGGGCATGTTCAGGCTACCGTTCCGCGGCAATTGCCAGCTCGGCGGAGCCGAGCGCAGCAGTTTGCCACTATCAGGTCGGGTTCCTGCGTCGGGTCCAGACCGGGCAATCCCTTCTCCGCCGGAGTCCGGGTGTGCTTTGGTGAGACCGTGGTCGGTACAACCCAGCGCCTTGTCGACACCAACGGCGTGACCCTGCGGGTCACCGAGGCCGGCGAGCGCGGCGCCCCGGTGGTGTTGCTGGCGCATGGTTTCCCGGAGCTGGCCTACTCCTGGCGACACCAGATTCCGGCGCTGGCCGACGCGGGCTTCCATGTGCTGGCCCCCGATCAGCGCGGTTACGGCGGTTCGTCGCGGCCGGATGACATCGCGGCCTACGACGTGGCCGCCTTGACCGGGGACCTGGTCGGTCTGCTCGACGACATCGGGGCCGACCGAGCGGTCTGGGTCGGTCACGACTGGGGCGCTCCGGTGGTGTGGAGCGCCGCGCAGCTGCACCCAGAACGGGTCTCGGGTGTGGTCGGCCTCAGCGTCCCGCCGGTGCCCCGTCCCCAGGTTCCGCCGACGGCCGCCTTCCGCAGCATCTTCGGGGAGCACTTCTTCTACATGCTCTACTTCCAGCAACCCGGTGTCGCCGACGCGGAACTGGACTCCGACCCGGCGCGCACTATGCGCCGGATGATGGGCGGGCTGCGTCCCCCCGACGCCGACGCGGCGGCGCGGATGGCCGCTCCCGGGCCGATGGGCTTCATCGAGCGGCTGCCCGAGCCGGCTGCCTTACCGGACTGGATCAGCACCGAAGAGCTGGACCACTACATCGCCGAGTTCACCCACACCGGTTTCACCGGCGGACTGAACTGGTACCGCAACCTCGACCGCAATTGGGAGATCATGGCGAATCCGCCGTCGGCCACCATCGACGTCCCCGCATTGTTCATCGCCGGCACCGCCGACCCGGTGCTGGCTTTCACCCGGCGCGACCGGGCCACCGAACTGGTGAGCGGCCCCTACCGGGAGGTGATGATCGACGGCGCCGGCCACTGGCTGCAGCAGGAACGGCCCGGCGAGGTCAACGCGGAGCTGCTGGAGTTCTTGGGTGGGGTGCAGCTGTGAGCCCGCCGCTGCGCTTCGGGGTTTTCATCACCCCCTTTCACGCGCTGGGGCAATCACCTACGGTCGCACTGGAATACGACCTGGAGCGGGTAGTCGCCCTGGACCGGCTGGGCTTCGACGAAGCCTGGTTCGGCGAGCACCACTCAGGTGGCTACGAGCTAATCGCCTGCCCGGAGGTGTTCATCGCGGCGGCCGCCGAACGCACCAAGCACATCCGGCTCGGTACCGGCGTGGTCTCGCTGCCCTACCACCACCCGCTGATGGTGGCCGATCGCTGGGTGATGCTGGATCATCTGACCCGCGGCCGGGTGATGTTCGGCGCCGGACCGGGCGCGCTGCCCACCGACGCCTACATGATGGGTATCGATCCCGTCGAGCAGCGCCGGATGATGCAGGAGTCCCTGGAGGCGATCCTGGCGCTGTTCCGTGCCGAACCCGGCGAACTGGTCACCCGGCACTCGGACTGGTTCACGTTGCGCGACGCCGCGCTGCACATCCGGCCCTATACCTGGCCCTACCCGGAGGTCTCCTGCGCAGCAATGGTTTCCCCGTCCGGTCCGCGGCTGGCCGGTGCGCTGGGCACCTCACTGCTGTCGCTGTCGATGTCGATCCCGGGGGGCTTCGCCGCGATCGAGAGCGCCTGGGAGGTGGTGCGCGAGCAGGCCGCAAAGGCCGGCCGCGACGAGCCGGACCGGGCCGACTGGCGGGTGCTGAGCATCATGCACGTCGCCGACACCCGCGAGCAGGCACTGGACGACTGCACCTACGGCCTGCAGGATTTTGCGGACTACTTCGGCGCGGCCGGGTTCGTCCCGCTGGCCAGCTCCGTCGCGGGCGAATCGCAGTCGCCGCGGGAGTTCGTCGAGGCCTACGCCGCCGCCGGAAGCTGCTGCATCGGCACCCCCGATGACGCGATCGAACACATCACCGACCTGCTGGACCGCTCCGGCGGGTTCGGCACCCTGCTGTTCCTGGGTCACGACTGGGCGTCTCCGGAGGCCACCTATCACAGCTACGAGCTGTTGGCCCGCAAGGTGATTCCGCACTTCAAGGGCCAACTCACCGCCCCTCGGGCGTCGCACGAATGGGCCAAGGGCATGCGCGACACCTTGTTCGGCCGAGCCGGCGAGGCGATCAAGAACGCTGTGGTGGAGCACGCCGCCGAGCACACGGACGGAACCGGACCGCGTTGATGCGTGCGGCGGTGCTGCGCGACGGCCGCATGGTCTACCGGGACGACGTTGCCGAACCCACGCCCGGCCCGGGCCAAGTGCTGGTCGAGGTGACCGCCTGCGGGATCTGCGGTTCCGATTTGCACTTCGCCACACACGGCGAGGCGGTGCTGGCCACGACGAGGTCGATGAGCGGCATCCCGGCCGCCGACACCGCCGTCGACCTGGGTGCCGATGTCTTCATGGGCCATGAGTTCAGCGCGCGGGTGTTGCAGGCCGGACCCGGCACCGATACCTTCCCCGTCGACACGCCGGTCACCTCTATTCCGGTCCTGTTGGCCGCCAAAGGCATTGAACCCATCGTGTACTCCAACACCACCATGGGCGGCTACGCCGAGAAGATGTTGTTGTCGGCTCCGCTGCTGCTGCGGATTCCCAACGGCCTGGATCCACGACACGCCGCGCTGACCGAACCGATGGCGGTGGGACTGCACGCGGTCAACAAGTCCGGTATCGCCCCCGGCGAGACGGCGCTGGTGCTGGGCTGCGGCCCGATCGGGATGGCGATCATTGCCGCCCTGCGCGCCGGTGGCGTGGAAGACATCGTGGCCGCGGATTATTCGCGCACCCGACGTGAACTCGCGAGCGTGATGGGGGCGCATCGCTGCATCGACCCGGCCGAGGGGTCGCCGTTCGACACGGTCAAGCCGAAGGTGATCTTCGAGGCGGTCGGTGTGCCGGGCATGATCGACGACGTGCTGCGCCGCGCGCCGGCCGGCAGCAGGCTGGTGGTCGCCGGGGTGTGCATGCAGCCCGACACCGTGCACCCGTTCTTCGGGATCGCCAAGGAGATCAGCGTGCAGTTCGTGCTGGCCTACGAGCCCGCGGAATTCGCCGCGTCGCTGCAGGCCATCGCCGAGGGGCGGATCGACGTGGCGCCGCTGATCACCGGCGAAGTCGAACTCGACGGCGTCGGGGCGGCGTTCGATGATCTGGCCGACCCCGACCGGCACTGCAAGATCCTGGTCACACCTTAGGGCCGGTCATCCCCTGGGAAAGGCGCCGGCCGCACACAGCCGCTTCGACCACCCGCCGACGAGTGCGACCAGCTCACCCAAGTCGTCGCCGAGGCGGGCGACGATCCGGGCGCACGCCGCATCGGTGGCCGTCTCGACCGACTCGCGAGCCGCGCGCCCGGCGTCGGTGAGTGCGCCGTCGCGCGCCAGGCCCCGCTGCGCCAGCCGCTCCTCGCCGGCGCTGAGTTCGTCAGCGGACCAGGCCCTGGATCGGACGTAGGTGCGCGGCGGAAAACCGCGGTAGAGCTCGGTAATCAGGCCGATCTCGACTCCGTCGAATCCCTCTGCTGTCCAAGCGTTCACGTGCGCGTCGCCGCGGTATTCGCGCAGCTGATCGGCCAGCTGCCAGGCATCGGTGAGCGGATCGCCTGCCAGTCCGTCGGCGACGAGCCCGGCGAATAATGGCTTACCGGCCAACGAGAGTCCGTCCGCAGCGCGGCACAGCAGCTCCACCGCGCGATCGAGACCCGCTGGGGACTCACCAAGGACCCGCCGTAGCTGGGCCACCGAGCCGTCGGTGCGGGCCGCCCGGATGGTCGTCGCGTCGGTCAGCGTCCAGCCATAGTCGACGGCGGGCACCACCACCGCCGGGTTGAACACCGCGAATGTCGCGGCGATCACCGCACCGGGTGCCTGCCCCAGCGCCGAGCCGCGGCTGCAGAAATAGGCCGGCCCGTCCGGCATCTCCACGCCACCGGACGTTGCGGGGCTGGGCCGAAAACCCAGTGCCGCGTAGCCGCGGTGACACTCCGGGGCGAAGTACACCTGCCCGGCGAAGGCCTCGATGGCCTTGGCCAGTGCTCTCGCGGGAGCGGCGGTCATCGGTTCAGTGTGCCGCATCCTTTGGCGCAGACTTGCGATCGACTCCGCTAGGGTGCCACTCATGCCGACACGCAGCGCCCGGAAGGTTCTCCGCTGGTCGACGATGCTGGCTTTGGCCGGCCTGGTAGGCGTCGCGACGGCCGGCTGCGACTCCGCGCCGGGTGTCGTCGGCGCGGACCAGGCCCGGCAGGTGACCGTCGTGGGATCCGGTGAGGTACAGGGCATTCCGGACACGTTGACCACCGAGGCGGGTATCGAGTTCGTCGCCGGCGATGTCACCAACGCGATGAACCAGACCAGTGAGCGCCAGCAGGCGGTGATCGACGCACTGGTGGACGCCGGGGTGGACCGCAAGGACATCAGTACCACCCAGGTGAGCCTGCAGCCGCAGTACGGCAACGCCGAGCCGGGCGGGTCGGCGAACATCACCGGCTACCGCGCCAGCAACACGATCCGGGTCAAGGTCGAACGCGATTCCGCCTCCCAGGTGCTGGCCGTGATCGTGCGGGCCGGCGGGGACGCCACCCGGATCAATGGGGTCAGCTACTCCATCGAGGACGATTCGCAGCTGGTGCGCGACGCCCGCGAGCGCGCCTTCCATGACGCCAAGGACCGCGCCGAGCAGTACGCGCACTTGTCCGGGTTGCGCCTGGGCCGGGTGCTCTCGATCTCCGAGGTGGCCGATGGCACGCCGCCGCCGTCGCCGGTCGGGATGCCGATGCCGCGCGCGATGGCCGCTCCCCCCATGGAGCCCGGCCAGCAGACGGTGAGCTTCTCGGTGACCGCAGTGTGGGAGCTGGACTGACCCCGCTGTCACCGCTGCGGGACGTGAGCCCGCCGCGTGTCGGAGAAAACCGCGCGACCCGCCGCCCTTCTGAGCGCGTTCAGCTCTGGTAGATCCGCGGGTCCAAGGTGCCGATGTAGGGCAGGTCGCGGTAGCGCTCGATGTAGTCCAGGCCGTAGCCGACCACGAAGTCGTTCGGGATGTCGAAGCCCACGTAGGCGATGTCGACGGCGGCGCGCGCCGCGTCGGGTTTGCGCAGCAGTGTGCACACGCGCAGCGACCGGGGCCGCCGGGCGGCCAGGTTGCGCAGCAGCCACGACAGGGTCAGTCCGGAGTCGACCACGTCCTCGACGATCAGCACGTCGCGGTCGCTGATGTCACGGTCGAGGTCCTTGAGGATGCGCACCACTCCCGACGACGACGTGGATGACCCGTAGGAGCTGACCGCCATGAACTCGAACTGGGTGGGCAGCGGGATCGCCCGGGCCAGGTCGGTGACGAACAGCACCGCACCCTTGAGCACGGTGATCAGCAGTAGGTCCCCGCTCTCGGCGCGGTCGCGCCCCTCCGCGTAGTCGGCGGCGATCTGTGCACCGAGCTCGGCGGTGCGTGCCCGGATCTGCTCTTCGGTCAGCAGTACCGATTTGATGTCACCGGCGTATGACTCGGGTGTCTCTCCCGGCGAGAACGCAGCCACCAGCACAGCGTGCCATGCGCGATGTTCGACAACCAACTTCCACCGCACAAAATCACGCCCGATGCTCAGATCGGCTCCCGGTGCAGCCGCAGCACACCCTTGCCACGAACCGCGAACAGCCGCTGTTCGCGCAGCTCCGATCCGACCGCCACACCGCCCTGTCCGCGCCAGTGCGTGACCAGCCGCTCCACCGCCCGGATCTGCTGGTCGGTCAACCCGCGGCCGCCGCCGGCCAGCAGCCAGCGCCGGATCACCGCGCGGCGCACCGGGCCGGGCAAGGCGGCCAGCGGGGTGGTGTCCAGGCCGTCCGCGACATCGGGCAGCGCGTGGGCGGCCAGCGCATCGATGAGCTCGGTGTTCTCCCGCAACGCGGTCGCGGTGCGGGCCAGCGCCTGCGCGACCCCGCCACCGAGTACGTCCTCCAGCAGCGGCAGCACCTCGGAGCGCAGCCGCGCCCGGGTGAACCGCCGATCGCTGTTGTGCGGGTCGTGCCACGGCGTCAAGCCCAGCTCGGCGCAGGCATCCCGGGTCACCTCCCGGCGCACCCCCAGCAATGGCCGACACCACGGTGGGTCGTAGGGCCGCATCCCGGCCATCGAGCGTGGCCCCGAGCCGCGGCCCAGCCCCAGCAGCACCGTCTCGGCCTGATCGTCGAGGGTGTGACCCAGCAGCACGGGAGCCTGGTCGCGGGCCTGGTCCAGGGCGGCGTACCGGGCAGTGCGTGCCGCCGCCTCCAGGCCGCCCCGAAAACCGTCGATGGTCACCGGGATGATTTGTGCGGCAACGCATCCCAGCTCAAGGGCGCGGCTTTGGGCGAGCTCGGCCACCTGCGCCGAGTCGGCTTGCAGGCGGTGGTCGACGATGAGCGCCGTGGTGGGTCGCTCGCGCGCGGCGACGGCGGTCAGGGCCAGCGAGTCCGGGCCGCCCGACAGTGCCACACACCAGCGGCCGCCCTCGGGCAGCTGCTGGTCGGCGAACGCCACCAGCGCGGCGCGCAGCCGGGCTAGAGCACCCGATCGATCCACTGCTGCGGCTCTTCGATCTCGGCGGGCAGCGGCAGGGTCTGCGGACCCGACCAGACCGCGTTGAACCGGTCCATGCCGACCCGGCCGACCACGGCGTCGACGAACGCCTTGCCGCGGGTGTACTGACTCAGCTTGGCGTCGAGGCCGATCAGCGCCCGCACCAACCGTTGCAGCGGCGGCTGGCTGCGCTGACGACGTTCCTCGAAGCGGTCGCGGATCATCGCCACCGAGGGCACCGCGGCCGGCCCGACAGCGTCCATCACGTGGTCGGCGTGACCCTCGAGCAGCGTGCCCAGGGTCAGCAGCTGGTCCAGGGCGGTGCGCTGCTCCTCGGACTGCACGGCCCGCACCAGGCCCAGGATCCCCGACGGCGCAGTGCCATCGGCGGCATCTCGGCCGCGGCGCAGGTAGTCGGCCAGCCGGCCCACCACCTGGGTGACATCGGGGGTGCTCTCGCCGGTCAGCACCGCCAGTGCGTCTGACATGTAGCCCGGCAGCCACGGGTTCACCGAAAACTGCACCCGGTGAGTCACCTCGTGCAGGCACACCCACAGCCGGAAGTCGGCCGGTGTCACCCGCAGCTGCCGCTCGACGGCGATCACGTTGGGGTAGACCAGCAGCAGCGCGCCGCCGCCGGGACAGAACGGGTCGTACTGGCCGAGGATGCCCGAGGAGACGAACGCCAGCAGCGCGCCGGTCTGCGCCCCGGCCAGCCGGCCGGTGAGGAACCCGGCGGACTTCTCGGTGCCGCCGGTCATCAGCCGCATCGACTCCGCCGCCGCGGCGATCCACTGGGGCCGGTCGATAACACGCGCCTCCGGGACCGGACCGTCGGCGCCCAATCCGGTCACCTCACGCACCAGCGGTTCGGCGGACGCGGCGCTGCGGTGCAGGTCGCCGATCACCTGTTCGCGGGTGTAGTCGGTCATCGGCGGCGCCGGGCGCGCCAGCCAGCCGCCGACGGTTGCGGCGAACCCCCAGTCCACCGCGCGTCCGATATCGAGCTCGCTCATCCGCATCCGCAGGTCCGAAGCACCGCGGCCAGCGCGTCGATCGCGGTGCGCCCGGTCGGCCCGGCGTCGTTGGAGATGAACGCGAACGTCAGCACCCGACGGTCGCGGTCGGTGACGACTCCGGCCAGCGCGTTCGTGCGGGTCAGCGAGCCGGTCTTGGCCCGCAGCCAGCCGGCCGCGCCGCGCCCGGCTTTCGGGTTGAGGAAACGCTCGGACAGGGTGCCGCTGCCGCCGGCGACCGGCAGCATGTCCAGCAGCGGCCGCAGCTCGGGCTGGTCGGGACCGGCCGCCGCCTGCACCACAGCGTCCAGTGTTCGCGCCGACAAGCGGTCGTCGACGGACAGCCCGCTGGCGTCCATCAGCGTGGCCCCGCTGACCGCGATGTGGGCGGTGGCCAGCCGGTTGGTGACTGCCTCGACCGCACCGGCGAAGGACCGCGGCCGGCCCATCGCCGCGGCCACCTCCCGGGCGATGCTTTCGGCCATCACGTTGTCCGAGGCGTTCATCATCTCGCCCAGCCGCACCACCAGCGGCGCCGAGGAGACCGAACCCAGTTCGCGGCCGGTCACCGAACTTGTTGCGATGCTGACCTTGCCGGTGTCGACGCCGAGCGCCGCGGCCAGCGCCTGTCCGGCGTCCAGAGCCGGGGTCAGCGACCGCCGGGACTCCACGGTGGTCGGCTGGGTGCGGCCGCCGTCGACCATCACCGACTCGATCGGGGCGATGTCGCCCCCTTCGATGTCGTCGGGATCCCAACCCGGCGCCATGCTGGGGCCGGTGAACGCCGACGTGTCGACCTGGACCTCGGTAGGCGTCACTCCGCTGCGGCGGACCTGATCGGCCAGGTCGCTGATCCGGGCGGCGTCGCGGTACCAGGTGTCTTGGCCGACCTCGGCCGTCGACAGCGTCGGGTCGCCGTCGCCGACCAGCACCACGACGCCGGGCTGGTCCCCGGTGATCACCCTGGTGGTGACGCGGGCGCCGAGATCCAGCGCCAGTAGTGCGGCCGCCGCGGTGAGCACCTTGTTGGTCGACGCCGGCTGCATCGGCAGATCTTCCTGCTGCGTCCACAGCGCCTTGCCGCTCAGCGCGTCGGTGATCCGGCCGGTGAGCCGGCCCAGGTTGGGGTCGGCCAACGCGGCCGACATGGCCGCCGCCAAGGCGCTGCCCGTCGGAACCGGGGCATCGTCGGTGACCGGCACCACCCCCGGGTTGGCGGTCGCCAACGGCGCCGGCGGCATGGAATGCGCGCCCGCACCGGACTCATCCGGAAGCACGACTGCTGCCAGCACCACCACGGCCGCGGCCAGCGCCAGGACCGCTGCGGCAATACCCAGCCGGGTGCTGCTGCGTCGCCACCGAGTGGAGTCCATGTCTCTCCTGCCTGTCGGGGCCAATTGTGCCGGACGGGCGGAGTCCGGGCATGAATGCGGGCCGCTCTCGGAGTTGATTCAGAGATGAGTCAGCCTGAGATTCCGAGGAACGCGACGCATGGGACAGCGAGGTTGATTGCGTCGCAACGTGGGTTAGGGGGTTAGGGGAGCTTCCGCAAGTCCGCCACCCGTGCGCGGGGGATGTGTCAGACACCCACGACACAATCAGGACGTGATTCCCTCCGCGCGGACCGCTACTGGGGCCGGTGCCTTAGTCCTGCCGCGCACGCGCGGCAAGTCGAAGGCCGCGAACTGGCGTCGGCCCGAGCAGGTGGCCGTGATCGCGCTGCAACTCGACTTGTCCGGTGACCCCGTGATGCGGCGCCGATTGGAAAGGCACTGGGATGCGGTCTTTCGGCTACGACGCGCATTGCAGCGCGGCGCAGGTGCTTCATGTCGCGCCTACCTGGCCTCATCGCATGAGCGCAGCGCGGCTGGCGCGAAGGCCACGCGCGGGCGGCTGGGGTTGAATCGCAAGGCCGTTGAGGAACGGGCGAAGGTCCACGTGGAGCGAGCCGGTTGGATGCGTCACCACTTCACCAAGGCAACGGCCCTGCATGTCGCCGATGAGGTGTGGGAGTCGTGCGACCGGTTCTTGTTCGGGGACTCGACCGGCAGGCGGCACGGGATGCCCAGGGTCGGGTCGTGGTGGGACTTCACCCGCATTCCCGGGCGTGCTCGCTCGCACACGAAGCCGCAGCCGGTGTGGGAAACTTACCGGCTCGTCGGCTCGCTGCAAGGCCACCTCAACCAGTTTGGGGACGAGCGCACCGTGGACGAGGCCGCCGCACTTGAACCCGGCAGCAGTGCCATGGCTCAGCCCAAGTGCCTGCCGACCCCAACCCGGGGAGTCGGCTCGTGGTGGGAGTACGACGGGCCGCTAGCGGTGATCTATACCGGGCTGCCCGGCGGAGACCTTGTGCTTTCGGTTCGGCTGGCGCAAGGGTCGGGCCAGTTCAACCGGGTGGCGCATTTCCTGCACGACCGGTCCGCGTGGCACAAGATCGATTTGTGTCGGGTTCGGGATCGGCGGGCTCCTGGCGGTTGGCGCTATCAAGCCCACCTAATGATCCTTGGTGCCGGCTGGGCCGGACCCACCACCGCCGCGATACGTGCCCAGGCGCCCAGGGGCCGACTCGGGGGTGTGGACGGCAACGTCTCCAGCATCGCCGTCGTCAGCATCGACGCCGACAGGGACGAGCCGGGGCTGCGCACCTCTCATGTCACCGCCACCGAGACCCAACGTGAGGCGACCAGGCGGGAAGCCAAGAAGGCCCGCGACCGGATGCGTGCCCTGGACCGTTCACGGCGGGCCAGCAACACCGGCCAGTATCGGTTGTCAAACAAGCAGCAGGCCAGAGCCGAACGCCGCCACGGCGCAGCACTCACGACGAAGGCCGTGGACGTACCGGGCGGTGCCCGAGTCGCCAACAGCCGAGGTATCCCGAAGCAGGCCTACCGGCGAGACTCAGTCTCGCGCGCCTATCGGCGCGTGCGGGCCGACCACGCCGCGGCTGCGTCGGCGACGAGTCGCCGCAAGGATGCCTTTGCCCGTCAGACCGCCCAGGCGATCGTCGCCGTGCACGGGCCGCGCCTGGTCACCGAGGACGTCAATATCGGCACGTGGTCGCGGTACTGGGGCCGGGCCATCGCCGTGTTCACACCTGGCCGGATGGTCGCCCACCTCGCAGACGAATGCATTGCGACCGGTGGCGCACTCTTGCGGGCATCGACGTTCGCCACCGCCTTGTCACAGCACTGCACCTGCGGTGCCCGCGCCAAGAAGGACCTCTCCCGACGGTGGCACGCCTGCCCGTGCGGTGTCGAAGGCGACCGCGACCTGGTCAGTGCCGCGATGGCTTCGACCGTCACACTCGCCGATCCCGCCGACCCGCGCACCGCCACCATCGACCACGCCCTGCGCGAACGACTGCACACCACTGTGCTCGCCGGTCGCGCCCAAGACTTCCCGGTCATCCGGGAGACGGCCCAGCAAGAGGGGCCGGTCCGGTCAACCATCCACCACAACCCGGCTGCAACAGCCGGAAATGGTGAGGATGGCAGCCCCAGCGGTGGGGCCGCTGCCGGACAAGGGCAACGCACCGCCCTACCCCGCAACAGATCCCACGGCTACACCTGGGGACGTCGGCGGCACAGGCGGACCAGCAAGAACCCGACGATTCAGCAGTCCGCGCGAGCCGACTCACGAACCGACTCTTAGACTGACGCGGTGCAATTCGACGTGACCATCGAAATCCCCAAGGGCCAGCGCAACAAGTACGAGGTCGACCACGCCACCGGGCGGGTCAAGCTCGACCGCTACCTGTACACGCCGATGGGTTACCCCGCCGACTACGGCTTCATCGAGGACACCCTCGGCGAGGACGGCGACCCGCTGGACGCCATGGTGCTGCTGCCGCAGTCGGTGTTTCCCGGCGTGCTGGTGGAGGCCCGCCCGGTCGGGATGTTCCGGATGACCGACGAGGCCGGCGGCGACGACAAGGTGCTGTGCGTGCCGGCCGGTGACCACCGCTGGGACCACATCTCCGACATCGGTGATGTCCCGGAGCACGAACTGGACGCGATCAAGCACTTCTTCGTGCACTACAAGGACCTCGAGCCGGGCAAGTTCGTCAAGGCCGCCGACTGGGTGGGCCGCGCCGAGGCCGAAGCCGAAGTCTCCCGGTCGATCGAACGGTTCAAGACCTCGGGTCACTGATCCGGCGGTTTAGCGAGGCTCGACGAAGGAGAGCCGAAGCTGGAACCGTCGCGTTGATCCGGCGGCTGCGCGAACACCTGCAGCAGCAGTCCGAGCTGGGCGTCGAACACCGCCCCGGGTTGCGTCAGGGTGTCGGCGCCGTACCCACCGAACACTTCCAGGCTGGTCGCGCCGACGACGGCGGCCCAGAGCAAAAAGCACTTCGCGACGACGGCGTCATCGCCGGCGAAGCCGAATTCCTCGCGAACGCGATCGAAGTCCGACGACACCGGTTGCGCCGCAACGGCATTCACGGAGACGATGTCTCCGGCGTCGATGCCGTCGCAGACCGCGTCGAAGAACACCCGCACCACCCGGGTGCCCGGGGCGACGGTGCGTTCAGCGGGCGCGTGATATCCAGGGACCGGGCTGCCGTACAGCAGTGCCCACCGGGCCGGGTGCGCGAGCGCCCAGTCCCGCACGGCGTGGGCGATGGCGACGACGTCGCCGCGCCACGATGACGAGGGCGGCGCCGAGGCGCGGGCGGCGTCGACCGTGTCGGCCAAGTCCGAATAGGCGTCGACCAGCAGCAGGGTGAGCAACTCGTCGCGGCTGGCCACGTAGCGGTAGACCGCCGATGACACCATCCCGACGTCGCGCGCGACGGCGCGCAGGGACAGCCCCGCCGCCCCGTGGCTCAGCAGATGGCGCCGACCGACCTCAACGATCTGCGCTTCGATGCGTTCCCGCGACTCCTGCCGTTTGCCCACTCGGGCCAGTCTGCCAGATCCGCGAGCACCGCTCTTGTTTTTTCAAGGCCGCCGTGTCAGGATCGCTCTAAACGAGAGCACTGCTCTCATAACGGAAGGACGCGAGATGGCCACCCGATACGACCGACCCAGCGCACCGGCCCGGTTCGCCAACGCTGTGATCCGCCGGCTCGCCGAAGCGGGCCTCAGCATTGCCGGCACCCGCGCACTCGCCGTCCGCGGCCGCAAGACCGGCAAGCGCCGCGGCGTCGTGGTCAACGTGCTGACCGTCGACGGCATCGACTACCTCGTCGCGCCGCGCGGCAACACCGAATGGGTCCGCAACGTGCGGGCCGCCGGCCAGGTGCAGCTCGGCCCACGCTGGCGCCCCGCAACCACCCGGGTCACCGAAGTCGGCGACGACGACAAACCGGCGCTGCTGCGCGCCTATCTGCAGCGCTGGTACTGGCAAGTCAAGGGACACATGGCGGGTCTGACGCCGCAGTCCAGCGACGACGACCTCCGTCGTGCGGCGGCCTCGCTGCCCGTCTTCTCACTCGGGTGACGGGCTGGTGGAGGCCCCCCGGGTCCGGTACAAGCTGGCCACGGTCGTCAGCACCAGCACCCCGACCACGACAGCCAGACTCGCCGGCGTGGGAATCTCCGGGACGTTGAAGTTCCGGCCGCCGTTGATGAACCACACCTCGTTGGTGCGTAGCGCGTGCAGCACCATCCGCACCCCGATGAACCCCAGGATCAGGGCCAGGCCCATGGACAGGTACACGAACCGGTTCAGCAGCTTGCCGAGAATGAAGTAGAGCTGACGCAACCCCATCAGGGCGAACACATTGGCGGTGAACACCAGGTAGGGCTGGCGGGTCAGCCCGTAGATGGCCGGGATGGAGTCCATCGCGAACACCAGGTCGGTGGTGCCCAGCGCCAGCGCCACCAGGAACATCGGGGTGACGGCCCACGCCCCGCTGCGGTCGCGGACGAAGAACCGCACCCCGGCCCACCGATCGGTGACGTTGAAGTGGGTGCGGGCGAACCGCACCACGATGTTGTTGCCGCCGGTTCCGCCGCCGTGGTCGCCGCCGGCCACACCGTGGTCGCTGTGGCGCAGCAGTTTGATCGCGGTGTAGGCCATAAAGGCGCCGAACAGGTAGAACGTCCAGGACAGCCGTTGCACGGCGACACCGCCCAGCGCGATGAACACCGCCCGAAACGACAGCGCCAGAACGATGCCGACGAACAACGCCTCCTGCCGGTACTTCTTGGGCACGTTGAAGCTGTTCATGATGATCACGAAGACGAACAGGTTGTCCACCGACAGGCTGTACTCGGTGAGCCAGCCGGCGAAGAACTGCATGCCGTACTTCGCGCCGTGGTGCCACCACACCCAGACGCCGAACGCCACCGCCAAGCTGATGTAGAACGTCAGCCGGGTCGCGACCTCACGGATCGACGGCTCATGCACCCGGCGGGCGACCAGGAACAGGTCGAAGCCGAGTACCGCGGCCAGTCCCGCGAACGTGACCAGCCATTCCAACAGCGACAGGTCCAAGGTGGCCTCCGGTCGTTGAGCAGTGTCGAATTGGGGCTTGTGCCACCTTGTGCAGCGGGACGCCCGACCGTACCCCGCAGCCCGCTTAGTATTTTCGCCGTGGTGACCGATATCGGGGGTACCGGCGTCCCCAGTGGCGTGCCCGCCGGCCCCGTCACCCGCGCAAGTGTGGCCCGGGTCGGTACCGCGACGCTGCTCAGCGCATTGTGCGGCTACACCGTGCTGTACCTGGCGGCACGCGACCTGGACCCGGCCGGCTTCTCGGTATTCAGCGTGTTCTGGGGGGCATTCGGCCTGGTCACCGGGGCAGCCAACGGCCTGCTGCAGGAGACCACCCGCGAGGTCCGGTTCGCCCGGGAGGGCGGGGCGAGCCGCCCATCGACTCGGCCTCGGCACACCCGGCCGCTGTGGGTGGCCGGGCTGACCGGACTGGTGGCGGCCGGGCTGGTCGCCGCCAGCTCGCCGCTGTGGAGCAGCCATGTCTTCGTCGAGGCGCGCTGGCTGTCGGTGGGGCTCCTCAGCTTCGGGCTGGCCAACTTCGCCGTGCACGCCGCCCTGCTGGGCACGCTGGCCGGCACCAATCGGTGGACCCAGTACGGGGCGTTGATGGTGACCGACGCGGCAATCCGGGTGGCGGTGGCCACCGCGACCTTCGTCATCGGCTGGGGCCTGGTGGGATTCTTGTGGGCCACCGTCGCGGGCGCCGTGGCTTGGCTGCTGCTGCTGGTCACGTCTGCCGCGGCCCGATCGGCGGCACGGCTTTCGACCGCGGTGGGCACCGCGGACTTCCTGCGCGGCGCGGCGCATTCGATCACCGCGGCCGGGGCCAGCGCGATCCTGGTGATGGGTTTTCCGGTGCTGCTGCAGGCCACCTACGGCGAACTGGGCGCCGAGGGCGGCGTGGTGATCCTGGCGGTCACCGTGACCCGCGCGCCGCTGCTGGTGCCGCTGACGGCGTTGCAGGGCAACCTCATTGCGCACTTCGTCGACCAGCGCGGACGGCGACTGCGCGCGCTGGCCACGCCGGCGGCCTCCGTCGCCGCGCTGGGCGCGGCAGGTACGGTCGCAGCCGGCCTGGCCGGCCCGTGGCTGCTGCGCACGGTATTCGGCCAGGACTACAACGCCGGCGGGCTGCTGCTGGCCGGCCTGACCATCGGGGCGACCGCGATCGCGCTGTTGACGCTCACCGGCGCAGCGACCGTGGCCGCGGCACTGCATCGCGCCTACGCGCTGGGCTGGGTGGGCGCGACGGTGGCGTCCACGTTGCTGTTGCTGCTGCCGCTGGACCTGCCGACCCGAACCGTCGTCGCACTGCTGTGCGGGCCGCTGGTGGGAATCGCCGTGCATCTGGCCGCGTTACGCGCGGCGCCCTGAGTGCGGACGTGTATTTTTTAGGCATCGATACCAGGTCAGAGACCCCTCACCCCGACGTCTGGATCATCGTCCCGGCCTTCGGCGAGGCAGCCGTCATCGGCGACGTGATCACCGGAATCCGGTCGGTTTTCGCTTCGGTGGTCTGCGTGGACGACGGCAGCACCGACGACACCGCGGCGATCGCCCGGCGCGCCGGCGCCTACGTCGTGCGCCATCCGGTCAACCTCGGCCAAGGCGCGGCCATCCAGACCGGGGTGGAGTTCGCCCGCCGGCAACCCGGCGCCCGGCTGTTCGCCACCTTCGACGCCGACGGTCAGCACCAGGTGGCCGACGTGGTACGCATGATCGAGCGTCTCGACAGCGCGGACCTCGACATCGTCATCGGCACCCGGTTCGCCGCGCCCGAGGCCGCCGCCGCGGTGCCGCTTCTCAAACGTCTGGTGCTGCGGGCCGCGGTGGCGCTGAACCCGCGGATCCGCCGGCTGGGGCTCTCCGATGCCCACAACGGCCTGCGGGTGTTCAACCGGCGGGTCGCCGATGGGCTGGACCTCACCATGAACGGGATGAGCCACGCCGGGGAGTTCATCGCGTTGATCGCCGAAAACGGTTGGCGGGTAGGCGAAGAGCCGGTCGAAGTGCTCTACACCGACTACTCCAAGGCGAAGGGCCAACCGCTGCTCAACGGCGTCAACATCATGTTCGACGGCTTGCTGCGCAAGAGGATGTCGCGATGAACTGGATCAAGGTGTTGCTGATCGCAGCGGTGATGGCGCTGTTGATCTACCTGCTGCTGTCCCGGCGGTCCGCCCAATCGCGAGCCTGGGTGAAAGTGGGATACCTGGTGTTCGTGGTGGCCGGCATCTACGCGGTGCTGCGCCCGGACGACACCACCGTGGTGGCGAACTGGCTCGGGGTGCGCCGCGGCACCGACCTGATGCTTTACGTCCTGATCATCGCGTTCGCCTTCACAACGCTGAGCACCTACATGCGCTTTCGGGACCTGGAACTGCGCTATGCCCGGCTGGCGCGGGTGATGGCGCTGGCGCAGGCCCAGCCGCCGGAACCGCCGCATCAACCACAAACACAGTAATTCGGCGACTCTTGGCCTGCTGGTAACAAAAGATTTGCCCCGCGTCTCGCTGCGGCGGCCACCCTGGGGCTCATGAAGGCGACCGAAATCCTGGCGGATCCGCTGGTCGAAGTCACGGCGACGTTATTGACGGTGCCGGCCCGGGAGTTGTACGCGTTGCTCTGGCGTGCCGGGGTGCTCGAGGTGCGGCATCCCGCACCCGCGCGCCCGGCGGCCGAAGTCCGAGAACTTCGGCCGGCCGGATGAAGCGGCTGGGTCTTAGCGCACCAGTTCGAGCTTCGCGGACGTCTTCTTCGCGGACGTCTTCGTCGCGGTGGCCTTCTTCGCGGTGGCCTTCTTCTTGGCCGCCGCGGTCTTCTGCGCCGGAGCTTTCTTGGCCGGAGCTTTCTTGGCCGCCGGAGCTTTCTTCGCCGGGGTCTTCTTGGCCGCCGCAGCTTTCTGCGCCGGGGCCTTCATGGCCTCCAGCGCCTTGTTCGGCGTAGCCGCCTCTACCGGGGCCGCTACCAGGCCGGAGTCCTCTTCCGCGGGGGCCGCGAACCGGCTCGCCACGGCCACCGCGGCGGTGGCTGCCGCGGCCGTGCCCAGGGCCTGCGCCCAGCCGATCGGACCGACCGGCGTGCAGCCCAGCAGCTGACTGACACCCGGTGTGCTCACCATCGCGGCGAACGCGGCGAACGAGCCGGCCGCGGTGAGCAGCACCAGCGGCGCCCGCGAATCGACCACGGTCTGGCCCAGCTCGGTGGAGACCAGCGAGATCAGGGCCACCGTGGCGGCCCGCTGCGGCATGCCCGTCACCGAAGCCATCGCCCAGGCAGCGGTGCCCGCGGCCGCGGTGACCCCGCCCCGGAAGGCCACCGCACGCCACAGCTTCTTCTCGTCGAGACCGCGGACCGCACCGCCGATCGGGCCCGCCGGCGTGCTGACCGCCACCGCGGTGGCCGGCAACGCGTCGGTCAAGGTGTTCATCAGCAGCAGCTGCCGAGTGTTCAGCGGCGAGTTACCGGTGACCGCCGTGCCGATGACGGAGAAGATCACCTCACCGGCGTTGCCGCCGAGCAGCCCGGAGATCGCCAGCTGGACGCCCTTCCACAGCCGGCGGCCCTCGTCGATCGCGTCGATCAGCGACCCGATCTTGCCTTCGGTCAGCACCACGTCGGCGGTGGTGTGCGCCGAGTCGCTGCCGTGCGCCACCACACCGAGTCCCACCGTGGCGGCCCGGATGGCGGCGGCGTCATTGGCGCCGTCACCGACCATCGCCGAGACCCGCCCGGCGCGCTCCAGCGTCTGGACGATCTGCACCTTGTTCTCCGGGGACATCCGGGCAAAGATCACCCGCTCGCAGACCACCCGCTCTTGTTCCTTGCGGTTCAACGCATTCCACTCCGAGCCGGTGATGACCTGATCGGCGTCGACGGTGACACCCATCTCGGCGGCGATCGCGGTCGCCGTGATCGGGTGGTCGCCGGTGATCATCCGGATGTCCACCCCGCGGGCGGTGAGATCGGCCAGCAGCTGCGGCGCGTCGGCCCGGGGGGTGTCGGCCAGACCGAGGAACCCGATCAGCGTCAGCCCCGAGCCGGCCACCTCGACGATCCGGTCGGAATCCTGCGACACCGTGCGCACCTGTGCGGCGGTCAGCGTGCCCTGCGCCACCGCGATCACCCGCAGACCCTGGGCGGCCATCGCGGCCACCTGCTGTTCCTCGGCGGCACCGGCGTTCTTGCAGGCCTGCAGCACCACTTCCGGTGCTCCCTTGACCAGCAGCTCCGACCCCAGCACCGACGCCGAGAACGCCCGGCCCGACCGGAACGGCAGGTGCGCGTCGGGCTCGGTCCATGCGCGGGCGCCGGACGCGGCGGCCGCACCCTCGACGATGGCCTGGTCGGTGGCGTGCGCATGCGCCGCACCGTCGGGCGCCGGCGCTGCCTGAGCCGCGGTGCCGAGCACGTCGTCGTCGGAATATCCGCGCAGCGGGCGCACCGTGGTGACCCGCAGCCGGTTCTCGGACAGCGTTCCGGTCTTGTCGAAGCAGACCACGTCGACCCGGCCGAGCGCCTCCACCGAGCGCGGGATGCGCACCAGCGCACCGGATTTGCTCAGCCGCTGCGACGACGAATGCTGGGCCAGGGTTGCCATCAGCGGCATCCCCTCCGGGACCGCGGCGATTGCCACCGCGATCGCGTTGCCGAGCGCCACCCGCAGCCCGCCCTGGCGCAGCAGGCCCAGCGCGCCGACCGCCACGCCGCCGGCCGCACTGACCGGGAAGGTCCGGTACATCAGTTGCGACAGGTGGTGTTGCAGACCGACCTCGGGCAGCTCACCGGAGGCCAGTTCGGAGGCCCGGCGGGTCTGGGTGTCGGCGCCCACCGCGGTCACCATGGCCAGCGCCTTCCCGGCGATCACGGTGGAGCCCGCGTAGAGCATGGAGCTGCGCTCGGCCAGTTCGGCGCCCGGCGTGGGTTCGAGTTGTTTGCCGACCGACAGCGATTCGCCGGTGAGCGACGACTCGTCGACCTCGACGTCGGTCTCCTCGATCAGGCGGGCGTCGGCGGGCACCACCTCGTTGCTGCGCACCTCGATCAGGTCACCGGGCAGCAGTTGCTCGGCGACGATCTCGCGGTACTCCCGGGTGCCGTCGGCACCGGCCAGCACGACCCGCGCCGGCGGGGCCTGCTGCGCCAGCAGGATGTTCAGCCGGTTCTCGGCCCGCAGGCGCTGATAAGCCGCCAGCATGGCGTTGCCGGTGAGCACCGTCCCCACCATGACGGCGTCGATCGGCGAACCCAACATGGCCGTCGCCGCCGAACACAACGCCAGGATTGGGGTCATCGGGTCGGACAGTTCGGCGCGCACGGCGTGCAGGAACGGCCAGAACATGCCCTGCGACGCCGTCTCGGCCGGCGCCCGCTCGGCCAGTGGTGTCAGCTGCTCCGGGGTCAGCAGTTCCCGCACCTGCTCGACCGACATGGCGTGCCACTCGTAGGCCGGCGCCGGCTGCGGTGCGCGAGCCCGCAGCGTGCGGCGGGCCAGCAGGTAGCCCGACAGCATCCCGGCGCCCGCGCCGATGGTCACCGGTCCGGGGCCGCGGCCGTGGCCAGACCCGAGACCGGGGATCGTCGCCCGGACCCCGCGCACCAGCAGCAGCCCGGCGATCGTGGAGGCGCCGATCGAGATCGCGACACCGCGCTCGCTGGCCTCGCGCGCAGCCGGCAGTGCGCGCAGCACCTGCCAGGCGCCGGCCAGGTCGGCCAGCAGCAGGTCTGCGTAAAACGGCGGTGCGGTGTCGGCGCCGGCCTCCGGCATGACGCCCAGGCCCAGATCGGCCGACGCCAAGGCCTGCGCCGCGACACCGGATAGCACCGCCACGGTGCGGCCGGCCTGCTGCAGCTCGGTCACCGCCGTGGCCAGTGCCGCGTCGATGTCCTGGTCGGCGGGCAGCGCATGCACGTCGTCGAAGCCGGGGCGCAGCTCGCCCAGGATGTCGGTGTCCACCGTGACCAGTTCTGCTCCGGAGGCACGCGCCTCGAGCACCACCGCCGAGGCCAACGCGTGGTGCGCGGGCAGGATCAGCGCCTCCACCGGATCCTTGCGGCCCGCGCCTCGTGCGGTCATCCGCGGTACCCGGTGCCAGCCCGGACGCAGCCCGGGCTTGTCGAGCAGGCTCTGCGCGTGTCGCCACGCCAGCGGCAGCTCATGCTCACCGGCGCCACGGATCTGCACCACCCGGCGTTGTTCGCCGGCCAGCACCCGCGGGTCGATGAGCAAGGTGTCGACCTTGTCGAGGCGGCGCAGGCTGTCCGGCCGCAGCGGCAGCACGCCGTGCTGGTCCGCCAGGCCCTGGCCCAAAGTCGCGGCGAAGGACTCGCAGCTGGTGCGCACCGCTTTCGGGGAGGCCGCCAGGATCGCGTTCGAGGTCATGTCCAGGTTGCGGGTCAGCGCCCCCACCACTCCGGCCCCGACCACCTGCGCCAGCGCCGTACGTTTCAGGTGGCGTTCCACCGCGCCGTCCGGACGCGGGACCGGACGCGCAGCGGTGTAGACGTCGGGGTGCTCGGCATAGCGGGCCAGTTCCGGCTCGTAGCGGTTCCACGCCACCGCGCCGGCGCGGGACTCGGCGGCTTTGAGTCCCTCCACCATCAGGTCCACCGCGAGGATCGCCGGCGACATGGTGATGACGTGCGATCCGAGCGAGGCCAGTGAGAGCACGGTGTCGGTTCTGGCGCGCCCGATCCGGCTTTCCAGCGCGTTGCGGACCAGCGGCTGATAGCGGGCCACCGACGCTGCGGCATCGAAGATCTTGGGCGCGGCCGGCCAGCGCAGCACGCTGCCCGCCGTCGCGATTGCCAGCCCGACCGCGTTGGCGCCGACCATTGCTCCCTTGGCGGCCAACAACAGCCCGTCGCCCGGCAGCGCAGCACCGTCGGTTGCGCTGAGCTCGGCAGCGTTTTCGACGCCTTCGACCGCGGCGCACAACTCCGCCAGGGATGTGCCGTCATCGATCTCGACGACCACCCGGGACAGCGGGCGGTTCAGCCGCACCGAGGTGACCCCCGGCCGGTCTTGCAGGGCTTCGAGCACCGCGGGGCCGAGGTCGGGGCCGTCGCCGTCGAGCCCCCGGACTTCGATCCAGGCCCGCCCGGCACCCCGCCAGCTACGCCGGCGGGTCAGGTCGGAGCGCTCACCGGCCAGGATTTTGGCGCCTTCGCGCAGCGGGATGGCCGCGAGGTCCAGGCTGGCCGATGCCACCGTGCCGACGGCGTCCAGACCGAAGCGGCCGATCGAGAACACGTCCATGGGTTACCTCCAGCGTCTGTGATGCGCTGGAGGTCTCTTCCGCCGGCCACCGGCCCGCAGCACCGGTCGTCCGATGACGGGCGACGAGTTGACGACACTGCAGCGAAGGAATACTCCCCTCCGTCGACGAAGTATGCCACAAAAGTTCAGGCCGACTTCACCTGCCGGAAATAAGCCACCGTGCGCGCCACCCCGTCGGCCAGCGCGACCTGCGGTTGCCAACCCAGCACCTCACGCGCCCGGTCGATGTTCAGACAGGACCGCTTCAGGTCACCCAGCCGCGGCGGGTGGAACTCCGGGTCATCGGGTGCGCCGACCGCGGCGGCTACCGCCGAATGCAGTTGCCGGTCCGAGGTTTCCACCCCGGTCCCGACGTTGAACCGCTGCCCGTCGCCTCCCCCGCCGGCCGCCCGCACGAAGGCGTCCACCACGTCGTCGACGAACACATAGTCGCGGGTGTTGGATCCGTCCCCGAACACCTTGGTCGGCGCGCCCTTCAGCAGGGCCTGGGCGAAGATCGCCACCACGCCGGCCTCGCCGTGCGGATCCTGCCGGGGGCCATAGACGTTGGCCGGCGCGATGTGCGAACACTGCAGCCCGTAGAGGTGCCGGAAGGTGTTGAGGTAGATCTCACCGGCCACCTTGCCGGCGGCATAGGGCGAAG
Organism: Mycobacterium sp. NGS18; assembly: GCF_059813185.1. NCBI lineage: Bacteria > Bacillati > Actinomycetota > Actinomycetes > Mycobacteriales > Mycobacteriaceae > Mycobacterium > Mycobacterium sp. NGS18. The sequence goes on from NZ_JCALEC010000003.1 coordinate 391,974, forward strand.
CCGGGTCGGTGGGATCGTCCTCGCGGGTCGGATAGCGCGGCGGGGTGCCGTAGATCGACCCGCCCGAGGAGGTGTGCACGATCTTGCGCACGCCCGCGGCGCGGGCCGCCTCGGCGAGCCGGATGGTCCCGACCACGTTGACCGAGGCGTCGTGCTGTGGGTCAGCCACCGAATGGCGCACGTCGATCTGGGCGGCCAAATGGAAGATCACCTCCGGGCGGGAGCGCTCCAGCACCTCGCCCAGGTCGGCGGTGACGATGTCGGCCTCGACAAAGCTGAAGTCAGCGTCTCCGGTCAGGTGCTCGATGTTGGTGGCCCGCCCGGTCGCGAAATTGTCCAGTCCGACGACCGGGTGCCCGTCCGCCCGCAGGCGGTCGACCAGCGTTGATCCGATGAATCCGGCTGCTCCGGTGACCAGTGCTCGCACCGGGCCACCATACCGACAGGTAAGAAAGACGGATGCGCACCCGGATGGCCGCCCTGCCCTGGGTCTGCTGGGCGGCGGTGGTGTTGCTGGCCGCGCAACTGGTGGTCCGGGCGGTGGTGGCCTTCGGCGGCTACTTCTACTGGGACGACCTGATCCTGATCGGCCGGGCCGGCACCCACGATCTGCTGTCACCGGCATATCTGTTCGACGATCACGACGGTCATGTGATGCCGGGGGCGTATCTGGTGGCCGGTGCGCTGAGCCGGGCCTGGCCGTTGCAGTGGGCGGCGCCGGCGGCCAGCCTGGTGGTGCTGCAGCTGCTGGCGTCCGGTGCGCTGCTGCGGGCGCTGTGGGTGATTCTGGGCTGGCGGCCGGTGCTGCTGGTGCCGCTGACCTTCGCACTGTTCTGTCCGCTGGGCCTGCCGGCGTTCGCGTGGTGGGCGGCGGCGTTGAACGCACTGCCCATGCTGGCCGCGCTGGCCTGGGTCTGCGCCGACGCGATCCTGTTGGCGCGCACCGGAAGCCGCCGCTACGCGCTCACCGGCACCTTGGCCTACGCAGGCGGCCTGCTGTTCTTTGAGAAGGCCGCGGTGATCCCGTTCGTGGCGTTCAGCGTGGCGGCACTGCTGCGCTACGTGGCCGGGGAACGGCCACTGAGTGCGATCGCGCAGGCCTGGCGGGCCGGGCCCCGGCTGTGGACGGCGACGCTGGCGGTGACCGGTGGCTGGATCGCGGTATACCTGGCGGTGGTCAACCAGAAGCGCTGGACCTTCGACCTGGACATGACCCGCGAGCTGCTCCTGCGCTCGATCACCCACGGCATCATCCCGAGCCTGGCCGGTGGCCCGTGGACGTGGGCGCGCTGGGCGCCGGCCTCGCCGTGGGCCCTACCGGGCCCGGTGGTGATGACGCTGGGCTGGCTGGTGCTGGCGGGGCTGCTGGCGGTGTCGCTGGCGCGCAAGCATCGGCTGGCGCCGGTGTGGCTGGCCGCGCTTGGCTACGCCGCGGCCTGCCAGGTCCCGATCTACCTGATGCGGTCCTCGGCGTTCACCGCGCTGGAGCTGGCCCAGACCCTGCGCTACCTGGCCGATCTGGTCGTGGTGCTGGCGATCCTGGGCGCCGTCGGATTGTGTGCGCCCAACCGGGAGTCATCGCGGTGGCTGGACGCCTCGCCGTTGCGCACCGTGGCGGTGACCGGCCTGGCGGTGGCCTTCACCGCCAGCAGCCTGTACTCGACGGTGACGTTCCTGGCCCGCTGGCGCGATGACCCGGCCCGGGCGTATCTGACCAACGCCCGGCACGGCCTGGCCGCGGCCCGCGCCGACTCCGATGCGCCGCTGCTCGATCAGGAGGTCGACCCGCTGGTGCTGCAGCGGGTCGTCTACCCGGAGAACCTGGCCAGTCACCTGTTCGCCCTGGTTCGTGACCGGCCGGAATTCGCTTCGGCGACAACGCAGTTGCGGATGCTCACCAGCGCGGGGATGCTGACCGACGCGCAGGTGACCTGGGTTCGGTCCATCGTGGCCGGGCCGGTGCCGCGCTGCGGCTATCTGGTGCAGCCGGACCTGCCGGCCACGCTGGGGCTCGACGGTCCGCTGCTGCCGGCCGACTGGACCGCCGAGATCAACTACCTGGCCAACGTCGACGGTGCGATGACGCTGGCGCTGTCCGACGGCCCCGAGGTCCGGGTCAAGGTGCGCCCGGGACTCAATCGGGTCTACGTGCGGCTTCCCGGCGCCGGCTACAACCTCACCGCGCGCGCCGATACCGCGGCACTGTCGGTGTGTATCGCGTCGGGACCGGTCGGCTACGTCGCACCGCGCTAACGCGCTGCGAACAAGCGCAGATATGCGTTTCCTATGAGTCTCGGCTCTTGAGTTGCCCGGCCACTGCGGCCGGAAATACCTTCGGATATCGGCGATTTGAGGAGTAGCCGATGAATTTTGCAGCGTTGCCGCCGGAGGTCAACTCTGCGCTGATGTATTCCGGGGCCGGATCCGGCCCGATCCGCGCCGCCGCCAGTGCCTGGAAAACCATGGCCGCCGAACTGGAATCAGCAGCCAACTCCTACCGCACCGTCATCGCCGGACTCACCGACGAAACCTGGCAAGGCCCCGCCGCCACCGCCATGGCCGCCGCCGCAGCCCCCTATGCCGCCTGGATGAGCACCACCGCCGCCCAAGCCGGCCAAGCCGGCACCCACGCCAACGCCGCCGCAGCCGCCTACGAAACCGCCTTCGCCATGACCGTGCCACCGGCCGTCATCGCCGCCAACCGCACCCAGCTGGCCACCCTGACCGCCACCAACCTCCTCGGCCAAAACACCGCCGCCATCGCCGCCAACGAAGCCCTCTACGCCGAAATGTGGGCCCAAGACGCCACCGCCATGTACGGCTACGCCGGCACCGCCGCCACCGCCACCCAACTGCCCACCTTCACCGCACCGCAACACAATTCGCAGCCCCTCGGCCCCACCGACGCATCGGGGTCGTACGAAGGCGCCGGCGCGCCCGGCTTGTTGCTGGACCTGCTGGTCGCGGTCATCGAGGTGGACAGCATCGCTCCCTTCGAGGGCGGCGGCGCGGGTCTGGAATTCGGCGGGCTGGCGATCGAAGCTGCCAGCCTGGGGCCGTTCGCCGGTCTGGGCATCACCGGTGAGTTCGGCGCCGCGAGCGGGCTGGGCCTGATCGGCCAGACGACACCGGCCGGCGGACTGTTGGGGCTGGCCCCGCCGGTGGGCGGTCTCGGCCCCGCCGCCGCGCTGCCGGCGGCCGGCCTGAGCGGTGCCGGCCGGGTGGGTGCGATCTGGGCCAGCATGGGCAAGGCGGTGCCGCTGGGCGGGCTGTCGGTGCCCCAGGCCTGGGCGGCCGCCGCCCCCTCAGCGCTGCGCGAAGTCGCTTTGCTGTCAGCACAATCCAGTACCGCCGCAGCAGCCGCCGCGGCTGCCGGAGCCGAAGCGCCTTATGCCGAGATGGCTCTGGCCACCATGGCCGGCCGCGCCATGGCCGCCACGGTGGCCCCGGGCCGTCGAGCAGCGGTGATCACCCAGCCCAACCCCACCGCGGCGGCCAAAGCGGTCCCAGAAGACAAAGAACCCGCAGCACGCCCCGATGAGGTGACCGGCGTCGAGGTTCTCGCCGAACTGCGCGGCCTGGCAGAACTGCGCGACTCCGGCGTGCTGACCGACGATGAGTTCCACAAACAACGCGAACGCGTCATCGAACACTTTGTTGACGAATGAATTTCACAAGGGGAGGTAAATAGATGTCTTTCGTGGTGACCCAACCGGAGATGCTGTCCGGGGCGGCCGGCGATCTGCAGGGAATCGGTTCGGCGGTGCAGGCACAGAGCGCAGCGGTGGCGACACCGACAACCGCGATGGCCGCACCCGCCGCCGATGCGGTCTCGACGTCGATTGCCGCGCTGTTCAACGCCAACGGTGCGCTGTTTCAGAGCGTGGCCGCTCAAGCGGCGGCCGTCAATCAGATGTTCGTCGCCGCGCTGAGCGGCGGCGGCGTCTCGTATGCGACCGCCGAGGCGGCGAACGCGGCCGCTGCCGGCTGATCGCGGAGTAGCCGATGAATTTTGCAGCGTTGCCGCCGGAGGTCAACTCTGCGCTGATGTATTCCGGGGCCGGATCCGGCCCGATCCGCGCCGCCGCCAGTGCCTGGAAAACCATGGCCGCCGAACTGGAATCAGCAGCCAACTCCTACCGCACCGTCATCGCCGGACTCACCGACGAAACCTGGCAAGGCCCCGCCGCCACCGCCATGGCCGCCGCCGCAGCCCCCTATGCCGCCTGGATGAGCACCACCGCCGCCCAAGCCGGCCAAGCCGGCACCCACGCCAACGCCGCCGCAGCCGCCTACGAAACCGCCTTCGCCATGACCGTGCCACCGGCCGTCATCGCCGCCAACCGCACCCAGCTGGCCACCCTGACCGCCACCAACCTCCTCGGCCAAAACACCGCCGCCATCGCCGCCAACGAAGCCCTCTACGCCGAAATGTGGGCCCAAGACGCCACCGCCATGTACGGCTACGCCGGCACCGCCGCCACCGCCACCCAACTGCCCACCTTCACCGCACCCCACAACACCGCCACGCCCAACCCCACCACCACCAGCTCGGCCGTCCAAACCGCCGGCAACGCCGCTGCCACCCACGCCCTGAGCACCGCCGGCCACCTTGCCGGCTCCACAGCCGAATCCGCCGATGCCATCTCCCCCGGCTTGGCCTTCGATCTGGCCGGCGCGGTTCTGGAGGTGGCCAGCGTCGGCCCGTTCGGCGGAATCGGGCTGGGTGGAGCGTTCGGTGGTCTGGCGATCACCTTGGGCGAGTTGGCCTTTCCCGAAGGCGCGGAAGGCCTGGGAGCGCTGGGCGGCTTGGGTCTGATCGGCCAGGCCACCCCTGGCGTCGGCGCGCTGGGATCCGCGTCCGGCCCGGTCGGTGCGACGTGGGCCAGCGTGGGCAAGGCGGTGCCGCTGGGCTCGCTGTCGGTGCCGCAGGCCTGGGCCGCCGCCGCACCCTCGGCCCTGCGCGAAGTCGCCTTGGTCTCAGCGCAATCGGGCACCGCCGCAACGGCCGCTGCCGGAGCCGAAGCCCCCTACGCCGAGATGGCCCTGTCCAGCATGGCCGGGCGCGCCATGGCCGGCTCGGCGGCACCGGGGCGCGGAGTAGCGATCGCCAGCCAGCCCAATCCCAAGCCGGCGGCACCACCCAAGCCCGCCGAGGAACCCGAAGAGCCGGACAAGCCGGACAAGGCGAAGGCGATCGGCGTCGTCGCCGAACTCCGCGCCCTGGTCGAGCTGCGGGACTCGGGAGTTCTGACCCAGGAGAGGTTCATTCAGCGGAAGCAACGGCTCCTGGGCGAATGATCTCGACTCCGGGGTGGAAAATGGGGACCGATGTCGGGTAACACGGACCACCGGAGTCCGCGCAAGGCGATCCTCGGGCAACTGCCGCGGATCAATCGGCCCGACGGGTCCCCGATCCGGGTGCTGCTGGTCGACGACGAGCCGGCGCTGACCAATCTGGTGACGATGGCCCTGCACTACGAGGGCTGGATGGTCGACGTCGCGCACAACGGCCGCGACGCCGTCACCAAGTTCCACAGCGGCGAGCCCGATCTGCTGGTTCTCGACATCATGCTGCCCGACGTCGACGGGCTGCAGATTCTGCAGCGGGTCCGCGAATCCGACGCCTACATCCCGACGCTTTTCCTCACCGCCCGCGACTCGGTCACCGACCGGGTCACCGGTCTGACCTCCGGCGCCGACGACTACATGACCAAGCCGTTCAGCCTCGAGGAGTTGGTGGCGCGGCTGCGCGGACTGCTGCGCCGCTCCGCCCAGCTGATGCCACCGGTCGACGAGGTGCTCACCGTCGGTGATCTCACACTCGACGGCGCCAGCCGGCAGGTCAGCCGCGGGCGTGTTCCGGTTTCGCTGTCCACCACCGAGTTCGAGCTGCTGCGGTTTTTGATGCGCAATCCCGGGCGGGCGCTGGCGCGCGCGGAAATCCTGGACCGGGTCTGGAATTACGACTTCGCCGGCCGCACCAGCATCGTCGACCTGTATATCTCCTACCTGCGCAAGAAGATCGACGTCGACCCCCCGATGATCCACACCGTGCGCGGGGTGGGGTACATGCTGAAGCCGCCGCAATGACGCACTCCTCGCCGTGGTGGCGCCCGCGGGCACTGCGCCGGCAGTTGGTGCTCGGCGTGTCAGCCGTGGTGACGGTGGCGTTCGTGGCCGTGGGCGTGGTGTCGGTGCTGAGCCTGCGCAGCTACGTCACCGCGACCAGCGACGCCGATCTTTCCGAGTCGCTCAACGCCTTCAGCCACTCCTTTGCCAAGTATCGCCGCGTCGAGAACGTCACCGGCCCCGACGGTATGTCGAACATCGGGCGGGCCATGTTGGGTTTCAACGATCAGACGCCGGGCAACGTGCTGGCGGTGCTGCGCAACGGCAAGGTGATCGGTTCGGCGGTGTTCACCGAGGAAGAGCCTTATCCGGCACCCGCGAACGTGGTCGCCGCCATCGACGCCCACCACTGGCACAACGGCCCACCGCAGTCGATGGAGTTGGGCGGTCTGGGGTCCTACCGGGTGGAGACCCGCGTCGCCGACGAGGACGACCTGTTGTTCATCGGCGGGTCGCTGAACCTGGCGAACCGCACCGTTGCCCGCCGAATGGCCTCGGCGGCAGGGCTTTACACGGTGGCGCTGCTGATCACCGCCGGTCTGACGATCACTGTGGTCAGCTACGCGTTGCGCCCACTGCGCCGGGTCGCGGCCACCGCCGCCTCGGTGGCCGCGATGCCGCTGACCGACGGCGACGAACGCATCACCATCCGGGTCGCCGCCACCGATGTCGATCCCGACAACGAGGTCGGTATCGTCGCTGGCGCATTGAATCGCTTGCTGGACAACGTCGATAGCGCACTGGCGTATCGCAGTGAAGCCGACCGGCGGATGCGGCAGTTCATCACCGACGCCAGCCACGAACTGCGCACGCCGCTGGCCGCCATCCAGGGCTACGCCGAGCTGACCCGTCAGGACAGTTCCACGCTGCCACCGACCACCGAATACGCGCTGGCCCGTATCGAATCCGAGGCGCAGCGGATGGCGTCGCTGGTCGACGAGCTGCTGCTGCTGTCCCGGCTCAGCGAAGGCCAAGACCTGGATATCGAAGACGTCGACCTGGCCGATTTGGTGCTCGATGCGGTCAACGACGCCGCGGCGGCCGCGCCGAGCCACCACTGGGTCAAGAACCTGCCCGAGGCCCCGGTGTGGGTGCGCGGTGACCGCGCGCGGCTGCACCAGGTCGTGACCAACCTGCTGAAGAACGCCTGGGTGCACACGCCGCCCGGGGTGACAGTCACCACCGCCATCGCCGAGGACCGCTGCGGGGTGGGCGGGCCGGTCGCGGAGTTGACGGTGGCCAACGACGGCCCGGCGATCGATGCCGACATGGTGCCGCACCTGTTCGAGCGGTTCGTGCGCGCGGACAAGGCCCGCTCCGGCGAGCTGGGCAGCACCGGGCTGGGGTTGGCGATCGTGGCCTCGATCGTCGGCGCGCACCGCGGCTCGGTGGGGGTGGAATCCGCCGACGGCGCCACGGTGTTCCGGGTTCGGCTGCCGGTGGTGGGTGGAGCCGCCTAGGAGAATCGAACTCCTGACCTATTCATTACGAGTGAATCGCTCTACCGACTGAGCTAAGGCGGCGCGCCCCGACCGAGACCGGGACCAGCCGAGTTTACAGGTCGGCCCGCAGCGCCTGACCGATGGTGGCGACCATGGCGCCGACAGCGAACCGGGGCTTGACGTTGACCGCCAACGCCTCGCGGCATTCCAGCACCGCCTCGATGCAGCGCAACAGCGCAGCCGCCGGCGCATGCGCGGCCATCGCCGCCACGGCATCGGCCATGTCCGGATGGCTGGGCCGGGCGGTATCGACCCCGGACGCGGCCAGCAGGGCATCCCGGAAATAGGTGGCCAGATCGATCAGGGCCCGGTCCAGCGCGTCGCGCGATGCCCTGGTCTGGCGCGACTTCTGCCGGCGCTCCAGGTCCTTGATCACCCCGGCGGTGCCACGCAGCGTTCCGGCGGTGCCCTTGCCGGTGCCGCCGGCCCCCAGCGCGGTGCGCAGCTCCTCGGTCTCAGCCTCGGCGCGCTCGACGGTCAGATCACGCGCCTCGGACTCCGCGGCGGCCACCAGCTCGTCGACCGCGGCGAACGCCCGCGACGGGGTGGCCGCATCGCGGGCCAGCGTCAAGGCCCGCTGACGGCGTTGGCGGGCCTCGGGATCGGTGGCCAGCCGCCGGGCCCGGCCCACGTGGCCGCCGCTGACCGCCGCCGCCCAGTCCGCCGTCTCGGCGTCGAGCCCGTCGGTGGCGATCAGCACCTGCGCGATCGCCGCCGGGGCCGGCGTCACCAGTGCCACATGCCGGCACCGCGAGCGCAGGGTGATCGCGATGTCCTCCGGATCGACCGACGGGGCGCACAACAGGAACACCGTCGAGGGCGGCGGCTCCTCGACGACCTTGAGCAAGGCGTTGGCCGCACCTTCGGTGAGCCGGTCGGCGTCCTCGATCACCACGATCTGCCACCGACCGGTTCCGGGCCGACGGGAGGCGACCTGCACGATGGCCCGCATCTCGTCGACGCCGATGGACAGCCCCTCGGGCACCACCCGCCGCACGTCGGCGTGCGTCCCGGCCATCGTGGTGGTGCAGGCCCGGCACCGCCCGCAGCCCGGCCCGCCTTCGGCGTCCTCGGCGGTGCACTGCAGCGCTGCCGCAAAGCACACTGCCGCAATCGATCGGCCCGAACCCGGCGGCCCGGTGATCAGCCAGGCGTGCGACATGCCCCCGGCGGTCACCGCGCTGTGAGCAGAATCACGCCGGGATGACCGTGCGGCGGCCAGCAGCGCGGCCTCCACCGTCTGCTGGCCCACCAATCGTGCGAAAACCCCGGACATCATGGGTCACAGTAGTGGCTGGCCGCGATAATCGAACTCCGGCTTTGTCGTCCCGCCGGATACGGTGTGCTGGTGAGTACCACGACCTTGGGCGGGCGGATCAGCCGATTCGTCCGGTGGGTGGTGCGTACGCCGTGGCCGGTGTTCACCCTGAGCATGCTGCAGGCCGACATCATCGGTGCGCTGTTCGTGTTCGGCTTCCTGCGGTTCGGGCTGCCGGATGAGGATCGGATCAACCTGCAGGACCTGCCGCGCGCCAACCTGGTGATCTTCGCCGTCACCCTGCTGTGCTTGTTCGCCGTCGGCTTCACGGTCAGCACCTCGGTGCTGATGCCGGTGTTCCGCTGGCAGCGCCGGGAGGCGCGGCTCACCGGCCCCGACCCCGACGCCGACTCCGCTGACACCGAACTCGCGCGGTCCCGGGCGCTGCGGATGCCGTTCTACCGGTCGCTGATCAGCATCGGCTACTGGACGGTGGGCGGAGTGGTGTTCGTCATCATCAGCTGGCCGGTAGTGAACGACGTAGTGCCGGTGGTGATCACCGCGACCGCGCTCGGTGCGGCGGCCACGGCCATCATCGGTTATCTGCAATCCGAGCGGGTGCTGCGCCCGGTCGCCGTCGCGGCGCTGCGGGGCGGGGCGCCGGAGAACCTGCGGGCACCCGGGGTGCTGTTGCGTCAGCTGCTGACGTGGGTGCTGTCGACCGGGGTGCCGTTGGTGGCAATCGTGGTGTCGGTGCTGGCCGGCAAGACGTCACTGCTCGACGCCTCACCGGACAAGCTGTTCACCCCGATCCTGCTGATGGCGCTGGCCGCGCTGATCATCGGGCTGGCGGGCACCGCGCTGGTGTCGATGTCGATCGCCGACCCGCTGCGCCAGCTGCGCTGGGCGCTCGGGGAGGTGCAGCGCGGCAACTACAACGCGCACATGCAGATCTACGACGCCAGCGAACTCGGCCTGCTGCAGGCCGGGTTCAACGACATGGTGCGTGATCTGGCCGAGCGGCAGCGGCTGCGCGACCTGTTCGGGCGCTACGTCGGCGAGGATGTGGCCCGGCGTGCGCTGGAGCGCGGCACCGAGCTGGGCGGCCAGGAACGCGATGTGGCGGTACTCTTCGTCGATCTGGTCGGCTCCACCCAGCTCGCCTCGACGCGACCGCCCAGCGAGGTGGTCAACCTGCTCAACGAGTTCTTCCGGGTGGTGGTCGAGGCCGTCGGGCGGCACGGCGGTTTCGTCAACAAGTTCCAGGGTGACGCCGCGCTGGCGATCTTCGGCGCGCCGATCGAGCACCCGGACGCCTGTAGCTCCGCGCTGGCGGCGGCCCGCGACCTGCACGATGGGCTGCTGCCGGTGCTGGGGTCGGAGGAGTTCGGTATCGGCGTCTCGGCCGGCCGGGCCATCGCCGGGCATATCGGCGCCCGGGCCCGCTTCGAGTACACCGTGATCGGCGACCCGGTCAACGAGGCCGCCCGGCTGACCGAGCTGGCCAAGCTGGAGGCGGGGCACGTGCTGGCGTCGGCGGTCGCGGTCAGCGGCGCGGTCGACGCCGAGGCCCTGTGCTGGGAGGTCGGCGAGATCGTCGAACTGCGCGGCCGCGCCGTGCCCACTCAGCTGGCTCGGCCATTGAACCTTGCGGTGGCCGAAGCGATTCCGGCCTCAAACGACAAGGCCGCAGAAACCTCAGCCGCGGACTGACTCAGCGCCCGGTTGCCTTCTTCGCAGCAGCCTTCTTCGCCGGCGCCTTACGGGCGGTCTTCTTGGCGGCCTTCTTGACCGGCCCCTTGGCCCGCCGGTCGGCGAGCAGCTCGGCGGCGCGCTCGTCGGTGATCGAGGCCACCTCGTCGCCCTTGCGCAGGCTGGCGTTGGTCTCCCCGTCGGTCACGTACGGACCGAACCGGCCGTCCTTGATGACCATCGGCTTGCCGCTCGCCGGGTCGGCACCCAGTTCGCGCAGCGGCGGCGCCGAAGCTGCTTGGCGGCCACGGCGTTTCGGCTCAGCGTAGATCTTGAGCGCTTCCTCGAGGGTGATCTCGAAGATCTGTTCCTCGCTGGACAGCGATCGAGAGTCGGTGCCGCGCTTGAGGTATGGGCCGTAGCGGCCGTTCTGCGCGGTGATCTCCTCATTCGAGCCCGGGTCGAGCCCGACCACCCGCGGCAGCGACAACAGTTTCAGCGCGTCCTCGAGCGTGACGGTCTGCAGGTCCATGCTGCGCAACAGCGACCCGGTGCGCGGCTTGGGCCCGGTCGGCTTCTTGCCCTTCTTGGCGGTAGCGCCCGAGTCGTCGTCCGGCGGAGGCGGCAACACCTCGGTGACGTACGGGCCGTACCGGCCGTCTTTGGCGACGACCTCATGCCCGGTTTCCGGGTCGATGCCGAGCGACCGGCCTTCTTGCGGGGTGGCGAAGCGTTCCTCGGCCATCGCCAGGGTCAGTTCGTCCGGCGGCAGCGAGTCGTCCAGGTTGGCCCGTTGCGGGGTCGGCTCGCCGTCGTCGCCGGTGATCATGCGCTCCAGGTACGGGCCGTTCTTGCCGACCCGGACATACACCGGGCGGCCCTGCTCGTCATCGAACAGCTTGATCGAGTTGATCTCGCGGGCGTCGATGCCCTCCAGGTTGACCCCGACCAGTTTCTTCAGGCCGCCGGCGCGGGCGATCGAGTCGTCCACGCCGTAGTCGCCGCCGAAGTAGAAGTTGTGCAGCCAGTCGGTGCGGCGCTGCCGGCCGGCGGCGATCGCGTCGAGCTCGTCTTCCATCGCCGCGGTGAAGTCGTAGTCGACCAGCCGGCGGAAGTGCTGTTCGAGCAGCCCGATGACGGCGAACGCGACCCAGGACGGGACCAGCGCGCTGCCCTTCTTGTAGACGTAGCCGCGGTCCTGGATGGTCTTGATGATCGACGAGTAGGTCGAGGGCCGCCCGATGCCCAGCTCCTCGAGCGCCTTGACCAGCGAGGCCTCGGTGTAGCGGGCCGGTGGGTTGGTGGAGTGCCCGTCGGGGGTCAGCTCGGTGGCATCCACCCGCTGGCCCTGGCTCAGTTGCGGCAGCCGGCGCTCGGCGTCGTCGGCCTCACCCCCGGCCAGCTCGTCGACCGTCTCCACGTAGGCCTTGAGGAACCCGGCGAAGGTGATGGTGCGCCCGCTGGCGGCGAACGTCACCTGCTGAGCGCCGGACTGCCCGCCGATTCGCAGGCTCAAGGTGGTGCCGCGGGCGTCGGCCATCTGGGAGGCGACCGTGCGCTGCCAGATCAGCTCGTAGAGCCGGAACTCGTCGCTGCCCAGCTCGTTGCGCACCGCGTCGGGGGTCGCGAAGGTCTCCCCGGCCGGCCGGATCGCCTCGTGGGCCTCCTGGGCGTTCTTGACCTTGCGGGTGTACTGGCGCGGCGACGGCGAGACGTACTCCTCGCCGTAGAGCTGGCGGGCCTGGGTGCGGGCGGCATCGATCGCGCTGGCCGACAGCGTCGTCGAGTCGGTCCGCATGTAGGTGATGTAGCCGTTCTCGTAGAGCCGCTGGGCGATGCTCATTGTCCGTTCGGCGGAGAACCGCAGCTTGCGGCCGGCTTCCTGCTGCAGCGTCGAGGTCATGAACGGCGCGTAGGGGCGACGGGTGTAGGGCTTGTCCTCCACCGAGGTCACCGACAGCGAAGCACCGCGCAGCCCGGCCGCCAGCGCGGTGGCCGCGGCCTCGTCGAGCACCGTGACTTCGGCGGGCTTCTTCAGCGCACCGAGTGAGTCGAAGTCACGGCCGCTGGCCACCCGCAGCTCGTCGACGGCGACCAACCGGGCGCTGAAGGTGGGCGGGGACGCCGTCGGGTCGGAGACGCTGGAATCGAGTTGGGCGACCACGTCCCAGTAGGAGGCGCTGCGGAACGCCATCCGCTCGCGTTCGCGCTGCACGATGATGCGGGTGGCAACCGATTGGACCCGGCCCGCCGACAGCTTCGGGGCGACCTTCTTCCACAGCACCGGGCTGACTTCATAGCCGTAGAGCCGGTCCAGGACGCGCCGGGTTTCCTGGGCGTCGACCAGGTCGATGTCCAGGTCACGCGGGTTCTCGGCGGCGTTGCGGATCGCCGGCTCGGTGATCTCGTGGAACACCATCCGCTTGACTGGGATACGCGGTTTGAGGGTCTCCAGCAGGTGCCAGGCGATCGCCTCGCCCTCCCGGTCACCATCGGTGGCCAGGTAGAGCTCGTCGACATCCTTGAGCAGGCCCTTGAGTTCGGTGACGGTGCTCTTCTTGTCCGGACTGACGATGTAGAGCGGTTCGAAGTCGGCGTCGACATTGACGCCCAGGCGCGCCCACGACTCGGTCTTGTACTTCGCCGGCACGTCCGCGGCGTTGCGCGGCAGGTCGCGGATGTGCCCGCGAGACGACTCGACGACGTAGTTACTGCCCAGGTAACCGGCAATTTTTCGTGCCTTGGTGGGCGACTCGACTATGACGAGTCGCCGCACGGGTGAGTCCTTGTCGCCGTTGCGGGCATTCACCGTCTTAGAGTCAGCCAACTGCGCTTACGCTCCACTTCTGTCCGCACCGCCACGTCGCGCCGCCGGTGGACAACTGACAATCTCGCACTCACGGCCATGCCGACGCAAACCGGCGTACAGCGCTGAATTGTCTCAAAGGTGACCGAGATGGCCTGGGATCGGCGCCTCGACACGCGGCCACTGAGCCAACGCCTGGGGATCAGGCGGTGATTCCCCGACGTTTTCCACCAGCCGTGCGAGCCGGCGCCGACCGGTGATCCGCAGCGCGGGCCTGCTGCCGCGGGTGCCGATCAAGGTGGGGGCGATCCCGGCGCGCATCATGGCCGAGGCCAGCGGCGCGAAGGTGTCCGGTGCGTGCGGATCCAGGCCGAGCAGGTAGCGGTCGGCTTCTGCGGCGCCCGCCGCCAGCGTCCAGGCCCGCAGTTCGCGCGGGCCCGGCAGCCACTGCGGCGGCACGTTCTTCACCGCTCCGCGGGTCCAGGCATCGGCCAGTACGCGCAGCCGCGGATCCACCGCGGTCCGCACCAGCGGGGTGTCCTCCTCGGTGCGGGTGATCTCGGGCAGCAGACCGGCCTCACTGATCAGCTCGGCCAACGCCACTGCCCGCCAGTGGGCATCGACCACGACCGAAACCCGCGCGGCGCCGCCCGTCACGACGATCTGCCCCGGGCCAGCCAGCAACCCGGTGAGGTCGGTGACGCTGGGCGGCACCGACTCTGCCGAGAAGAAGGAAAGCTGGCTCACGTCAAGAACCGTAAGCCGGTCCACCATCCGGCGGCGTCCGGGTCGGCCGAACCGGTCCGACCCGCCCGAAACGAAACCCCCCGGTTCTGCTCCGTTGGGAGGAGCTGCCCGGGGGGTGTCGCCGAATCCAGTTGCTTAGACGGCGCGGACGCCCGTGGCCTGCGGACCCTTGGGGCTCTGCCCGACCTCGAACTCCACGCGCTGGTTTTCCTCGAGGGTGCGAAAGCCGGACCCTTGGATCTCCGTGTAGTGGACAAACACGTCCGCTGACCCGTCTTCAGGCGCGATGAAGCCGAAGCCCTTCTCCGCGTTGAACCACTTCACAGTTCCCTGTGGCATTTGTCGATCTTTCCTTACTCTTCTTGCCCGGTGCATTGCACCGTTGTTCGGGGCACCGCCCTTCGCTGCCCCGGGCCTGTTCCGGCCGCCGTACCCTGGCGGTCGATCAGTGCTGCCACCGACCACTACCCTGCGGGTACTGCGGCCGCAACCACAGATCCTGCGAAGGCTTGACACGAACACAGAAGCTACGACCGCCCATCAGTCAACCATGTTCATCGCCTCAGGGACAGACTGCGGTGCCGAAATCGCCGGTCGAACGTTTGAGGCAGCGGGCGCAATACGGCAGCGGACTTCTATGCAGGCGATTAAGGACAGAGCCAATGACGGTGAATTTCGGCGGTGAATTGCTGGCCGCTGCCCTCGCCGGCAATGAACCGGGCGAAAATCCGCTGCGCCACGTCGCCGACCTGCCGTCATCGGCGGGTCAGGTGGGCGCCTGGCCACAGTGGGCCCAACCCGAGGTCATCGGCGCGTTCACCGCCCGTGGGATCGACGCGCCGTGGTCACATCAGCTGGCCGCCGCCGAGCTCGCCCACGCCCGGCGCCACGTGGTGATCAGCACCGGCACGGCGTCGGGAAAGTCGCTGGCCTATCAACTTCCGGTACTGGACGCGCTGGCGAGCGATCCACGCGCCCGGGCGCTGTATCTGTCGCCGACCAAGGCGTTGGGCCATGACCAGCTGCGCGCGGCGCACACGCTGACCGCAGCGGTGCCGCGGCTGGCCACCGCGGCGACCGCGGTCGCGCCGACCGCCTATGACGGCGACAGCCCCGCCGAGCTGCGCCGCTTCGCCCGGGAACGGTCGCGCTGGGTGTTCTCCAACCCGGACATGATCCACCTGTCGATGCTGCGCAACCATGCCCGCTGGGCGGTGTTTCTGCGCGGGTTGCGCTTCGTGATCGTCGACGAATGCCACTACTACCGGGGCATCTTCGGATCACACGTGGCGATGGTGCTGCGGCGGCTGCTGCGGTTGTGCGCGCGCTACTCGGGATCTGGGGCGCCTGCGCTTCAGGGCCCTACGGTGATCTTCGCCAGCGCCACCACCGCGGAACCGGGGGCCAGTGCGTCGGCGCTGATCGGGCAGCCGGTCACCGAGGTCACTGTCGACGGCTCTCCACGCGGCGCGCGGACGGTGGCGCTGTGGGAGCCCGCCCTACGCACCGACGTCACCGGAGAGAACGGCGCACCGGTGCGCCGCGCCGCCGGGACCGAGGCGGCCCGGGTGATGGCCGATCTGATCGCCGAGGGGGCGCGCACCCTGACCTTCGTGCGGTCCCGCCGCGGCGCCGAGCTCACCGCGCTGGCGGCCCGCACCCGCCTGGAATCGGTCGCCCCGGCGCTGGTCGACAAGGTCGCCTCCTACCGGGCGGGTTATCTGTCCGAGGATCGCCGCGCCCTGGAACGCGCGCTGGCCGACGGCGAGCTGTACGGCTTGGCCACTACAAACGCCCTGGAGCTCGGGGTGGACATCGCCGGGCTGGACGCGGTGGTCATCGCCGGCTTTCCCGGCACCGTGACGTCGTTCTGGCAGCAGGCCGGGCGCTCCGGCCGGCGCGGTCAGACGGCGCTGATCGTGCTGATCGCACGCGACGACCCGCTGGACAGCTACCTGGTGCACCATCCGGCAGCGCTGCTGGACAAACCGATCGAGCAGGTGGTGATCGACCCGGCCAACCCCTACGTGCTGGGGCCGCAGCTGTTGTGCGCGGCGGTAGAGCTGCCGGTGACGGCCGCCGAGGTGGCGCAGCTGGGCGCCGAGCAGGTCGCCGAGGACTTGGTCGACGACGGGCTGCTGCGCCGCCGGGCCGAGAAGTACTTCCCGGCGCCCGGGCTCGACCCGCACGCGGCCGTGGACATCCGGGGATCGGCCGGCGGGCAGGTGGTGATCTTGGAAGCCGACACCGGCCGGCTGTTGGGCAGCGTCGACGCCGGCCGCGCGCCGGCCACCGTGCACACCGGGGCGGTGTATCTGCACCAGGGCGAGAGTTACCTGGTCGACTCGCTGGACACCGAGCGCCAGATCGCGTTTGTGCACGCCGAGGATCCCGGCTATGCGACGTTCGCCCGCGAGATCACCGACATCGACGTAACCGGTTCGGGCGAGCGGGCCTGGTTCGGGGCGGTCAGCCTGGGCCTGCTGCCGGTCACGGTGACCCGCCAGATCATCGGCTACCTGCGTCGCCTGCCGACCGGCGAGGTGCTGGACTTCATCGAGCTGGACCTGCCCCCGGCGACGCTGCCGACCACCGCGGTGGTCTACACCGTGACGCCCGAAGCGTTGGCCGAGTGCGGAATCGCCGAACCACGGATCCCCGGGGCGCTGCACGCCGCCGAGCACGCGGCGATCGGGCTGCTGCCGCTGGTGGCCAGCTGCGATCGCGGCGACATCGGCGGGCTGTCCACCGCGTTGGGGCCGGGCGCGCTCGGCGGGCTGCCCAGCGTGTTCGTCTACGACGGGCACCCCGGCGGCGCCGGCTTCGCCGAGCGTGGATTCCGCGCGGCGGCGAGCTGGTTGGCGGCCACGGCGGCGACGATCGAGTCCTGCGAATGCCCGCACGGCTGCCCGTCGTGCGTGCAATCACCCAAGTGCGGAAATGGCAACGAACCCTTGGACAAGGACGGCGCGGTGCGGGTGCTGCGATTGGTGCTCGGCGAGCTGAGCCGCGGCTGCTAGGCGATCGCGAGCGCGGCGGAGCCGGGCGCGGCGGGTCGCCGCATTCGTACCGCACCGACTGCGGGAGTCGGCCGACCCCCCGAACGGCCGACTCCCCCGAGCCGGTACTCCGCGGGCTCGCTGTGGCACAGCGCGCCACACACCAGCCGACGAAGCAGCAAGACGAACGGTCGAAAAAAGCGGACCATTCCTCAAACCCGGTACAGAGCCGGACGCGGCCGTAAGTTACCGGCTGTATCGGACCAGCGCAACTCGAAAACCGAATAGGCTACCCGTAGCCCGTCGGCGAAACAGGGAAAACGGCCGCTGTAGGTGCTGGTAGCGCACCGCCGGCCGTAAAATCCGTAGGTTATGGCCCACGACTGGTTGCTGGTGGAGACGCTCGGCGAGGAACCGGCAGTCGTCGCGCAGGGGCGCCAGGTCAAGAATCTGGTGCCGATCGCCCAATTCCTGCGTCGTAGCCCGCATCTGGCGGCGATCCAGACCGCGATCGCCGAATCGGTGCGAACCGGGCAGAGCCTGGCCAGCATCACCCCCCGGCGCGACCGGGTGATCCGCACCGAGCCGGTGGTGATGTCCGATGGGCGAGTGCACGGCGTGCACGTCTGGAGCGGGCCGGCCGACCTCGAACCACCCGAGCGCCCCACCCCGGGCCCGCTGAAGTGGGACCTGACCCTGGGGGTCGCCACCGACACCAAGCAATCGCTGGCCAACAGCGGCAAGGATCCCGAGGTGGAGGCCACCCACGGTCGCGCCTTCGCCGAGGAACTGCCCACCCGGGACTTCAGCCCGAACGAGAACAAGGTGCTGGCGCTGGCGATTCGAGCCGAGCCCGGACAGACCGTCTGCAGCAGTTGGGATATCGCCGATTTCCGTGGCGACACCATCCGGGTGAGCTTCGTGGCGCGCACCGCGTGGGAATCCGATCCGGCAAGCGGGCGCGAGCATTTGGTGTCGCGGGGCATGAACTGGCGTGGGCAGCTCGACGGCACCGTACAGCGGCCCGATTTTTTGGCGCAGCAGATCCTGCACGGACTGGCCCAGCCCGGCGTACACCGGGCCATGGTGGACCTGACCGACTGGCGGCTGCTGAAGTGGCTGGACGACCCGTGTCCGTTCTACGACTGGCGCGGCACCGTGGACTCTCCCCGGGCTCACCCCGACGACGAAGCCCTGATCGCCCGCATGACAAGCGATTTCACCCAGGGGCCGACCACCGGAGTGCTGCGGCTGCGCCAGGCCGGCGGGGGCTGGGCGCCGGTGCATGTGACCGTGAACCGGGTGGAACTCGAAGAGGGCACCTACGCCGGGCTGATCGCGCTGCGGCTGCCTACCGAGCGGGAGCTGGCCGACGCCGGCCTGGATCCGGCCGCCGGCGCGTCCTAAATCAACGCGTCCCAGGCGGCCGCAAGCACCGCGGAGCCGGGCGCGGCGGGTCGCCGCATTAGCTCGAGTCGACCGGCCCGGCTCGGGCGGTGGCGCGGGCCGGACCGATCCGCCAGCCGGGTAGGGCCACGGCGACGGTGACCACCAGGTCGAGTCCCTCTACCGCACAGGAGCTTTCAACGGCGCCCATGCGCGCGGCCAGTCGCTGGGCTTGCGTGCAGGCCGTCGCCGGCCCGGCGGGCATGACGGCCGCACCGGCGACGGCGGCCAGGTCGGCGGCCGCCTGTGCCCGGTGCCGGGCGATGACCACCGCGCCGAGCAGGACGCCGCCGCCGGTGAGGCTCAGCACCACCGCGACCATCGCCGCGGCGGCCACGGTGGCCGCGCCGGCCTCACCGGGACGGCTCGGCGGCCGACACCGCCTCGGCGCTAACGGCAAGCCCGGGCAGCAGCGTCGGCCGAACGGTGACCTTCGCGACCACGAACTCGCCGTCGGAGCGCAGCTGGATCGCCGCGCCGGCGGGTGCGATCCGCCGGACCACCGCCGTTGCCGCCGGGGTGTCACCGCGCGCCGCCAGCCGGGCGGCCTCCCGGGCGGCGTCGAGGCAGCGGACCTGGGCGGACACCGCGCTGATCCCGGCCAGGCACAACACCAGCACCGAGACCAGGGCCGCCAGCGCGAACGCCGCCTCCACCGTGCTGGCGCCGGCATCGTCGGCACATCGACCACGACCGGCCACCGCCCGTCAGACCTTGGTGTTCAGCGCGCGCCCGATCACCCGGGTCAGCGCTGAGACGATCGAATCGCCGGTGACGACGGTATAGAGGATCGCGCCGAAGGCGGCGGCGGCAATGGTGCCGATCGCGTATTCGACCGTCGACATCCCGGACTCCTCCGTCGCCAGCAACAGCATTCTGAGCTGGACGATTCGAAACATGTTGCGCACCTGCGATACCCGTGTGTCCACCGCACCTCCTTCATTCCTCACCCGGTCTGGGTTGTCGCGGCTCTTCCGCGAAGCATCTCCTGCTCACAACAGGCCCGACCGCAGCACGTCGCCGGCTAGCCCGGCCACCACCGGCACGATGCCCAGGCAGACGAAAGCCGGCAGGAAGCAGATCCCGAGCGGCCCGGCGATCAGCACCCCGGCCCGCTCCGCGGCGGCTGTCGCAGCGTGCGCCGCCTCGTCGCGGCAGTGCGCGGCGAGTTCGCCCAGCCCGGTCGCCAAGGCCGCGCCGGAGGAGCCCGACCGCCGAGCCAATCGGAGCACCGCGATCGTCGACGGGTCGAGCGCATCGCCCGGCGGCGGCGACCACGCGATCGCCGGATCGGCGCCCAGCGCCAACAGATCCGCACCGCGGCGCAACGCCTCGGCCAGCGGCGACGGCGCCGAGCGGGCGGTGGCGGCCGCCGCGCCCGAAACCGGCATCCCGGCGCTCAGGCAGAGCGCGAACACTTCCAGGCCGGCGGCCAACGCCAGCGCGTCGGTGCCCGGCACCGCCCGG
The DNA here is from genome assembly GCF_059813185.1 of Mycobacterium sp. NGS18. Classification (NCBI taxonomy): domain Bacteria; kingdom Bacillati; phylum Actinomycetota; class Actinomycetes; order Mycobacteriales; family Mycobacteriaceae; genus Mycobacterium; species Mycobacterium sp. NGS18. The sequence continues at coordinate 412,023 of NZ_JCALEC010000003.1, forward strand.
TGGCGCACCCGACGTTCCGGCCGGGACATCCCGGCCCGGGCGCGCACCGTCGACGGGGCGGCCAGCAGGGCCACCGCGAGCAACACCGCGGCGGTAGTCACGGGGCGGCACCCACAGTGATCCGGTCCGACCACAACAGCCCGGTGCAGACCAGGCTCACCCCGACCACCGACAGCACCCCGCCAGGGCGGCCGAGCAGGAAGCCGATCGGGCGGGCGCCGATCAGTTGCCCCAGCAGCACCCCGAGCATGGGCAGGCAGCCCAGGATGGTCGCCGAGGCTCGCGCGCCGGCCATCCCGGCATCGGCCCGTGCCGACAATCGTTGCCGAGCAGTGATATCGCTCTGCGCGGCCTGCATCAAGGTGGCTACCGCCAGTCCGTGCTCGCCGCCGAGTTCCCAGTAGACCGCAAGCCGTTCCCAGTAGAAGGGCAGCGCCGAGGCCCGCGCCGCCTCCCGCAGGCCGGTCGCGACGTCGGCACCCAGCCGGGCCCGGGCAACCACGCCGCGCAGGGCAGCGGCCACCGGGCCGTGGCCGGTTTCGGCGGCCGCAACATCGAACGCCCGCACCGGATGTGCGCCGATGCGCAACTCACCGGCCAGAACATCCAGCGCGCTCTCCAGGGCGCGGGCCTCCGCGACGGCACGCCGGCTGCGGCGACGGCGGCGCTGACGCAGCGCCACCGTGGCGGCCAACACCGCTCCGGCCAGGCAGGTGCTCGCCGGCAGCATGATCGCGGCCAGCACGGCCGCGGCGCCGCCCAGCGGTCCGAGCACTCTCAATCGGCTGACCCGGCGACCGGCGCGGCCGACCGGTTGCAGCCGTCGGCGCGGGGAGGCGCCGAGCAGCGCCGCCGCGGCCAGGGCGAGCGCCGCGACGATCATGCCGGCATCCGATCACGCAGCAGGGCACGGAATTCGGGGACGTTCTCGCCCAGTCCCCGCTCGACCTGCCATACCGGTGCGGCGACCACCATGCCGGAAGCGGTGCGGCGCAGCAAGGAGATGTCGGTGAGCTGCCGGCGGCCGCTGCGGTCGCGCCCGACGTGCAACAGCATTTGGCACCTCTTATCAGAGGTTTAACACGTTCTATTGGTCAATCAGCGTGTTTACCTGCACATTAATCATCGTATACATGTATCCTCTTAGGTATGGTTGGCCAAACATTTTCCAAGTTTGCACGGCGTGGCGCGCCGGCCGATGTGGGATACCGGGGTAAAAATTCACCCCATGGACCTACACGACAATCCACAACTGCTGGTGGAGAAGTTCGTCGAGCAGCATGCTCTCGTGTTGGGCGAAACGCATGGCGATCTGTGTGCGAGGTTGGCGGAGGTTCCGGACCGGTACGTCGATCAGGGGAACGATCCCCGAGGAATCACCGTGTCATGCACGCTGCTGGAGACGTTGCTGTTCTCGAGGTGGCGTCGCCAGACCGAGGACTCGACTTTGAAGGCGATCAAGGGCAACGGGTTTGGGATTGTTCTGGTCGACGGGAAGGGGTCTCGTATCGGGGTGCGCAAACATCCACGCAACTGGGACGGCAGCCTGCTCGAATCGGTGGAGTATGTGCCCGGCGAGCATCAGCTGAGTATCGAGGAGGAATTGGGGTACCCAATCGGCGGCGGGGATGGCATTCCGGAGCCTCCCGGGTATCGGCAATACGTACTGTGGTGGCCAGGCAATCTGGGCTTGGGTGGTGCGGTCTTGGCTGCGGGCATACTCACCGACAAGGTTCAGGTACTCTACGCCAGCACTCCGCTGCCGCCACCGATCATGGAGCAGCGTGCGAAAACGGCACCCACCATGGATCCGTTCACGCAGGCTACCGAGGTTGCAATGCCCGGAAAGCGGCGCCGGGACGAGGACTTCGCGGATGCCGACGGCGTCACCGAGGAGACACTGAACGAAGCGCCGCCGGAATCGTCGTAGCCCTCGTGCACACTGCTGGGTGCATGCGGGGCTCCCACTCGGGTGATGTTGAATCGAGCGCACGATGATCGAGGTTTTTGGTGCACGGGTCCGGCAGGCCCGGCTATTGCGGCGCATGACGGCAACTTCTGTGGTGGGCCTGGTTGGCTGGAGCAATGCCCGCCAGACGAAGATCGAGAAGTCTTCGACGATCATGTTGTCCGTTGATGAGGTTGCGGGGCTGTCGGAGTTGTTCCGCTTTCCTGCACGGTTTTTCAGCTCGGAACCGCAGTCTCGCGTATCGGCGGGTGAGTTGCTTTTCCGGGCGCCAAAGTCGATGACTGTTGGCGAGCAGGACTTCTTGGCGACGTTCGCTTCGCTCGCCGGCGATTTTCTCGGCGACCTGGATGAGCGGTCGAAATTGCCTCATGTGAAGGTCCCGTCGATCTGCGGCAAGGATCATCACCGGCCGAGCGCGGTCCAGGCCGCAGGGTGGCTGCGCGAGGCGATGGGGCTAGAACCTCATGAGCCACTGGATGATTTGATGTATGAAACTGAGCGATTGGGTGCACCGGTGATCGTCCGGCGGCGCACTCCGGGTGAGTGGGAGAGCGAGTTCGCGGCCACACCGGGGAGAGCGCGTGACGAGAAGCACTTGGGTTATTCGAGTTGGGTGGGACGACACCGGGATCGCCCGCTCGTAGTGTTGCGCGAATCCGAGTCGTGGGAACGGACCCGATTCACCGTTGCCCATGAGTTGGGGCATTTGGTGTTGCACAGCCGTGGGCACTGCTCGGTGAACTCGGGCGAGGAGTTGGAGGCCAACCGGTTCGCCACCGAGTTGTTGGCGCCCGTCGCCGCGCTGGCGCCGGAGTTGCCACAGGTGATGTCACTGTTGAACCTCAAACCGCTCAAGGACAAGTGGGGCTTGTCGTTGGGTTCGCTGATCATGCACATGCGTGACTCGGGATTGATCGACGCTGATCGCGCAAAAATGCTTACCACACAACTGTATTCACGGATCAATCCTGAGACTGGGCATACCTGGGGTATGACGGAACCCGGATGGAACGAACGTGACCCCGAGCGGCCCAGGCTGCTGCGCAAGTGGGTGGAACGCTGCTACGGGGATGCCTCGGTGCCGATGCTGGCCGCACGCGAGTCAATGATATTTCCATCGGATCTGCTCGAATGGTTCCTGGCTACGCAACGGCCTTCACCTGCATCTGACAGGCGCCCGATGGCTGCCGTCGGGATGCGCGGTGCTAGCGGATCAGCCCCGGAAGAGCGGCATCAAGTGGTCCGCCTCGACGATTTCCGTCGCGGTAAAACTCCATGAACGGCGCGAGAGGCTGCTGAACGTGGCGCGGGTGCAGCGGCTGTGTTTCCCGGACCGGCCTGATACCTACACGGTGGTCGGCGCCGATCGGCTACCCGTTGCACCTGCCCGAGAGTACTTGCGGTTCCTCGCAGATCAGGGCGCGTCTCCAAATACGGTGCGTGCCTACGCATACGGGCTATCGGCGTGGTGGACGGTGCTCGAACACACCGGCGCGGCCTGGGATGATTTTCCCACTAGCCTGTTTGGCGAGTTCCTGTGTTATCTGCGGACTGGGGATCTGCCGGGCATGGTCCGTATCGGTGAGCCCGGGCCTGGGATGGCCGAGTCGTCGTTGCAGCCGCGGGGGGCTGCGGTGTTGTCGATGTACCGGTACTTCGCCGACGCCCACGATTTGACCCGCCCGTACCGCCGCTTGTTTTCCTCCCACGCCCGATCCTCGCGGCGCCGCTATGCCCCCACCCTGGCTGGTGTCGGACCGCGACGTGATCAGGAGGTGCCTGTGCACCGCCGGCGTGCACCCAATCGCAGCGAGACGCCGGTGTTGTTGCCCGATCAAGTCAACGCCATCCTGGATGGCTGCAGTGTGCAGTCGCCGTCGGGTGAGTGGACCGGCAGCGAGGCGGGTTTGCGTGACCGGTTATTCTTCGCCGTCCTGGCCGAGACCGGAATGCGAATAGGTGAAGCATTATCTTTGCGCCACAATGATTTCCATATCACCGGGGGTGAGACTCCGTCGATTCTGGTGGCCGGCCGCGACGATCACCCCCATGGGGTACGAGCCAAGTCCGGTGCACGCCGGATCTACATCGGCGATGATCTGGTAGCCCTCTACAGCGAGTACGTGTGGCAGCTGATCGGGTGGGCCGCCGACGTCGCGGTTGCCGATCTGGCGTCGCACTTCGTGTTCGTCAATCTGGCACGCGGCCAGCGCTATGCACCGTTGCGCCCGGAAACCGTCTACGACAAGGTGGACACCCTCACGGCCGCCCATGCTGATGTGTTGCCGCAGGACTGGACTCCTCACTGGCTGCGCCACACCCACGCTACAGCTCTGCTGTTGTCTGGGGTGCCTGAACACGTGGTGATGCGCCGTCTCGGCCACGCCGATGTGCAGACCACGCTGTCGATCTACGGGTGGGTGACCGCCGACGCCGAGATGCGCACGGTCGCGCAGTGGAAGAGCTTCGTCGCCGGCTGGAAGGTGAGCCATGACTCAACCCCGTAACAGTCACGTCGATTCTGCAGGATCCGCGGCGGCCACCGTGTGGGATCGGCAATGGCAGCAGGTCCCTGAATCGTGGCGAACTTTGCACTACCGCATCGACGCTGCACCGTTCGACGCCGTGTTCGTGCGCAACCAGCGCTACCTGAACAATCCCGACGGCCACGACTTCACCCCCGCCGATGTCCCAGAACGCTTTCGCCAAGAAATGGCGTGGTGGGTGTGGTTGTGCGGCCACGAAGGAATCCGCAAGATCGAGCCGTTCCTGCTGAAGTGGACGGCCGTCGCCTTGACCGACGCCGCCGCCGAGCACCAGCAGCGGTATCACCGGCCTCCAGTGAGCATTGCAGACCTCGCGGCCGAGGATGTCGTACGTCACGCCGTGGTGCGCTTTGAGCGCCGCAACGCCCGCCTGCCCTCCGCGGGGGCTCGGCGCCAGGTCGTGGCCTTGATCGAGCACCTGCATCTTTACGTATCGGTGCGCTGCACCGATGCCCCGTGGTGGGCCCATGACATCTGGGATCTACGGGCTGATCCCCGCATACCACAGCGCGAACATGAACCCAGCCATGACCAAGTCGTCAAACTTGCCGCGATCCACCCGCCCTGGCTGCGTGAGGGCGTGCGGTTCTGGCTGCGCACCTCCATAACCGCGGAATTGCTGCGCTGGTCATCGGTAGCCGATCGTGCTCGCAACATGGCCAGGCACCTCGGCCCGTTCTTGGCCGCCCGCAACATCAGCACCCCACTGTTGGCCGATGACCGCGCCGCCCTGCGGTTGTTGTTCACCGAGTTCTCCAACTACCTGAAATCCCCATCCGCACAGTTCAAACCAGACCGGCCGTTGTCAGCATCCGCGGTGGACTCGACCCAGTCGCAGGCCCAGGTGTTCTACGCCTTCATGGTTGATCACGCCGAGGAAGCCGCTGCGGCGACCGGCGACCCCCGGTGGGCTCAGATCACCGACACCTACACGCGTCTGTGGGGCGCGGCGTTTCGAACGCGCCGCGCCAACCGGCAGCGGGAGCTGACGTGGTTCTCCACGTCGGAATTGCAGCAGATGCTGTGCTACCTCGATGTGCTGGCGGCCGATCGCGGTATGCCGGTGGCCATCACTCACCCTGATGCAACGATCTCGGTTGTCGCCGGCCTCGGAGACCCGCAAGCCGCGCGCGTCTGGCTGCTGCAGGCGCTGACCGGACGCCGAGCCTCGGAGATACTGATGCTCGACTTCGACCCTCTGACCGCTATTCCCGGCCCGGAACGCCCCACAGATTCCGATGACCCCAACGCATTCGTCGCCAAGTTGCGCTACCAGCAGACCAAGGTCGACGGGGTACTGCCGTCGATCCTGGTTGAGAAGGCGGTGGTCAACGTGATCACCGAACAGCAACAGTGGGTTCGCCGCCGCTACCCTGGGCTGAGCCCGAAGTACCTGTTCCTCGGACTGCGCCACCAGCATCAGGGCCACCGGGCCCGCACCTACCAGTCCTACGGTGTGGCACTGAACAAACTCGACAAGGTTCACGGCCTGGCCGACTCGGCCGGGCGTCCGCTGCGGTTCAGCCAGACCCATCGGCTGCGCCATACCCGGGCCACCGAGTTGCTAAACGACGGCGTTCCCATTCACGTGGTACAGCGATACCTTGGGCACGCATCCCCTGAGATGACCCTGCGCTACGCTGCGACGCTTGCTGCAACAGCTGAGTCAGAATTCCTGCGGCACAAGAAGGTCGGCGCACACGGCACCGATATCGCAATCAGTCCATCCGATATTTATGACATGACTCAACTGGCGGCCCGCACGGATCGGGTACTTCCCAACGGCGTGTGCCTGCTTCCTCCGCTGAAGAGCTGTGACAAAGGAAATGCTTGTCTGTCATGCGGGCATTTCGCCACCGACGCCACTCATCTCGACGAATTGATCGCGCAGCGCGCCAAGACCGTCAACTTGATCGAGGTCCGCCGCGAACAGTACCGGCGACGTAGCGGGCGGGAACTCACCGACGACAACGTGTGGATTCACGAACGGCGCCGGGAGATCGCCTCTCTGGACGCGATCATCGAGCGTCTGCACACCGACACCGAGGGCCTCGCGAACGGAGCCAGTGTGGGCGGTGCTGGTGCCTCAAACCGGTTGCCGCTGTTGAAGGTCAAGACCCGCGGCAGCCACGAATCTGTTCTACGCAAAGCCGACCCCAACGCACCCGGATGAGGCAACGCCCCCCTCCCCCTTCGGATAACGCCCGCCGCGCCCTGGCCGACTACCGTAAGAACATCTCCCAGACCAAGCGCCGGGATATCGAACGCGCCATCAAACACCTGCGCAAGACCAACGCCATCATCAACATATCCACCGTCGCTGCCCGCGCCGGCGTAGAACGCAAGACCGTCTACAAGCACCGCGACCTCGTCGCGATCATCGACGCCTACCGACGCCAGCCGCCTTCGCTCGACGCCGCGACGGGCCGCGAGAGCACCGTCGTAGCCGCCCTACGTGCCCAACTGGTCGCCAAGGACGGTGAGATCCGCGCACTGAGAACCAAGCTTGCCGAACAAGAATCGACAATCGCACTGCTCTACGGACAACTCGACGCCGGAAACGGTGCAGGGGGCGGCGGCTAATGGGTGCCATCGCAACAACGGCTTGGGGCACCGCCTGCACTTCACTCGCGATTCCAGCCATTGTGGCGCCGAAACCACGCACCCGTAGCCGTAATCCCCCAATCTGCGGCGGTTACAGGGTGCCTGTGTCGTAATACGGATCGCTCAGGCGGGCCTGACGGTGTGGAGGTGGGATAGAGCGCGGCGTGTTGGGCCACCAGCTGGCTTCGCGCAGGAGTGTGGCGATGGCGGGGACGGTGAGGGTGCGAACGAGGAATGTGTCGAGTAGGAGTCCGCAGCCGATGATGAGGCCGACTTGGATCATGATCGCGATGGAGCCGAACATCAGTCCGAACATGCTGGCGGCGAAGATGATTCCGGCCGAGGTGATGACCGAGCCGGTGCGGGCGACGGTGCGCAGTACCCCTACGCGAATGTTGTGTTTGGATTCCTCCCGCAGCCGTGAGACGAGCAGCATGTTGTAGTCGGCGCCGACGGCTACCAGGATGATGAAAGCCAGCAACGGGACGGGCCAGGCGATTTCGTAGCCGAGTCCCCATTGGAAGACCAGCACTCCGATGCCCAGTGAGGCCAGGTAGTTCAGCACGACCGTCCCCAGCAGGTATAGCGGGGCGAGCAGGGCGCGCAAGAGCAGGATGAGGATGAGTCCGACGATGACCAGGGTGCTGATGGCCAGTTGGGTGAAGTCAGCCGACAGGAGCCGTTGGATGTCGGAGTTGACGGCGGGGAACCCGGCAACGGCGATAGTGGCGTTGGCCAGGGTGGTGTTGGGGCGGGCGGTGTCGGCGGTCTCGACGATCTGGCGGGCGAGGGTGATCGCCTGCGCGCTGTAGGGGTCGTAGCTGGATTCGACGACAAAGCGGGCGGTTTTGCCATCGGGTGAGAGGAATTGTTTGGCAACGTCGGTGAATTGACGGTTATCGAAGGCACTGGCGGGCAGGTAGAAACCGCTCGCTGCGTCAGAGCCGGCGCTGGCGCGGGCCGAGTTCTGCAGTTGGGCGGCGACCTGGCCCATCCGAGCCAACATTTCGATGTTGCTGTCGGCCAGGGCGTGCACACCGGCGGCCAGCGCTTGCGCCCCGGAAGCGAGTTGGCCGACGCCCTCTTGGAGCCGGCCGATGTTGCCGGCCGGGTCCGCGGGATCACCCTGAGTTCCGAAGGCCTTGTCAAGTGCTGCGGCAGCGGCTTGTATGTCGGCAAGGGTGCCAGCAATGGTGGCGTCGGTGTCAGGGTTGTAGCGATCGCCGAGGGTGGCGACTTCGGTGAAGAATCCGTTATCGCGCAAACTCACCAGGATCCGGACCTGGTTACGGATTTGCGCGCATTGCGGCGTGGTGGCACACCACTCGGAAGTGTTCAGGCCATCGACGAGGGGGGCCAGCACGGCGAGGGCGGTTTCGGCTTGATCCGCCCGCGACCGCAGCCCGGGGCCGGATTGGATGGCTTGGTCGACGGTGGGTGCGGAGGCCGAAAGTTCTTGCAGCAACGGTCGAGATGACCACAGCAGGGTGTCACCGGATTGGGCTCGGGCCAGTACGCCCGACAGCGGGGTCAAGATCGCGTGCAGGGCGGCATCGAGCTGGGCCAGGCCGCCAGCGAGTTGATCGGCGCCGTCGGTGAGTTGAGTGAGGTCGCCTTTTCGTGCGTCGCCATCGGCGACGGCGTCGGCCATCTTGTCGCCGATCTGCCTGTTCTGCCAAGACAGTTGGGCTTGTTCGAGACGGGTGCCGGTGGGGCGGGTTATCCCGATGACTTTGGTGACCCCGGATACTTGGGCGACCCGGGAGGCCATCTCGTCGAGGTCGGCCAGACCTTTGCTGGTGCGCATGTCGTCGGGGTTCTCCACGACGAGAAATTCGGTGATGACGACGTCTTTGGGGAAGTGGCGATCCAGCAGTTGGTAACCCTGGTTGCTGGCGGTGGTGGCAGGCTGGCCTTTGCGGTCGTCGTAGCTGATCTTCATCGTGGTGGCGATGGCCGAGAGGGCCAGCAGGATCACCAGGCTCACGGCCAACAGTGGCACCGGCCGGCGGACCACCGCGACAGCGACACTGTTCCAGTAGCGGCGGGTTCGATCGGATTTCGGCTCGCCGATTCCACGGCGGGCGGCCAGCGCCAGCACCGGCGGCAACAGGGTCACGGTGGCCAGGAATCCGACCAGCACGGCGACCGCGCAGGCCGGGCCGAGCCCGGCGAAAACACTGAGGCGAGCGAAAACCATGGCAAAAAAGGCCAGCGCAACGGTGGCCGCCGAGGCCAGGATCACGCGCCCGATGCTGGCGGTGGCATGAATGACGGCCTGATCGGCGGGGACATGTGCGCGGCGCTGTTCGTGGTAGCGGCTGATCAAAAACACCGTGTAGTCGGTGCCCGCCCCGAGCAGGATCACGGTCATGAACGCCACGGTGAACTGCGAGACGGGCATGCCGCTCTCGCCGAGGACAGACAGCACACCACGGCCGACGGCCAGGCTGACCCCGATCACCAGCAGGGGCAGCAAGGCGGTGAACACCGACCGGTAGACAATCAGCAGGATCAGTGCGATCAGCGCGGCGGTGGCGATCGAGATCAGCAGCAGGTCGTGTTCGGCGGCAGCGATCTGGTCGTTGAAGGTGGCCGCCGGGCCCGTCACGTGCACGGTCGTCGGTGAACCGGCGAATAAACCGGCGGCGATGTCGCGCACGGCTTGGACGGATTCGGCGGCCTTGGGGTCACCCAGGGTGCCGGCCACACCCACCGGCAGATACCAGGCTTTGCCGTCATTGCTGGTCGCATGCGCCGCGGTGACCGGGTCGGCGAGCAGATCTTGAACCAGCAAGACGTGGTCGGTATCGGCGCGCAGCTGCACCACCAACTGCTCATAGCGGTTGCGCACCGGCGCGGTTAAGCCGTCGGGGTCTTCCATCGCCACGACCAGCATCGTTTTGGAGCCCTGTTCACCGAAGGCCGCGCTCATGCGGTCCACGGTTTGAAACGACGCGGCGTCGCGGGGGATCAGGTTCACCGATTGCTGCCGTACCACCGTTTCCAGCTGCGGGAACACCAGTGCAAGCAGCACGGCGACGGCGATCCAGCCGCCGATGACCAGTGCTTTATGACGCACCGTGAACCCGGCCAGTGTTGCTAACCGGCTGCTGTACTCACTGGATTGGCCCGGATCGGCCACCCCGTTGCGGGCCCGCACAGGCAGGGTTGCCGTGCCCGCACCGCCCGGGTTGTCCGCACTCACCGCGCCTGCGCCCACGAAAGACGCTGCCGCCGGTCACAATGACTCGGCTGCCGGCGATGACGAAGATCCTTAGTTGGGGGTCGTTGCACCGGCATTGTCGTCCTCGTCGTAGGGGATGTCATGGCGGACCACCTTGACCCTGCCGTGCGGCAGGCACGCCATGTAACCGTGGTGTTTGCCGTAGAGCTCCCAGGCGGTGGCGCGCTCGTTGGCGCTGACCTCGATGCGCAGGCCGTTGGAGAAGCTCAGGAGTAGCCGACCGGAATCGTCGTGGCATGCCTTCGTGCACACCGCACCCGCCAGATCCAGTAGCGGACGTTGGTGGGCGGCGACCTCGCGCGGGTCGATGAGCACTTCCTCGGCCGGAAACTCACCGCTAGCCGGCAGGGCAAGCCACAGCAGGCAACTGATGACTACCTCGTTGGCGTCATCAAAGCTCAACACCAGATCACCCTGCAACGACATCCGCTGCACGGTGCAACCTTCGATCCACGTGGTGTACATCGCGCACCTCCGTCGACGCCCAACCGGTCTGCACTGAAATGGTACGGCAAGTAGCGCTGCGCTACTAGTAATAGCGTTACGGGTTGCGGGTCAGGATTCCGGATCGCTCGGCGCCCCGTTGTCCCCGAGCCGCCGAAGAAGATGTTCGAACGCTGCTACGTCGCCATAGGCGGCGAAGTGATCGGCGGTGACCACGACGAACACCGCATTTGCGGTGAATCGGGTGGCCCCCTCGGGGTCGGTGCCGGTTGCGCCGATGTGCAGCACGCGGCCTTCCCGGGAGGCAATGTGCGCGGTGATGCGGTGGGATCGATGCAGCACGACCGGCTGGAGGTATTCGACGGTCAGGCTGCGTGTCACAGCGGGCGCGCCGGCAATCCACAGCGCGAACCCCAGCACGTCGTCGCAGGCGGCGGCGACCGCCCCGCCGTGCGCCAGACCGGGCGCGCCGACGTGGCGTTCGTCGAAAGTCACGTCCGCGTACACCGTGTCGCCGCTGCGGTAAACCACCAGCTGCAGACCGTGCGGATTCTGCGGTCCGCAACCCATACACGTCCGAGTATGTGCGGGCAGCAGCTCAGGCCGTGCCGCACCCGAGCGGCCGGACGCGACATCGTGATGCGGTGAGTGATCGGCCACCAACGACACCTTCGGTACACATAGTTTCGCTGCGCTACCGTTGGTACGGTACCCGTTACGGGCGGTGACGCGGGTAATTGGTCGGGAATCTGGAATGAGGCGAGGGGTGAGTGGGTGTGAGCAGCGAGCAGGTACCGCCGGTGCCCGATGACGACGATATTGACCCCCGCCGGACCCGGTCGCGCAACCGCTTGCTCGACGCCGCGACCGCGCTGCTCAGCAGCGGTGGCATCGAAGCCGTCACCATCGAGGCGGTCACCAAAGCTTCCAAGGTGGCCCGCACCACCCTCTACCGCCATTTCGGCAGCTCATCGCAGTTGCTCGCGGCCACCTTCGAGCGACTCTTACCTCAAGTAACCCCACCCGGGCCGGCCAGTGGGACATTGCGCGAACGACTCATCGAACTGCTCACCCGACAGTCTGCGCTGTTCGCCGACGCCCCAGCACACATCACCATGCTGGCCTGGCTCGCCCTGGGCCCGACCACAATCGATCACGCCAGCACCGAACATGCCCCGCAGGCGCTGCGAGCGCGGGTCATCAACCAATACCGGCAGCCCTTCGACGCCATCCTGCAAGACATTGAGGCCGCTGCTGAATTCGACGGCCTGGACCCGGATCTCGCACTGTGCCAACTCATCGGACCACTCGCGTTCGCACGAATGACCGGCCTGCGATCCATCACCGCACACGACTGCGCCCGCATCGTCGACGACTTCCTGGCCACTCACCGGACCCAGGAAGCCCAATCCGCAGTTCCACAGCCCGACGGTCAAAGGGGCACAGACGACAACCGCCCGGGGTGAGCCCTCTCCCGGGGCGCAATCAGTGCAACCGGGCAGGCGACAGGAGAAACGGGCCGGGATGGCAGCCGCGCAATCCCTAGGCGGGCACACCGTGCGATTCAATCGTTCCCGATTAGGCTGATCGGCACGGGACGCACCTAATCGGTAACAGTCATACACACATGCTCGCGACACCAGATAAGACGGCCGCGGCCAATTGGCTGTGCAGCCCGGCGCGGTCCAGCCCGCCGAGCGCGGCGAGTGCTTCCAGGCGGGCCGGGACCTCAGCCGGGCTGTTGGCGTGCACGGTGCCCGCACCGCCGTCGTGCCCGGTGTTCAGCGCGGCCAGCAGGTCGACCACCTCGGCGCCCCTGACCTCGCCGACCACCAGCCGGTCCGGCCGCATCCGTAGCGCCTGCCGGACGAGGTCGCGCAGTCCCACCTCGCCGGCGCCTTCGACGTTGGCCGCACGCGCCACCAGCCTGACCAGATGCGGGTGGCGGGGCTGCAATTCGGGCGCGTCCTCGACGCAGACCAGGCGTTCCCGGGACTGCACCGCTCCCAGCATGGCCGCCAGCAGGGTGGTCTTGCCGGCGCCGGTACCACCGGAGACCAGAAACGCCAGCCGGGCATCGATGATGTCGGCCAGCAGTGCTGTCGCCGGTGGTGTGATGGCGCCGGCGGCGGCCAACGCGGCGAGGTCCTGGGTGGCCGGCCGTAGCACCCGCAGCGAAAGGCACGTCCCGTCGGCGGCCACCGGCGGCAGTATCGCGTGCAGGCGCACGGTGAACTCACCGGTGCCGATACCGCTGAGGTGACCGTCGACCCACGGTTGGGCGTCGTCGAGCCGGCGTCCCGCGGCCACCGCGAGCCGTTGGGCCAGCCGGCGCACCGCTGCCTCGTCGGCGAACCGGAGCTCGGTGCGCCGCAACCCGTCTCCGTCGTCGACCCACACCGCATCGGGTGCGGTGACCAGCACATCGGTGGTGCCCGCCGCGCACAGCAGGGGTTCCAGAATGCCGGCGCCGCTCAGTTCGGTCTGCAGCACCCGCAGGTTGGACAACAGCTCGGTGTCGCCGAGCACCCCGCCGGATTCGGCCCGGATCGCCGCGGCCACCGTCTGCGGACGCAGTTCGCCGGACTCGGCAGCCAGCCGTTCCCGGACCCGGTCGATCAACGAGTCCCTCATACCGCCGCGGCCTTTCGCGTGGGCAGTACGTCGAGAACCCGGTCGGCGGCCATCGCCAGTGCGGATCGGCGGTGCAGGCGCAAGCCCGCGTGTTCGAGTCGCTCGGCCAGCCGCGGCTCGGCTCGCAGGCTCGCCAGCAGCGGTAACCCGATGATCTCGGCGACCTCGGCAGCGCGAAGTCCGCCCGGAGCCGGCCCGCGCACCACCACGCCCACGTTGGGGTTGGCTGCGTGCAGTCGTGGCGCGATCGCGGCGCCGGCCGCGCACGAGCGCACATCGCAGGGACTGACCACGACCACGAGATCGGCTGCGGACAGGGCGGTCTCGACCGGGTCGGTCAACGTGCGGGGAAGATCGCAGACCACGGTGATCCCGCCGCGGCGGCCCGCATCCAGCACGGCGTCAACGGGTCCGGCCGCAACCTCGCGGATCTCGCGGGCTTCGAGGCCGTGCCGGGTGCCGGACAGCACGCTCACACCGCGCCGGCGGGGCAGCGCTTCGCGCAGCGCCGGCCAGGTCAGCCGCCCACTCTGCGCGGTCAGGTCGCACCAGCGCAGACCGGCGGCGTTCTCGGTGCCGGCCAGCAGGTCGATACCGCCGCCCCAGGCGTCCAGGTCGACCAACAGCGCGTCTCCGGCACGCTGCGCCAGCGCGGTCGCCAGCAGCGATGCGCCGGCTCCGCCGCGGGCGCCGATCACCGCGATGGCCTCGCCGCGGCGCCCGCCGTCACGCACCGCGTCAGCCGCCTCGGCGAGTTCGGCCACCAGTTCGTTGCCGTCGGCGGGCAGGGCCAGGACGCGCTGCGCCCCGGCCGCGACGGCGGCCTGCCAGCTGGCCGCGCTGGGCTCGGCGGCGGTGAGCACGATGACGTGCGCGCGGCGCGGTAGCCGGGCTGCCGGACAACAGGCGGCCGCGGCTTCGTCGAGCACCACCGCTGCGGCCGCCGCCCAGGCCTTGCGGCTCGGTATCGCGCCGCCGAGGTGAATGACCCGCACGCCCACCGCCGCGCCCACCCGATCCAGTTCGTCACGCAATCCGGGTTGGGTGACAAGGGCCAACAGGCCGGCGGCGGTGCTCACGCCTTCACCGTGGCGGCGAGATCCCTGCCGCGCCAGCCGTTAGGCGACAGATGTGGATGGGGGCTGCGACTGTGTAGAACTGCCGGACAGCAGAAGCCGCAATATCAAGTCGGATCGGATCATAATTCGGGTTCTGGACGACGTTCGGGAACGATTTGAGTCCGTTCCAGCGAAGAATGACCGGTTAAAAAAGACGACCCCCGCCAGGGGGGGAGGAGGCGGAGGTCGTCGCGTATCAGCCCCGGGGGGTCGGGCCGATACACCCTCAGCATAAGCCGAGTGATGCCACTATACACACGACAGGCCGGTCCGGCGCAAGTGTTGCCGCCAAATGTCGGCACTTCGGCTCCACGGCCGCTGAAGTGCTCTTTCCGGCATAGCAGCGGGCCGGCCGGCCCCTCGCCCCTATGCTGTACCGGTGACCGCTTCCGACCCGGGCACCCGCCAGCCGCAGTCGCTGCGATCGCCGGGGCAGGCGGGCAGTCGAACCCGCACCGCAGCCTTCCTGGACCTCGACCACACCGTGATCGCCAAGTCCAGCGCACTGGCTTTCAGCAAACCTTTTATGGACCAGGGACTGATCAACCGCCGCACCGTACTCAAGTCGAGCTACGCCCAGTTCCTCATGCTGTTGTCCGGCGCCGACCACGATCAGATGGAGCGGATGCGCACCCATCTGACCAACATGTGCACCGGCTGGAACGTCGAACAGGTCAAGGCGATCGTCAACGAGACGATGCATGACATCGTCACCCCACTGGTGTTCGCCGAGGCGGCGGAGCTGATCACCGACCACAAACTCTGCGGCCGCGACGTGGTGGTGGTCTCGGCCTCCGGCGAGGAGATCGTCGCGCCGATCGCCCGGGCACTGGGTGCCACGCACGCCATGGCGACCCGCATGGTCGTCGCCGACGGCAAGTACACCGGCGAGATCGCGTTCTACTGCTACGGGGAAGGCAAGGTGCAGGCCATCCGGGAGCTGGCCGCTCGGGAGGGCTACCCGCTGGAGCACTGCTACGCCTATTCGGATTCGATCACCGACCTGCCGATGCTGCAGGCGGTCGGCCACCCCTCGGCGGTGAACCCGGACCGGGCATTGCGCAAGGAGGCGATCGCGCACGGGTGGCCGGTGCTCGCCTTCTCCCGGCCGGTGTCGCTGCGCGACCGCATTTCGGCGCCCTCCGGTGCGGCGGTGGCCACCACCGCGGCGGTCGGCATCAGCGCTGTCGCTGCCGGGGCGCTGACCTACTCGCTGCTGCGCCGGCTGGCGTTCTGACCCTCCCAGCAAACACCGCCGGTCACAATCGGGTGACGTCATTCCGGCCGACCGCAATTGGGCCTTGCTGTGTCGTGGATCACGTAGTACAAAGGAAGCACGGAAGCCCGGCGAGGCCAGGGTCGACCCGGAAGAGAAGGATCGATCTCCCGAGCCGCACTTCCCAGTACGGATAGCGGTACCCACGCGGAGCCATAGCCGCGAAGATGGCAGAAGTGTTGCGGGCCTGCGTAATTGCGGAACGTAAACGGTGTCGACAGCCCTTTGGGTGGGGCAGCAGCCGAAGAACACCGCACGAGCGCCGAGGCCACCCACGCAGCCCACGTTGGACGCTTGGTAACCGTGTACCGTACTAGCGGGCGGCGAGCCGAATCTTTCGGCACGCCGCCCGCTTCGTTCTTGCCAGCCGGCCGTCGGATCAGCGCTTGGCGCCCGCTTCAGCTATCCCGAGAGCATCCAGAGCGCCGGCGTGCATCGCGGCGCAGCAGCCCTGTAGCCAGGCGGTCACCCCCTCGGTGGAACCGCCGGCGAATCCTTGCGCCGCGCGACGGTACTCGCCGGCCTTGCGCATCCAGGTCACCTCCGGAACCCCCAGCCCGCGGCGGTCCAGCCCGCTGGCGATCGTCACCAACCGGGACGCCCCCCGGGCGACCACGCCGTCGGCGCTGCCGAACGGCGCGAGCGTGAGCAGCTCGCCGTGCACCACCGCGGCGAACACCGGCGCCGGCACCGTGGTGCCACCGGTGGCGAGGTCGGCCAGCATCTCCAGCCTGCGGCCCACCTCTGCGCCGCCGCGCGGGCGGCCGAGGTTGTCTTCGTCGACCAGATCGGCGGCGGCCAGCACGTGCAGCCGGGCCAGCGCTTGCAGCGGGGCCCGCCGCCACACCTCGACCAGCGAGCCTTCCCCGCCCTCCAGGGCCTGGGCGACCCGCAGCGCCCCGGCGAACACCGGATCGCCTGCCGCGCGCGCGTCCACCGTGGTGGGGCCCCCGTCGAGCACCGACGACGCCCGGGCCGCCCGCAGCGACGCCTCGGCGGCACTGACCGGCCAACCCCGCACGTTGGTCTTGTGGCGATGAGCCCGCGCCAGCTCATCGCGGACCTTTTCGCTGGCCTCGGCGACACCGGGCAATTCGAGCAGCGGTGCCAATGGGTCGGTGATCACGGGCTGTGACACTACCGGCGGGTGGCTAGGCTGCTGACCGTGAGCCAGAACGCTGATAGCGCCGCCGCCGATTCGCTGCCCTCGTACCCGCCCTCCCCCGAGTTCGCCGCCCGCGCCAATACCGGCGCCGAGGCCTACCGCGCCGCCGAGCAGGACCGGCTCGTGTTCTGGGCCGAGCAGGCCAACCGCCTGCACTGGGACAGGCCGTTCACCGAGGTGCTGGACTACTCCCGGCCGCCGTTCGCCCGCTGGTTCGCCGACGGCAAGCTCAACGTCGCCTACAACTGCGTGGACCGCCATGTGCAGGCCGGCCACGGCGACCGGGTGGCCATCCACTGGGAGGGCGAGCCGGTCGACGACGCCCGCACCATCACCTATGCGGAGCTGCTCGCCGAGGTGAGCCGAGCCGCCAATGCGCTGAGCGGTCTCGGTCTGGTCGCCGGTGATCGGGTGGCGATCTATCTGCCGATGATTCCCGAGGCGATCATCGCGATGCTCGCGTGCGCCCGGTTGGGTGTGCTGCACACCGTGGTGTTCGCCGGGTTCTCCGCACATGCGCTGCGATCCCGCATCGACGACGCGCAGGCGAAGGTGGTGATCACCTCCGACGGGCAGTACCGGCGCGGCCAGGCTGCGGCGCTCAAGCCGGCGGTCGACGAGGCGGTCACCGGTGCCGAGTCGGTACAGCATGTGCTGGTGGTGCGACGCACCGGTGGCGAGGTGGCGTGGGCGCCGGGCCGCGACCTGTGGTGGCACGACGTGGTCGACGCGGCATCACCGCAGCACACCCCGGAGGCGTTTGAGGCCGAGCAGCCGCTGTTCCTGCTGTATACCTCGGGCACCACGGGCAAGCCGAAAGGCATCGTGCACACCAGCGGCGGGTATCTGACCCAGGCCGCCTACACGCACTACTGCGTGTTCGATCTGCGAGCCGACACCGACGTGTTCTGGTGCACCGCGGACATCGGCTGGGTCACCGGCCACACCTACGCCGTCTACGGACCGCTGGCCAACGGCGCCACCGAGGTGATTTACGAGGGCACCCCGGAGTATCCGGACCAGCACCGGCACTTCCAGATCATCGAAAAGTACGGTGTGACAATCTATTACACCGCTCCCACGCTGATCCGCACCTTCAAGAAGTGGGGCCGCCAGGTGCCGGACGCCCACGACCTGTCCAGTCTGCGGCTGCTGGGTTCGGTCGGTGAGCCGATCAACCCGGAGGCCTGGCGCTGGTACCGGCGGGTGATCGGGGCCGACGCGGTACCGGTGGTCGACACCTGGTGGCAGACCGAGACCGGCGCGACGATGATCTGCCCGCTGCCCGGGGTGGCCGCGGCCAAGCCGGGTGCCGCGATGCGGCCGCTGCCCGGGATCTCCGCACGCATCGTCGACGACCACGGCGATCTGGTCTCCCCCCAGGACTCCGGCGGCGAACCGGTGTCGGGATATCTGGTGATCGATGCGCCCTGGCCGTCGATGGCCCGCGGCATCTGGGGCGATGAGCAGCGCTTCATCGACACCTACTGGGCGCGCTTCGCCGAGCAGGGCTGGTATTTCGCCGGTGACGGCGCCCGCTACGACGCCGACGGCGACATCTGGGTGCTGGGCCGCATCGACGACGTGATGAACGTGTCGGGGCATCGCATCTCCACCGCCGAGGTGGAGTCCGCGCTGGTCGGTCATGCCGCGGTGGCCGAGGCCGCCGTGGTCGGGGCCCTCGACGAGCAGACCGGTCAACGGATCTGCGCGTTCGTGGTGCTGGCGGCGTCGCACCGCGAGGTCGGCGGGGCGATCATCGACGAACTGCGCCAACGGGTCACCGTCGAGATCTCGCCGATCGCGCGCCCCCGCAACGTGCACCTGGTCCCGGAACTGCCCAAGACCCGCAGCGGCAAGATCATGCGGCGACTGCTGCGTGACGTCGCCGACGGACGCGAACTCGGCGACACCTCAACCCTGGTGGACCCTAGCGTGTTCGACGCGATCCGGGCCGCCGACTGATCGCCTAGGGGACCGGGACGAAACCCGTGCCCGGCCGGTCTTTTTCGCTGATGTCACCGAGTACGGCGTTGATCGACACCACGACCGCGGGTGTGTGCAACGGAATGTACTTGACCACGCAGGTGGGCAGCGCCTCGCTGAACGCCCCGTGAATCATGCCGACCAGCATGTTGTTCACCACGACGGGCCCGCCGGAATCGCCTGGGCGGCCGCACACCTGCATCACGATGGTTCCCGGGTCCTGGCCCGGTCCCCAGGTGACACCGCAGGAGTTGCCGGTGGTGCGGCCCTGTTTGCAAGCGATCTGGCCGAAGGAGGGGTCCGGTCCGATGCCGCCGATGATGAAGCCGCCGAAGTTGGACACCGGCGTCACCTTGTCGGGGTCGAACTCGATCACCGCATAGTCCAGGCCGTCGTTGCCCGCCACCATGTGGCCGATCGTGCCGTTGGCCTCTGCCCCCTCGGCGGCGACCTCCGCACCCGGACCGCCGCAGTGCGCCGACGTGAAGCCGATCAGTGCACCGGTCTTGTCGTGGCCGATCGCTGTCAGCGTGCACATCGTGTCGCCGTCGACGACGATGCCGGCTCCACCGCCCATCAGCACCTTGGCGTCGGCGCTGACCACTGGGACCGGGGCGGCAAGCGTGGCCACGGCGGCGCACGCCGTCCATGTCAGCAGCGGCGCCATAGCGCGCAGCAACCAGCGGTGTGCAATCTGCACAGCGGCTCTCCCGTCCGATCAGCTCCACCCCCGAGGGGGATAAAACAGCCTAACGCGCGCACCGCTCGATCCGTCCGCAGCTTTAGCGGGGTCGCGCCTCGGCGCCGCCGCGGCATGGCAACATTAAGCCGCGACGACAGCGAACGGGAGGACAGCCAGTGAGCAAGGCCGATCGCAGAAACGCAAAACGCGCCGCGGCGAAGGCGGACCGCAACGGGGTGCCCAATACCCTGGCGACCATCCCGCTGGCCGATCCGCACGCACTGCCCGCCGACCCGTCGCTGGGTGATCTGGTCAAGGACGCGACGGCGCAGATGTCGACGCTGGTCCGCGCGGAAGTCGAACTGGCCCGCGCCGAGATCACCCGTGATGTCAAGAAGGGCCTGACCGGCAGCGTGTTCTTCATCGCGGCCCTGGTCGTGCTGTTCTACTCCACCTTCTTTTTCTTCTTCTTCCTCGCCGAGGTGATCGACATCTGGCTGCAGGACTGGGCCGCCTACCTGATCGTCTTCGGGGTCATGCTGACGTTCGCCGTGGCCTTGGCGTTGTTGGGCTTTCTGCGGGTCCGGCGCATCCGGGGACCGCGCCAAACCATCGAATCGGTGCGGGAGACGCGCGATGCGCTGCGCCCCGACCCCGCGCGGCTGCATGCGTCGGGGCCGCACGCGGTGGCGGCGCATGACGGCAAACCGACCACCGATCCCTCGGGCTGGTAGTGCCGCCACCGGATCCGTCGGTCACTCGCATCGACGGGCCGTGGCGACATTGGGACATCCACGCCAACGGCATTCGCTTCCATGTCGTCGAGGCCACACCGGACGACGCATCGGCCGACACGCCGCCGATGACGCGGCCGTTGGTGATGCTGCTACACGGGTTCGGCTCGTTCTGGTGGACCTGGCGTCATCAACTGCGCGGGCTGACCGGGGTGCGCGTCGTCGCGGTCGACCTGCGCGGCTACGGGGGCAGCGACAAGCCGCCCCGCGGCTACGACGGCTGGACCCTGGCCGGCGACACCGCCGGGCTGATCCGGGCCTTGGGGCACTCCTCGGCGATCCTGGTCGGCCACGCCGACGGCGGCCTGGTGTGCTGGGCGACCGCGCTGCTGCACCCCCGGCTGGTGCGCGCCATCGCGGTGGTCAGTTCGCCGCATCCGGCGGCCCTACGGAACTCAGCGCTGACCCGTGCCGATCAGGGCCGGGCGCTGCTGCCGTGGTTGCTGCGCTACCAGATACCGTTCTGGCCGGAGCGCACCCTGACCCGCCGCGACGGCGCCGAAATCGAACACCTGGTGCGCAGCAGAGCCGGCGCGAATTGGCATGCCAGCGAGGATTTCTCCGAGACCATCGGGCATCTGCGCACCGCGATCCAGATTCCGTCGGCGGCGCACTCCGCGCTGGAATACCAGCGCTGGGCGGTGCGCAGTCAACTGCGCTCCGAGGGCCGGCGGTTCATGAAGGCACTGGATCTGCGGACACTGGACATCCCGCTGCTGCATCTACGCGGCGCCGACGACCCCTACGTGCTCGCCGATCCGGTCGAGCGGACCCGGCGGTATGCACCGCACGGCCAGTACGTGTCATTGCCCGGCGTAGGGCATTTCGCCCACGAGGAAGCCCCCGATGCGGTCAACGCCCAGCTGATGCGGTTCCTGCAGCAGGCCTAGCGGCGGTCGCAAGCGCGGCGAAGCCGGGCGCGGCGGGTCGCCGCCATCGGCACAGTTACTCTCCGCCGACGCAGGTCTGGGTCGAGACCGGTGCGGTGTCGCCGATCCGGGCGAGTTGGTTGGCCACCTCTTCGGCGGTCATCACGAAGCCGGTGTCGGCGTCGTCAACGGCCGCGCCGAACACCACGCCGAGTACCCGGCCGTCCATGTCGATCATCGGCCCGCCGGAATTGCCTTGCTGCACAGTGCCTCTGATCGTGTAGACCCGGCGGGTGACGGTCGCGCTGCGGTAAATGTCGGGCCCTTCGAGGTTGATGATGTCGCGCACCCGGGCCGGGGTCGCCTCGAAGACCCCGCCGCCGGGGTAGCCCAGCACCAGTGCGTCGGTGTCGGGTTCGGCCGGCGAGGAGGCGAACGCCAACGGCGGCAACGGCAGATCCGGCACGGCCAGAATCGAGATGTCTTCCTTGGGGTCGAAGGAGATCACTGTGGCGTCATACGATTTGGTGCCACTTTCCACGGTGACGCTGTCCGAGCCGGCGACCACGTGCGCATTCGTCATCACCCGGTTGGGCGAGATCACAAAACCGGTGCCCTCCAACACTTTCTGGCAGTTGGGCGCCACACCGCGGATCCGCAGCACGCTCGGCGAGGTGGTCTCGACGACCGGGCTCGCGGCCAGTCCGGGGTCCGGCGCATCCACGGAGGCGATCGGGGTGCGGCTGAACGGTTCCAGCACGGCCGGCAGCCCGGAGTCGTCGAGCACCGCCGACAACCGTCGCGGCACGTTCTTGAGCCAGCCCGGCGCGATATCGTCGACCTGACGCAGGACTCGTGAGTCGTTGACCGCGGCAGCCAGATTCGGCTGATCGGAGGCGGTCAGCGGGGTGGCCAGCAACCAGGCCGCGATCAGCACCACCACCAACTGCAGCGCCACGCCGATGATCGAGTCCACGCCCCGGACCCCGGGGCTGCGGATCGCTCCGCGCACCGCCCGGCCCAACACCACCCCGGCGACCTCGCCGATCACAACCATGGCCAGGATCAGAAACAGTGCGGCGAACAGTTTCAGCCGGGCACCGGCGACGTGCTCGATCAGGTGCGGGGCCAGCAGCACCCCGGCCATCGCGCCGAGCGCCACGCCGACGAAGGACAGCAGCGAGCCGAGCGCGCCGGAGCGCCAGCCGGACACTGCGGCAACGAAGGCGATCGCCAGCACGGCGATGTCCAGCCACTGCGACGACGTCATATCCCAGTCATCCCCGTTCCACCAGGTTCTCCTCCAAGCAGAGCCATGGCCTCGTCCAGCCCGCGCACCTCGGTGTGGTCCCAGGGCTGCGCCCAGCCGGCCACGTCCAACATCGCCGAGATCACCTGGGCGGTGAAGCCCCAGACCAGCATCTCGTTGAGCCGGAACGCCGGCATGGCCCATCGCCGGCTGCGCGCATCACGGTAAACCATCAACCGGTTCTCGGGGTTGATGAATGCCCGGACCGGAACCCGGGCCACCACAGCGGTCTCGGCCGGGTCCACCACGCTCACCGGCCCGGGATCTTCGGAGTAGGCCAGCACCGGCACCACCTGGAATCCCGAGGGGGCGATGAAGATCTTCTCCAGCACCACCAGCGGGTGCACCCGGCCCGGGTCGATTCCGGTCTCCTCGTTGGCCTCTCGCAGCGCGGTGGCCACCGGGCCGGAGTCGCCGGGATCGACTGCCCCGCCCGGGAATGCGGCCTGCCCGGCGTGATGGCGAAGTGTCGAGGCGCGCACCGTGACCAGCAGGTCGGCCGAATCAATGCCGCTATCCGACGGCGGGCCGGAGAACAGCACCAGCACCGCTGCGTCGCGGCCGTGCCCGGTCACGCGGGCCTTGGCGCTGGCCGCGGTGACCATCGCGCGGACGTCGGCGGGCAGCCGGTGCAGATAGGCCTTCGGCATCTTCTCGACGTTGTCGACCAGCGGGTGCAGCCAGGACGGGGGCGACGGCCGCGATTCGCCAGCGCTCACCGCGTCTCCCTCTGTGCCGGATCCTGGCCGCCCCACGTCAGCGCCCGCTGCCCTCCACGGCGGCGGCGATCTCCTCGGCGGTGGCGAAGGACTGCGGCAGGATGCGGGCAACGCTACCGTCCGCGGCCAGCACCACGGTCGCGGGCATCACGTTGGGCACCCGCAACGCCGCCGCCACCTGACGGCGGCCGTCCTGCAGGGTGGGCAGCCGCACGCCCAGCTCGGTGAGCAGCGCCAACCCGGCAGTCTGGTTGTCATCCTGGTGCACGGTCACCACCGTCACGTCCGGCCCGGCACGGCGCTGGTATTCGGCGAGCGCGGGCAACTCCTCGCGGCACGGCCGGCACCAGTACGCCCACAGGTTCAGCACCACCCGCCGGCCGGCGACCATCGCCGCCACGTCGACGGGCGCACCGTCGGCTGCGCATTCGACGGTGACGTCGCGCAGGGCGGCCGGGCCGGCGCCGTCCGGGCCGACCCGGCAGGGCGGCAGGCCGGCACGTTTGCGCAGGTTGTCGAGGTCAGGTCCGGCCGCGGGTACCGGCGAGCTGCGGCCCGGCTGGACCGGCTCGCGGCGCAGTTCGGTCACCAGCCCGGCGAGCAGCGCGGCCGTCACCGCCAGGACCGCCACCACCGTCACGGTCCACCCGGTTCTCATCGGCCTCATCCGCGCGAGGCCGCTACAGCCCGGCCAGGGCCAGCAGGTGCTCGGTCTCGGGGCCTTTGACCAGCACGGCGGCCTCCATCGGATCGGTGGGCCCGAGCCCGAATGAGGGGCAGTCCTTGGCCAGCACGCAGACGCCGCAGGCCGGTTTGCGAGAGTGACAGACCCGCCGGCCGTGGAAGATCACCCGGTGCGACAGCAACGTCCATTCCTTGCGTTCGATCAGCTCACCGACGGCGTGCTCGACTTTGACCGGGTCCTCCTCGCGGGTCCAGTCCCACCGCCGCACCAGACGCCCGAAGTGGGTGTCGACGGTGATGCCCGGTACCCCGAACGCGTTGCCCAGGATTACGTTGGCGGTCTTGCGCCCCACGCCGGGAAGACGCACCAATTCGTCCATGGTGGCGGGCAGCTCACCGTCGTACCGCTCGACGAGCGCCTGACCGAGGTTGATCAACGACGTCGTCTTGTTGCGGTAGAAACCGGTAGGCCGGATGAACTCTTCCAACTCGGCACGGTCGGCCTGGGCGTAGTCCAGCGCGGTCGGGTACCGGGCGAACAGCGTCGGGGTCGTGAGGTTGACCCGCACGTCGGTGCATTGGGCCGACAACACCGTGGCTACGGCCAGTTCCAGCGGCGTGGTGAAGTCCAATTCGCAGTGGGCATCCGGAAACGCCTGCGCCAGAGAGCGATTCATCCGCCGAGCGCGTCGCACCAGCCCGGTTCGGGTCTCGTTGCGCGACGCTCGGGAGTCTTTGTCCACTGTCACCTCCGACAGGGTACTAATTTGTGACCGCAATGAGACCTTGCCCAGGTTTACTGTCACCTTGTGTCCTGGCTGCTGATCACCGCCATACCTGCGTTGCTGATGCTGGCAGCGGTGGGGCTGGAGCGCATTGAGACCGGGTTGAGCCAGGTGGAGACGACGAATCCGCAGTTTCCCCGGACTCGGCGCGCCAATCGTGTGTAGCGTTGGCACGTCTCTTGCCGCCTAGCCGTAGACTCAGATGGCTAGTCGGCTAGAGGCTGGCGCTTGCGCGATTCACATTTTCATCAAGAGCACTTAAGGGGCAACGTGGACGAGATCCTGGCGAGGGCCGGAATCTTCCAGGGAGTTGAGCCCAGCGCCGTCGCCGCGCTGACCAAGCAGCTTCAGCCCGTGGACTTTCCGCGCGGACATACCGTGTTCGCCGAAGGAGAGCCCGGCGATCGGCTGTACATCATCGTCTCCGGGAAAGTGAAGATCGGCCGCCGGTCGCCGGATGGCCGGGAGAACCTCCTGACCATCATGGGCCCGTCGGACATGTTCGGTGAGTTGTCGATCTTCGACCCGGGCCCGCGGACCTCGAGCGCGACCACCATCACCGAGGTGCGGGCGGTCTCGATGGACCGCGACGCGCTGCGGTCGTGGATCTCCGATCGGCCCGAGATCGCCGAGCAGCTGCTGCGGGTGTTGGCCCGCCGGCTGCGCCGCACCAACAACAACCTGGCGGACCTGATCTTCACCGACGTGCCCGGCCGGGTCGCCAAGCAGCTGCTGCAGCTGGCGCAGCGGTTCGGCACCCAGGAAGGTGGGGCCCTGCGGGTCACCCACGACCTGACCCAGGAAGAGATCGCCCAGCTGGTCGGGGCCTCCCGGGAGACGGTGAACAAGGCGCTGGCCGACTTCGCCCACCGCGGCTGGATCCGGCTCGAGGGCAAGAGCGTACTGATCTCCGACTCCGAGCGGCTGGCCCGCCGCGCGCGCTAACTCTCCCCCGAGCAGACGCGAAAGCCCCCAATTGCGGCAAGAAAAGGGGGCCTACGCTGGGGGCACCTCCCGCTTGCGGGGGACTGTTCGCGGTGACTAGGTAGCCCGCAGGTAGTTCAGTTGGGCCTGCACCGACCACTCGGCGGCGCCCCACAACTCCTCGTCGACGTCGGTGTAGACGTGTTCGACGACCTGGCGTGCGGTGGCGTCGTCTCCGAGCGCGGCCAACGCCGAGCGCACCTGGTCGAGGCGTTGCTCGCGATGCGCCAGGTATCCCGCGGCCACGGCGTCGATATTCGCCAGCTCCGGTCCGTGCCCGGGTAGCACCGTCCGCCCGCCCAGCCCGCGCAGCCGCTGCAGCGAGTCCAGGTAGTGCGCCAGGTCGCCGTCCTCGGTGTCGATCACGGTGGTGCCGCGGCCCAGCACGGTGTCGGCGGTCAAAACGGCGTCATCCAGCACGAACGACAGCGAGTCGGCGGTGTGGCCCGGGGTGGCGAACACCGTGATGCGCAGCCCGGCCGCGTCGATCACCTGTCCGTCGGACAGGCCGCCGCCGAGCCGGCGCTGAAACCCGCTGCCGGCCGAATACACCGGCACCCCGACCGCGTCGGCCAGCTTGTCGATGGCATCGGTGTGGTCGAAGTGCCGGTGGCTGATCAGCACCAGCGCGATCTTGCCGACCTCGGCGAGCCGGCTGATGTGTTCGTCGTCGTCGGGGCCGGGGTCGACGATCACCACTTCGTTACTGCGCGGACCCCGCAGCACCCAGGTGTTGGTGCCCTCCAGGGCCATCAGGCCGGGGTTGTCGGCCAGCAGCACCGACGCGGTCTCGGTGACCGGCCGCAGCTGCCCGTAGGCGGGATGAGTCGGTGACACGCCTAGCCGACTTCCAATATCAACTCCACCTCTACCGGGGCATCCAGCGGCAGCTGCGATACCCCGACGGCCGAGCGGGCATGCGCGCCGGCGTCGCCGAAGACCTCGCCCAGTAGCTCGGAGGCGCCGTTGATCACCCCGGGCTGGCCGTTGAAGGTCGGGCCGGAGGCGACGAACCCGACCACCTTGACCACCCGGGTCACCGAGTCGAGCCCGACCAGGGCGTCCACCGCGGCCAGTGCGTTCAGGGCGCAGATCCGGGCTAGCGCATACCCGTCCTCCGGGCTGACCTCAGCGCCCACCTTGCCGGTGCGGGCCAGTTTGCCGTTGTGCATCGGCAGCTGACCGGAGGTGTAGACCAGGTCGCCGGTCCGCACCGCGGGCACGTACGCGGCCAACGGCGCGGCTGTCTCGGGCAGCTCGATCCCGAGTTCGGTCAACCGGGCCCGCCAGCTCATTTCGGTCGCTTCAAGAAGGCGATGAGCTGCTCACCGGACGGCCCGGGAAGCACGGTGACCAACTCCCAGCCGTCCTCGCCCCACTGATCGAGGATCTGCTTGGTGGCGTGCGTGATCAACGGGACGTTGGCGTACTCCCACACGGTGCGTTCGCTCATGGGAGCGAGCTTATCGCTAGCACCCACAAGCGCTTGGTTAGCATGCAGTGGTGACAGCCACACCCAGCGGCGAGACCGCCATCGGCTGGCCTTCGCGTTTATCCAAGGCCCGGCTGCATTTCGTGACCGGCAAAGGCGGCACCGGCAAAACGACGGTGGCGGCCGCGCTGGCGCTATCGCTGGCGGCCGGCGGACGTCGGGTGCTGCTGGTGGAAGTCGAAGAGCGACAAGGCATTGCGCAGCTTTTCGACGTACCGCCACTGCCCATTGCCCCACTCAAGGTCGCGACCGCCGAGGACGGCGGACAGGTCGACGCGCTGGCGATGGACATCGAAGCCGCGTTCCTGGAATACCTCGACTTGTTCTACAACCTGGGTATCGCCGGACGGGCGATGCGCCGCGTGGGGGCCGTCGAGTTCGCCACCACCATCGCACCGGGCCTGCGGGACGTCATCCTCACCGGCAAGATCAAATACCACGTGATCCAGACCGACAAGAACAAGAAGCCGGTCTACGACGCGATCGTGGTCGACGCGCCGCCCACCGGCCGCATCGCCCGGTTCCTCGACGTCACCAAGGCCGTCTCACAGCTGGCCAAGGGCGGCCCGGTGCATTCGCAGGCCGACGGTGTCGTGAAGCTGCTGCACTCGGATCAGACCGCGATCCACCTGGTGACGCTGCTGGAGTCCCTGCCGATGCAGGAGACCCTGGAGGCCATCGACGAACTGCGGGAACTGGACCTGCCGATCGGCAGCGTGATCGTCAACCGCGACATTCCCGCCCACCTGGACCCCGCCGACCTGACCAAGGCCGCCGAAGGGGTCGTCGATGCCGACGCCGTGCGGGCCGGCCTGTCCGCGGCCGGGATCACCCTGGACGACGACGATTTCGCCGGCCTGCTGACCGAGACCATCCAGCACGCCACCCGCATTTCTGCCCGCACTGAAACAGCCGAGCAGTTGAAGCAACTGGACGTGCCGCGCCTGCATCTGCCGACGATCACCGACGGGGTCGACCTCGGCAGCCTCTATGAGCTCTCCGAGATCCTCGCCCGACAGGGGGTTCGATGACACCCGACCCGGCCGGCAAGCCGCTGGCACTGGACATGGCCGCAATCCTGGCCGACACCGCCAACCGCGTGGTGGTGTGTTGCGGCGCCGGCGGCGTCGGCAAGACGACCACCGCCGCCGCGATGGCGCTGCGGGCCGCCGAATACGGCCGCAGCGTGGTGGTGCTGACCATCGACCCGGCCCGGCGGCTGGCGCAGGCCATGGGTATCGACGCCCTGGGCAACACCCCGCAGCGGGTGCCGCTGGGTCCGGAGGTGTCCGGCGAACTGCACGCGATGATGCTCGACATGCGTCGCACGTTCGACGAGATGGTGACGCAGTACTCCGGCCCGGAGCGGGCGGAGGCCATCTTGAACAACCAGTTCTATCAAACGGTGGCCACTTCGCTGTCCGGCACGCAGGAATACATGGCCATGGAGAAACTCGGCCAGCTGCTCGCCGAGGACCGCTGGGATCTGGTGGTGGTCGACACCCCGCCGTCGCGTAACGCCCTGGACTTCCTGGACGCGCCGAAGCGCCTGGGCAGTTTCATGGACAGCCGGTTGTGGAAGCTGCTGCTGGGTCCCGGTCGCGGCTTCGGCAAGTTGGTCGCCGGCGCGCTGGGCTTGGCGATGAAGGCGCTGTCGACCGTGCTGGGCTCGCAAATGCTTTCCGACGCGGCCGGTTTCGTCCAATCCTTGGACGCCACGTTCGGCGGTTTCCGGGAGAAGGCGGATCGCACCTACGAACTGCTCAAGCGCCGTGGCACCCAGTTCGTGGTGGTGTCGGCCGCGGAGCCCGATGCGTTGCGCGAGGCGTCGTTCTTCGTCGACCGGCTCGCCGGCGAGCACATGCCGCTGGCCGGGCTGATCCTCAACCGGACCCATCCGATGCTGTGCGAGCTGCCCATCGAGCGCGCCATCGACGGTATCGAGACGTTGCAGGAAGCCAACGCCAACGAAGGGGCCAATGCGCTCGCCATCGCTGCCCTGCGGATTCACGCCGAGCGCGGCGCCACCGCCAAGCGTGAGGTCCGGCTGCTGTCGCGCTTCACCCGGGCGAACCCGCGCGTGCCCATCGTCGGGGTTCCGTCACTGCCGTTCGATGTCTCCGACCTGGAGGCACTGAGCGCGATCGCCGACCAGCTGACGGCGAAGTAGCCGTTCGGCGGTTCAGCCGGCGTCGCGCTGTTTGCGCTGGGCGGCGAAGTACTCCCGCCAGGAGGTGACCTCGGGGTGCTGTTTGAGCAGCGCCCGGCGTTGCCGCTCGGTCATGCCGCCCCACACGCCGAACTCGACCCGGTTGTCCAGGGCGTCGGCGAGGCATTCGAGTACCACCGGGCAGTGCCGGCAGATCACCGCCGCCTTGCGCTGCGCGGCACCACGTACGAAGAGTTCATCGGGGTCAGCGCCCCGGCAGAGCGCCTTGGAGACCCAGGCGATCCTGCCCTCGTCCTGAACACCGCGGAGGACGGTTCGGGGAGGCTGGGAAGGTGCAGCCACTGGTGTGCTGGTCTTTTGAACCGCTGGCCGTGTAAGAGACACTGACGATCCTCCGTCCCGGCCGCCCCGGCAGCCACCTATTCAACATCAACGTCGACCGCTAGTGCGATCTACGCCACATCGTGTCATCAGTGTTACCTGAATCGCACTCGATGTCCAAGTTAGGTGGTCAGGTGGCATCTGCGCAACTGGTAGATGCCCCCTTTTTTGGGACAACCGTGCCGTCCGATCATGATCTACGCGGCCACGAGCCGCTGCGGACGCGGTCGACCCGGCCTTTTCTGACGTCGGCGGCAATTCAGCGGATCCGGCCGTTCGGGTTCTGCTGGGGACTTCGGTGAGCGCCACCGGCTACCGGCGTTAGGGTGTTAGCCATGTCGGAGCGTCCCCCGACCGGCCCCACCGTGCTCAAACTGGCCGGGTGTTGTTTGCTGGCCGCCGTGCTGATGGCGGCCTTGCTGTTCCCGGTCGCGGGCGGTATCGGCCTGATCTCCAACCGGGCCTCCGACGTGGTGGCCAACGGATCGGCCCAACTGGTCAGCGGTGAGGTGCCGGCGGTGTCGACGATGGTCGACGCCAAGGGCAACACGATCGCGTGGTTGTACTCGCAGCGCCGCTTCGAGGTTCCCAGCGACAAGATCGCCGACACCATGAAGCTGGCGATCGTCTCGATCGAGGACAAGCGGTTCGCCGAGCACAGCGGCGTCGACTGGAAGGGCACGTTGACCGGGCTGGCCGGCTACGCCTCCGGGGACATCGACACCCGCGGCGGGTCCACCCTCGAGCAGCAGTACATCAAGAACTACCAGCTGCTGGTGCTGGCCCAGACCGATGCCGAGAAGCGCGCCGCGGTCGAGACCACCCCGGCGCGCAAGCTGCGCGAGATCCGGATGGCGCTCACCCTGGACCGCACCTTCAGCAAGCCGCAGATCCTGACCCGCTACCTGAACCTGGTGTCGTTCGGCAACAACTCGTTCGGCATCCAGGATGCGGCCCAGACCTATTTCGGCGTCGACGCCTCGGATCTGAACTGGCAGCAGGCGGCGCTGCTGGCCGGGATGGTGCAGTCGACCAGCGCGCTGAACCCCTACACCAATCCCGAGGGGGCTCTGGCACGGCGGAACCTGGTGCTGGACACCATGATCGAGAATCTGCCCGACCAGGCCGACGCGCTGCGGGCGGCCAAGGAGGAGCCGCTGGGCATCCTGCCGCAACCCAACGAGTTGCCGCGAGGCTGCATCGCAGCCGGCGACCGGGCCTTCTTCTGCGACTACGTGCAGGAGTACCTGACCCGGGCCGGCATCAGCAAAGAACAGGTGGCCCGCGGCGGCTACGTCATCCGCACCACGCTGGACCCCGACGTGCAGGGCCCGGTCAAGCAGGCGATCGACAATTTCGCCAACCCGAACGTGCAGGGCGTCGCGAGCGTGATGAGTGTGATCAAGCCCGGCAGCGACGCACACCCGGTGTTGGCGATGGCCAGCAACCGCACCTACGGGCTCAACGGTGAGATCGGCGAAACCATGCGGCCGCAACCGTTCTCATTGGTCGGTGACGGTGCCGGGTCGATCTTCAAGACCTTCACGGTGGCCGCCGCGCTGGAGATGGGCATGGGCATCAGCGCCGACCTGGAGGTGCCGGGCCGGTTCCAGACCAAGGGCATGGGCAGCGGCGGCGCCAAGGGCTGCCCGAAGGAGACCTGGTGCGTGGTCAACGTCGCCCCCTACCGGTCGCCGATGAACGTCACCACCGCGCTGGCCACCTCGCCCAACACCGCGTTCGCCAAGCTCATCTCCCAGGTCGGGGTGGGCCGCACCGTCGACATGGCGATCAAGCTGGGGCTGCGTTCCTACGCCGATCCCGGCACCGCCCGCGACTACGATCCGGACAGCAACGAGAGCCTGGCCGACTTCGTCAAACGACAGAACCTGGGGTCGTTCACCCTGGGCCCGATCGAGGTCAACGCGTTGGAGCTGTCCAATGTCGCCGCCACCCTGGCCTCCGGCGGCGTGTGGTGCCCGCCGAATCCGATCGACAAGGTCTTCGACCGCAACGGCAACGAGGTGGCCGTGGCCACCGAGACCTGCGACCGGGTGATTCCCGAGGGGCTGGCGAACACCCTGGCCAACGCGTTGAGTAAAGACATCGCCGGCGGCGGCACGGCGTCGCCCGCGGCCGGCTCGGTGGGCTGGGACCTGCCCATGTCGGGCAAGACCGGCACCACCGAGGCGCACCGGTCCTCGGGCTTCCTGGGCTTCACCAACCGCTACGCGGCGGCCAACTACATCTTCGACGACTCCAGCTCGCCGTCGGACCTGTGTTCGTTCCCGCTGCGGCACTGCGGTGACGGCGATCTGTACGGCGGCAACGAGCCGGCCCGCACCTGGTTCGCCGCGATGAAGCCGATCGCCACCGACTTCGGCGACGTCGTGATGCCGCCGACCGACCCGCGCTACGTCGATGGCGGACCCAACTCCCGGGTGCCCAGCGTCGTCGGCCTGGAGGTCGACGCCGCGCGGGCACGACTCAAAGAGGTCGGCTTCCAGGTCGCCGACCAGCCGAACTGGGTCAACAGCAGCGCCCGCTCCGGAGCGGTGGTCGGCACCTCGCCGAACGGCCAGACCATCCCCGGATCCATCATCACCATCGAGGTGAGCAACGGCATCCCGCCGCCACCACCGCCGCCGCCGGAGGGCATGCCGCCGCCGGTGGGCTCGACGGTGGTGGAGATTCCGGGGCTGCCGCCGATCACCATTCCGCTGCTGCCGCCTCCCGCGCCGCCGCCATAGGCGCGGGAGGGCTGCCGCGGCGCAGTAGGCTGGCGTTCATGGCTGCATCACCCGCCCTGACCCGGTCACTGGTCGCCGCATCGGCTGCGCTCGGGCCGGCGGCCCTGGCGATCGGCTACGGCGCGATCATCGAACGCAACGCCTTTGTGGTGCGCGAGGCGACGCTGCCGGTGCTGACGCCGGGCTCGTCGCCGCTGCGGGTGCTGCACATCAGCGACATCCACATGCGGCCCGGCCAGCGCCGCAAACAGGCGTGGCTGCGCGAGTTGGTGCGTCTGGAACCGGACCTGGTGGTCAACACCGGCGACAACCTGGCCCACCCGAAGGCGGTGCCGGCCGTGGTGCAGGCCCTGGGCGATCTGCTGTCGGTGCCGGGGGTGTTCGTGTTCGGCAGCAACGACTACTTCGGGCCGCGGCCGAAGAACCCGGCGAAATACCTGACCAAGCCGACGCATCGCATCTACGGCACCCCGCTGCCGTGGCAGGACCTGCGGGCGGCGTTCACCGAACGCGGCTGGCTGGACCTGACCCACAACCGTCGCGAATTCGACGTGGCCGGTCAGCGGATCGCCGCGGCCGGGGTTGATGACCCGCACATCGAACGCGACCGCTACGACACCATCGCCGGCCCGGCCGACCCGACCGCCAATTTGCGGCTCGGGCTGACCCACTCGCCGGAGCCGCGGGTGCTGGACCGGTTCGCCGGCGACGGCTACCAGCTGGTGATGGCCGGCCACACCCACGGCGGGCAGCTGTGCGTGCCGCTCTACGGCGCGCTGGTGACCAACTGCGGCCTGGACCGCTCGCGGGTCAAGGGGCCCTCCCAGTGGGGCGCCCAGATGCGGCTGCACGTCTCGGCGGGAATCGGCACCTCGCCGTTCGCGCCGGTGCGGTTCGCCTGCCGTCCGGAGGCCACCCTGCTGACTCTGGTCCCCGCGCCGACCGGCGGCGACGACGCACGCCTGACCCGCGGATCCACGCAGCCGTCCATATCGGCCAGTTGACCACCCGGATCGCCAACCGCGGCCATCCCCGCCGCTGGGCCGACAACGCGATCCGGCTGATCGAGGCCGACGCGCGGCGCAGCGCCGACACCCACCTGCTGCGCTACCCGCTGCCCTCGGCGTGGGCCGCCGATGCCGATGTCGCGCTGTACCTCAAAGACGAGACCACCCACATCACCGGAAGCCTCAAGCACCGGCTGGCCCGTTCGCTGTTCCTCTACGGGCTGTGCAACGGCCGGATCGCCGAGGGCACCACGGTGGTGGAGGCGTCGTCGGGGTCCACGGCGGTGTCCGAGGCCTACTTCGCCGCCCTGCTGGGCCTGCCGTTCGTCGCGGTGATGCCGAGCTCGACCAGCGCGTCCAAAGTGGCGTTGATCGAGGCGCAGGGCGGGCGGTGCCATTTTGTGGAGCATTCCGCCGACGTCTACGCCGAAGCCGAGCGGATCGCCGCCGACACCGGCGGGCACTACCTGGATCAGTTCACCAACGCCGAGCGGGCCACCGACTGGCGCGGCAACAACAACATCGCCGAGTCGATCTTCTCCCAGCTGCGCGAGGAAGCCCATCCGATTCCGGAGTGGATCGTGGTCGGGGCGGGCACCGGCGGCACCAGTGCGACGATCGGGCGCTACATCCGGTATCGCCGGCACGCCACCCGGCTGTGCGTGGTCGACCCGGAGCATTCGGCGTTCTACCCGGCCTACGAGCAGTGCCGGTATGACCTGGTGATCGAGGAGTCGTCGCGCATCGAGGGCATCGGGCGGCCGCGGGTGGAGCCGTCGTTCCTACCCGATGTGGTGGATCGGATGGTGGCGGTGCCCGATGCGGCGTCGGTGGCCGCGGCGCGGCACGTCAGCGCGGTGCTGGGCCGGCGGGTGGGCGCCTCGACGGGAACCAATGTGTGGGGCGCGTTCGGGTTGCTGGCCGAAATGGTCGCCGACGGGCGCAGCGGGTCGGTGGTGACGCTGCTGGCCGACAGCGGTGACCGCTACGCCGACACCTACTTCTGCGACGACTGGGTGGCACAGCAGGGGCTGGACCCGACCGGTCCTGCTGCGGTGCTGGCCGAGTTCGAGCGGTCCTGCCGCTTCGCGTTCGCCTGAGCGTCGGGGTTGGTGGCTACCAGCCACAGCGCCGCCAGTGCGAAGAAACCGGCATACACCGCTCCGCCCAACAGCGTCATGATCTGGCTCCTTCGCTAGACGTTATTAGCCAGTCTGCCTAGTTTTGGCCGCGTTTGCAGCTCCCCACGCCGGTTTGTGGGGCGTTTCATGCTGGTGGCGGCGGGGTGACCTGCGCCGCTGGGGAGCCCGGCACGTCGAGTGTGCGTTTTGGTCAGCAGAACGGCGATTTTGCCTGCCAAACCGCACACTCGTGACGTGCTCATCTCTCGCGCCGGGGCAGGACGGGCAGCGCGTTTGGGTCGCTGCGGGGGCGGTGCGATACGCTGTCGTGGCTTCACACGGGGTGTGGCGCAGCTTGGTAGCGTGCTTCGTTCGGGACGAAGAGGTCGTGGGTTCGAATCCCGCCACCCCGACTCATTTTGTTGCAGCCAGACGGCTCTGACCGGTCAATCCGGTCGGGGCCGTTTCGCGTCGTGGTCCGGGCGTCGGGCGCGGCCTGCCTAGGCCTACGCGGAACCCGCTACTACAGGCTCGCGTAGGTTCTTGGAGAATCAAATCCGAGAACTCAACGCAGCATCCCAACGAAAGCCATCATGTCCGAGGATCAGAACACAGACGTTCCACCGAATCACCTCTCCATCGATCCGCGCAGCGCCTTCTATAGCGAAGAGGTGCTCCGCCGCGACGTGGGGATTCGCTTCAACGGCGTCGAGAAAACCAATGTGCACGAATACAACGTGGCCGAGGGTTGGGTGCGTGTGGAAGTCCCTACCGCCAAGGATCGCCGCGGCAATCCGATGGTCGTCAAGCTCAGCGGCACGGTTGAACCGTATTTCCGCCCAGCAGAATAGCGGGCGCCCCTTGGGTTACCGGCCCGGCTCTGACCGGTCAATCCGGTCGGGGCCTTTTTCCGTTACGAGGCCTACCCTGGCGTTGTGATGGACGTACTGCCGTGGGCGGTTCCGATCGTCGCGATCCTGGTCATCGTGACGATCCTGATCGCGCTCTCGGCGCATTTCAACCACGACTGAGCAGGCGTGGCCCCAGCGACATCGATGCGGGAACTCCCCCGGACCGCTAGTGGTTTCGCGTCCGCGTCGTCTCCCCGCTGAGCCCTCGGGCGGTGTTGACCAGCCCCACCATCGAGAATGCCTGCGGGGTGTTGCCGACCTGCCGGCGCGCGGCGGTGTCGTACTCCTCGCTGAGCAGCCCGACGTCGTTGCGCAGGCCCAGCAGTCGCTCGAACAGCGCCCGGGCCTCGTCGCGGCGGCCGATGCCGTGCAGCGCATCGGCCAGCCAGAACGTGCACACCAAGAACGCGCCCTCGGTGCCGGGTAGCCCGTCGACGTCGCCGTCGGAATCGGAGTCCTCGGTGTCATAGCGCCGCAAGAAGCCGTCGCTGGACAGCTCGCGCTGCACCGCGTCGACGGTTCCGACCACCCGCGGGTCGTCCCACGGCAGGAATCCCACCCGGGGAATCAGCAGCAGCGCCGAATCCAGGCCGGCCGAGCCGTAGGACTGGGTGAACGTGCCCCGCTCGGTATCGAAGCCGTGCTCGCAGACGTCGGCGTGGATGGTCTCGGCCAGCGCCCGCCACGCCTCGACCGGGCCTTCCCGGCCGTGGGCCTGCACCGCGTGCACCGCTCGGTCCACGCCCGCCCAGGCCATCACCTTCGAATGCACGAAATGCCGTTGCGGGCCCCGCACTTCCCACAGGCTGGCGTCGGGCCGGTCCCAGTTGCCCTCGAGGAAATCCAGCAGCGCGCGTTGGATGTCCCAGGCGGTGTCCTCGCATTCCAGACCGGAATCCAGCGCCAGGTTCAGCCCGTCGAGCACCTCGCCCCACACGTCGAGCTGGAACTGGCCCGCGGCACCGTTGCCCACCCGCACCGGCGCCGAACCCTCGTAGCCCGACAGCCAATCCAGCGTCTGCTCCGGCAGCCGGCGGGTGCCGTCCAGGCCATACATGATCTGCAGCTTGGCCGGGTCGCCGGCCACCGCGCGCACCAGCCATTCCCGCCAGGCCTTGGCCTCGGCGACGTAGCCGGTGCCCAGCAGCGCCTGCAGGGTGAAGGTGGCATCCCGCAACCAGCAATAGCGGTAATCCCAATTCCGCACCCCGCCAAGGCATTCCGGCAGTGACGTGGTGGCGGCGGCGACGATACCGCCGGTGGGGGCGTAGGTCAGCGCCTTGAGGGTGATCACCGCACGGCGCACCGCATCGGACCACTGGCCGCGATACGAGCACTGGTCGATCCAGTTCTGCCAGAACGAGATGGTTTTCCCCAGCGCGCGCATGGCCTCCGAACGCGCGGCGTCGGGCAGCAGGTGCGACGCCACGTGGGTCAGCACGAACGGCACCTTCTCCCCGGCGGACACCTCGAATTCCGCTACCGTCGTGAGGTTTTCACCCCGCATGGTGACCGGGCTGGTCAGACAGACCGTGTCCGGTCCGGCGACCGCGATCAGCCCGTCGTCGCTGCGGCGCATCCAGGGCACCACATTGCCGTAGTCGAAACGGATCGCCAGATCCATCCGCATCGGCACCCGCCCGGACACGCCTTCGACGATCCGGACCACGTCGGCGGACTTACCCCGCGGCGGCATGAAGTCGGTGATGCGCACCGTGCCGCCGTCGGTGTCCCATTCACTGTCGACGATCAAGGTGTCGCCGCGGTAGCCGCGCCGGGTGGCCGGGCCGCCGGCCGCCGGTGCGAGGCGCCAATAGCCGGCGGACTCGTCGTGCAGCAACGCGGCAAAACAGGCCGGTGAGTCGAACCGCGGCAGGCACAGCCAGTCGATGCTGCCGTCACGGCCCAGCAGTGCCGCGGTGTGCAGGTCACCCAGCAGCGCGTAGTCCTCGATCGGCGCCGACCCCATCGGCGACTAGAGGCGGTCCTTGACCGCGGCCGACAGTCGGGAACCGTCGGCCTTGCCCGCCGCGATCTCGGTGGCGGCCTTCATCACCAGACCCATGTGCTTCATGTGCGGGCGCTCGCCGATCTGCTCGGCCACCTGCGCCAGCGCGGTGTCGACGACGTCGGCCAGTTCGGCCTCGCTGAGCGGTTCGGGCAGATACTCGGCGATGATCCGGGCCTCGGCGTGTTCTTCGGCGGCGAGCTCACCGCGGCTGTTCTGGGTGTAGATCTCCGCCGACTCCGCCCGCTTGCGGGCCTCGCGATTCAGCACCTTGAGCACCTCGTCGTCGGTCAGCTCACGGGCCTGCTTGCCCGAGACCTCTTCGGACTGGATAGCGGCCAGCAGCATTCGTAGGGTCGCGGTGCGCAGCTTGTCCTGCGCCTTCATCGCTTCGGTCAGGTCCGCCCGCAACTGCGATTTGAGTTCCGCCATGCCGCATAACGCTACGCTCAGCCCCATGGTGAATCCGCCGCCCGGCTACCCCGGCCCTGGTTTTCCTCCGCCCGGTTACGGGCCGCCGCCACCGGGTTGGGGTCCGCCCCCGGGTTATGGGCCACCGCCGCCGGGCTACGGCCCGCCACCGGGTTATGGTCCCCCGCCTCCCGGGTATGGGCCGCCGCCGGGCTACGGCCCGCCACCGGGTTACGGCCCGCCGCCGGGTTACGGTCCCCCGCCGGGTTACGGGCCGGGTTATCCGCAGCCTGAGCTCAAACCCGGTGTGATCCCGCTGCGCCCGCTCAGCCTGACCGACATCTACAACGGCGCCGTCGGCTACGTCCGGGCCAACCCCGCCGTCGTGCTCGGGCTGACCGCGATCGTCGTGGTAGCCACCCAGATCATCAGCGGAGTCGCGCTGGTCGGCCTGCTGCGGGCGGTCGGGCCGGCGCATGCCGGGCCGTCGGCCAGCGAGATCTCCGGGGGCGACGTCGCGGCCTGGATGATCGCGTTCGCCGGCGCCGGCATCGCGACCGCCCTGGGCACCATCGTGCTGACCGGCATGCTGACCGCCGTCGTCGGGCGCTCGGTGTTCGGCTCACCGATCACCGTCGGGGAAGCCTGGGCGATCGTCCGCACCCGTTTTGCGGCATTGATCGGCCTGACCGCCCTGATCGGGCTGGCGGCGGCGGTGTTGTTCGGTTTCGTCGCGTTCGTCGTCGCGATCGCCGGTGGTGCCGGCGGCAGCGGGGCCGCCGTCTTGGTCGGCCTACCGCTGGTGCTGGCGTTGATCGCGGCGTGTGGCTACGGCTATGCGGTCTTGGTGTTCGCGCCGACGGTGATCGTGCTGGAGCGTCAACCGGTGTTCGAGGCGATGCGCCGCTCGTTCGCCCTGGTGCGCAACAGTTTCTGGCGGGTGTTGGGCATCATGATCCTGACCGCGCTGATCGCCTCGCTGATCAGCAGCGCGGTGGCGTTCCCGTTCAACATCGCCGGGATGGCGGTCAGCCACGGCGCCGACGCGCTGACCGGCTCGGCGCAGCTGGGCCTGTTGTCCCGGATCGGTTCGATCATCGGCCAGATCATCGTGCTGCCGTTCACCGCCGGCGTGGCGGTGCTGCTCTACACCGATCGCCGGATCCGCTCCGAGGCGTTCGACCTGGTGCTGCGGACCGGCGTGACGAGCGGGCCGTATGCCGGCGGGTCGACCGATCAGCTGTGGCTGACCCGGCCGCCGGGGTGAGGACTGCCGGGTGCCCACCGTCGACATCGATCGCGAAGCCGCTCGCGAGGCCGCCGAACGTGAACTGAGCAAACCGATCTACCCGCGGCCGTCGCCCAAGCAGCAGTTCATCGACTTCATCGAGACGCTGATTCGGCGGTTGATCCTCAAGGGCGCGGAGCTGCCCGGCGGATGGTTCACCATCAGTGTGCTGTTGATCGTGCTGGTCGCGGCGGTGGTGGCCGCCATCGGAGTCGGCCGGCGCATGCTGCGCGACGGCGACACCAACCGGCCGTTGTTCGGCACCGCGGTGCTCAGCGCCGCCGAACACCGCGCGACCGCGCAGCGCTGCGCCGCTTCCGGCCAATGGGCCGACGCGATCCGGCACCGACTGCGGGCGGTGGCCCGCGGACTCGAGGAAACCGGGGTGATCCACCCGGCGCAGGGCCGCACCGCCACCGAACTGGCCCGCGACGCCGGTGCGGCGCTGCCGGAGCTGGCGGAGGCGCTGCTGCGTGCCGCCGAGACGTTCAACGACGTCAGCTACGGCGAGCTGCCGGCCACCCCGGAGGGCTATCAGCTCGTCGCCGAACTGGACGAGCGGGTGGAATCCACGACGCAGCGGCGGCAGCACCGATGAAGCTCACCCGGCGGACGTGGCTGTGGAGCACGGTGGCTTTGGTTGTGATCGTGGCGGTTTCAGCGTTGGGCGTCTATCTGACCAGTGCGCGCCCGGGTGGCCGGATGGATCCGAATGCCACCGGTCCGCAGGGCGCGCACGCCGTGGTGGCACTGTTGCGTGACCGCGGCGTCGAAGTGGTGATCGCCGGCACCGTCGACGACGTCACCCGCGCGGCGCGACCGGATGCGCTGGTGCTGGTGGCCGAAACCCAGCGCATCGTCGGCGACGAGCTGCTGAGCCGGCTGGCCGAACTGCCCGGCGACCGGCTGCTGATGGCACCCGACGCGCGGGCACGTAAGGCCCTGGCACCCGAGATCCGCTCCGGCCCGGCGCGTACCTTCACCCGCCAGCCCGACTGCAGCCTGCGCGAGGCCCAACGAGCCGGGACGGTAGACCTGGGCGCCACCGCGACTTACCTTGCTGTACAAGGCAAGTCGGTGCGCAGCTGCTATGACGGTGCACTGGTGCGCTTTTCCGACAACGACCGGACCATCACGGTGGTCGGCAGCTCCTCATTCATGACGAACACCGATCTGGCCCGCGAAGGGAACGCCGCCCTGGCGATGAACCTGGCCGGTGTCCGGAACCGGCTGGTCTGGTATGCACCCCAGCACATCGAAGGCGGACGCTCCGGCAGCGCAACACTTCTCGAGCTGATCCCGAACCAGGTGACCTGGCTGTTCTGGCAGCTCTGTGTGGCGTTGGCACTGGCCGCGTTGTGGAAGGGACGCCGGCTGGGCCCGCTGGTCGCCGAGCGGATGCCGGTCGTCGTGCGCGCCTCGGAGACCGTGGAGGGCCTTGGCCGGCTCTACCGGTCCCGACGGGCCCGCGACCGGGCCGCCGCCGCGCTGCGCACCGCGACCGTGCGGCGACTCGCCCCGCGGCTGGGGTTGGGGCCTGCCCCGGATCCACCGGCCCTGGTCGCGGCGGCAGCCCAGCGCATCGGGGCGCATCCGGACTGGGTGGGGCACTTACTGTTCGGCCCACCGCCGGAATCAGATGACGCACTGGTCGGTCTTGCTCAGGCACTCGACGATATCGAAAGGCAGGTCACCGGATCGTGACACATACTTCCCCGCCCAATCCGGCCGCAGCGGCGGCACGCGAGGCACTGCTGGCGTTGCGCACTGAGGTCGCCAAGGTGGTGGTCGGCCAGGACGCCGTGGTCAGCGGCCTGGTGATCGCGCTGCTGTGCCGCGGCCACGTGTTGCTCGAAGGCGTTCCGGGCGTGGCGAAGACGCTGCTGGTGCGCACGCTGAGCGCAGCGCTGCGACTGGACTTCAAACGCGTCCAATTCACCCCGGACCTGATGCCCGGCGATATCACCGGCTCGCTGGTCTATGACACTCACACCGCTCAGTTCGCCTTTCGCCCTGGC
Source organism: Mycobacterium sp. NGS18 (assembly GCF_059813185.1). Lineage (NCBI taxonomy): Bacteria > Bacillati > Actinomycetota > Actinomycetes > Mycobacteriales > Mycobacteriaceae > Mycobacterium > Mycobacterium sp. NGS18. Next base: position 453,395 of record NZ_JCALEC010000003.1, read on the forward strand.
CCCATCTTCACCAACCTGCTGCTGGCCGACGAGATCAACCGGACCCCGCCGAAAACCCAAGCGGCACTGCTGGAGGCGATGGAGGAGGGGCAGGTCAGCGTGGACGGCGCAGCCAAACCGCTGCCGGAAATGTTCATCGTGGCGGCCACCGCCAACCCGATCGAGTACGAGGGCACCTATCGGTTGCCCGAGGCGCAACTCGACCGTTTCCTGCTCAAGTTGACCGTCCCGCTGCCCGGGCGGGAGGCCGAGATCGACATCTTGTCCCGGCACGCTCGGGGTTTCGACCCGCACGACCTGTCCGCGGTCGCTCCGGTGGCCGGCGCCGCGGATCTGGCGGCCGGCCGCGCCGCGGTGCGCCAGGTGCTGGTCGCCGACCAGGTGCTGGGCTACATCGTCGACGTGGTCACCGCGACCCGGCACTCGCCGGCGTTGCAGCTGGGCGTCTCGCCGCGCGGTGCGACCGCACTGCTGGCCACGTCGCGGTCCTGGGCATGGCTGTCCGGGCGCAACTACGTCACGCCCGACGATGTCAAGGCGATGGCCCGCGCCACGCTGCGGCACCGGGTGATGTTGCGCCCGGAGGCCGAACTCGAAGGCGCCAGCGCCGACGGCGTACTCGACGGCATCCTGGCCTCGGTTCCGGTGCCGCGCTGGTGATCCTGACCGGTCGCACCGCGTTGGTCGCACTGGTGTGCGCCCTGCCCGTCGCGCTGGCTCCCTGGCCGGCGACGGCGTTCGGCGTGCTGCTGGTGGTGCTCGCCGTGGCGGTGGTGTTCGACATCGCCGTGGCCGCCGATCCGGCCGCGTTGCGCATCACCCGGTCTATGGACCACACGGTGCGACTCGGCCAGTCGGTGCCGACCACCCTGATCCTGCGCGGCGACCGCCGGTTGCGCGGGCAGTTGCGCGACGCCTGGCCGCCCAGTGCCTGCGCCTCGCCCCGCGCCCACCCGCTCGACCTGCCCGCCGGCCAGGAGCGTCGGGTGCGCACCGAGCTGCGGCCGATTCGTCGCGGCGACCAGCACGCCGACCGGGTCACGGTGCGTTCGGTCGGGCCGCTGGGGTTGGCGGGGCGACAACGCTCGCGGGTGGTGCCCGGCCAGGTGCGGGTGCTGCCGCCGTTTTTGTCTCGCCGGCATCTGCCGGCGCGGCTGGCCCGGCTGCGCGAGATCGACGGGAACCTGCCGGCACTGGTGCGAGGCCAGGGCAGCGAGTTCGACTCACTGCGCGAGTACGTCGCCGGCGACGATGTGCGCTCGATCGACTGGCGGGCCACCGCCCGGCGTTCCGATGTGGTGGTGCGAACCTGGCGGCCCGAGCGGGACCGGCGCGTCGTCATCGTGCTGGACACCGGGCGGACCGCGGCGGGCCGGATCGGGGTCGACCCGACCGCGCGCGACCCGGCCGGCTGGCCCCGGCTGAATTGGTCGATGGATGCCGCATTGTTGTTGGCGGCGTTGGCCTTACGTGCCGGTGACCACGTCGATCTGCTCGCCCACGACTCGGTGAGCCGGGCCGGGGTGTTCGGCGCGTCACGCACCCGGCTGTTCGCCCAGCTGGTCGACGCGATGGCACCGCTGCAACCGGCGTTGGTCGAATCCGACGCTGCGGCAATGCTGGCCACCTTGTCCCGGCGGGCGCGCCGGGGCAACCTGGTAGTGCTGCTGACCGATCTGAACGCCTCCGCGCTGGAGGAAGGGCTGCTGCCGGTGCTGCCGAAACTGACCGCGGAACACCTGGTGATCCTGGCCGCGGTCGCTGATCCCCGGGTGGAAGGTTTGGCGCGCGGGCGCACCGACGCCGCCGCGGTCTACGACGCCGGCGCCGCGGAACGCTCGCGCAACCAGCGGCAGGCAGTGGCGGCGAAGTTGCGCCGCAGCGGTGTGCAGGTCATCGATGCCGCGCCCGACGAACTGGCGCCGGCGCTGGCCGATGCCTATCTGGCAATGAAAGCCGCCGGACGGCTGTGACCCTTTCTCGACGAGCAGACGTGAAAGCCCCCAAATTGCGTTCGTAAAGGGGGCTTTCACGACTGCTCGGCGGAGGGAATCAGCCCGTGGGCACCACGTCGGGCGCGTCGGCGATGTCGCCGGTCTCCTCGGCGGCAACCGCCTTGCGGCCGAAATACACCACGTAGGCCAGAAACGCCGCCTCGGCGACCACCCCGATGCCGATCCGCAGCCACGTCGGCAATCCCGACGGCGTCACCATCGCCTCCAGCAGTCCGGCGACGGCCAGCACCACCACCAGGCCGACGGCGACCGCGACGACGGCGCGGCCCTGCTCGGCGAGCACCTGTCCGCGCGGCCGGTCCCCCGGGGCGATCACCATCCAGCCCAGCCGCATACCGACCGCGCCGGCCAGAAACACCGCCGTCAGCTCCAGCAACCCGTGCGGGGCGAGCAGGCCGAGCATGAACCCGCCCCGGCCGGCGTGAAACATCAGCCCGAGTCCCACCCCGAGGTTGGCGGCGTTGGCGACCAGCAGTGCCGGGATCGGCAGGCCCAGCAGCACCGCGAATGCGATGGCGCGCGCGGCAACCCAGGCGTTGTTCACCCAGACCTGCAGGGCGAAGGACCCGGCCGGGTGATCGCTGTAGTACGCGGCGAACTCGTGGTTGACCAGCCGGTCGAGCTCCTCGGGAGTGCCGATCACCGCCTGCACGTCGGGATTGCCGGCCACCCAGCAGGCGATGACCACCGCGACGGCCAGGAAGGCGGCGGCGGTGCCCAGCCACCACCGCCAGGCCCGATAGGCCACCACCGGAAACGACACCGTCCAGAACCGCACGAACTCCGAAGCCAGCGGGGCATGCGCGCCGGTGACGGCGGCACGTGAGCGGGCCACCAGACCCGAGAGCCGCCCGATGAGCGCGGAATCCGTCGACGACGAGCGCGCCACCGACAGGTGGGTGGACACCCGCTGATAAAGCTCGACGAGTTCGTCGACTTCGGCGCCGCTGAGCCGGTGACGGTTCTTGACCAGCGACTCCAGCCGATCCCAGCTGGGGCGATGGGTCAGCACGAAGGCGTCGACATCCACGGCGTCGAGCCTAACCGCGTAGCGTCTGCTCTATGCCGTACCGCAGCCCCGAGCTGGTGACCGGCGACGCCGTCGTTCTCGACATCGCGATCGCCCAACTGCCGGTGCGAGCGGTCAGCGCGCTGATCGACATCACCGTCGTCATGGTGGCTTACCTGTGTTCGATCGTGCTGTGGGCGATGACGCTGGGCCAGTTCGATGACGCCTTGACCGCCGCGATCATGATCATCTTCGGGGTGCTGCTGCTGGTCGGCTACCCGGTCACCTTCGAGACCGTCACCCGCGGCCGGTCGCTGGGCAAGATGGCGATGGGGCTGCGGGTGGTCTCCGATGACGGCGGCCCGGAACGCTTCCGCCAGGCGCTGTTTCGGGCGCTGGCCGGCGTGGTGGAGATCTGGGCGCTGACCGGCAGCCCGGCGGTGATCTGCAGCCTGCTGTCGGCTCGCGGAAAACGCCTGGGCGACATCTTCGCCGGCACGGTGGTGATCAGCGAACGCGGACCGGCCTCGGCGCCACCGCCGCTGATGCCGCCCGGGCTGGCCTGGTGGGCGTCCACCCTGCAGCTGTCCGGGCTGCGACCCGAATCCGCCGAACTGGCAAGGCAATTCCTCGGCCGTGCGGCTCAGCTCGACCCGCACACCCGGCAGATGATGGCCTACCGGATCTCCGGTGAAGTGCTCGCGCACATCTCACCGCCGCCGCCCCCGGACGCCCCGCCGGAACTGGTGCTGGCGGCGGTGCTCGCCGAGCGCCACCAACGCGAGCTGGCGCGATTGCAGGCCGGCCCGCCGATGCCCTATTTCTCGCCGGGCCCCGGCTCGTGGCAGCCGCCGGGCACGGGCGGGTTCGCTCCGCCAGGGTGATCGCCGACGCCACAACGCGCTGAATCTAGCGCCGCACCGACACGTGTTCGACCACAACGCCCATCGCCTCATAGGTGGCCCGCGCCCGCGCATCCCTGGTGGCCAGGGATACCCCGTGCTCTCGAGCCGCCAATGCGACCAGCGCGTCATAGGTCGCTCCGCCCGTGACGCCGTTGGCGGCACATTCCCGATGGAACACTCGGGCGGCGCGGGCCGAAAGCGCAAGCGGTTGGCGGAAGTTCTCGTCGATGAGGCGCACCGCATCCGGCGCGGCTACCCGCGCGTCACCGGGCAGCCGGGTCAGCACCGCGTACGTCTCCGCCAGGCTATGCCCGGTCAGACATAGGGTCCGCCCGGATGCCCACGCCGCCACCTGCTCGTGGTGCTCGTGACTGGCGCTCAACAGGGGTACCGCGACGCTGGTGTCGACCGCCACCGCATTCGCAGTAGTCAACGCCGCCCCGAGTCCAGGAGCCCGAACATCGCCTCGTCGGTGACCACGGTGTCGCTGCGGGCCACCAACCGCCCGGTGTCATCGCGTTCCAGTCGGGCGGTGCGACCGCCGGGCGTGATCTGCACCCCGCCGCCGTACTGGGAAATGTCGACCACCGTTCCCGGCGCCAGCCCAAGCGCGTCGCGCAAGGGTTTTGGCACCACGATCCGGCCTGCCGAATCGACCACCGCCTCCATTGGCATCACGTTACCAGCCAGATCCCATTTAAAACCTCCGTTGCGCGCCGATAGTTCTCGATATATCGTCAACGTATCGGGAGCGAGGAGCGCTCCTGCTCGAGAGCAATGAGGTGACGAATGAATATCCCCTTCGGTCCGCCCGACGGACCCTTCACGGAAAACGCCGAGCCACCCGGTGTTTTCGGGTTCGGACCCGCGACACCGCACCTGCGCCGGGCCGCGCACGCCGCGCGTCGGCAGGCTCGGCGGGAGTTCCGCAGGCAACTGCGCGACCATGCCGTCGACCACTGCGGGCCCTTCGGCTTCAGTCCCGGTCACGAGCCCGGTGGCCCCGGATGCGGCCCCGGATTCGGCCCTGATTTCCGGCACGGCTTCGGCCCGGGTTTCGGCCCGGGTTTTGGCCCCGGCGGTCCCGGGTTCGGCTTCGGCTTCGGTCCGGGCGGGCACCGTGGGCACCGGCGCGGCAACCGCGGCCGGCGCGGTGACGTGCGAATCGCCATCCTGGCCCTGCTGGCCGAGCGTCCGATGCACGGCTACGAGATCATTCAGCAGATCGCCGAACGCAGCCAGCAACTCTGGCGCCCCAGCCCCGGATCGGTCTACCCGACCTTGCAGATTCTGGTCGACGAGGGCTTGATCGCCGGCAGCGAAACCGACGGCAAGAAGCGCCTTTTCGAGCTGACCGAGGACGGGCGCACGGTCGCCGCGGAGATCGAGACCCCGCCGTGGGAAGAGATCGCCGACGGCGCCGACCCGGGCCAGATCAATCTGCGCGCCGCGATCGGCCAGTTGTTCGGCGCGGTCGCACAGGCCGGTCAGGCCGCCACGCCCGAACAGCAGCAGCGCATCGTCGACATCGTCAACGGCGCGCGCAAGGAGATCTACGGCATCCTCGGCGAAACGGACTAGGCCGCTCAGCAGTGCCGAAGCACGCGATGCATCGCGGTCTTCTCGTGGGATGAAACCCACAGCCCGTACACGGTTTTCACCGTGACCTGACGGGCCACGAATTCGCATTCGAACGCGGCGTTCGCCGGCAGCCAGCCGGCGGCGTCGCGGAATGCTTTGTCGAAGTTGGCTTGTGCACTGACCGCCAGCAGATTGCGCGGGTCGTTGGCGAAGTCACGGCGATGGGCGTCGTCCCAGACACGCGCCCCCTTGTACCAGGCGTCGGCCAGCGACACCAGGTGATCGACCTGCACGGCCTCGGATGTTTGTGGACCCCGGACGAATTCGATGGTGTCCCCGGAATACGGGTCGTGCAGCACGCCGCGCTGCACCAGGCAGGTGCCACGGCGCAGTTCGATTCGGGTCAGGTCGCGGCGCAAGATGTCGTCGCGGGTATTGCAGCCGTTGTGGCCGAACTCGACGTCGACGTCATCGCTCCAGCGTTCACCGAACCGATAGCGCTTGAAGTCCTGGGCCCGGTCCCACCCCTTGACCGGCAGGGCGTCGAGCATTCGGCGGGCGGCGTCGAAACCCGGGTCCAGCGGTGCGGCGCTGGGCACCGGCGGAGTCCACGTCGGCGAAGGACCCGAGGACCGGGACACGCCGCTGTGCTGCCACCACGCCCAGCCGACGGCTGCCGCCGCGACCAGCACGACCAACGCGCCGGGCACCACCCGCCTGCGTGCGGTCATTCTCAGGGCAGCTCGACCCAGTCCAGGGTGCGCTGCACCGCCTTTCGCCATCCGGCGTAGCCTTCGGCGCGCTGGTCATCCGACCAGTTCGGGGTCCAGCGTTTGTGCTCCTGCCAGTTGGCCCGCAGGTCCTCGGGGCTCCTCCAGAACCCGACGCCCAGCCCGGCGGCGTACGCCGCGCCCAGCGCGGTGGTTTCGGCGACCACCGGCTTGACCACGTCGACGCCGAGTACATCGGCCTGGATCTGCATGCACAGATCGTTGGCGGTGATACCGCCGTCGACCTTCAAAACCCCAAGGTGCACACCGGAATCGGCTTCCATCGCCTCGGCCACGTCACGGCTTTGGTAGCAGATCGCCTCCAGCGTCGCCCGAGCCAGGTGCGCATTGGTGTTGAATCGGGACAAGCCGACGATCGCGCCGCGCGCATCCGAACGCCAGTACGGCGCGAACAAACCCGAGAACGCCGGCACGAAGTACATCCCGCCGTTGTCGGCGACCTGACGGGCCAGCGTTTCCACCTGGGTGGCGCCGCTGATGATGCCCAGCTGGTCACGCAACCACTGCACCGCCGAGCCGGTGACCGCGATCGACCCCTCCAGGGCATAGACCGGCTTGGCGTCGCCGAACTGATAACAGACCGTGGTGAGCAGCCCGTTGTCGGAGCGCACGATCTGCTCACCGGTGTTGAGCAGCAGGAAGTTTCCGGTGCCGTAGGTGTTCTTGGCCTCCCCCGCCGACAGGCACACCTGGCCGACCATGGCGCTCTGCTGATCGCCCAGGATGCCGGCGATCGGCACTTCGCCGCGCACCGGCCCGGTGCTCACGGTGATCGCGTGGCGCCGTCGCGACGACGACGAGGTGATGCGCGGCAGCATCGCCCGCGGGATGGAGAACAGTGCCAGCAGTTCGTCGTCCCAGTCCAGCGTCTCCAGGTTCATCAGCATGGTGCGACTGGCGTTGGTGACGTCGGTCAGATGCACCCCGCCACGCGGACCACCGGTCAGGTTCCACAGCACCCAGGAGTCGCAGGTGCCGAACAGGGCGTCGCCGCGTTCGGCATCGGCGCGCACGCCGTCGACGTTGTCCAGAATCCACTGCAGTTTGCCGCCGGAGAAGTAGGTGGCCGGCGGCAGGCCCGCCTTGCGCCGGATCACCTCGCCGTGCCCGTCGCGCTCCAGGGCCGCGGCGATGTAGTCGGTCCGGGTGTCCTGCCAAACGATCGCGTTGTAATACGGCTGGCCGGTCTTCTTGTTCCACACCACCGTCGTCTCGCGCTGGTTGGCGATGCCCATCGCGGCCAGGTCGGCGGCTTCGAGCTTGGTGGTGTTCAGCGCCGACACCAGCACCGCCGCGGTGTGGTTCCACAGTTCGAACGGGTCGTGTTCGACCCACCCCGCCCGCGGCAGGATCTGTTCGTGTTCAAGTTGATGACGGCCCACCGCAGCGCCGTCATGATCGAAGATGATGCAGCGGGTGCTGGTGGTGCCCTGGTCGATCGACGCGACGAAATCGCCCAAGTCTGACTCCTGTCCCCGGTACGCGCCCTGCCGGTCGCTTCAGCGTCCATCATGGCGCAAACCGGCCGGGATCGGGCGGCGCTACGCGGGCGCGGGGACGGCTCGTGAACGACGCCCGCCCACAAAATTAGACAGTCTTCACGAAGCCATCAGACAGTATTTATTCGTGCGATCGCATATTTCCATGTGTCACCGGTAGATGTCGTAGTGGTGAACAAACGGTGTCGATCGAGTCGGCGAAGCCGTTGGTAAACCCTCGTCGCCTGGCCCGGGCACGTGGAGCTCGATCAATCGGAGAAGCAATGGACGTCGTTCTCGGTGTGGCACTTGCATCAACACCGCCGGCCACCATCCACACCGTGCTGGTGGGCGGTGAGAATGGGGACGGCGTCATCCTGGAGACGCACAACTTCGAGGTGCCGACCGAGACCGTCACCGACTTCGCCGCGGTGGACGCGGCGATCGCCGCGATCCTGCAGGCGCGCGAAGCCGCCGGCTACGCCGGGTACCACTTGGTTTCGACCGGGTTGACGGTGACCGACCCGCTGGATGCCGCCGCGGTGAGTTCCCGGTTGGCCGCCAACGGCCTCGACGACGTCGCCGTGATCTCCCCCGCTCTGGCGGCCGCGAGCCTGGCGCAGAACCTGGGTCAGACGGTCGGCTGCGATCGGATGGGCCTGTTGTCGATCGAGTTGACGGAGGCGACCCTCGCCGTGATCGATTGCGCCGACGGCGCCATCACCCGCCTGTTCCGCCAGCCCCTGAACGCGGGCGATCCCACCGCCGCGGTCGACACGGTCGCCGGCCGGCTGAACGCTCCGGAGACCTGCCCGGACGGCCTGCTTCTGGTCTGCCCCGAGGCCGACTCGAGCGCGATCCGGCCTCGGCTGGAGGCGACGTGCGGCTATGAGGTGTGTGAGCCCGCGGAGCCACACGCGGCGCTGGCCCGCGGTGCTGCGCTGGCCTCCACCCGAGTGACCGGCGCTGTTCAGGCGTCGACCGCGGCGCTGGCCTACACGCAGGAAGCTGACTCTGGTGCGATCGCTGCCGGGTACTACGACATCCCCGGTTTCGGGGCCGACGATCTGGCTTACAGTGCGGTGCCCGACGAAGATGCCGACGCCGCAACCGAACTCATCGAACCGGTGGCTGCGCCGGCCAGGCGGCCGCTGCTGGTCGCCGGTACGGTGCTGGCTTCGGCCACGTTCGCTGCGGCCTCGGCGCTGATGGTGGCGATGGCGCTGGACATCACTCCCAACCTGGTCGCGTTGCGACCGGAGATCGGCCGGGTACTGAGTTTCCCGCTCGAACCGCCGAAGCTGCAGGAGCCCGCCTTGCAGCCGTACGTCGAGCCGCCGGTGGCGAGAAACCAGCCGGACGCACTGCCACTGCCGCCGCTGGACATGCCGCCCGTGGCGCCGGTGTCGGTTCCGATTCCGCCGCCGCCGGACGCGTCGGCACCCCCGATGTTCGGCCCCCCGTTGCATACGCCGTCCCCGGCTGTGCCCGTCGCGAACCCCTTCATCTTCACCCCGGCTCCGCTGCCGGTGCCGCACTCGACTCCCGCGATCAGACCGGTCGCGGCGGCTCTGCCTGATCTGTCCTTCCTGCTCGGGCTGCCCGCGAAGCTGCCGGCCGCTCCCACACCGCCCAGCGCGCTGCCCGCACCGCCGCTGGAGATTCCGACCCCACCGGTGGTCAAGCCCGACCCGCCGGTGGTCAAACCGCTTCCGCCCGTGGAGATTCCGATTCCACCCGTGGTCAAACCGCTGCCGCCGGTAGAGATTCCGACTCCCCCCGTGGTCAAACCGCAACCGCCGGTGATCAAGCCGATCCCGCCGGTGATCAAACCCAACCCGCCGGTGGAGATTCCGACTCCGCCCGTGGTCAAACCCAACCCGCCGGTGGTCAAACCGCAACCGCCCGTGATCAAGCCGATCCCGCCGGTAATCAAGCCCAACCCACCGGTTCAACTGCCCGATCCGCCGGTGATCAAGCCCAACCCACCGGTTCAACTGCCTGACCCGCCGGTCAAGCTGCCCGATGCACCGATCAAGCTGCCGGACCCACCGGCCGTCAACCCCGGCCCCGGCATGCAGCTGCCAGAGCTGCCGGTCAAGCTGCCCGACGCACCGGCGGTCAACCCCAGCCCGGGATTCCAGCTGCCGAATCTCCCGGCGCAGCTGCCAAGTTCAGGCCCACCGGCCGGCCTTCCCGCTCCTAAGGCACCCGCGATGCCCTGGCTGCCGGCACCCAAAGCCCCGGCACTACCGGCGTTTCCAGCACCGCAGGCACCATCGCTGCCCACACTGCCCGCACCCAGCGCGCCTTCGCTGCCCAAACTCGGTGGCAATCCCGGGGGCGGCATCTTCGGCGGCGGCAAACCGGGTGGCGGCATCTTCGGCGGCAACCCCGGCGGCGGTATCTTCGGCGGCGGCAAACCGGGTGGCGGCATCTTCGGCGGCAACCCAGGTGGCGGTATCTTCGGCGGCGGCAAGCCTGGCGGCGGCCTGTTCGGCGGCGGCGGAGGTGGCCTCTTCGGCGGTGGCGGGGGACTGTTCGGCAAGTGAGCGATGGGTGCGGTGTCGACGCCCATCCGGCGCCGACACCGCACTCAGCCATCGGCTGCTACGGCTGCCACCAGGGCCGCAGTGGCAGGCCGCCGTCGTCGCCCCGCTCGTCGACCTTGACGGCCAGCACGTGGTGCAGCTGAAAAAGGTTGCGCTCGAAGCCCAGCACTGATGCGGCCATGTACAGGCCCCACACCTTGGCCCGTCCCAAGCCGACCTCGGCGACGGCCTCGTCCCAGTGGTCGACCAGGTTCTGACTCCAGGCGCGCAGCGTCTTGGCGTAGTGGTGCCGGAAGTCCTCTTCGTGCACCACCTCGAAACCGGTCTGCTGGACCTGGGTGATGATGCGGCCCGCGCCGGTGATCTCCCCGTCCGGGAAGACATAGCGGTCGGTGAAGGCGTCACCCTTGTAGGTGGAGTTGTCCGGCAACGTGATGCAGTGGTTGAGCAGCAGACCGCCGGGCCGGAGCTTGTCCTTGAGCGACCGGAAGTACGACGGGTAATTCTTCACCCCGATGTGTTCGGTCAGCCCGATGGACGAGATGGCGTCGAAACCGGCCTCCCGCACGTCGCGGTAGTCGCAGTGCCGGACCTCGGCGAGATCGGAGAGCCCCTCGTCGGCGATCGCCTTCTGGGCCCACGCGACCTGTTCGGCTGACAGGGTGGCGCCGATCGCGCGCACACCGCGGCGAGCCGCGTAACGCACCATGCCGCCCCACCCGCAGCCGACATCGAGCAGTCGGTCACCAGGCTTGAGTCGCAGCTTGTCGAAGATCAGCCGGTACTTGTTCTCCTGCGCTTCCTCCAGGGTCGCGTCCGCGCTCGGGTAGATCGCGCAGGTGTAGGTCATCGACGGACCCAGCACCCACTCGTAGAAGGTGTTCGACACGTCGTAGTGGTGATGGATCGCGTCGGCGTCACGCGCTTTGGAATGGCGCAGGCCGGCCGCGGCGCGCCGGCGCCACTTGGCCGGCGCTTCCTCCGCAGGCGCCGCGATCGGCCGGAGATGCTTGAGACCGATCGAGCGGACGATGTTGAGCAGCGTCTGCGGCGACGGCTGGGTGAACTCGAGATCCGCCAGGGCGTTCAGCACCTCGTAGGGATTGCCCGGATGTACGCCGCGCAGTTCCAGATCACCGGTGATGTAGGACCGGGCTATCCCGAGTTGACCGAGTGAGGTGGCCAAGTAGGTGGTGGCCCGCGGCGTGAGCAACTCCACCCCGAGCGGGGCGTCCTCGGGCCCGACGCTGCTGCCGTCGTAAGCGGTGATCCTGATCGGGGGCTCGCCGCCGCCGGCGAGCGCCAGCAATATTTCGGCCAAGCCCATTTTGCCGGTCGTGCTGCGGGTGTGTTCCTTGTTGATCGTGCTCGTCACTAGGTGGTACCGCCTATGCATCTCGAAAACAGAAAGGGGTCCGCACGCGGTCTGAACGGGTGGGCGGCGCCGAGTCGAATCAGTCCCGTCCTCCCCCTGAGCGCAGGCTACTGCCCGAAGCGGCAATTCGCGCCCGCTATTCACTACGAAATCTGAAATAGCCAGACAACGGGACAGATGATGATGAATAGCTGTCTGACGTGCTGATTCGCGGTATGTCTGGCAGCGAACCCATTTGCCAAAGCGTCAATTTTCACAAATAAAGGCCAATTGAACACAATTCGAGACCATCATTGATCAATCCGGCTAAGACTTGGCTCCGCGCAGGTTTGGCGCGCTAGTCCGCCGATGTCACGGCCACCAGCGCCTCGGCGAAGGCCGCCAAGTCCGTCTCGGTGGTGTCGACGTGCGGCGAGATCCGCAGCACCGGCCCGGTCAGCTCCAGCGGTGCGCGTTCGACGCCGGCGGCGGTGGTGACCATCCGGTGCTCGGCGATCAGGGCGGAGCGCACCGCCACCGGGTCGGCACCGTCGGTCGGCGCCAGCGTGGTGATCGCGCTCGGCTCGTCGACCGGCTCGACCACCCGCCAGCCCGTCAACCCCGCCAGCGCCCGCCGGCTCAGCGAACCGACCTCGGCCAATCGGGCCCGCACAGCCGCCGGCCCGGCTGCCAGATACTCCCCCAGGGCAGCTGAAAACCCCACCTGCGCAGCGACATTCTCGTCACCGGCTTCCGGACCGGACGCCAGCAGGTCGGCCAGTTCGGGCCGTACCGCCAGCGCCCCGATGCCCCGCGGGCCGGCCAGCCATTTGCGTGAGGAGGAGTAGACGGCGTCGGCGCCGACGGCGCAGTCGATCTGGCCCAGCGCCTGAGCGGCGTCGATCACCAGCGGCACTCCCACTTCCGCGCAGACCCCAGCCAGCCCGGCCAGCGGCTGCACCAGTCCCCGGTGACTGCTGACGGGGGTCAGGTGCACCAGGTCCGGCCGATCGGCGGCGAGCGCGGCCGCTGCCTCCTCGAGCATCAACCGACCGGTTCCGTCCACCGGCAGCATCCGCCGGCGGAAACCGCGCGCCGCCACCAGCGCCAGGTTGGGCCCGTACTCGCCGGGCAGGCAGGCCAGCGTGCGGCCGGCGGGCCATCGGGACAACAGCAGATCCAGCGCATGGCGCGAGCCGGTGGTGAACACCACCTCGGCGCCGGCCATCCCGGTCAGCGCGGCGAACGCCGCCCGCCCGGCGTCGAGCAGCGGTGCGGCTGCTTCGGCGGCGACATAACCGCCGACCTCGGCTTCGTGGCGCGCGTGCTGCGCCGCGGCCGCCATTGCGGTGTAGCTCTGCCGCGAACAGGCGGCGCTGTCCAAGTGCAACCCGGCGACCGGCGGGCGCGCCGCGCGCCAGCTGTGGGCGAGACTCATTTGGCCGCGAGAGACAGACCGAAATCGCCTGCCGCGTCGGTCCACCACCGCCGGCTCTGCAGCCCCGCGGCGGCCAACTCGGCGGCCACCTGCTCGCGCCGGAACTTGCACGACACCTCGGTCAGCATCTCCTCGCCGGCCGCGAAGTCGACGACCAGATCCAGCTCACCGATGCTGACGTGCTGATCGGTACCGGCCCGCAGCCACATCTCGATGCGCTGCTCCGCCGAATTCCACCGCGCCACATGGGCGAACGCGTCCAGGTCGAAGTCGGCGTCGAGCTCCCGATTGACCACGGCGAGCACGTTGCGGTTGAACGCCGCGGTGACACCTGCGGCGTCGTCGTAGGCGCGCACCAGCCGTGCGGTGTCCTTGACCAGATCGGTGCCCAGCAGCAGCCCGTCGCCATCGTGCATCGCCGCGGCGAGGGCCGCCAGGAACTCCGCACGCGGCCCGGGAGTCAGGTTGCCGATGGTGGAGCCCAGAAACACGAACAGCCGCCTACCCCCGGCGGGGATCTGCGCCAGATGGTGCTCGAAATCGCCGCACACGGCGTCCACCTGAACACCCGGGTAGTCCCCGGCGATGACCTCCCCGGCCGTTTCCAGCACGCCGGCGTCGACATCGAACGGGACGAACCGGCGCAATGAACCGTTGGCGTGCAGCGCATCCAGCAGCATCCGGGTCTTCTCCGAGGTGCCGCTACCCAGCTCGACCAGGGTGTCAGCACCGGACAGCTGTGCCACCTCCGCGGAGTGATCACGCAGGATCTCCGCCTCGACGCGGGTCGGGTAGTACTCGGGCAACCGGGTGATCTGGTCGAACAGCTCACTGCCGACCTTGTCATAGAACCATTTGGGCGGCAGTGACTTCGGAGTCTGACGCAGGCCGTGACGAACATCGGTGCGCAACGCGATGCGGGCGGCGTCGGCCGCCAGATGGTTGGACAGTGAGACGCTCATCGGCTCACCTCCAACGCGGTGACACTGACGTCGCCGTCATGGGCCTCGACCAGGTGCCGGTCGGGTATGTCCACCCAGCGCGGGTCGTCATCGTAGGGTTCGCTGGCCAGCAGCACGCCATCGGCGCTGTGCAGCATCGACAAGGTGTCCCCCCAGGTCGTCGCCAGCAGCCGGGAACCGTTGGCGGCCAGCATATTCAGCCGGGCCTGCGGGTCAGCTGCACCGATCTCGGCGACCAACTCGCCGAGTGACGCCACGCCTCGCTCAAAGACAGACGCGGCCAGTATCGCGCTGTCACAAACGGATTCGGCTCCAGAGCAGGTGGGCAATACCGCGGTGTTCACCACGCCGTTGTGCGACAGCAGCCAGTTGCCGTCCGTGAACGGGGCGGCGGCACTGGCCTCGATCGGCATACCGACGGTGGCCGAGCGCACCGCGGCCACCACGCAGTGGCTCGACAATGCCGGAGCCACCGACGCGAACGAGGTATCGCCCCACAACGGCGACGCGCTACGCCACCGGCGCGGCACCGCGCCGTCGAAAAACCCCGCGCCCCAACCGTCGGCGTTGAGCAATCCGTGCTGCTGGCGGCGCGGCGCGTAGGACTGCACCAACAGCCCGCCCGGCGGCTCCAGGATCAACTCGGCCAGCGATCGCGGCCGGCCCAGCCAGCCCAGGTGCCGGCACATCAGGCGTCCCAGGCCAGTCGCACTCCGGCGAAGATCTGCCGCCGGTAGGGGTGATCCCAGTTGCGGAAGCTGGGCCGGAGGATCTCGGGCGCGACCGCCCACGAGCCGCCGCGCAGCACCCGATAGTCGCCGCCGAAGAACGGTTCCGAATAGCGCTGGTAGATCATCGGCGCAAAGCCCGGCCACTGCTGCAGCGCCGAACTCGTCCACTCCCAGACGTCGCCGAGCATCTGCTGCGCCCCGTACGCCGACGCGCCGCCCGGATACGCCCCGATCGGAGCCGGCCGCAGCGCCGCGCCGCCGAGGTTGGCCAGCTCGGCCATCGCCTCACCCTCGCCCCACGGGTGGCGGCGTCGGGCGCCGGCGCCGGGGTCCCAGGCGCAGGCCTTCTCCCATTCGATCTCGGTGGGCAGCCGGGCGCCGGCCCACGTCGCATACGCCTGCGCCTCGAAGTAGCTGACATGCTGCACCGGTTCGTCGTCGGGAAGGTCCTCGACGCGGCCGAACCGGGTCCGGGAGGCATGGTCAGGACTCCAGAATTGCGGCGCGCTCAAGCCGGCCTGCTCCCGGTGGTTCCAGCCTCGCTCGGTCCACCACCGGGGCTGCCGGTAGCCGCCGTCATCGATGAACGCCCGCCATTCGCGGTTGGTCACCGGTACCCGGCCGATCCGGAACGCGGCCACCTCGACGCGGTGGGCCGGCCGCTCGTTGTCGAGCGCGAACGGCTCATCGGTGAGGTCGACGCCGAGCACGAATTCACCGGCGGGCACCAGCACCGAGGTCCCGGCCAGCTCGGGCCGCCCGGCCGGCAGCGGTCGCCCCGCATCGAGCAGCGGCGCGCCGGTGCGCAGGTTCAGTGCCTGCAGCATGGTCTCGTCGTGCTGGTGTTCATGGCTGAGCACCAGACCGAACACGAAGCCGTCGGCGAAATCGCCGAAATCATCGGGCAGGGCGTCCAGTTCGTCGAAGACCTGGGATCGAACTGTGGCGCAATACTTCCGGGCTTGCTCCGGGCTCAGCAACGGCAGATCGACGCGGCTGGCCCGGGGATGGACGAACGCGTCATAGAGGCCCTCGACGTCGGCTGGCAGCGTCCCGGGCCGGGCCGGATCGCCGCCGCGCAGCAGCCACAGTTCCTCCTGCTGACCGATATGGGCCAGGTCCCACACCAGCGGGCTCATCAATGGGTCGTACTGGCGGTGCAGTTCGGTGTCGTCGAAGTCGACGAGCGCCAGGGTGCGCTCGCGCGCCCGGGCCAGGCCGCGCGCCAGCGTCTCCGGTGTGCTCACGACTGCCCTCGCGCCAGCCGGGCCACCATCGCCGGGACACCGGTGCGGCCCACCTCGTCGGCGACGTCGTCGGCTGGGCAGCGGGCCCGTTCGGCCAGCCCGACCAGCCGGTCCATCCCGGCCCGCAGCGGCGCCGGCGCCTGATCGGCCACCAGCTCCAGGCACCGGCGCGCGGCCTTGTGCAGGCGCGGGTCGGCCAGGCCGATCCGGGCGGCGACGTCCCAGGCGGTCGCGACGGGCTCGACCGCGTCGGCGGCGGCGTCGGCGGCGACCGGGTCGTCGAGCAGGGTGGCCAGGGTGAAGACGAGGGCCGGCCACAGTGCATCACCGACGCTGTCGAGGTAGCGGATCTCCAGCCACCCTCGCGGGCGCACCGGCGGAAACAGGGTGGTCAGGTGGTAGTCGAGGTCTTTGACCCCGGCGCGACGGCCGCCGAGGCGCACCCGGCCGTCGGCCCAGTCGGCGAACGGCACGTAACGGCTGACCGGGCTGGCCTCCGGGGCATGCACCAGCATCACGGGCGCCTTGAGCGCATAGCGCGCCCAGTCCGCGGCGGGATCGGTGCCGTCCAGACCCAGGACGGGACCGCAGCGCGCCGAGTCCAGCCGGCTCCACACCCGTTGCCGGGTGGAGCGCCAGCCGGAGAATTCCCCGCCCAACAGCGGGGAGTTCGCGGCGATCGCGACCATGGTCGGGCCCAGCGCGTGCGCCAGCCGCACCCGGTCGGCCCAGCGCGACCGCGGTCCGGCATCGAGGTTGAGCTGCACCGAGGCCGTCGACGTCATCATCGCCGCGCCGGCCGAGCCGGTGTGGCTGGCGGCGAAGAACTGCTCCATCGCCGCGTAGCGCGCGCCGGGGTTGACCCGACTCGCCGGACGCAGCGGGTCGGCGCCGAGGGGCACCAGCCCCAGCCCGGCGTCGGCGAACGCCGAGCGCAGCACCGCTTGGTCGGCGGCCATCGCCTCGATCGCGGCGAGGGCACCCGGAAGCGGCGGGCCGGACAGTTCCACCGCGCCACCGGGTTCCACGGTGACCCGACTGTCGCCCGGCAACACCGGCAGCGACGTCAGCACCTCGCCGATCTCGGCCCAACCGGGGCGGCGCAGCGGATCGGCCGGATCGAAGCAGTGCGCCTCGATCTCCAGGCCCACCCGGCCCAGCGGTGCATCGGTGAGGCAGCGAACAGCGATGTACTCGGCGGCTTCGGCGGCCCCGCACAGTTCATCCGCGTGGGGGCGCGGGTCATCGGCGCGGGACAGTGGTGTCGCCGCGACGAGCCCCATATATCAACCCCTCCGCCTGTTGATTTCCCCGACGCTACCGGAGTCGCCCGACAAGTTGACCGCCGTTTACTGGCCCAGGGAGTTCTGCATCGCCCCGGCCAGCACGTTCACCGCCGGCCCGGCGTTGCCGGACTGGCAGACCTTGGCCTGTAACAGCACGTTGGCCCGCAGGCGGGTCTGGTTGAAACAGCGGCGATCGGTATCGGCCTCCTGCTTGGTCCAGCCGGCGTCGGCCGCGGCGGCCGGCCCGCCCTCGAACGCCCACACCTGCGTGGCGCCGTTGTCCAGGTGCATCGCCGTGGTGCGACCCGAGCACCCGGTCGTGCGGTCGGTCGCCCGGTGGAAAGCCCGCTCCGCAGCGGTCTCGGTGGCGAACACCCCGACCGCCTGTTTGACGAAATGGGTTTGGTCGGTGGCCGAGGTCTGGGTCACCGCACTGTTGTAGGAGGCCAGGTCGGGATCGTTGTAGACCTCGGGCAGGCCGATGTCGGCCCAGTTGTTGCAGGCCGGGTCGTCGACCCAGAACGCCTGGAACGGCGCCCCGGACACGGCTTCCCAACCCATCGGGGCGCCGACGATGTTTCCGATCGACCCTTTCGGCAGGACCGCATAGGACACCACGCCCGGGTCGGAGGGCCGTGCCGTGACCGCCGGGGCAGCTGCGAGCCCCAGACCGGTCGCCACCACCAATGCCGCGGCGGCCCGCACGCTACACCGTCGCCGACACGATGAAGTCGGCGTTGCCGCGGGTGACGCGCGAGTACGGGCACACCTCGTGGGCCTGCGCCATCAGGTCGTCGGCGATGGCCTGCGACAGCCCCGGCAGATTCCCAATGATGGTTCCGGTCAGGCCGAATTCTTCGGTGGCGGCGTCCTTACCCAGGGCGACCTGGACGGTGACGTTGGTGGCGTCGTCGAGCGCGACGGCGGACCGGCGCGCCACCAGGCGCAGCGCGCCCAGGAAACACGCCGCGTAGCCCGCGGAGAACAATTCCTCGGGGTTGGTGCCCTCACCGTTGCCGCCCAGCTCGCGCGGCGGGCGGGTGTCCAGGTCGATGCGGCCGGTCGCGGAGCGGACGTGGCCGTCTCGACCACCGCCGGTCGCTGTCGACTCGGTGGCGAAAACGACTTTGATACTCATGGCTCGATCATGCCAGGACGACGGCCCGCCCGTCAGGCAAGGTTGGCCCGCACCCCCGCCTCCACGGCGCGGCCCAGGTCCGGATCGACGTTGTGCCAGTACTCGAACACCCGCGACAGCACCGGCTCCCGCACTCCGTTGGAAGCATGTCCAATGATGTTGTCGGCCAGTCGCTTTCGCTGATCATCATCGTAGACGTGCCGAACCAGGGTTCCGGCCTGGCCGAAGTCGTCGTCGTCTTCGCGCAGTGTGTACGCGGCGCGCACCATGTCTCCGTCGGCGTGCCAGCGCACCTCGGCGGCGCGGGCCGGGTCGGCCACCGGGCCGCCGACCGAGTTCGGCGCGTACACCGGGTCACTCGCGTTGCGGAACCGCATGGCGCCGTCCTTGGAGTAGGCGTGCACCTCCGTTTTCGGTGCATTGACCGGCAACTGGTTGTAGTTGGTCCCGATCCGGGCACGATGGGCGTCGGCGTAGGAGAAGCCGCGAGCCAGCAGCATCTTGTCGGGGCTCAGGCCGGTGCCGGGCACGGTGTTGCTGGGCTCGAACGCCGCCTGCTCGATCTCGGCGTGGTAGTCGGACACGTTGCGGTCCAGCGTGAAGCGTCCGACGTCGATCAGCGGATAGTCGGCGTGCGGCCACACCTTGGTGAGATCGAACGGGTTGAGCCGGTACGTCTTCGCCTGCTCGAACGGCATGATCTGTACCTTCACCGACCAGCTGGGGTATTCGCCGCGTTCGATCGCGTCGTACAGATCGCGCTGGTGGTAGTCGGCGTCGGCGCCTGCGAGCCGCTCCCCCTCGTCCTGAGTGAGGCACTCGACGCCCTGATCGCTGATGAAGTGGTACTTGACCCAGAAGATCTCGCCGGCGGCATTGACCCAGCTGTAGGTGTGGCTGCCGTAGCCGTTCATGTGCCGCCAGGATTTCGGCAGACCCCGGTCACCCATCAGATAGGTCACCTGATGCGCCGATTCCGGGCTGAGCGTCCAGAAATCCCACTGCATGTGGTGGTCGCGCAGATTGCTTGCCACCAGACGCTTTTGGGACCGGATGAAGTGCTGGAACTTCATCGGGTCGCGGAAGAAGAAGATCGGGGTGTTGTTGCCGACGATGTCGAAGTTGCCCTCGGCGGTGTAGAACTTGAGCGCAAAGCCGCGCACGTCGCGCCAGGTGTCGGGGCTGCCGCGTTCGCCGGCGACGGTGGAGAACCGGGCTAGCAGTTCGGTTTCGGCGCCCGGCGCGAATACCGCGGCGCGGGTGTAGGCGCTGACGTCCGCCGTCACCTGCAAGCGGCCGAACGCTCCGCCGCCCTTGGCGTGCGGCTGGCGTTCCGGCGTGCGCTCCCGGTTGAACATCGCCATCTGTTCGAGCAGGTAATGGTCCTGCAGCAGGATCGGGCCGTCCGGGCCGACCGTCAGTGCGTCGCTGTCACTCGGCGCCGGAGCACCGGCCTCGGTGGTGGTGTGGTGCTCGGTCATCGGTGTATCTCCATTTCAGGTCGGCGCAACCGGAACAGACCCGCGCGAATCCCCTTGGGATCGTGGGGCGTTGGTGTGCTGGGAACGACTAACGGTGCGGCGGGGGCGGCGGGACGCCCGGTCCGCCCGGCCCGTTACCGGGACCGGCGGGACGGAAGCCGGGCCAACCCGGTTCGTTACCCGGACCGGCGGGCCCGAAGCCCGGGCCCATCGGCGGACCGTGATGCATCATGCATGGCCCGTGACGGTGTCCGTGCCAACCGCTATCGCTGAGGTAGGTGCCTGCGCAGAAGATCACCGCGGCGACGAACACGGTCCCGGCGATGATCACCACCCATGCTGCTACCTGAAACAGCCGGTTCGGTTTGGCCGGTGGCGGCGGAGGCGGTGGCGGTGGCGGCGCCGGTTTGGGTGCGGGTGTCTCGGTCATATCCCGTAATCATGCCTGAGAACCAGGCCAGCCGCCGCCCTTTGAGGCGGCGGCTGGTTTGCTGGTGGCCGGACCGGCTACCGGCCGGGCGGGGGCGGCGGCGACGGGGTGACCGACGGCGGCAGCTCGCCGGGCCCAGGTCGTTCCGGACCCGGCATCATCGGGCCCGGCCCGCGGTGCGGGCCATGGTGGAACCCCTTGTGGAACATCGCGCCGTGGTGAGGCCCGTGGTGTTTGTGGTGGCAGTGGTGACCACGCATGCCGCCGCTGGCATAGACGCCGGCGAAGAAGATCGACGAGACGATGAAGACGATCCCGGCGACGATGGCGACCCAGGCGGCGAGCCGGTAGACCCAGTACGGCTTGGGCTCGACCGCGCGGGGCGGCACGGCCGGGGGCTGGGTGGTTTCAGGTGTTTCGCTCATGGTTGACATGGTGCGCGAACAATCGCCCGGCATCGCTAGGTGCCGGCTATGCGTCCGCTATGAGCTCAAGGCGCTGACCACGGCTTGAACGGATTGACAGCGAATTGGATCACCCGGTACGGCGCCCGGTGATGCGGCTCGGTGTTCCACTGGCTGATGAACACCCGCAGCTCGTCCAGCGTCGAGCCCGGTGAGATGTAGCCGCCGTAGGGCTGGGCCAGCCGGTTGTCGAACGGTGAGGGCAGGGTCTCCACGGGCACCGGCGCGTCCGGCCACTCGGTGTGCTGCACCACCGTGGTCACCGGCGCGGTGCCCAGCCCGGTCGGCTCGTAGGCCACCCGGACCTCCATGTTCCCGGTGGTCCCGTTGAAGTAGGACAGCACCGGCTTGCCGTCGACCTGGCGTAGGCTCAGCTCGCCGATCTGGTCGTTCCATAACGGTGTGGGTTTATGCCCCCAGCCGTTGCCGGCCGCCCAGCCCTGCCAGGCCGACCGGTCGGTGAACGCCTCCGGAGCGACCCGGTACAGCGTCACCGACGCGCTGCGGTCGAAGTTGTTGGCGACGAGGTATACCCAGCCGGTGACCGAGTCCGGTGTCGGAACCGGGTCGTAGTAGCCGCTGATCTGGGATTGGCCGAAATCCTGATAGGAGGCCGGTCGTACCGAACCCGGTACCGTCTGCCAAGCCGGTTGCACCGGATCGGCTTTCACCAGACGTGAGGTCTGGGGCACCAGCATCGTGGCGGTGGTCACCATCAGGTAGTTGGTCCGGTTGATCGACACGATCCCGGCCGGCAACTGCGTGCTGCCGGCCGGTGACGGGTCGGCCAGCAGCGGTCTGTCCACCCCGATCACCCCGGTGTAGCGCACCCCGGCGGGGTCGTCGACCGAGTCCGGGTCGAGCCGCAGCGCGATCGGGGAATACCAGCCGCCGAACCCGACACCTTGGCCGGCGAAGCTGTCCCCGCAGATCTGCAGCACCGCGGTGGGGAACTCCATGAACTCGCACAGATCGGTCGCGCCGATGCCGTAATCACCGGTGAGCGTGCCGGTTCCAGCGCTCGGCCCGATCCGGACCACCTGACCCTCGGCCAGCGGCCACAGCACCGGACGCGGGATCGGCGCGGGCGGTTCGGCATGTGCGGGCGGGCAGACCAACAGCGCGATGGCTCCCATTGAGCGTGCAACCATTGCGAAATTCCGCGCGGTTTTTCGCAGCCGGTGCACGTTCGGCGCCTCGGAGCGGGGTCAGGCCCCGGAAGACGCAGCCAGCAGCTCGGCGATCTGAATCGTGTTGAGCGCGGCCCCTTTACGCAGGTTGTCCCCGGAGACGAACAACGCCAGGCCGCGCCCGTCGGGCGCACCGGGGTCGACCCGGATCCGACCCACCAGGGAGTCGTCGGCGCCGGCGGCAGCCAGCGGGGTGGGCACATCGGTCACCGTCACACCCGGTGCTGCCTTCAGCAACTCGGTGGCCCGCTCCGGCGAGATCGGCCGGGCGAACTCGGCATTGATCGACAGCGAGTGCCCGGTGAACACCGGCACCCGAACGCAGGTACCACTCACCAAAAGGTCTGGGATGCCGAGGATTTTGCGGCTCTCGGACCGCAGCTTCTGGTCCTCGTCGGTTTCACCGGAACCGTCGTCGACGTAGCTGCCGGCCAGGGCGACCACGTTGAAGGCGATCGGCGCGACGTACTTGTTCGGCGCCGGGAAGTCGACTGCGCCGCCGTCGTGCACCAGCTGCTCGGCGCCGTCGGCGACCGCGCGCACCTGCCCGGCCAACTCCTGCACCCCCGCCACGCCGCTGCCCGAAACCGCCTGGTAGGTCGACACGATCAGCCGGGTCAGGCCCGCCTCGTCGTGCAGCGGCTTGAGCACCGGCATCGCGGCCATCGTGGTGCAGTTCGGGTTGGCGATGATGCCCTTCTTCAAGGACACCCCGCGCACATCCCGGTCGAAGTTCACCTCCGAGACCACCAACGGCACGTCGGGGTCTTTGCGCCAGGCCGAGGAGTTGTCGATCACCGTCACCCCGGCGGCGGCGAAGCGCGGCGCCTGCACCTTCGACATCGCGCCGCCGGCGGAGAACAGTGCGATGTCCAGGCCGGTCGGGTCGGCGGTCTCGGCGTCCTCGACCTCGATCTCAGCGCCGCGGAACTCCAGCTTGCGCCCGGCCGAGCGCGCCGAGGCGAAGAACCGCAGCTGATCGGCGGGGAAGTTGCGTTCTTCCAGCAGGTTGCGCATCACCTGGCCGACTTGGCCGGTGGCACCGACTACGCCTAATGCGACCATCTCAGCGTCCCGTCCCGGCGTACACCGTCGCCTGCTCGTCGCCGCCGAGGCCGAACGCCTGATGCAGCGTGACCACGGCCTTGTCCAGGTCCGATTCGGCCACCAGCACCGAGATCCGGATCTCCGAGGTGGAGATCAGGTCGATGTTGACGCCGTTGTCGGCCAGCGTCTCGCAGAAGGTGGCCGTGACGCCCGGGTGGCTGCGCATCCCGGCACCGATCAGCGACACCTTGCCGACATGGTCGTCGTAGAGCACCTCGGTGAAGCCGATCTCGCTCTTGCGGGACTCCAGCATCGCCACCGCGGCGGGCCCGTTGTCGCGCGGGCAGGTGAAGGTGATGTCGGTCTTGCCGTCCTCGACCTTGGAGACGTTCTGCAACACCATGTCGATGTTGATGTCGGCGTCGGCAATGGCGCGGAAGATCTTCGCCGCGTAGCCGGGCAGGTCGGGAATGCCGACCACGGTCACCTTGGCTTCGCTCTTGTCGTGGGCAACTCCGGTCAGGAGGGCGTCTTCCATGGGGATGTCCTTGATCGATCCGGAAACGATGGTGCCGGGCTTGTCCGAGTAGGAGGACCGGACATGAATGGGCAGGTGGTAGCGGCGGGCGTACTCCACGCAGCGCAGCATCAGCACCTTGGCGCCGCACGCGGCCAGTTCGAGCATCTCCTCGAAGGTGACCTTGTCCAGTTTCTGGGCGTTGGGCACGATGCGCGGGTCGGCACTGAAGATGCCGTCGACGTCGGTGTAGATCTCGCAGACGTCGGCGTTGAGCGCGGCGGCCAGCGCCACCGCGGTGGTGTCCGAGCCGCCGCGGCCCAACGTGGTGACGTCTTTGGTGTCCTGGCTGACGCCCTGGAAGCCGGCGACCATCACCACCTGGTTCTCCCCGAGCGCGGCCTGCAGCCGGCCCGGGGTGACATCGATGATCTTGGCCTTGCCGTGCACGCCGGTGGTGATCACCCCGGCCTGCGAGCCGGTGAACGAGCGGGCCTGGCAGCCCAGCTCCTCGACGGCCATCGCCACCAGGGCGTTAGAGATCCGCTCGCCGGCGGTGAGCAACATGTCCAGCTCTCGGGCCGGTGGGGACGAGCAGACCTGTTGGGCCAGGTCCAGCAGGTCATCGGTGGTGTCGCCCATCGCCGAACAGACCACGACGACGTCGTCGCCGACGTTCTTGGTCTCGACGATGCGCTCGGCGACGCGGCGGACCCGGTCGGCGTCGGCCACCGACGATCCGCCGTATTTCTGCACGACGAGCGCCACGGCTGTCCCTTCTACGTCCACGGGGTTTTGGGCCGACAATCAGGATACGGGGTCGTCCTCGCCGCGCTCACGCCAGCAGGATGGCGGCTTCGCTACCGGCGCGGCTTCGCCCGACCAAGGTCTGCCGTTTTCGCCGTGGCGCCTTTGCCGCGCTAAACTGGCCGACGTGCAGCGGGTGCTCCTTCTCGGACGCCGCGACGGGGTCTGATCCAGACCGGCCTCCCGTCGCGGGTGTTCGCGATGCGCCGGTCTTCAGGTCCCTCTGACAAACCCGGAGCAATCACCGTGACTACTTTCTCCAGCGCCGACTCCTTCACTTCGGGGCGCCCCATCACCAAACCCGCCGGGCCGCCCAGCCCCGGCCAGCCCCCCTGGAATCAGCAGCGCGGCTCGGCGATGCCGGTGCAGCGCTACCGCAGCTTCGCCGAAGAAGTCGAGCCCGTCACCCTCAAAGACCGCACCTGGCCGGACACCGTCATCGACAAGGCACCGCTGTGGTGCGCGGTGGACCTGCGCGACGGCAACCAGGCGCTGATCGACCCGATGAGCCCGGCCCGCAAACGCCGCATGTTCGACCTGCTGGTGGCCATGGGCTACAAGGAGATCGAGGTCGGCTTCCCCTCGGCCAGCCAGACCGACTTCGACTTCGTCCGCGAGATCATCGAGTCCGGTGCGATCCCGGACGACGTCACCATCCAGGTGCTGACCCAGTGCCGCGACGAGCTGATCGAGCGCACCTTCGAAGCGTGCGACGGCGCCAAGAACGTGATCGTGCACTTTTACAACTCCACCTCGGTCCTGCAGCGCCGGGTGGTGTTCAAAGCCGACCGGGCCGCGGTGCTGCAGATCGCCGTCAACGGGGCCCGCAAATGCCTGGAGGAACAGGCCAAGCATCCGGGCACCCGGTGGCGCTACGAGTACTCCCCGGAGTCCTACACCGGCACCGAGCTGGAGTACGCCAAAGAGGTATGTGACGCGGTGGGCGATGTGATTAAGCCATCGCCCGATTCGCCGATCATCTTCAACCTGCCGGCCACCGTGGAGATGGCCACCCCGAACGTTTACGCCGACTCGATCGAGTGGATGCACCGCAACCTGAAGCGGCGCGACTCGGTCATCCTGAGCTTGCACCCGCACAATGACCGCGGAACTGCCGTCGCCGCAGCGGAATTGGGTTACCAGGCCGGGGCGGACCGGATCGAGGGCTGCCTGTTCGGCAACGGCGAACGCACCGGCAACGTCTGCCTGGTGACGCTCGGGTTGAACCTGTTCTCCCGCGGGGTGGACCCGCAGATCGACTTCTCCAACATCGATGAGATCCGCCGCACCGTGGAGTACTGCAACCAGCTCAACGTCCCCGAGCGCCACCCCTATGGCGGCGACCTGGTTTATACGGCGTTCTCCGGCAGCCACCAGGACGCCATCAACAAGGGCCTGGACCAGATGAAGGTCGACGCGGATGCCGCCGACTCCGATGTCGACGACATGCTCTGGCAGGTCCCGTACCTGCCGATCGACCCGCGCGATGTGGGCCGCACGTATGAGGCGGTGATCCGGGTCAACTCGCAGTCCGGCAAGGGCGGCGTGGCCTACGTGATGAAGACCGACCACGGGCTGGTGCTGCCGAGGCGGCTGCAGATCGAATTCTCCAAGGTGATCCAGCACCTGACCGACGGCGAAGGCGGCGAGGTCACCCCGAAGGAGATGTGGGACGCGTTCGCCGACGAGTACCTGAACCCGGTGCGGCCGCTGGAGCGGATGCGGCAGCGGGTGATCGCCGCCGAAACCGACGACGGCACCGACCGCATCGAGGCCACGGTCTTGGTCGACGGGGTGGAGACCGAGATCGCCGGCGCGGGCAACGGCCCGCTGGCCGCGTTCGTCGACGCGCTGGCCCAGGTCGACGTGCATGTGCACGTGCTGGACTACTCCGAGCACGCGATGAGCGCCGGCGAGGAAGCTCAAGCCGCGGCGTACGTGGAGGCATCCATAGGCGGAAACTCCGTGTGGGGCGTCGGGATCGCGCCGTCGATCACCACGGCGTCGCTGCGCGCGGTGGTCTCCGCGGTGAACCGGGCGGCCCGGCTGGGCTGAGTCCCGCGGATAACTCCGGCCCCACCAGCAACCGCGAGGTCGGCACGTGGTTGTTGCCCGCCTATGAGCGACAACCGAGGTTATGTCAGTGCGGGCGCCGGGGTGGGCGGTCGACCTAACGCACGTTGTCGCTCAAAGGCGGGCACAAGCGATGCGCCTTCCCGCTCGTGACAGCTGGGGCAGATGGGGCGACGGTGCCCTAAGAAACGGGCTGCGCTCAGAACAGCGAGATCTGCTCGCCGGCCAACCCGGCGTCGGCGAACTGCTCGATGCCGGTGCCTTGGACGACCCGGTCGACGCACGCCATGAAGTGCGCGTCGGTGACGGTCGGCACGCCGAGTTCACGCGCCTGGTAGCCCTTGCCCTGCTCGGCGTGGTCGTTGTTGCAGATCACCAGTGAGGTGTTGGTGTCGACGACGTCGCTGTAGGCCAGCCCGGCATGCAGGATGCGTTCGACGAGTTCCTCGTGGGTGCGACTGCACTCCGCCGACAGCGCGACCCGCATGCCCTGCACCAGCGGGCGGCCCCGCACGTAGCGGCCGGGGTTGAGGTAGGCGCACGGCATCCGCGACGCCAGGGCCTTCAGCGGCCGCAGCTCTTCGTGGGTGATCCGGCCGTTGGGCCACCGGCGGCGGGTGACCGGCCGCACCGGCAGCCAGACGTCCCGTTCCCGGGCCCGCTGCAGCGCCGGCTCCAGCACCCCGGCCAGCACCCGGGCGTCGTCGAGCGCGTCGTGCGCGCGGGTCTGGACGATGCCCCAGTGCGCGGCGAGGCTTTGCAGCCGCAGGTTGGCCAGCCCCAGGTCCAGGCGCCGGACCAATTCCAGCGTGCACATCACCGAGTCGACGGGCAGTTCGGCGCCGGCCATCTCGGCTTCGACGGCCAGGAAGGTGTAATCGAAGGCCACGTTGTGCGCCACCAGGGTGCGCCCGGCCAGCAGCTCGGCGACCTCGTCGAAGACGTCGGCGAACCGCGGCTGGCCCGCCAGCATCTCGGCGGTGAGTCCGTGCACATGGGTGGGGCCGGGGTCGGTGCCTGGGTTGACCAGGCTGGAGGCCGACCGCTCGATCCGGCCGTCGGCGTCCAGTGCCAGGGCGGCGACGCTGAGCACCCGGGCCTGGCCGGGCCGAAACCCCGACGTCTCGACGTCGACGACGACCCAGCCGTCGCCGGGATCGCGGGCCGGGCGCCCCCACAGCGCACTCATGCCATGAGAATGGCACGCCGGGGTGACGAAGCCCGGTCGCCCCGGCCCGTGTCGTGAACTTAAGTCCCTGAGGGCGACCCACTGCGCCCGGCGCAAGCGCCGCGCTTGTGATCGCCCTAAACTCACGCCGTGATCACCGCCCGTGGACGCCTCGCGCTGGCCGCCGGAGCGAGCGCCCGATGGGCGTCGCGGGTCACCGGCCGCGGCGCCGGCGCGATGATCGGCGGCCTGGTCGCGATGACACTGGACCGCTCGATCCTGCGTCAGCTGGGCACCGGACGGCGCACCGTCGTCGTCACCGGCACCAACGGCAAGTCGACCACCACCCGCATGGTCGCCGCCGCGCTGCGTGACCTGGGCCCGGTCGCCACCAACGCCGAAGGCGCCAACATGGACGCCGGGCTGGTGGCGGCGCTGGCCGCCGACCGCACCGCACAGCGCGCGGCGCTCGAGGTCGACGAGATGCACGTGCCGCACGTGGCCGATGCGGTCTCGCCGGCCGTGGTCGTGCTGCTCAACCTGTCTCGCGACCAGCTGGACCGGGTCGGTGAGATCAACGCCGTGGAACGCGCACTGCGCACCGGGCTCGCCCGACATCCGCAGACGGTGGTCGTCGCCAACTGCGACGACGTGCTGATGACCTCGGCCGCCTACGACTCCCCCAACGTGGTGTGGGTCGCCGCGGGCGGCGGCTGGGCCGGTGACTCGGTCAGCTGCCCGCGCAGTGGCGAGGTGATCGACCGCCGCGACGAGCACTGGCGCTCGACCGGATGCGACTTCGCCCGGCCCACCCCGCAGTGGTGGTTCGACGACGACTCGCTGTACGGACCCGACGGGCTGGTGCTGCCGATGCGCCTGTCGCTTCCCGGAAACGTCAACCGCGGCAACGCCGCCCAGGCCGTCGCCGCCGCCGTCGCGCTCGGCGCCGACCCGGTCAAAGCGGTGGCCGCCGTATGCGCCGTCGACGAGGTGGCCGGGCGCTACCGCAGCGTGCAGGTCGGCCAGCACACGGTGCGGATGCTGCTGGCCAAGAACCCGGCCGGCTGGCAAGAAGCGCTGTCGATGGTCGACCACCAGGCCGGCGGGGTGGTGATCGCCGTCAACGGGCAGGTGCCCGACGGCGAGGACCTGTCCTGGCTGTGGGATGTGCGCTTCGAGCACTTCGAAGGGGTTCCGGTGGTGGCCGCCGGGGAGCGCGGCACCGACCTGGCGGTGCGGCTCGGCTACGCCGGTGTGTCACACACCCTGGTGCACGACACCTGCGCGGCCATCGCGTCCTGCCCGCCCGGGCGGGTGGAGGTGGTCGCCAACTACACCGCGTTCCTGGCACTGCAGCGGAGGCTTTCGTCATGACGGTGCGGATCGGGCTGGTGTTGCCCGACGTGATGGGCACCTACGGCGACAGCGGCAACGCGGTGGTGCTACGGCAGCGCCTGCTGCTGCGCGGTATCGCCGCCGAGATCGTCGAGATCACCCTGGCCGACCCGGTACCGGAATCACTCGATCTCTACACCCTGGGCGGCGCCGAGGACTACGCGCAGCGGCTGGCCACCCGGCACCTGATCCGGTATCCGGGATTGCAGCGTGCCGCCGAGCGCGGGGCGCCGGTGCTGGCGATCTGCGCGGCCATCCAGGTGCTCGGGCACTGGTATGAGACCTCTGCCGGGGAACGCGTCGACGGGGTGGGGCTGCTCGATGTCACCACCGCACCGCAGGACACGCGCACTATCGGCGAAGTGGTCGGCACCCCGCTGCTGGCGGGACTGACGCAGCCGCTGACCGGCTTCGAGAACCACCGCGGCGGCACCGTGCTGGGGCCTTCGGCAACACCGTTGAGCGCGGTGACCAAGGGCGCCGGGAACCGGACCGGCGACGGACACGACGGCGCCGTGCAGGGCAGCGTGGTCGCCACCTATCTGCACGGGCCGTGCCTGGCCCGCAACCCGCAACTGGCCGACCTGTTGCTGTCGAAGGTGGTCGGCGACCTGGCGCCGCTGGAGCTTCCCGAAGTCGAGATGCTGCGCGCCGAAAGACTGAGCGCGCCGCGGCGCGCCTGACTACGTTTGCGACCATGACCGATCCGAGCACCGTTGCCGACGCGGCGATCGGAATCTCCCAGCGGCTCTACGATCGCCTGGCCGATACCACCGCAGTCATCGAGGCACTGGTGGCCAAGGAGTCGCCGGACCTGACCGCGGACTCGTCGCTGCTGCAGCTGCTGCACGAAACCGTGACGGCGAACGTCGAAACCTACTTCTCGGCGATCCGGCACAACATCCCGGTGGCCGACGTCGCCGCGCCGCCCGTCGCTTTGGAGCACGCCCGCCGGTTGGCGCAGCGCGGGGTGCCGGTGAACGCATTGGTACGGGGCTACCGGCTGGGCCACTCAATGGCGCTGCGGGTGGTGCTGGAGGAGATCCGTTCCGCCGACCTGGATCCCGATCTACGGCTGGATGTGCTCGGGGAGATGTCGACACTGATGTTCGGCTACATCGACGAGATGTCGCAACAGGTGTCGGCCGTCTACCAGGCCGAGCGCGAACGCTGGCTGGAAAGCCGAAACGCGGTGCGCGCCTTGCGGGTCCGAGAGATCCTGACCGGGGACAGCTTGGACGTCGACGCCATGACGGCCGCGATCCGCTATCCGCTGCGGCGAACCCACGTGGCACTCGTCGTGTGGTACCCCGAGGCTGGCGGCGACAAGCTCGCGGCCGCCGAAGGTTTCATCAAGCAACTCGCCGAATCGGTTGCCGGGCAGGGTGCACCGCTGTTCATCCCCGCTGACAGCGCCACCGGGTGGGCCTGGATTCCGTTGGCGTCGAATGCCGGTGCCGAGGCGGTGGAACAGATCCGGTCCTGCGCGCAGGCCGATGAGCCCTGGGTGGCGATCGGTAATCCGCTGCCCGGAGTGCAGGGCTTCCGCCGGTCGCATCAGCAGGCGCTGGCCACCCACACCCTGGCAGTAGCCTCCGGCTCGGTCCGGGTCAGCGCGGCAAGCGATCCGGGACTGTCGGCCGCGGCACTGCTCGGCGGTGACAACGTGGCCGCCGCACGAGCCTGGGTCGGCGAAATCCTCGGCCCGCTGGCCTGCGCGACCGACGGCGACGAGCGGCTGCGCGACACGCTGCGGGTGTTCCTGCGGACCGGTTCCAGCTTCAAGGCGGCCGGCGAGCAGCTGCACTTCCACGTCAACACGATGAAGTACCGCGTCCAGCGCGCGATCGAACGTCGCGGCCGCCCGATCACCGAGGATCGGCTCGACGTTGAGATCGCGCTGCTGCTCTGTCAGTGGTACGGCGCCGCCGTGTTGTCTCCCGAAGACGAATAGCCGGCCGAATTCCGGTTTCGCGGGACGAGCGGCGAGTGGGCGCCGATACCTAACGTCGGCGACATGAACACCGAACTGAGTGACAAGCCAAAAATCTGGCACGACAAGAAACGACACCTGTGGCTGTTGGGCCTGTTCGTGCCCACCATGATGTTCCTGGTGCTGCCGCTGGTGTGGGCGATGAACCAGGCCGGCTGGCAGACCGCGGCGCAGCTGCCGTTGTACATCGGGCCGATCCTGCTCTACGTGATCCTGCCGGTGCTGGACCTGTGGGTCGGGGCCGACGGGCAGAACCCGCCGGATGAGGTGATGCCCGCCCTGGAGAACGACAAGTACTACCGGTACGCGACCTACGCCTACATCCCGCTGCAGTACGCCAGCGCCATCCTGGGCGCCTACCTGTTCACCGCCTCGGACCTGGGCTGGCTCGGCTTCGACGGGTCGCTGGGCTGGCTGGGCAAAATCGGTGTGGCGATGTCGGCGGCCACGGTGGCCGGGGTGGGCATCAACACCGCTCACGAATTGGGCCACAAGCGGGACTCGCTGGAGCGGTGGCTGTCCAAGATCACCTTGGCGCAGGTCTGCTACGGACACTTCTACGTCGAGCACAACCGTGGCCACCACGTGCGGGTGGCCACCCCGGAGGACCCGGCGTCGGCGCGTTTCGGCGAGACGTTCTGGGAGTTCCTGCCGCGTAGCACCTGGGGCGGCATCCGCTCGGCGTGGGAGCTGGAGGCGGCGCGGATCCGTCGTACCGGCAAGAACCCCTGGAACCCGCGCACCTGGTGGGGCAACGACGTGATCAACGCGCTGGCGATGTCGGTGCTGTTCTGGGGCGTGATGATCGCGGTGTTCGGTGTCGCACTGATCCCCTACCTGCTGATCAACGCTTTGTACGGCTCGTCGCTGCTGGAGTCGGTGAACTACCTGGAGCATTACGGCCTGGTGCGTCAGAAGCAGGCCGGCGGCCGCTACGAGCGCTGCACCCCGCAGCACAGCTGGAACTCCGACCACATGGTGACCAACCTGTTCCTCTACCACCTGCAGCGGCACAGCGACCACCACGCCAACCCGACCCGGCGCTACCAGACGCTGCGCAGCTTCGAGGACTCGCCGAACCTGCCGGCCGGATATGGAGCGCTCATTGGGGTGACCTACTTCCCGCCGGTGTGGCGCAAGCTGATGGACCACCGGGTGCTGGAGCACTACGCCGGTGACATCACCCGGGCCAACATCCAGCCGCGTGTGCGGGCGAAGGTCCTGGCGCGGTACGGGGCGGCCGCCTGATGGCCGCCCACGGATGCCCTGACGGTGCAGTACGCGAAAAGCTGGATTTCGAACCGATGGGAGTGAACTCATGAACGACTACAAACTGTTCCGGTGCCTGCAGTGCGGTTTCGAGTACGACGAGGCGCTGGGTTGGCCGGAGGACGGCATCGCCCCGGGCACCCGCTGGGCCGACATCCCCGAGGACTGGAGCTGCCCGGACTGCGGTGCGGCGAAAGCCGACTTCGAGATGGTGGAGGTGGCGCGGCCGTGAGCGGGGTCGTCATCGTCGGGGCCGGCCTGGCCGCGGTCCGTACCGCGGAGCAATTGCGCCGCAACGACTATGCCGACGCGATCACCATCGTCGGCGCCGAGGCCCATCTGCCCTACGACCGTCCGCCGCTGTCCAAGCAGATGCTGCGGGGTGAGGTAGACGACGTGGCTTTGAAGCCGGCGGCGTTCTACGAGCAGCACCGCATCGGGTTGCGGCTCGGCGTCGCCGCCCGTGGCGTCGACGCGGCCGCCCACACGGTCACGCTGGCCGACGGGGAGGTGCTGCGCTACGACCAGCTGGTGATCGCCACCGGCCTGGTGCCGCGGCGCATTCCGTCGTTCGGCGAGCTGGACGGCATCTGTGTACTGCGGTCGTTCGACGACTGTGTGGCGCTTCGGGAGCAGGCCGCGGGCGCCCGGCGTGCCGTGGTGATCGGGGCGGGGTTCATCGGCTGCGAGGTCTCGGCCAGCTTGCGCAGCTCGGGGGTGGGTGTGGTGCTGGTGGAACCCCAGCCCACCCCGCTGGCCTCCGTGCTGGGCGAGCAGCTGGGCGCGTTGGTCACCCGGCTGCACCGCGACGAAGGCGTCGACGTGCGCACCGGCGTGACCGTGACCTCCGTCGCCGGGACGGACGGCGTGGAGTCGGTGACGTTGTCGGACGGCTCGGTGTTGGCCGCCGATCTGGTGGTGGTGGGCATCGGGTCACGGCCCGCCTGCGACTGGCTGGCCGGCAGCGAGATCGCGGTGGCCGACGGGATCGTGTGCGACGAGGTCGGGCGTACCAACGCTCCGGACGTCTGGGCGCTGGGCGATGTGGCGAGTTGGCGCGATGGCACGGGTTCCCAAGCCCGGGTGGAGCACTGGAGCAACGTCGCTGAGCAGGCGCGCAGCCTGGTGTCGGCGATGCTGAACCTGGATGCGGCGCCCGCCGCGGGCGTGCCGTACTTCTGGAGCGACCAGTACGACCTCAAAATTCAGTGCCTCGGGCACCCGCGGGCCGGCGACACCGTGCACCTGGTCGAGGATGACGGCCGCCGATTCCTGGCCTACTACGAGCGCGACGGTGTGCTGGTCGCCGTGGTGGGCGCGGGCATCCCGGAGCAGGTGCGGACGGCTCGGGGGAAGATCGCCGCGGGGGCACCGATTTCCGAAGTGCTGCAACCGGTCTAAGGCCGCCAGCCGCGGGATCGCAGCGCCTCGGTGACGCGGCGGACCGTCTCGCTGGAGTTGTCCTCGTTGATGACCCGGATGTTGATCCAGCCCAGGCCTTCCAATCTGCGCTGGCGCTTGTGGTCTTTGACGTACTGCTGACGATCCTTTTGATGGTGATCCCCGTCGTATTCGGCCGACACCTTGTAGTCCTCCCAGCCCATATCAAGCCAGGCGAACGGCCAATACCCCCGCTCGATCACCGGGATCTGGGTGGTCGGGACGGGCACGCCGGCGTCGATCAGTCGCAACCGCAGCCTGGACTCCCTGAGTGAGGCGGCGCCGGGATCGACCAGTGGAAGCGCCGCCCGCAGCTTTCGTAAGCCGCGCGCGCCGTTGTGATGCTTGGCGATCAGCAGCACATCCTCAGCGCTGAACGGGGTGGCCCGGGCGAGGGCGTCGAGCCGGGCCACCGCGTGAACTCTTGGCAGGTGCCGGCCCAGGTCGTAGGCGGTGCGGGCGGGTGTGGTGACCGGTATGCCGGCGACTGTGGTTATTTCCTCGCCGGCCAGGGTTTCATCGCGGGCGATCAGGCCCCGCGGTGGCCGGGTATTCGGCCAGATCAGTTCGATCGGGATATCGGAGTCCACCCACCTGGCGCCGTGGAGGGCCGATGCGGCTAACCCGGCAATGACGCCTCGCCGTCCAGAACGGAGCCACGCCCCCTCTACCCGGTCGTGCAGGCTGGGCTGATGTCGTGCCGGCACATAGACGTCGCGGAAAATCGCCCGGTGCCAACGGCGCAGCTCGTACTCGGTGAGGCGCCCCTGGGCCAGCGCTTCGCTGCCGATGAAGACCTCTCCCATGGCCAGATCCTGCCGACGGGGACTGACACGTTCACCGAGCCTGGGGGTACCTCCCGCTTGCGGGGGAGAGTTGGCGCGAAGAAGTGCGAGTAGCGAGCACGGTAACCACAGGCTCGCGGGGCGGGGCCAAGTCCTAAGCCATGGAACGCGGCGAGGAAGCCCTAGGCCATGGCGCGGCGGCCGGTGAACGCCCGGCCCAGCGTCAGCTCGTCGGCGAACTCCAGGTCACCGCCCATCGGCAGCCCGGAGGCCAGGCGCGTCACCGAAAGGCCGGGGATGTCGCGCAGCATGCGCACCAGGTAGGTGGCGGTCGCCTCGCCTTCGGTGTTGGGGTCGGTGGCGATGATCACCTCGTTGACGTCGACCCCGTCGATCCGCTCCCCCACCCGGTTCAGCAACTCACGCACCCGCAGCTGCTCCGGCCCGATTCCGCTCAGCGGATCCAGCGCGCCGCCGAGCACGTGATAGCGGCCGTGGAACTCCCGGGTGCGCTCGATGGCGGCGACGTCCTTGGGTTCTTCGACGACACAGATCTGGGCGAAATCCCGGCGAGGATCCCCGCAGATCCGGCAGCGCTCCGCATCCGAGACGTTGCCGCACACCTCGCAGAACCGCACCCCGTCGCGCACCTTCGTCAACACCGCACTGAGCCGATCGATCTCTGAGGGCTCCACCGACAGCAGATGGAACGCGATCCGCTGGGCACTCTTGGGGCCGATACCCGGGAGCTTGCCCAGCTCATCGATGAGGTCCTGGACCGGACCTTCAAACACCTAGGCCCCCGGCATGCCGAGCGCGTTGCCCATGCCGCCGGCCAGCGGGGAGAGCCGCTCCTGGGCCAGGGTCTGGGCTTTCTTCGACGCATCGGCGAGCGCGCCGACGATCAGGTCCTGCAGCGTTTCCAGGTCGGAGGGGTCGACGACCTTCGGGTCGATCTGCACGGCCAGCACCTCACCGCTGCCGTTGGAGGTGACCTTGACCAGGCCGCCGCCGGCTTCGCCGTGCACCTCGGTGACGGCCAGCTCCTGCTGCGCCTGCAGCAGTCGCTGCTGCATCTGCTGAGCCTGGGCCAGCAACGCCGACATGTCGGGCGGGCCTCCTGGTTGCATGACGTTCCCCTTGCGTTGTTGTGCGCGGTCTCGACTTGATTGCGGCTTGGTATCAGCTCCAAGACCCGGCGCGTGTGAAACACCCAGCGTAGTCGGCCCCGGCCTACCTTGGCGGCGTGCGCGTACCAGTTCTCTCCCGTGTCGGCGTCGCGATCGCCACCGGCCTGGTGGTGGCCGCGGCCATACCGAGCGCCCCGTTGTCCTCGGCGGCGCCGGGCAATATCGCCGGCATGATCGTCTTCCTCGACCCCGGGCACAGCGGCACCGCCGATCCCGCCGCCATCGGCCGCCAGGTGACCAACGGCCGGGGCGGCACCAAGAACTGCCAGACCAGCGGCACCACCACCAACTCCGGCTACCCCGAGCACAGCTTCGCCTGGGACACCACGCTGCGGATCCGCCACGCCCTCAACGCGGCGGGGGTGCGCACCGCGATGTCCCGCGGCGACGACAACGGGCCGGGGCCGTGCGTCGACGAGCGCGCCGCCATGGCCAACTCCCTGCACCCGAATGCGATCGTGTCCATCCACGCCGACGGCGGACCGGCCGCCGGCCGCGGGTTCCACGTCAACTACTCCGCGCCGCCGCTCAACCCGGCGCAGGAGGGGCCCGCGGTCCGGTTCGCCCAGGTGATGCGCGGGCAGTTGCAGGCCGCGGGCATTCCGCCGGCCACCTATATCGGCACCGACGGCTTGAAGGGTCGCGCCGACCTGGCCGGGCTGAACCTGGCCGAATACCCGTCGATCCTGGTCGAGCTGGGCAACATGAAGAATCCCGCCGACGCTGCCCTGATGGAAAGCCCGGCGGGCCGGCAACGCTACGCCGACGCCGTCGCCCGCGGCATCGCCGGTTACCTGAGCGGCCAGGCGGTGCCGCAACAGGCCCAATAGGCCTGGCGAGTCGGCTGCAGAGCGGGCGATCCGCCGCTAGCGTAGGAGGTGATGTCCGTCCGGCCCGCTGACGCACCGACATCCCACACGCGCGGGGTGCAACGTCTGCTGGACAGCTACCGGGCGATTCCCGCCACGGCCTCGGTCCGGCTGGCCAAACCGACCTCGAATCTGTTCCGGGCGCGCACCAAACGCGATGCGCCGGGCCTGGACACCTCGGGTCTGACGAGTGTCATCGGCGTCGACGTGGCGAACCGCACCGCCGACGTCGCGGGCATGTGCACCTACGAGGACCTGGTCGCCGCCACTTTGCCGTACGGCTTCGCGCCGCTGGTGGTTCCGCAGCTCAAGACGATCACCGTCGGCGGCGCGGTATCCGGCCTGGGCATCGAGTCGACGTCGTTCCGCAACGGGCTGCCGCACGAATCGGTGCTGGAGATGGACGTGCTCACCGGCGCCGGCGAGCTGCTGACGGTGTCCCGGGACCAGCACGAAGACCTGTTCCGGGCATTTCCGAATTCCTATGGCACGCTGGGCTATTCGACACGGCTGCGGATCGAGTTGGAGGCCGTCAAGCCGTTTGTCGCACTGCGGCACATCCGGTTCGATTCCCTGGATGATCTGGTCGCGACCATGGACCGGATCATCGACACCGGAGGCCTCGACGGGGTAGCGGTGGACTACCTCGACGGGGTGGTGTTCTCCCCCGCCGAGAGCTACCTGTGCGTCGGAATCGAGACCGATACCCCCGGTCCCGTGAGCGACTACACCGGTCAGCAGATCTATTACCGCTCCATCCAGCACCAGCAGGGGATCAAAGACGACCGGCTGACCATTCACGACTACCTATGGCGCTGGGACACCGACTGGTTCTGGTGCTCGCGGGCTTTCGGGGCGCAGCACCCCTCGGTGAGACGCTGGTGGCCGCGCCGCTACCGGCGCAGCAGTTTCTACTGGAAGCTGATCTCCTACGACCGGCGGTTCGCCATCGCCGACCGGATCGAGAAACGCCACGACCGGCCGCCGCGCGAACGGGTGGTGCAGGACATCGAGGTCCCGCTCAAGCGCTGCGGGGAGTTCCTGGACTGGTTCTTCGCTCACGTGCCGATCGAGCCGGTGTGGCTGTGCCCGCTGCGGCTACGCGCCGACGAGGACTGGCCGCTGTACCCGATGCGGCCCAACCGCACCTACGTCAACGTCGGGTTCTGGTCCTCGGTCCCGGCCGGCGCCACCGAGGGCGCCACCAATCGGCTGATCGAGGCGAAGGTGAGCGAACTCGAGGGCCACAAGTCGCTGTACTCCGACTCCTACTACACCCCCGCGGAGTTTGACGAGCTCTACGGCGGTGAAACCTATCGGTCCGTCAAACGGGCCTACGACCCCGACTCGCGGCTGCTGGACCTCTACGACAAGGCGGTACGACGACGATGACCACGTACAAGGAGCAGACCCGCACCGGCCGACTGAGCCTGGCCGAGGTGCTGGAGACCCTGGCCACCGACGGTCACCTGCCGCTGCGTTTCACC
The DNA here is from genome assembly GCF_059813185.1 of Mycobacterium sp. NGS18. Classification (NCBI taxonomy): domain Bacteria; kingdom Bacillati; phylum Actinomycetota; class Actinomycetes; order Mycobacteriales; family Mycobacteriaceae; genus Mycobacterium; species Mycobacterium sp. NGS18. Next base: position 491,487 of record NZ_JCALEC010000003.1, read on the forward strand.
GCCTACGACGGCAGCAGCGCCGGCCCCGACGACGCCCCCATGGGCTTGGACCTGCTCACCCCGCGCGGCACCACCTATCTGGCCACCGCGCCGGGTGATCTGGGTATGGCCCGCGCGTATGTCGCCGGGGACCTGGAAGCGCACGGCGTGCATCCCGGCGATCCGTACCTCCTGCTCAAGGCGCTCGCCGACGAACTGCACTTCAAGCGGCCCCCGGCGCGGGTGCTGGCCAACATCGTCCGCTCGATCGGGGTCGAACACCTGGTGCCGATCGCACCGCCGCCCCAGGAGGCCCGCCCGCGATGGCGGCGCGTGGCAGAAGGCCTGCGGCACAGCAAAACCCGGGACGCCGACGCCATCCACCACCACTACGACGTCTCCAACGCCTTCTACGAGTGGGTGCTCGGGCCGTCGATGACCTACACCTGCGCGGTCTACCCCACCCCGGACGCGACACTGGAGCAGGCCCAGGAGAACAAGTACCGGCTGGTCTTCGACAAACTGCGGCTGAGCCCCGGCGACCTGCTGCTCGATGTGGGGTGCGGCTGGGGCGGCATGGTGCGCTACGCGGCGCGACACGGTGTGCGCGCCATCGGTGCGACGCTCTCGGCCGAGCAGGCCCGATGGGCGCAGCGCGCGATCGCCGAGGACGGCCTGGCCGACCTGGCCGAAGTACGCCACTGCGACTACCGCGACGTCGGCGAGTCCGAGTTCGACGCGGTCTCCTCGATCGGGATGACCGAACACATCGGCGTCGCCAACTACCCGGCGTACTTCGGTTTCCTCAGATCCAAGCTGCGCACCGGTGGTCTGCTGCTCAACCACTGCATCACCCGGCGCGACAACACCGCCAACCCGACCGCGGGCGACTTCATCGACCGCTACGTGTTCCCCGACGGTGAGCTGGCCGGGTCGGGGCGGATCATCAGCGAGATCCAGGACGCGGGCATGGAGGTGTTGCACGCCGAGAACATCCGGCACCACTACGAGCTGACGCTGCGGGACTGGTGCGCCAATCTGGTGGCGCACTGGGACGAGGCGGTCGCCGAGGTCGGCCTGGCCACCGCGAAGGTCTGGGGCCTCTATATGGCCGGTTCGCGGCTGGGCTTCGAGCACAACGCGATTCAGCTGCATCACGTGCTGGCGTGCAATGGCGAGGTCGATCGCCCATCGCTGCGCCCGTGGTGGCGGCCCTAGCGGCGATCGCAAGCACGGCGCCAGCCGGGCGCAGCGGGTCGCCGCCATCGGCCCTAGATTCGTCCGAACGGTCGAATAGCCGAACCCTCAGCCGGACTTGGCTAGGATGGGGTGTCGCTTAGACATCCATGCTCAGTGCCGAGGGGACCGATGGCCGAACGTGTCAAGAACCAGCGCCCGAACGGGACCGCCGGTTCGGATCGTGTTGCCCGGCGCCGCGACCGCCGCAAGGCGGAGATCGTCCGGACCGCGACGCTGCTCCTGGCCGAATCGGGCTATCAGGGAATGAATCTCGATTCCGTCGCCGAACAGACCGATATCGCCAAGGCCACGCTGTATCACTACTTTCCGTCCAAGGACGTCCTGGTCGCCGCAGCCCTGGAGGCCACGACTCAGGAGGTGCTGGCCCGGCTGAACGCCCGCGAGGAGCAGCTCGGCGCGGTGAGCGCCCGTGATCATCTGGCGGCGCTGATCGACGAACAGATCCGGATACTCACCGAAACCGCTCCGGAGGTGGCCGCGGTGTTCGCCTGGCCGCGCGGGTGGCCCGCCACCTTCGGCGACGACATGAAGGACATGCGCCGACGCCACGACGCGGTGTTCCGCCGGGTGGTCGAGAAAGGTGTCGCCGCCGGTGAATTCGGTTGTCCCAATATCGATGTCGCTTTGCAGTGCCTGCACGGGATCTTGAACCAGTCGTCGGTATGGCTACGACCCGGCGCACGCGCGGATGATCGGGCCGAGATGCGTGCCGCAATCGTCGACCGTGCGCTGCGGGTGTTCGACTAGACGACGGGGCCGAAGTTGGGTGGACGCTTCTCCCGAAGGGCGGTGTAGCCCTCGATGACATCCGGCCCCAGAAAGGTCAGCATCTCGTAGGCGGCCGATTGATCGAAGATCGGCCCGGCGCTGCGCAGCCAGTTGTTGAGCGAGCGTTTAGTGAGCCGGATCGCCTGCTGTGCACCGGTTGCCAGCACCTCGGCAACACGCAAAGCCTCGGGCAGCACGTCTTCGCGGGGAAGCGCCTTGGCCGCCAAGCCGATTCGTTCGGCTTCGATTCCGGTGATCATCTCACCGGTGAGCAGGTAGTAGCGCGCCTTGGCCATTCCCGCCAGCAACGGCCAGATGATCGCGGCGTGGTCACCGGCGGCCACCCCCAACTTGACGTGGCCGTCACCGATGCGCGCGTCCTCGGCGACGATCGCCACATCGGCGAGCAGCGCGACCACCGCTCCGGCGCCGACGGCGACACCGTTGATGGCCGACACGATCGGCTTGTCGCAGTTGATCATGTTGTAGACCAGCTCGCTCATCTCGGTGAGCATGTGCGAGACGCGGTCGTAGTCACCGGCCATCCGCTCGACCATGGCGAGGTCGCCGCCGGCGCTGAAAGCCTTGCCGGCACCGGTGATCACCGCGACGCGGATGTCCGGGTCCGCGGCGACGTCGCGCCAGATCCGGGCCAACTCGGCGTGCATGCCCTCGTCGGCGGCGTTGTACTTCTCCGGCCGATCGATGGTGATGAGGAGGACGCCGTGGTCGCGACGGCTCAGGGTCAGCTGCTCATAGTCGGTGAAGGCCATCAACCGAGGTTACGGTTATTCGACCGTCCGAGTCAATATTCGACCATATGGTTGATTTTCTGCCACGTGGAGCCGATAGTGGTGGGATATCCCGCGTCCTAGGAGGTCAACCATGCGTTTCGAGAACAAGACCGTGGTGGTGACCGGTGCGGCCTCGGGGATCGGCCGGGCGATCGCGACGGGTTTCGGCACTCGCGGGGCGGCCGTCGTCGCCGTCGACCGGGACGCGCCGGGGTTGACCGAAACCGTGGAGCGGATCGGCGCGGCGGCCAGCGCCCACGTCGTCGACCTGGCGGATCCGGCGGCGATCGCCGCGTTGCGCGACGATGCGGTGGCCGCGTACGGCCCACCGGACATCATCGTCAACGCCGCCGGTTTCGACCGCGTCGAACCGTTCATGTCCAATGACGCCGCGTTGTGGGAAGCCCTGGTCGCGGTGAACTTTCTCGGACCGGTCCGGCTCACGCACGCGTTTCTGGAGCCGATTCTGGCGCACGAACGCACCGCGAAGATCGTCAACATCGCCAGCGACGCCGGCCGCGTCGGCAGTCTGGGCGAGACGGTCTATGCCGGCACCAAGGGCGGCCTGATCGCCTTTACCAAGTCGCTGGCCCGGGAACTGGCGCGCCACCAGATCAACGTCAACTGCGTGTGCCCCGGCCCCACCGACACGCCGCTGTTCGCATCACTTCCCGACAAGGTGCGCGACGGGCTGATTCGGGCCATCCCGTTTCGCCGGCTCGCGACCCCCGAACAGATCGCCGACGCGGTGCTGTTCTTCGCCTCCGAGTACGCCGACTACATCACCGGTCAGGTCCTCAGCGTCAGCGGCGGCCTGACCATGGCCGGCTGAGCAGTCAGCCGCGCCGCGCGAACGACGGCGCCCGCTCCGGTCGGACCCCGACGCCGACCAGGTAGGCCGGAATGGCCGAGAGCCAGGGGAGTTTGGCGAAAACCGTTCCGAAAGCCGCCGGCGGGCTGAGGTTTTTGCCGCGCAGGATCGGTGTGAGAGCGCGGTGCAGCACCCGCTGAACCGACTGGGTGACGACGGTGGGCAGCGCTCGGCGCCGTTGCACGGCAGCCAGATCGCGCTGGGTGACGCGCCCCTGCCGCAGCGGCTCGGCCAGGATGGTGGCGGCGGCCACCGCGTCCTGCACCGCCAGGTTGATGCCGACACCGCCCACCGGAGACATGGCGTGTGCGGCGTCGCCGATGCACAGCAATCCGTCGACGTTCCAGCGCCGCAGCCGATTCACCCGCACGTCAAGGTGTTTGACGTCATCCAGGCTGCGCAGTGCGTCCACCGAGTCGGCGGCCTCCGGGATGAGTTCGCCGACCTCGCGGCGGAACGCGTCGATGCCGCGCGCGCGCATGGCCGCGTCATTGCCCTTCAGCCCGAGGTAGGCGACCTGAAAGTAGCCCTCGCGCGGAATCATGATCGCGGCCCGGCCGGGCCCGAGGCGCGGCAGCAGCGTCGGCTCCGCGCCGCGGTCGTTCGGCAGCCGGAACCACCACACGTCGAAGTCCACCGGAAACTCGCGTGAGGTCAGGCCGGCCTCGTGCCGCGCAATCGACCACCGGCCGTCGCAGGCCACCGTCAGGCCGGCGCGAAGCTCACCCGGCCCGTCCGGCCCCTGGTAGCGCACCCCGACCACCCGGCCGTTCTCGTGCAGCAGGCCGGTGACCTCCGACTGCATCCGCAGCGTGAAAGTCGGCTCCTGTTGGGCGGCTTCGGCGAGCAGGTTGAGCAGATCCCACTGCGGCACCATCGCGACGTAGGGGTGCGGCTGGCGCCGCAGCCACCCGAAATCGACCACCGTGACGCCGCGCCCCGCCACGTCGAGGCTGACCTGGTGGATCTCGCTGTGCGACAGCTTGGTGAAACGGTCCCACAATCCGAGCTCGTCGAGTAGCCGCAGCGTGGTGGGATGCACTGTGTCGCCGCGGAAGTCGCGCAGGAAGTCGCCGTGCTTCTCCAGCAGCGTCACCTCGACACCGGCGCGGGCCAACAGCAGCGCGAGCACCATGCCGGCGGGGCCGCCGCCGATGACGGCGCAACCGGTGGACTCCGTCATCAATCGCCACCGATGCGGCGCGCACCCAGCTCGCTTTGCAGCAGCTCCAGGGCCGCCTCTTCGGGGTCACGGCGCGGCGCCGGGTCGGAGCGCTCGGCATCCGCCTCGGCGAGCATGGCCTCCTCGTCGGCTGCCCGCTCCACCTCCGCGGTGACCGGTGCGGGCGCGGCGGGCGACGCGGCTTCCGGTGGCGCGGCCCCGGCCTCGCAGCGCACCCGCCAGTTCACCCCGAGGGCGTCCTTGAGCGCCTCGACGATGACGTCGGCGTTGCGCTGTTCGCAGAGCCGTTTGGCCAGTGGAGCCGACTCGTGGCTGAGCACCAGGGTGTTGCCGTCCACGGCGCGCACGGTGGCGCCGGCCAGCATCACCTCGGTGGTGCGGCTGCGCTGACGAACCTTGTCGCGCACCGTGCTCCACATCGCGCGCACGGCGGCGGCGTCGGGTTCTCCCGGAGTCGCCGCGGCCGGTGGCGGCGGTGGCGGTGGCGGTGCAGGTTCGGCTGGCGGCGCGGGTTCGGCTGGCGGCGCGGCCGCGGGTTCCGGGGCGGCCGCGGGTTCCGGGGCGGCCGCGGGTTCGGGCTCCGGCGTGGGGTCGGCCGCCGGCGGCGGCGCGGGCGCAGCGGTCGGCTCGGGAGCCTGCGAGCGGCGGGTGAACTGCTTGCCCGGGGGCGACGAGCCCGCGGGCGAGGAGAGACCCGGGCGCATCGACCCGGCCGGGGGCACCACAGCGCCTGCGCTCGGCTGGGCGACCGCACCCGGGATCGACATGTCCAGCCGGCTCTCGATGCGCTCGATCCGCTGCAGCAGCGCGGCTTCGGTGTCGGCGGCCGACGGCAACAGCAGCCGGGCGCAGACCACCTCCAACAGCAGCCGCGGAGCCGTCGCGCCGCGCATCTCCCCCAGCCCGGCGTGCACCACCTCGGCGTAGCGGGCCAAAGTGGCCGAGCCGAGCCGGGCGGCCTGCTCCTGCATCCGTTCCAGGATGTCTTCGGGTGCGTCGACCACGCCCTTGGCCACCGCGTCGGGAACCGCCTGCAGCACGATCAGGTCGCGGAACCGCTCCAGCAGATCGATGGCGAACCGGCGCGGGTCGTGGCCGGCATCGACTACCGCCTCCACCGCCCCGAACAGTGAGGCGGCGTCCCCTGCCGCCAGCGCGTCGACGGCGTCGTCGATCAGGGCGACGTCGGTGGCGCCCAACAGGCCCAGCGCCCGCTGGTAGTGGACGTGGCTGATGTCGGACTCGTCCTTCTGCGAGCCGGCCAGCAGCTGGTCGAGCACCGAGAGGGTGTCGCGGGGCGAGCCGCCGCCGGCGCGGATCACCAGCGGGTACACCGCGTCGTCGACGACGACGCGCTCCTGCTCGCAGATCCGGCCGATCAGCTCACGCATGGTCCGCGGCGCCAGCAGCCGGAACGGGTAGTGGTGGGTGCGCGAGCGGATGGTCGGCAGCACCTTCTCGGGCTCGGTGGTGGCGAACACGAAGATCAGGTGTTCGGGGGGCTCCTCGACGATCTTGAGCAGCGCGTTGAATCCCGCGGTGGTCACCATGTGCGCTTCGTCGATGATGAAGATCCGGTATCGCGACTGGGCCGGCGCGTAAAACGCCCGGTCCCGCAGATCCCGGGTGTCGTCGACGCCGCCGTGGCTGGCGGCATCGAGTTCGACGACGTCGATGCTGCCCGCACCGTTGGGCGCCAGTGCCTGGCAGGAGTCGCAGGTCCCGCACGGCGTGGGAGTCGGCCCCTCGGCACAGTTCAGCGAGCGGGCCAGGATGCGCGCCGACGAGGTCTTGCCGCAGCCCCGCGGACCGGAGAACAGGTAGGCGTGGTTGATCCGGCCCGCCGACAACGCGGTGCACAGCGGTTCGGTGACGTGCTCCTGCCCCACCACTTCGGCGAACGTTGCCGGCCGGTATTTGCGGTAGAGCGCCACGCCAGCAGGGTACTTGCTCGGGCCGACGGCGGTGCAGGCCCGCCGGACTGCGCGCTACGCCTTCGGGCGCAGATAGCCCAGGGTGTTGTAGGCGGGGTTGAAGTCGCGCCAGTTCAACGTCACGAACAACCGGCCGCCGGAGTTCTGGTCGGCCGTCTCATAGCGGAACGGGAAGCTGTTTCGATCGACGGCGGTGACGACCGCGGCGTGTCCGTGTTCGCTGACAAATCCGCCGGGGCCGTAGACGGCGATGTCCCCGACCTGCGGCTGATTCGCCCCGCCGGCGAACGGGATCTGGTCAAAGAATTGACTCAGGCCGTTGGTGGGGAAATGTACGTAGAGGTCGAAGGCGTTACCGCTGGGGTCGGTGTTGCGCCAGGGGACGCCCAGCGCCTCGATGTAGTGCTGGATAAGCGGATAGCACTGGCCGTCGCCGTACACCACCGGATTGCCCAGTGCGGCATCAGCGGCGTCGCGCCGGTAGCCGTCGAGTGCCTCGGTCATCTTGGGCGGCAATACATCGGCCTGGGCCTGCACCGGAGAGGGGCCGGGCGCCGGACCCGGCACTGCATACGCCGCTGGCGGCTGGCCCAGCACGACGAAGCTTATGGCCAGTGCGCAGGCCCCGGCACCGTTCAGGATTGCCATTGCTCCGCCCCCGGCTCGCATTGCAGTTGGCTCATTGACGCAACTTCCCCAAACTCTATGTCAGCCCTACCTGCGGCGGGGACATACAGCTGCCCGCGCCGTCGCCGAACGTGTAATGGTTGCGAAAATCCGGCTGGATTTTCGCAATGAGTACACGTTCGGCGCGAGAAGAGGGGCCGGCCCCGTGGCTCAGCCCAGCATTGATTCGACCGCGGCCAGCAGCGCGCAGGTGGCCAGGCCGTCGACGGCGTTGCGCAGGTCGTCGGTGGACGGGAACGACGGGGCGATCCGGATGTTCTTGTCCTCGGGATCCTTGCGGTACGGGAACGACGCGCCCGCCTCGGTGACGGCGATGCCGGCGTCCTTGGCCAGCGCGACGGTGCGCCGCGCCGTACCCGGCAGCACATCGAGGCTGATGAAGTAGCCGCCCTTCGGGTCGGTCCACGACGCGATCTTGGAGTCGCCGAGCCGGTTCTGCAGAATCTCGGCGGCCATCTTGAACTTGGGCGCCAGGATCTCCTGGTGGCGGCGCATGTGCAGCCGCACCCCGTCGGCGTCGCCGAAAAACCGCAGGTGACGCAGCTGGTTGACCTTGTCCGGTCCGATCGAGCGCTTCCCGGCGTACTGCAGATACCAGGCGATGTTGCCCAGCGAGCCACCGAAGAAGCTGACACCGGCGCCGGCGAAGGTGATCTTCGAGGTGGAGGCGAACACGTACGGCCGGTTCGGGTTGCCCGCCGCGGTGGCCAGCCCGAGCACGTCGATCTGGTGCGGGAACTCGGTGGTCAGGGTGTGCACCGCGTAGGCGTTGTCCCAGAACAGCCGGAAGTCGGGGGCGGCGGTCTGCATCTGCACCAGCCGGCGCACCGTCTCCCAGGAATAGGTGATACCGGTCGGGTTGCCGAACACCGGCACCGTCCACATGCCCTTGATCGCCGGGTCGGCGGCGACGAGTTCCTCGATCAGATCGACGTCCGGGCCGTCTTCGCGCATCGGGACCGGGATCATCTCGATGCCCAGGGTCTCGGTGATCGCGAAGTGCCGGTCGTAGCCGGGCACCGGACACAAGAATTTGACGACCGGCTCCTGGCTCCAGGGGCGCGGTGAGTCGACGCCGCCGTGCACCATCGAGTAGACGACGACGTCGTGCATGAACTCCAGGCTGGCGTTGTTGCCGGCGATCAGGTTGGGCACCGCGATGCCGAGCAGCTCGCCGAAGATGGCCCGCAGCTCGGGCAGACCGTGCAGGCCGCCGTAGTTGCGGGTGTCGGTGCCGTCGTCATCGCGGTAGTCGTCGGGCCCGGGCAGTGCCAGCAGGCCGTTGGCCAGGTCGAGCTGCTCGGGCGCCGGCTTGCCGCGGGTCAGGTCCAAAGTCAGCTTCTTGGCCTGCAGTTCGGCGTAATCGCGCTGGTAACGCTCGTGTTGAGCGACCAAATCGGCACGGTTGAGGTTCTGCAACGACACAGGGGCGCCTTTCACGTCGAAGGCCTGAGACGTAAGGGGACCCCGCGCACCCGCCAGAGCCCATTGACCCTTGCTGCCTTCCGGCCCTGGGGGAGTTCACAGGATAGACGCCGCGCGGGGTCCGCTGGGCAGTCTACCGGCGGTCGGGACGAGGAGCGCGCGGCCCCTGCGGGAGTCTCCGCTACCATTGCCGACGGAGGATTCGCCTAGTGGCCTATGGCGCTCGCCTGGAACGCGGGTTGGGTTAATAGCCCTCAGGGGTTCAAATCCCCTATCCTCCGCACCCGATGCAGGTGCGACCGGACCGCAATACCTCGGTCCGGTCGCACCTGACTCACTACTGACGAACAGGGGAGGTGGCGTGAGTCGCACCGTCGCCACGGTTTGGCACGCGTCGCTCTCGACTCTCGCCGCCATTGTGTACTTCTTGTTCGTGCTGCCCCGCTGGTGGGAGCTGACCGACTTCACCTCGCACGTGCTGGGCACTGTGCTGCGGATCATCCTCGGGGTGCTGGTCGCCGTGACCGCGCTGCCGGTGGCGGCCACCTTGAAGCGCGCCCGCAAGCCGGAGTACGGCACGCCGCAGCTGGCGCTGACGCTGCTGACCGGCTCGATCGTGGCCCACATCGTGGCGGGGACGCTGATCGCGGGCGCCGCGATCAGCGAGATCTGGCTGTCGCTGGACAGTGCCGGGATGTGGTTGTTTGGCATTTACGGGGCGGCCGCCGCGATCGCCCTGCTGGGGATCGGCGCGTTCTACCTGTCGTTCGTCGCCGAGATGCCGCCGCCCCCGCCCAAACCGATCAAGCCCAAGACGGAGAAGCAGCCGAAGCGCCGGCTCCGGCGTGGCAAGAAGACCGTCACCGCCGAGGACTCAGACGAAGACGAGTCCGGCGACGAAACGGAGCCGGCCGAGGCTGACGAGACCGCCGAAACCGAGACCCAGGCCGAGGAGATCCTCGAGCCGGCGGGTGAAGAGTCCAGCGAGCCGGCCGTGAGCGGCGCCGAGGAGAAGCTGCGCCCCTCCGGCAAGCGCCGGGCGAAGAAGAGCACGTAGCCCCGCCTCACCCGGCTAATCTCTGCGCTATGACCGAGAATCTCGGTGCTTTCGCCGACGCGGCACGGGCGCGAGAAGAACAGCTGGCCAACCGGCTGGCGGCGTCGGTGGCCGCCGATCAACAGCTCCAGACCATCCTGCGCGAGGCCGTGCAGCACAACTCCAGTTCGCGGCAGCGCCTCGATGCGCTGGAGTCCGAGATCCGACAGGCCGCAAGCACCTGGCCGGGACTGGACACCCCCGCCGGGTCCCGCCAGTTCCAGCGATTTCTGAACGGCAAGACCCGCGAGATCCACCAGATCGTCTCCGACGCCGCCGCGGACAGCGAGCATCGGGCCGGCCTGGTGCGGACCCTGACCCACCGCTACGAACTCGGCGGTGACGACGGCGAGGATCCGCATATCCGGCTGGTGGACAATGAGATTCCGGCCGATACCCCGCCGCCGCACGACCCCACCATCGACGGGCGCGGCAGCGAACCGGTGCCGGAGACCCAGGACGGCTCGCCCTACGACTTAGGCGCCACCATCCCGGGCACCGGCATCGTCATCACCGGCGACCCGGAAACGGGGCACCCGCGGCTACACATCCCCGGGCAACCCGACATCGACAACCCGTTCCCCACCGACGAGGGGTTCCGGGCGCTGCCGACCGGTACGGCGATCGGCCCGAACGGCGAGCAGTACGCCTTCTACAGCGTGCGGCCCTACGGGCTCGGGACCTCTCCGGACAACTACATCGCCCCGGAGTCACGGGTGCAGAATCTGGCCGACCCCGCAACGGATTTGGGGCCGCTGATGGGCACCACGCTCGGCTCGGACACCAAAGTGGGCATCTCGCAGGCCAGCGGGGTCTACGACGCGGTGTCGGGACGGATGGTCATCGTCGGCAACATCGGTCAGGACGGTCAGCGCGCCATGTGGCAGTCCGACCCCGTTGCCCCCGGCGCCCCACCCAACGCCTGGATGAACAGCCTGCAGCAGGTCGGCGCCTTCGACAATCTGGGCGCGGGCAACCGGGAGAACCAGATCGTGGCGCTCCCACAGGGCGGTTACCTGCTGACCAGCGCCAGCGACGGCGGCCAGGTGGTGGGCGTGACCGCGGGCAGTCCCCAGGGGCTGCTACAGGCGCCGTCGCACGAAATCACCGGCCCCGGGCTGATTTTCAGCCCCGGGAATCAGCCGGCCGTTCCTTACGGCCCGAGCATCGTCAACGTCGAGACGCTTCCGAACGGGCAGGAGCAGGTCACCATGCGGGTCAGTACCTGGCCGACCCCGGAGGGCTGGCCGGTGGGGCCCGATGCCCCGCCGCCGCCCTATCATCCGCGGACCTATACGACGACGTTCAACGTCAACCCGTAGGGCGCTAAAAGGCGGTGCTTCCCGCCGGCCGCAGCACGAAACCGTGATGTCCCAGCGAGGTGTCTAGGCAGGCGACGAGTTGGTCGGCGCCTACCGCACAGGTCACGTTGCCGTAGGAGACCTTCTGCCCCACGCCGAGAAAGCCGCCGTTGGAGAACTGCCGGCCGCAGCTGGTCGATTCGCGGTTCAAGCGCAGCCCGGCCGCGCCCTGGGAGCGCACGGTGCCGATCACACATCCGCCGGGCACCGGCGCACCCGAACTCAGCGGTGCGTTGGCCATGCCCGGCATGTCGCCGTCGCACATGATCGCCTGCGAGGAGCCCGCCGGCGGTTCGATGGCGTCGAACTGGCACGCGATGTTGTAGGGGGTGGCGAAGTTCACCCAGCGCCCGGGCCCCTTCGGGCCGGTGCTGAGGTAGTCGTCGACCGGGACCGCGGCGAAGTCATCCAGGTTGGGAAAGCCCCCAGGTTGGGCTTGCACCGGTGAGCCCTGCCCGGCCATGAGCAGACCGCCCGCCAAGCCGGCGAGGGCCACAGCCTGCGTGACTCGACGGATGAGCATCGGCATGGTTACGGCTTGGGCGCCCAGTCCCACACCGACATGTCGTCGCGCGGGTACTGGCTGCAGGCTTCGGTCGACTTGGCGACGACACCCTTGTTGTTGAAGAAGATCTTGGCGTGGTTGGGCCAGGACACCGTCAGCGGGTCGGCGAAGTTCGTCGCCAGTTCCTCGGAGTAGGCCCGGCGCTGCTCGGGGCTGAGCGAGAAGAACCAGTGCATCTTGTCGATAGCGGCCTGCTGCACCTGCACCGGCTTGTTGTGCATGTCGATCATGTAGCGCTCGTAGTAGATCGGCGACAGGTCGCGGCTGGCGGCCAGCATCTGCTCGGCGCTGCAGTCGGTGCGGATCACCCGCCGCGGGATCGGAAAGTCGTCGGTGGCGTCAGCGGCGGCGGTGGCGGGGAACAGGGCGGCGGCGAAACCGGCGACGAAGGCCAGCGCGACCCCGCGCCGAATTGGGCGATGCGTACGCATGGAATCCACTGTAGCCATTGTCCCGTTCTTTCCCTATGTCGGTTTGCGGCGACAATCCCCGCTGGTGAGACCGCTGCGCCGGGTGAGACGGATGCAACGGCACAGGGCTGCGGAATTATCCGAACTCGACACGTAATGCTACATAACTTTAGCCGGGCTACCTAACTATTCTTCCGCCCTGGCCGCATGGGCTCGCTCACAACCGAGCACCGGTTGTGTTCCCCCCGCCTCAGGCCTGCGGACGGGAGAACTCCTCGGTCGACTCGGCGTCGGCGGCGTGCTCGGCCGCGGCTTCGCGCTGCCGGGCGGCTTTGCCGCCGACGTGCGGCAGCACGTTGATCGGCCACCAGAACCAGCGGCCCATCAGCGCAGCTATCGACGGCGTCATGAACGCCCGCACGATCAAGGTGTCGAACAGCAGCCCCAGCCCGATGGTCGTGCCGATCTGCCCGATGATGCGTAGGTCGCTGACCGCCATCGAGGCCATGGTGAAGGCGAACACCAGGCCGGCCGCCGTCACCACCTTTCCGGTTCCGCCCATGGCTCGGATGATGCCGGTGTGCAGACCGGCGTGGATCTCCTCTTTGAATCGGGAGACCAGCATCAGGTTGTAGTCCGAGCCCACGGCCAGCAGGACGATCACCGACATCACCATGACCAGCCAGTGCAGTGGCATACCGATGATGTGCTGCCACACCAGCACCGACAGCCCGAACGACGCCCCCAGTGACAGCGCGACGGTGCCGACGATCACCAACGCGGCGACCAGCGCACGGGTGATGATCAGCATGATGACGAAAATCAGGCACAGCGAGGCGATTCCGGCGATCAGCAGGTCGTAGTAGGAACCGTCGTGCATGTCCTTGAACAGCGCCGCGGTCCCGCCCAGATAGATCTTGGCGTCCTCGAGCGGCGTTCCCTTGAGCGCCTCCTCGGCAGCTGTGCGGATCTGGTCGATACGCGAAATGCCTTCGGCGGTAGCGGGATTGCCCCGGTGCGAGATGATCATGCGGACGGCCTTGCCATCCGGGGACAAGAACATCTTCATCGCCCGCTGGAAGTCGGGGTTCTCGAACACCTCCGGCGGCAGGTAGAAGGAGTCGTCGTTCTTGGACTCGTCGAACGCCTTGCCCATCGCGGTGGCGTTGTCGCCCATCTCGTCCATCTGGGCGAAGATCCCGGACATGGTGCTGTGCATCGTCAGCATCATGGTCTGCATGGTCTGCATGGTGTCGATCATCGGCGGGAAGGTGGTCAGCATCTCCGGCATGAGCTTGTCCATGTCGCCCATGTGCGCGATCATCTTGTCCATGCTCTCGCTCATCTGATCGACACTGTCGACCATGTCGAACGCCGAGCGCAGCGAGAAGCAGATCGGGATGTCGTAGCAGTGCGGTTCCCAGTAGAAGTAGCTCCGGATCGGCCGCCAGAAATCCTCGAAATCGGCGATGTGGTCCCGGATGTCGTAGATCTGGCCCTGTAGGTTGTCCATGTCGACCACCATCGCGTGGGTGGTGGCGGCCAACCGGCTCATGTAGCCGAGCATCTGGCGCATGGTGGCGATGGTCTCTCCCATCGCGTCGGCCTGGGTGAGCATGTCGTCCATGCGCTTCTTCTGGAACTGCATGGTCGCCATCTGGCCGGCATTCTGCATGCTGATCTGGAACGGGATCGAGGTGTGTTCCAGCGGGGTGCCCTGCGGCCGGGTGATCGCCTGAACCCGGGAGATGCCGACGACCTTGAACACCGCCTTGGCCAGTTTGTCGATGACCAGGAAGTCCGACGGGTTGCGCAGGTCGTGATCGGATTCGATCATCAGCACCTCCGGCATCATCCGGGACTGCGAGAAGTGCCGGTCGGCCGCGTTGAAGCCCTCGTTGGCCGGGATGTCGGTGGGGATGTATTTCCGGTCGTCGTAGGCGGGCTGGTAGCCGGGCAGCGCGAGCAGGCCGACGGCCGAGATGGCCAGGGAAGCGACCAGAATCGGCCCCGGCCACCGGACGATCGCCGTACCCAGCTGCCGCCAGCCCCGGGTGCTCATCTTGCGCTTCGGCTCGAACAGGCCGAACCGGCTGCCGACGGTGATGATCGCCGGGCCCAGCGTCAACGCGGCGAGCACCGAGATGACCATGCCGACCGCGCACGGGATGCCCAGCGAGACGAAGTAGGGCATGTGGGTGAAGTGCAGGCAGAACACCGCCCCGGCGATGGTGAGGCCGGAGCCCAGGATGACGTGCGAGACGCCGTTGAAAGCCGTGTAGTAGGCGGTTTCCGGATCCTCACCGTTGTGGCGGGCTTCGTGGTAGCGGCCGATCAGGAAGATCGCGTAGTCGGTGCCGGCGGCGATCGCCAGCGAGACCAGCAGGTTGACCGAGAATGTCGTCAGTCCGATCAAGTGGTGATGGCCCAGGAAGGCCACCACTCCGCGTGCGGCGGACAGTTCCAGGCCGACCGTGGCCAGCAGCAGCACCACGGTGGTGATCGACCGGTAGACCGCCAGCAGCATCGTCAGGATCACCATGATGGTGACGGCCATCATCCGCAGCATGGACTTGTCGCCGGCGGAGTTCATGTCGTTGGCCAGCGCCGCGGTGCCGGTGACATAGACCGTCAGCCCTGGCGGTTTCTGGACCGAGTCCACGATGTTGCGGACCGACTCCACGGAGTCGTTGGCCGCCGCCTGCCCGATGTTGCCGACGAGGTTCAGCTGCACGTAAGTCGCTCTGCCGTCGGCGCTTTGGGCACCGACCGAGGTCATCGGGTCGCCCCAGAAATCCTGGACGTGCTGCACGTGCGCGGTGTCGGCTTCGAGCCGCTTGACCATCTCGGCGTAGTACTCGTGTTCGGCGTCGCCGAGTTCGTGGTCGGCCTCCAGCACGATCATCGCGGTGCTGTCGGAATCCGACTCCTGAAAGACCTTGCCCATCTCGGTCATGGCCTGCATGGATGGGGCGGTGGTCGGACTCGCCGAGACGGCGTTCTCCTTGCCGATCTGTTCCAGCGACGGCACGGTGACGCTGAGCAGCACGATCAGCCCCAGCCAGGCGAGGATGATGGGCACCGACAGCCGGCGGATGGTGCGCGCGACGAATGTCCGCTGAGGAGGTCCGCCCGCGCTGTCGGTTATAGGCGAACTCATGCCGCCTTCAGCAGACAGAAGGTGTAGGCGTTCACCTCATTGGAGATGCGTTCGGCCTTCACCTCCCCATCCACGGTGATGCGGCAGCCGATGCTATTGCTATTGCCTTGCGCCATAATGCTTCCCACCACTGCCGGCAAGGTAGTGACGATTTCGAGCTGCCATGGCAGCGCGGCGTCGGAGACGCGTTGCGGTTCGGAGTTGACGTCGAAGTAGCTGATGTCGGCCACGGTGCCCGGCGGGCCGAAGATCTCATAGGTCAACCGCTTGGGGTTGAAGGGCTTGGTCTCGTCGATCTGGCCGTCGGCGTAGGTCGGCCGCTTCTCGGATCCGAACAGGCCATGGATACGCGTCACCGTGAACCCGGCGACACCAACGACGGCCAGAATCACCAGGGGTATCCACACCCGACTCAGCACCTTGAAAATCGGAGTCCCCTTCAGCTAGCACCTTTGGGTACCCTAACCCAAGTCCACGTGCGTAAACGCACGCTACAGCACGCTCCGGAGCTGTCGCAACGCACATCGTGTGCGTTATTCTCGCGCGGTGCGGCAGGTCTCATTTCAACGCGCTCGCAGCGAAGAAAAGAAGCGGCAGCGGGCAGAAGCGCTGGTGGAAGCCGCCCGTGCGGTGGCGCTGGAGGCCGGTGTCGCGTCGGTGACCTTGACCGCGGTGGCCAGCCGCGCCGGGGTGCACTACTCGGCCGTGCGCCGCTACTTCAGCTCCTATAAAGAGGTGCTGCTCCGTCTGTCAGCCGAGAGCTGGCAACGCTGGTCGGAGTCGGTCTGCACCGACTTGGACCGGCCCGGCCCGATGTCGCCGGAGCGGGTGGTCCAGACCCTGGTCAGCGGGCTGGCCGCCGATCCGCTGTTCTGCGACCTGCTGTCCAACCTGCACCTGCATCTGGAGCACGAGGTGGACGCCGAGCGGGTGATCGAGGTGCGGCGGGTCAGTGCTGCCGCGGTGATGGCCAGTGCCGGTGCGATCGAACGGGCGCTGCCCGCACTGGGGCCGAAAGGGGCGCTGGATCTGCTGTTGGCGGCCTATTCGCTGGGGTCGGTGCTGTGGCAGGTCTCACACCCGCCGCCGTCCCTGACCGAGGCCTACGCCGACGAGCCGGAACTGGCGCCCGGCTGGGACCTGGACTTCAGCACCGCGCTGACCCGGCTGCTCACCGCGACCTGCGTGGGGCTGCTGGAGCAGTCAGCCTGACTTCTCCCGGCTGGGCTGCACCCGCTTGGGCTCACCGGGCATCTTCGGATAGTTCGGCGGGTACGGCAGGTCACCGAGGCCACGCGCTTCGTCGGCGACGACCATCTCCAGCAGCGGCTCGAGGGATTGTTCGAGATCATCGATGGTGCGCCACGGGTCACCGCGACGTGCCACCAGGTCGGGCACGGTGGCGATGGTGTAGTCGTCGGGATCCGCGTCGGCGAGTTCGCCCCAGGCCAGCGGCGTGGAGACGGTGGCGATCGGGGTGGCCCGCACCGAGTAGGCCGACGCCATGGTGCGATCGCGGGCGTTCTGGTTGAAGTCGACGAAGATCCGCGCGCCCCGTTCTTCCTTCCACCAGGAGCAGGTGGCCGCCTCCGGTGCGCGCCGCTCGATCTCGCGGGCCAGCGCGATTCCGGCCCGGCGTACCTCGATGAAGTCCCAGTCGGTCTTGATCCGCAGGTAGATGTGCAGGCCGCGGCCCCCGGAGGTCTTGACGTAGCCGACGAGGCCGAGTTCATCGAGCAGCGGACGCACCACCTCCAGTGCGACAGCACGGGCCTGCGCGAAGCCGGTGCCGGGCTGCGGGTCCAGATCGATGCGCAGTTCGTCGGGATGGTCGGTGTCGGGACAGCGCACCGGCCAGGGGTGGAAGGTGACGGTGCTCATCTGCACCGCCCACAAGATGTCGGCGGGCCGGATGACCTTGAGGGCGTCGGCGGTGCGGCCGGACGGGAACGTCACCCGGCAGGCCTCCAGATCGTCGGGATGTCCCCGCGGCAACCGCTTTTGGTAGACCTCGGCACCTTCGATGCCGTCCGGGAACCGCTGCAGGTGGGTGGGCCGGTCCCGCAGTGCCTGCAGCAACGGCCCGTTGGCCACCGTCAGGTAGTAGTCGGCCAGCGCCCGCTTGGTGCCGCCCGCGCCGAGCCGGGGAAAGTACACCTTGTCGCCGCTGGTGAACCGGACGGCGGTGCCGTCGACGATCAACTCTTCGTCCGATTTGCCGCCTGTTCCCATCTCAGCTCTCCAGCACGTCGGCGAGTTCGTAGTTCAGCGGGACGTCGAGCTGGTCGAAGGTGCAACTGGCCGGGTCCCGGTCGGGGCGCCACCGCAGCAGCTTCACGGTGTGGCGGAAGCGCATCCCTTCCATCTGGTCGTAGGCGACCTCGGCGACCCGCTCGGGCCGGATCGGCACCCACTGCTTGTCGGCCTTGTTGGGCCCAGTGTTCCACCGGCTGGGCTCGCCCTCGCGGACGTCGCCGAGGCGCAGCGGCTCCAGCTCAGCCAGGAGCTTGAGCCGGTCGGCGTCGGTGAACGAGGCCGCGCCGCCGACCATCGCCAGTTCGCCGTCGGGGCGGTACAGGCCCAGCAGCAGCGAGCCGATGCCGGCGCCGCTCTTGTGGATGCGGTAGCCCATCACGACGCAGTCGGCGTCGCGGCGGTGTTTGACCTTGACCATCTCGCGCTTGCCGGGCAGATACGGCCCGTCGGTGCGCTTGGCGACCACGCCGTCCAACCCGGCCCCTTCGAACGTAGTGAGCCAGTGCATGGCCTGCTCGGGGTCGGCGGTGGCGCGGGTGACGTGGCAGCTGGAACCACCGGCTATCAGCTCCGCCAGCGCCTCGCGCCGCACCCGGAACGGTTCGTCGAGCAGCGAGGCCTGCCCGGTGGCCAGCGCGTCGAAGCCGATGAACTGCGCCGGGGTCTGCTCGGCCAGCATCCGCACCCGGCTCTGGGCGGGATGGATGCGCTGGCTCAGCGACTCCCAGTCCAGCCGGGTACGTCCGCCGATCTGCCGGGGTACGACCACCTCCCCGTCGAGCACGCAGCGCGGGGCGACCTCGGCGCGCAGCGCGTCCAGCAGTTCCGGAAAGTAGCGGCCCAGCGGCTTGCCGTTGCGCGACTGCAGCAACACCTCGTCGCCGTCGCGAAAGACGATGGCGCGAAAGCCGTCCCATTTGGGCTCGTAGGACCAGAGGCCGGGTTGGTCGGGAACCTTGGCCGCCGCCTTGGCGAGCATCGGATCCACCGGCGGGGCCACGGGCAGGTCCATGCTGTCCATGATGGATGCTGCGGCCTCATCTGTCACAGAAGCCACGGCCGGGAGGTGGTGTGTCTGTTGCCCGCCTTTGAGCGACAACCGGGGCTCGCCCAGGCCGGCTGGCGACCACCCAACAACGTTGTCGCTGAAAGGCGGGCAAACATCCCTGTCCCTCTCCGGCGGGCGCACACGGTCAACGGCGCAGGAACTCCACGATGTGGCCGGCCAGCTCCTCGCCGGCGTCCTCCTGCAGGAAGTGGCCGGCGTCGTGGATCACCGGGTGGGCGCGGCCGCGCGCGCCGCGCATCTCGCGCTGGAAGATCGGACCCATCGCCCCGGTGATCGGGTCACCGTCACTGAACGCCACCAGCATCGGGGTCTCCGAGGCGCACAGCGCGGCCCACGCCGACCGGTTGGCCGGGGCGGCCGGGTCCTCGGGGGTGGTCGGGATCAGCGACGGCATGGTGCGCGGGCCGACGCAGTAGCTGTCGTCGGGGAACGGCGCGTCGTAGCCGGCCCGCACCGCGTCGCCCATCGGCTTGCGGCACCCCGACTGCACGAACCATCCGACGTCGATCGTCGGCGCGCTCTGGATCGCCTCCCGGAAGCGCCACCAGATCTCCGGCATCGGGATATCCCCGGTGGGCAGTCCGGTGTTGGCCACCACGACCCGGGCGAACCGATCCGGGTTCTCGGCGACCAGCCGCAGTCCGATCAGCCCGCCCCAGTCCTGGCCGACCAGCGTCACCCGCTGCAGATCCAGCACGTCAAACGCCAGCGCCCGCATCCACTCGACGTGGCGGGCGTAGGTGTGGTCTTCGGCGCGGGTCGGCTTGTCCGAGCGCCCGAACCCGACCAGGTCTGGACAGATCACCCGGTGTCCGGCCTCGGCCAGGATCGGCATCATCTTGCGGTACAGATACGACCACGACGGCTCGCCGTGCAGCATCAGGATCGGGTCGCCGTCGTCGGGACCGCCTTCCACCCAGGCCACCCGCAGGGTGCCGCCGTCATCGTCGTCGAGGTCGCAGAACTGGGGCGAATAGCCGAAGTCGGGAAGGTTGACGAACCTGTCGTCGGGGGTACGCAGGGTCTGCATGAGGCGACACTACCGTGGCGGTATATACCCCATGGGGTATATTGGGGGTATCCACGGCGACCAAGGAGGTCTCAATGTCCGTCGCGATGAGCACCGCGGTTTCCGGCGTCGACTTCGACACCGTTACCGCCAAGACGCGAGAATTACTGAAAGACAACGGTTTCGGTGTACTGACTGAAATCGACATGCAGGCGACGCTGCGGGCCAAGCTCGGCGAGGAGATGGAGCGCTACCTGATCCTGGGCGCCTGTAACCCGCCGCTGGCACACCGTGCGGTGACCGCCGAGAAGCGCATCGGGGTGCTGCTGCCCTGCAACGTGGTGGTTCGCGAGGACCCGCAACAGGCCGGCACCGTCCTGGTCGAGGCGATGAACCCGCAACTGATGGCCCAAGTCGTCGACAATCCGGCGCTGGGGCCGATCGCCGACGAGGTAACCGAGAAGATCCGCACCGTCATCGATACCCTGACGGGTGCGTTGCGCACCGCCTGAAAGGAAACCGCTGATGTGCTACCCCGTGCCGTGTCGGGTCTGTGGCAAGACCACCTGGGACGGCTGCGGCGAGCACATCGCCGACGTGCGCGCGCAGGTGCCGCCCGAGCAGTGGTGTGAGGGGCACGCGGAGGCGCAGGCCCCGCGGCGTTCCTGGTTCCGCCGTTAACCGTTAACCGCAGCCAGCAGGCGGTCCAGCAGCGGACGCTGGCCGGCCAGCAACTTGGTGCGCGCTTGGGCGACTGTGAACCAGCCGACCCGGTCGACCTCGGGAAACTCCCGCAGTTGGCCTGACCGCGGTGGCCACTCCAGTTCGAAGGTGTTGCTGCGGGCGTCAGCGACGTCGAGGTCGCCGCGCACAGCAAACGCCGTGACCACTTTTCCGCCGGCCTGTCGCACCACACCGAGCTCCAGTCGCTCACCGTCGGGCGGGTCCAGTCCGAGTTCCTCGACGAATTCACGTCGCGCGGTGACCCACGGGTCCTCGCCGTCGGGTTGCTCGCCCTTGGGGATCGACCACGCCCCGTCATCCCGGCGTGACCAGAACGGCCCGCCGGGATGGGCGATCAGCACCTCGACGGCGCCGTCGGGTCCCGACCGGTAGAGCAGCAGCCCGGCGCTGCGCTTGGCCACGGGTCAGACACCCACGGCGCGTTCCAGGTCTTCCAGCGCGGTGTCCAGGTGCCCGAGCAGGCGCTGCAGGTGCGGAATCGACCGGCGGCAGCCGACCAGACCGAAATCGAGGTTGCCGGCGTTGCTGACCACGGTCATGTTCAGCGCTTGCCCGTCGAGGGCGATCGACAGCGGGTAGTTGCCGTCCAGGCGGGCGCCCCGCCAGTACAGCGGCTCGTCCGGGCCGGGCACGTTGGAGATGACGATGTTGAAGGGCGGGGGCGCCGCCGAGACGAAGCCGGGGATCGCCGCCAAGGCCAGCGGCGCCATGTTGGCCGCGGACAGTGCCAGCGCCTGAGCACGCGGCAACTCGCTGAACACCTTCTTGTTGCGGCGCATCGATTCGCTGATGGTCTCCAACCGCTGCGCCGGGTCGGTGAGATCGGTGGCCAGGTTGCACAAGATGGTGCCGACCATGTTGCCGCCGGAATCGGCGTCGGTGTCGCGGCGCAGGCTCACCGGCACCATCGCCACCAGCGGATGCTCGGGCAGGGCGTGCTGCTCCTCGAGGTAGGCCCGCAGCGCCCCGGCGCACATCGCCAGCACCACATCGTTGACGGTCACCCCGGCGGCCCGTTTGATCGCGACGACGCGGGCCACCGGCCAGGACTGCGCCGCGCACCGGCGGGCCCCGCCGATCTTGACGTTGAGCATGGTGCGCGGGGCTTCGAACGGCAGGGTCAGCTGCTGTTCCAACAGTGCGGCACGCGCCAGCTTCACCGTCGACGGGCCCAGCGCCGCAACGTCTTTGGCGATTCCGGTCAGCTGCCGCAGCCGAGACGGGGCATCCGGGCGCGGCCGCGACGGCGGCGCGAGGGACCACGGGGTGCGCAGGTCTGCCGCCCGCGGATCGTCCGACAGCGTGCGCCGCAGCAGCCGCAGCAGCGACACCCCGTCGATCAAGCTGTGGTGGATCTTGACGTACACCGCGAACCGGCCGTCGTTGAGACCCTCCACCAGGTGCGCCTCCCACAGCGGACGGTGCCGGTCGAGCAGGCTGCCGTGCAGCAGCGACGTCAACTCCAGCAGATCGCGCACCCGGCCCGGCACCGGCAGCGCTGAGCGCCGCACGTGGTACTCGATGTCGACGTCGTTGTCGAAGGCCCAGCCCACGTTCGCGATTCCGCCGAGCAGGGTCGCCGGATGTTTACGGAAGGCGGGCTGCAGATCACGGGCGGCCAGCAGCCCCTGGTAGATCTCGCCGACGAACTCCAGCCCGGCGCCCTCCGGCGGCTCAAACAGCATCAGGCCACCGACATGCATGGGATGCTCGCGGCTTTCGGCCAACAGGAAAACCGAATCGGTCGGTGACATCAGCTGCATCGATCCATTACACCCCGGCCGGCCGTCGCCCGCTTGCTAGTCTTTGGCGGTGCGCCGCCGGACCATTGCCTGTGTCGCCTTCACCGCTTGTTTCGTGGCGACTACCGCCGGTGCGCCCACCGCGCCCGCCGACCCCGACGGCCCGGCCGTCTCCGGCAAGACGGTGTTTCTGGATCCGGGACACAGCGGCGCCACCGACGCCTCGATCACCCGGCAGGTGCCCAACGGACGTGGCGGCACCAAGCCCTGTCAGACCAGCGGGACCGCCACCGACGACGGCTACCCCGAGCACAGCCTGAACTGGGATGTGACCAACCGGATCCGCGCGGCCCTCGACCAGCTGGGCGTCCACACCGAACTCTCGCGAACCGACGACGCGTCGGTAGGGCCGTGCATCGACGCGCGGGCCGCCGCCGCCAACACCGCACGCCCCGATGCGATCGTCTCGATCCACGCCGACGGCGGTCCGGGCTCGGGCCGCGGCTTTCACGTCAACTACTCCAGTCCTGCGCTCAATGATGCCCAGTCCGGCCCGGCGGTGCGGCTGGCCGGTGCCATCCGCGACTCGCTGGCGGCCGCCGGGATCCCCGAGTCCAGCTACCTCGGCGCCGACGGGCTCTACGGCCGGGCGGATCTGGCCGGGCTGAACCTGGCCGAATATCCCGCGGTGCTGGTCGAATTGGGCAATATGCGCAACGCCGACGACGCGGCGTTGCTGGGCAGCCCCGACGGGCGCGCCCGATATGCCGCGGCGGTCACCAGCGGGATCGTCGCGTTTCTGCGCGGGTGACGATGTCCAGATTGGTTGTCGCGCTCACCACCATGCTGCTGGTGCTGACCGGCTGCGCGAGCGGCCCACCCACAGTGGTGGCCGGCCGGGCGGTGTCGATGCTGTATGACCCGGGCCGAGTCGGCGGATTGCCCGCCGCCAATGGCCCCAGCGGCCCGCGCGGCGACGTCCCGCCGGTGACCGCCAGGTTGGCCAACAGCGACGGCGGACAGATCGACCGGTTGGCGCTGCTGGCGATCGACGACATCGAGGATTTCTGGACGCACCACTACGCCCAGTCGCTGCGCGGACGCTTCACGCCGGTGTCGACACTGGTGTCCTACGACTCCACCGACCCGAACTCTCCGGCGGTGTGCGGCGGCGACGTCTACCACCTGCCGAACGCGATGTACTGCCGCCGCGCCGACACCATGGCCTGGGATCGGGCCAAGTTCATGCCGACGGCCCGAAAGTACTTCGGCGACATGGCGATCAACGGCACCTTGGCCCACGAGTACGGGCACGCCCTGCAGGCGATGGCCAACATCGTCAACCCGCTGACCCGAACCCTGGTGCGCGAGCAGCAGGCCGACTGTTTCGCCGGGGTGTATCTGCAGTGGGTGGCGGCGGGCAAGTCGTCGCGCGCGCAGTTGGGTACCGGCGACGGGCTCAACCATGTGCTGGCCGGGCTGATCGTGATCCGCGACCCGGTCTCGACGCCGGACAACCCGGTGTCGGTCTCCGACGAGCACGGCACCGCGCTCGACCGGGTCGGCGCCTTCCAGACCGGCTTCGACGGCGGCGCGGAGATGTGCGCCCAGATCGACATGGGCGAGATCCGCAAGCGCCGCGGGAATCTGCCACGCTCGCTGTTTGATTCGGAGAACCCGCAAAGCGACCTCACCATCGACGAGGGCGTGTTGTCGACGCTGATGGAGCAACTGGGGCAGATCTTCGGCTTGTCCCGCCCACCGAAGCTGGCGACGTCGGGCAAGTGCCCCAGCGGCCATGAGCCCGACCCGGTGGCCTACTGCCCGGAGACCGACACCATCGTCGTCGACATGCCCGGACTGCAGGACATGAGCGCACCGACGGATCAGTCGACGATGGGGATGCCGCAGGGCGACAACACGGGATTGTCGGCCGTGACGTCCCGCTATGCGCTTGCGGTGCAAAGTGAACGCGATGTCGGTCTGGCGTCGGCGACCGCCGCGCTGCGCACCGCGTGCCTGACCGGGGTGGCCCAGCGCCGGATGGCCGAGCCGATGACGTTGTCGTCGGGCCCGGGACTGATGCTGGCCGGCGGTGACCTGGACGAGGCGGTCACCGGTCTGCTGATGAACGGGATAGTCGCCAGCGACGTCGACGACCACACCGTGCCGGCCGGATTCACCCGGATCCTGGCGTTCCGGTCCGGGCTGCACGGCGATATCGACGGCTGCTTCGAGCGGTTCCCGTGATGGGGGCGCGATGAACCGTCGCGACGAACCGCCCGAACCACCGGAGCGGCGGACCAGGCCGATCCCGCGGCCTTCGCAGCCGCGCGGGCCTGCCCAGCCGCCTTATCGGCCTGCGCAGCCTCCCCGCCGGCCCGCGCAGCCTCCCCACCGGCCGGCGCAGCCTCCGCGCGGGCCTGCGCAGCCTCCGCGCGGGCCTGCGCAGCGTCCCGAGCAACCGTGGTATCTGGAGTTCCGCCGGCCGCCGGCCCCGCAGCAACCGGCGCGGCCGGCCCCTCCTCCCCCGAAACCTGCTGGCCCGCAACGTCCGTCACAGCGGGTCGTGCTGATCGGCGCGGGCGCCACCGGGCTGCTCGCGCTGGCGCTGCTGCTGACGCTGGTCCTGCGCGGCGTGGTCGGCGGCTCTGGGACGGTGCAACTCGACGTCGGCCACGCCCAAGACGGGGTGCGCGGCGTGCTCACCGATCCGATCAACGGCTACGGGCGTGAGCAGGTGGGCGATGTGCGCTGCAACAACGGGGTCAACCCGACCGTCCGCAAGGGCGGCACCTTCACCTGCGCGGTCACCGTCGACGGCGCCCGACGCCAGGTGCTGGTGGAGTTCACCGACAACGCGGGGACCTACGCCGTGGATCGGCCGCGGTGAGCGCTGTGCGGCCAACGTGCACGGTTGTACGCCGCTCCCAGGGAGTCGGCGTACAAACACGCACGCTCGGCGCAGGTTTGCTATGGCGGTGGCGGAGGGATTTGAACCCTCGGACGGGGGTTACCCGTCACACGCTTTCGAGGCGTGCTCCTTAGGCCGCTCGGACACGCCACCGCGGGACAGCCTACCCAACGACGGTGCCCTCAGCCCAACCGCTGCCGGGCGAAGAACTCCTCCAGTGGTGCAGCACACTCTTGCGCCAGCACGCCGCCGCGCACCTGCGGGCGATGGTTGAGCCGGCGGTCGCGCACCACGTCCCACAGCGAGCCGACCGCCCCGGTCTTGGGCTCGAAGGCCCCGAACACCAGCCGCGCCACCCGGGCGGCCACCAGCGCCCCGGCGCACATGGTGCACGGCTCGAGGGTGACGGCCAGGGTGGCGCCGGTCAGCCGCCAGCCGTCGCCGAGCGCGAGCGTGGCCTCGCGGATCGCCAGCATCTCGGCGTGCGCGGTCGGGTCACCGAGGGATTCGCGGGCGTTGGCGGCCCGGGCCAGCACGGTGCCGTCGGGGCCGAGTACCACCGCTCCCACCGGCACGTCGCGGGACCCGGCCTGCCGGGCAGCCGCCAGTGCCGCGCGGATCAGGTCCTCGTCGGTGGGGGTCACCGATGGCGTCGCGGCAGGGCCGCCGAGAGCTGCTCGTCGAACCCCATCTCGGCGGCGATCCGGTGCAGTTGCTCGTCGACGGCCAGGTCGGACTCGTCGAGGATGACCCCGAGCACCGCGGCGGGCAGCCCGATATCGGAGAGCAGGCCCAGATCGCCCTCTTCGAACGGCTCGGAGTCCTCCAAGTCCTCGGCGTCGATGTCGGCGTCCAACTCCTCGAGCACCTCGTCGGCGATGTCGTAGTCCAGCGCGGCCGTCGCATCCGACAGCAGCAGCCGGGTGCCGGCCGGCCCCGGGCGGACGATCACGAAGAATTCGTCGTCGACGTTGAGCAGACCGAAAACCGCGCCGGCGCTGCGCAACTCACGCAGTTCCGTCTCGGCCATCGACAGACTGGTCAACGCCGCGGCACGCATCGACGTGCAGCGCCACTTGCCGTCTTCGCGCACAACAGCCACCCCGAAGCCGTCCAGCGTGTCCGCCGGCCGGCCCTGTGCGGACGCGCCCTGTGCTCCCATGGCCGCCTACGGTAGTCGCCGTTTACGCCCTTGACCAGCGTGTGCCAACCTGGAGAGGTGGTGGCAAGTGCAGGGAAAACTCCGGTGTGCGTATTGGGACTCGGCCTGATCGGCGGTTCGGTGCTGCGGGCCGCCGCGGCGGCCGGGCGCGAGGCGTTCGGCTACAACCGGTCCGCGGACGGGATGAAGTCCGCCGTCGCCGACGGTTTTGACGCCACCACCGACCTGGAGTCGGCGCTGACCCGGGCCGCCGAAACCGAAGCGCTGATCGTGCTGGCCGTCCCGGTGCCGGCGCTGTCGATGCTGCTCGACCACGTCCGCCGGCTGGCGCCCGGCAACCCGCTGACCGACGTCACCAGCGTCAAGCAGCCGGTGCTCGACGGCGTCGCCGCCGCCGGACTGCAGGCTCGGTTCGTCGGTGGCCACCCGATGGCCGGCACCGCGCACTCGGGCTGGCCCGCCGGCCACGCCGAGTTGTTCGAGGGAGCACCGTGGGTGATCAGCGTCGACGACCATGTGGACCCGACGGTGTTCGCCGAGGTGCTGGATCTGATCCTGGACTGCGGCTCGGTGGCGGTGCCGGCCCGCTCCGAGGAGCACGACGCCGCCGCGGCCGCGATCTCGCACCTGCCGCACCTGCTGGCCGAGGCGCTGGCCGTCACCGCCGCGGACGTGCCGCTGGCGTTCGCGCTGGCCGCCGGCTCGTTCCGGGACGGCACCCGGGTCGCCGGGACGGCGCCGGATCTGGTCCGGGCGATGTGCGAGGCCAACTGGCTGCAACTGCTGCCGGTGCTCGAGCGTGCCATCGCGCTGCTGGCCGACGCCCGGGATTCGCTGTCGGCCGCTGATTCGGTGGCCGAGCTGGTCAACCACGGGCACGCCGCCCGCACGCGCTACGACAACTTCCCGCGCCACGAGATCGTCACCGTCGTCGTCGGCGAGAACGACTGGCGCCGCGAGCTGGCCGCCGCCGGCCGGGCCGGCGGGGTGATCAGATCCGCGCTGCCAATCCGGGATAGTCGATGACGAACCCGTCGTCGTCGACGGTGATGGTGGTGCCGTCGGGATCGGTGCCCGGGGTCAGGACCGTGATGCCGGCGTCGGTGCTGCGGTAGCTGGCGGCCGCCGCGACCACCGACATCTCCGGCAGCCACAGGTAGACCGTCGGAAGGGTGACCGCGGCCGTCCGCTCGTGTAGTCGGGCCCGCCGGATCGGCAGCGTATTGAAAAACGGGCTGAACACCACGTCGACGTCCAATGCCCCGTCGAAGCCGGCACGCGACTGGCCGTGGGCGTCGGTGATCAGCCACATGTTCTCTTCGTCGCGAGCGATCACCAGCTGGCGGTCACGTTCGGCCACCGTGACGGTCAGCCCCAAGCGTTTGGTGGCCCCGGACTCGTCGGTCTGCAGGTCGTAATAGGCGCTGAACGCCGGGTGGGTGTCGGTGGCCGCCGCCACGATCCGGCCGTTGGCCTTGAGCCGGTTGCCGGACAACTGCACCCGCACCGACTCCATCCGCGGGGCGTCGGGCGCGCGCCAGGTCAGGATCGCCGGCCACGAGCCGGACGGGGCTGCGCTCACCGCACCACCGTAAGCGACCACCCGGCGATCCGCATTGACCCCGGCGCGCAAACTGACCGGAACCCGTTTATAACCGCACCCGAACGGGCAAGATGGCACCCATGAGCAGCGACCCCACCGTGCCCGTCGACCCGTCGCACGGCAAATCCGGTACACCGCCCGCTGGCGGGACGCCGTTGACCCGCACCGGCGCGTTGTGGAGCGCGCTGATCGTCGGTTTTCTGGTGTTGATCGTGCTGCTGGTGTTCATCACGCAGAACATGGAGACCGAAACGCTGAGCTTCTTGGCCTGGACGTGGTCGCTGCCGAAGGGCGTGGCGATCCTGCTGGCGGCGGTCGGCGGCGGGTTGATCACCGCGTTGGCCGGCACCGCGCGGATCTTCCAGCTGCGGCGCGCCGCCAAGAAGACGGCCGCCGCCCGGCGTTAGCCGGCCGCGTCGGCGGCGTCGTTTCCGGGCAACCGGGACTGGTTGCGCGGCAACAGATCCCAGACGTGCTCGGTCCCGTTGGTGGAGGCCACCGCGGCCTGCCCGGATCGGGAATACAGCAGCCTCGTGATCGACACGTAGTCGATGGGAAACGACAGCAGCCGCTGGGTGCCCAGGATCTGGTGCAGCACCACATTGATCACCCCGCCGTGGCTGAACACCGCCACGGTGTCGTCGGCGTCG
Source organism: Mycobacterium sp. NGS18 (assembly GCF_059813185.1). Classification (NCBI taxonomy): domain Bacteria; kingdom Bacillati; phylum Actinomycetota; class Actinomycetes; order Mycobacteriales; family Mycobacteriaceae; genus Mycobacterium; species Mycobacterium sp. NGS18. The sequence continues at coordinate 520,129 of NZ_JCALEC010000003.1, forward strand.
GCGGCGGCCACCACGTCGGCCAGGGCGGCGGCCACCCGCGCGCAGAACGCGGCCTCGTCGACGTCGGCGGGCAGGTGGCCCTGGGCCATCCGGGCCCAGTCCTGCGGCCGCTCGGTGCGCAGCTGCTCGATCGGCAGGTAACCGGCCAGGTCCCGGTCGTATTCGGCGAACCGCTCGTCGATGTCGATGGCCAGCTTGCGCTGGGCGGCCAGCGGTTCGGCGGTCTGCACCGCTCGGCACTGCGGGCTGCTGACCAGCCGAGTGATCGGGTACCGCGCCAGCGCGTCGGGCAGGCGCAGGGCCTGCTGGTGGCCGGTCTCGGACAGCTCGGGGTCCGAGCCCTGGCCGTACTCGCTGCGCAGTGGCAGCGCGTGGCGGATAAGCAGCATCTGCACGCTGCCACCCTAAGGGGCGCATTCACCCCCGGGTCAGGGGGCGACGATGTTGAAACCCGGGTCGGCGGTGTCGAGCACCTCCCGCAGTTTCGTCCACGCCGACCGATCACCGGAGATCTCCAGTGTCCCGGTACCCAGCAATGCCCCGAGCAGCGCCAGCTTGGTGGCCGCGGTGACGGTGGCGTCCGCGCTGGCTGGATCCGGCGGCGCCTTACGGTGGACCAGCACGCCGTTGCGCACGCTGAGCCGGTAGTTGAGGCCGCTGTCGGCGAACGAAACGTCGAGGGCCACCTGGAGGTCCCAGGCGCGTGGCCCGTCGACCCGGATGGCCAGGCTGTCGAAGAGCTGCTCGGGACTCAGCTGTGACAGCAGCGCCATCGAGGTGACCTGACCGGCGGTGCCGAACACCCCGGTGCGCAATTCGGTGGCCCCCGAGAGGAAGAAGTTGCGCCAGGTGGCGTTCTCCGAGCCGTAGGCCAGTTGTTCGAGAGTGTCCGCGTAGACCCGGCGCGCCCCGGCGTGATCGGGATCGGTGAACACGGCGTGATCGAGCAGTGTTGCCGCCCAACGGAAATCGCCGTCGCGGAACGCTTCGGTGGCCAGCTCGACGACGCGGTCCACCCCGCCCATGGCCGCGGTGTAGCGGGTGGCCAACGCCTCCGGTGGGTGCGGCCAGAGCCGGGCCGGGTTGCCGTCGAACCAGCCCAGGTAACGCTGGTAGACGGCCTTGACGTTATGGCTCACCGAGCCGTAGTAGCCGCGGGCGTGCCAGGCGCGTTCCAGTGCGGGGGGCAGCCGGAACTGCTCGGCGATCTCGACGCCGGTGTAGCCCTGGTTCAGCAGCCGCAGGGTTTGATCGTGCAGGTAGGCGTACAGGTCCCGTTGCAGCGCCAGGTATTCCGCGATCCGCTCGGTACCCCAGGTCGGCCAGTGGTGTGAGGCGAAGACGACGTCGGCTCGACCGGCGAAGGTGTCGATGGCCTCGGTGAGGTATCCCGCCCAGGCACGCGGGTCGCGCACCAGCGCGCCGCGCAGCGTCAATAGGTTGTGCTGGGTGTGGGTGGCGTTCTCGGCCATGCACAACGCGCGGAACTGCGGGAAGTAGAAATGCATCTCGGCCGGCGCCTCGGAGCCCGGCGCCATCTGGAATTCGATCTGCACCCCGTCGACGACGCGGCTCTCACCGGTCTGGGAGATGGTCACGGTCGGGACGATGACGCCCACCTCGCCGGTCGAGGTGTTCTGGCCCAGGCCGCAGCCGACCTGCCCGTACGGGCCGCGCTCCAGCGTGGTGCCGTACATGTAACTGGCGCGCCGCAGCATCGCGGTGCCGGCGTAGACGTTCTCGGCCACCACGTGGTCGATGAAGCCCTCCGGAGCGATGACCACCACCCGGCCGGCGTCGACCTCGGCCTGCGAGGTCACCCCCAGCACACCGCCGAAATGGTCGACGTGGCTGTGGGTATAAATAACGGCGGTGACGGGGCGCTGGCCGCCGCGGTGCTCGCGGTACAGCGCCAGCGCGGCGGCGGCGACCTCGGTGGAGATCAGCGGATCGATGACGATCACGCCGGTGTCGCCCTCGACGAAGGTGATGTTGGAGATGTCGAAGCCACGAACCTGGTAAATACCTTCGACCACTTCATAGAGACCCTGCTTGGCCGCCAACTGGGATTGCCGCCACAAGGCGGGATGCACCGACGTCGGGGCGCCACCGGCGAGGAAGCCGTAGCTGTCGTTATCCCACACCACGCGGCCGTCGGCAGCGGTGATCACGCATGGCGCCAGCGCGGCCAGGAAACCGCGGTCGGCGTCCTCGAAATCCGTTGTGTCTTCGAAGGGCAGTGTTTTCAGGTGTTCGTGGTGGGCGGCCTCGACCGCCGCGCTGACCGGCCGATGCTCCATGTCGACCAGATTGCCACTCATTGCACCGGGGCGGTGGGAGTTGGCGTCGTCAGTGGCCGCGCTTCAAGCCCAGCGCTTCGCGCAACCGCGTCCAGACCGACGGGGGCTTGACTCGGTCCTGCGTCTCCTGCGCCTCGCGAGCGTAATCCTGAATGGATTCGTCGCCTTCTTCCGCACGCATGGGACCTCACTCCTTCGGGGGGTCTTCGGGCACCAGCCGCTCCGGCGTCTCTTCGGGCGCCAGTCGTTCCGGCGGGTCCGCCGGTACCAGTCGTTCCGGTGGATCCGCGGGAACCCGCCGGTGGGGTGGTTCTTTCGGTGTTCCCGGTTCCGGGGGCATTTCGGGATTCATCCCTGTCGCCTACCCCGTACCCGGGGGAAGGCAAACCCGCGCGAGGGTGCGAGTGGCTACCGGGGTAACCGCACCATGAACTCGGTGTGGCCGGGGGTGCTGGTCACCCCGATGGTGCCGCGATGGGCCCGGACCACCGCCGACGCGATCGCCAGCCCCAGGCCGGTGCTGCCGCCCTTGCGGGACCGGGAGGTGTCCCCGCGGGCGAACCGTTCGAAGATCTCCGGCTGGAACTCCGCCGGAATGCCCGGGCCGTCGTCGGTCACCGTCAGCACCGCCTCGGCGTCCTCGACCTCCAACCGGACCCGCACCACGGTTCCCGGGCCGGTGTGCACCCGGGCGTTGGTGAGCAGGTTGGTCAGCACCTGGTGCAGCCGGGCACCGTCGCCGGGCACCGTCACCGGTTCCTCGGGCAGCTCAAGCTGCCACTGGTGGTCCGGGCCGCCGACGTGGGCGTCGCTGACCGCGTCGACCGCCAGCCGCGACAGGTCCACCGTCTCGTGCTCCAGCGGCCGGCCGGAATCCAGCCGGGCCAGCAACAGCAGGTCCTCGACCAGCTGTGTCATCCGCTCGGTTTCGGACTGCACCCGGCTCAAAGCGTGGGATACGGCTGCACTGTCGTCCGGAACCCGTTGGGCCAGTTCGGTGTAGCCGCGGATCGCGGTCAGCGGAGTGCGCAGCTCATGGCTGGCGTCGGCGACGAACTGACGCACCCGGGTCTCACTGGCCTGCCGGGTCGACAGCGCGGCGGCGATGTGGTCGAGCATCCGGTTGACCGCGGCGCCCAGTTGCCCGACCTCGGTGCGGGGGTTGGTGTCGGATTCGGCGACCCGCACCGGCAGCGTCGCCTCGCCGCGATCCAGCGGCAGCCCGGCGACCTCGCCGGCGGTCTGGGCGACGCGGCGCAGCGGAGCCAGCGCCCGCCGGGTGACCACACTGCCGGCCGTGGCCGCGGCGGCCACCGCGACCAGAGTGACCAGCCCGAAGATGAGCAGCACCCGCATCAAGGTGGCGTCCACCGCTGCCAGCGGCAGCCCGGTGATGATGATCTCCTCACCGTGGCGGGCGCTCGTCGCGACCAGCCGGTAGCGGCCGACCCCGTCCAGCCGCCGGGTGACCGGCGCGGGTTCGGCGGCGATACCGGCCAATTGCGTTGTAGCCGAAGGGCTCAAATCCTCGCGCAGGCCCGAGGTGCTCAGCCGGCCGGCGTCGGTGATCGGGCCCGAGCCGTCGAGCCCGTCGACCACCGCGCCGACCATCCCGACCGGCTGACCGGGGGCGTCGAGGAAGTCCGGCCCGGGCCCGGGCCGGGGCCGATGGTGGCGATGCCAGGACGGCGGTGGCGGCTGGCCGTGCAACCGCGCCGACCGGCGCGCGGCATCGGAGAGCTGGTGGTCGAGTTGGCTGACCAGGTACTGGTAGAGCGCCAACTCCGTCACCGCCCCGATGCCCAGGCAGGCCACCGTCAGCAGCGCGATCTGACCGGCCAGCAACCGCGCCCGCAGCGACCAGGAACGGCGCACGTTACGGAGCCGGCTTGAGCACATAACCGGCGCCGCGCAAGGTGTGGATCATCGGCTCGCGGCCGTTGTCGATCTTCTTGCGCAGGTAGGAGATGTAGAGCTCGACGATGTTGGCCCGGCCGCCGAAGTCGTAGTCCCACACCCGGTCCAGGATCTGCGCCTTGGACAGCACCCGTTTGGCGTTGTGCATCAGGTAGCGCAGCAGCTCGAACTCGGTGGAGGTCAGCGTGATCGGGTCACCGCCGCGGGTGACCTCGTGGGAGTCCTCGTCGAGAACCAGGTCGCCCACCACAATCTGGGCTCCGCTGTCGGCGGTGCTCACCCCGGTGCGGCGCAACAGCGCCCGCAGCCGCAACACCACCTCTTCGATGCTGAACGGTTTGGTGACGTAGTCGTCGCCGCCGGCGGTCAACCCGGCGATGCGGTCCTCCAGCGCGTCCTTGGCGGTCAGGAACAGCACCGGCAGCCGCGGGTTGATCTCGCGCAGCTTGCCCAGCACATCCAGCCCGCTCATGTCGGGCAGCATCACGTCGAGCACCACCACATCGGGGCGTTCGGCTTTCGCGGCAGCGATCGCCGAGGCGCCGTCGCCTGCGGTCGCGGTGGTCCAGCCCTCGTAGCGCAGCGCCATCGACACCATCTCGGCCAGCACCGTCTCGTCGTCGACCACCAGCACCGTGATCGGCTTGCCGTCGGCACGCGCCATCACGACACGTTCGACAGATCCCCGAGGCTGTGCCATCACGCTCCAGTATGTCGCTAGTCCCGATATGGTCGGCTCATGGCACGCACACCGCAGGAGATCTTCGACCACCACCTTCACGCGCTGGTCGCCCGCAACGTCGACGAGTTGCTCACCGACTACGACGACGATTCGGTGCTGATCACCCCGGCCGGGGTGGCGCAGGGCCTGGCCGGCATTCGGGCCGCGTTCAGCCAGCTGTCCGACGCGCTGGCCTCCGCGGTGTTCGACATCAAGACGCGGACCCACCACGGCGAGATCCTGCTGATCGAGTGGATGCTCGACTCGCCGGGTTTCCAGACCGACGGCGTGGACACCTTCGTGTTCGGCGACGACTCGATCCGGGTGCAGACCATCTCCCAGCTGGTGCGCGCCAAAGACTGACCTGCGATGGACATCGAACCGGTAGCGCAATGGATGTCCGACCGGCGCCTCGGTGAGGGCCCGCTCGAAGACGTCACCGAACTGTCCGGCGGCACCCAGAACATCATGCTGCGGTTCACCCGGGCCGGTCGCAGCTATGTGCTGCGCCGCGGCCCGCTGCACCTGCGTCCCCGCAGCAACGACGTGATGCTGCGCGAGACCCGGGTGCTGGCCGCGCTGGCCGACACCGACGTGCCGCACCCGCGGCTGATCGCGGTCTGCGACGACCCGGCGGTGCTCGGTGACGCGGTGTTCTACCTCATGGAGCCGGTCGAGGGATTCAACGCCGGAGAGGAACTGCCCGCGCTGCACGCCGGCGAGCCGGCGATCCGGCACCAGATGGGCCTGTCAATGGCCGACGCGCTGGCCAAGCTCGGCGCCGTCGACCACGTGGCGGTAGGGCTGGCCGACTACGGCAAGCCGGACGGATTCCTGGAACGCCAAGTGCCGCGCTGGCTTTCGGAGTTGGACTCCTACCGCCAGTTCGAGAACTATCCGGGACCCGACCTGCCCGGCATCGACCAGGTCGCCTCGTGGCTGCAGCGCAACATCCCGGCGTCGTGGCAGCCGGGCATCCTGCACGGCGACTATCACGTGGCCAACGTGATGTTCTCCCGCACCGGGCCGCAGCTGGCGGCGATCCTGGACTGGGAGATGTCGACGATCGGCGATCCGCTGCTGGACCTGGGCTGGCTGCTGGCCACCTGGCGCCAAGACGACGGTTCCAGCGTGTTCAGCCACACCCTGACCGGCATGGACGGACTGGCTTCGACCGGCGAGCTGCTGGAGCGCTACGCCAAGGGCAGCTCCCGCGACCTGTCACAGATCGGCTGGTACACGGTTTTGGCCTGTTTCAAACTGGGCATCGTGATCGAAGGAACGCTGGCCCGCGCGTCGGCGGGCAAGGCGCAGAAGGAAGTCGGCGACCAATTGCACGACGCGGCGGTGTGGCTGTTCCAGCGCGCGCTGACGTTGATGGAGGGCTGAGGAGTGAGCGAACAGCTCGCGGAAGTCGAGGCGATCGTCGCCGACGACACGCCGCGGCTGATCGAGGTGTTCAAGGATCTGCACCGCAACCCCGAGCTGGGGTTCGCCGAGGTGCGCACCGCGCGGATCGTCGCGCAGGCCCTCACCAATCTCGGGTTCACCGTGACGACCGGGATCGGCGGCACCGGGGTGGTGGCGATCCTGGAGCGCGGCCAGGACCCGGTGGTGATGTACCGGGCCGACATGGACGCCCTGGCCGTGCGGGAGGCAACCGGCCTGGACTACGCGAGCACGGCGCGGGTGACCAACGACGACGGCAGCCAGTCGCCGGTGGCGCACGTGTGCGGACACGACGCCCACGTCACCTGGATGCTCGGGATGGCCAAGGTACTCGCGCAGACCACCTGGTCGGGCACCGCGGTGCTGATCGGCCAACCGGCCGAAGAACCGATCTCCGGCGCCCAGGCGATGGTCGACGACGGCCTCTATGCCGTTGCACCGCGGCCGGATTCGTTCGTGGCCATGCACACCGCGCCGGTCCCGGTGGGCATGGTGGCCGCCGCCGGCGGTGAGCGGATGGCCGGTACCGATCAGCTCGAGATCGTGTTCCATGGCGTCGGTGGGCACGGCTCGCTGCCGCAGCTGGCCAAGGACCCGGTGTTGATGGCCGCCCAGGCCGTCGTGGGCTTCCAGAGCATCATCAGCCGCACCATCGCGCCGCACGAGAGTGCGGTGCTCACGGTCGGCTCGGTGCAGGCCGGCTCGACCCACAATGTCATCCCGAACCAAGCCCGGCTGCTGGCGAATCTGCGCTGGTACAACCCGCACGTACGCGAGCAGCTACTCACCGGCATCCGGGCGATCAGCGAGGGCATCGCCCGCAGCGCCGGAATGCCCGACGAGCTGATGCCGGCCATCACGATGGGCGGCGGCTCCACACCGCTGGTTAACGACGCGCAGCTGACCGCCCGGCTGGCCGCTGCCCTGGGCGGCCTGCTCGGCGAGCACAACGTCGTCACCGATCTGCCCGCGGTCACCGCGTCGGAGGATTGCCACCTACTCAAAGGCCCGCACCACGACATCCCGTTGGCCTACCTGATGGTCGGGGTGGCAGACCCGAAGGTCTATTCCGACGCCGCCGCTCGCGGGCAGCTGTTCCCCTATTCCCCGCACTCCCCCGACTACGTGGTCGACCTGGCGGCGATCCCCTTGGGCGTCCGAATCGCCAGCCACGCGATGCTTGAGCTGCTCACCACTTGTTAAGAACAAGAACGCTTTTCGATACCAATCGTAGGGAACGTCCGGTTGTGCAGTCTACGAAGACGAGCTAAGGTTTATTGCTGTGGACGATCGTCACAAAGACCCAACCGTAGTGTTGCCCTACCTCGTCGGCAGGCCGCTCGGAGCGACCGAGGTCTACGAGGCATTCGGTTACCGCAAGTCGGCCTACTACAAGGCGGCACACGAGGGCCGACTGATCAGCGCCGACAATCTGATCCGGGTTGCCAGGTACTTCGGGTTGAACCCCGTCGACCTGCAGGTCCGGTTCGGACTGATCGAGCACGACGCCGTTGCGGAATACCTGGACTCGTCGTCGCGGCCGCTGCGCCTCGGCGACCTGAAGGCGGATCTGGATAAACCGCCTGTCTAAGCGGAGCTTAAAGAAGTACCGTCGACGTCATGACGTCGGTCTTCATCGGCGCCACCGTGCTCGTGGCGCTCTACAGCTTGTGGGTGCGCCGCGATACGTGGTGGTCACGCTGGGAGATCGGCATCACCTCGGCCCTCACCCTGGAGATCTGCGCACTGGTGCTGATGTCGCCGTGGGCGGCCGAAACGCTCGGCCCATTGCTGCACGGTGCCACTCGGATGTGGAACCTGCAGCAGCTGGCCGGCCACATCTGCTTCGTCATCGCGATCGCGGCCAACATCTATCACGTGCTGCGGCGGCTGGCTGACTTCCACCGCATCCGGCCGCTGTTCCGGCGGCAGGTGGAGTTGCCCGTGGCGGTCGGTGTGGTGGCGATGGTGGCGGTGTTCATCACTGCTGACGCGGGCTACCGCCCGGACGGTTTCTCGACACGTGGCGGCGGCGGCGACTGGGCGAGCGCGTACTGGGTGCTGCTCTGCGGGCTGCTGATCTTCCTGTCCGGCTACGCGACCCGGCTGCTGCTGTTGGTGCGGTCGGATCCCCGCGCCAAGGAGACCGTCGAGCTCTACACCGCCTCGTCGGCGTTCGCGTTGGCGGCCTTGGTGGCGCAGGTGAGCACCACCTGGACCAAAACCGACGTGAGCTCGCTGGTCTGGTTGTGCGCGTGCATCTCGGTGGCGATCTTCGCCTACGGCTCGGCCCGCTCGTGGAAAGCGAAGGCGGCATGGTTCGCCTCCGGCCGCCGATCGATCAAGGAGTCCAACCCGCCCCAAGCGCTTTCTTGAGGCGCCATGACGTCGGTACTCATCGTCACCACACTTGCGCTGATCGCGTACAGCTCGTGGATTCGTCGCGACACCTGGTGGTCACGCTGGGAGGCCGCCGCCTCGCTGGCATTGGTGTTGGAAGGCGTTGCGCTGCTGATGATGTCGCCGTGGGGCGCCACCGCGATCGGGCCGATCCTGCGCCGCGGCCTAGGGGTGTGGAACGTGCAGCAGATGCTCGGCCATCTGTGTCTGATCGTGGCCATCACGGCGAACATCTACCACATGCTGGTTCGGCTCGCCGACCCTGAGCAGGTGCGCTCGATCATGCGCCGCCAGCTGATGGTCCCGGTAGGGCTGGGCATCGCGGTGATGGTGCCCTCCTACCTGCTCGCCGACCAGGAGTACCGTCCGGACATGTTCGCCGCCGCACGTGCTGATTCCTGGCTGGTCGTCTACGAACTGGTGGGCTGCGCCGTGGTGCTCTATCTCAGCGCCTACGTCAGCCGGCTGATGCTGACGCTGCGCGAAGACCCGCGGGCCAAATCCACCGTCGACCTCTTCCTGGTGTCGATGAGCTTCGCCGCCGCGGCTTGCCTGATCGTGATCGGCTCGGCATGGGTGGACGGGGTCGATGCCAGTCCTGCGATCTGGCTGTGTATCTGTCTGTCGGTGGGGACCTTCGCCTACGGGTCGGCGCGGTCCTGGGTGGCCAAAGGCGCATGGTTCACCTCCGGGGGCGGCACGGCGATAGGTGCCCAATGACGTCGGTATTCATCGTCGCCACCCTCGCGGTGATCCTCTACAGCCTGTGGGTACGACGCGACACCTGGTGGTCGCGCTGGGAATCCGCCGCCACCTTCGCCATCGCGATGGAGGGCTGTGCACTGGTGCTGCTGTCGCCGTGGGCCGGTGCCGAGCTGAGCCCGTTGCTGTACCGGTGGCTGGGCATGTGGAACGTCCAGCATCTGATCGGCGGGCTTTGCCTGATCGTGGGGGTGATCGCGAACATCTACCACATGCTGGTCCGACTCGCCGATCCCGATCAGGTGCGCCCGCTCATGCGCAAACACCTGCGGCTGCCGTTGGGGGCGGGCGTCCTGGTGCTGCTGGTCAGCTTCGTCAAGATCGAACGGGGCCACGAACCCGACATGTTCGCCGGCCTGACCGGTGACGCGTGGCTGACCGCCTACGAGGTGGCCGCCTGCGGGATCGTGCTCTATCTGAGCGGCTACGTCGGCCGGCTGATGCTGGCTCTGCGCCATGACAAGCGGGCCAGGACGACGGTCTACCTGTATCTGGCGTCGATGCTGCTGACCGTGGTCGCCTGCCTGATCGCGATCGTCTCGATCGGGCTTGGCGGCTACGCCGGGCCGGCGATCTGGGCCTGCATCTGCTTGTCGGTGGCGATCTTCGCCTACGGGCTGGCGCGATCCTGGAAGGCCAAGCAGGCCTGGTTTTCTCCGGGAGCCTCCGCGCGAGGGTGAGCTGGGTTGACTCTGCGTCCACCAGGCGGGTTACTCGCACTTTTGCCTGGTACGCGCAGAGTCAGCGGGAAATTTTCGAGTGCGCCCGAAGGGATTCGAACCCCCAACCTTCTGATCCGTAGTCAGATGCTCTATCCGTTGAGCTACGGGCGCCTGTCTTCAGTTGTACTGCTCGGTCGAGCAAGCTCGGCCGTGGCGGAGGCGAGAGGATTTGAACCTCCGGTCCCCCGTAAAGAGGACAACTCATTAGCAGTGAGTCCCATTCGGCCGCTCTGGCACGCCTCCTCGAACTCGTTGAGGGTACCGGATCGATGCCCCGGCTCCGAAACCGCGGGTTCATGCGGCGGCGAAGCAGGCTGTCGGCGCACATATGCTGTGGTCCGTGACCGCCCGCCTGCGCCCGGAGATCGCCGCATTGCCGGCCTACGTCGAGGGCAAGACGGTGCCGGGCTCGATCAAGCTGGCCAGCAACGAGACGGTGCTGCCGCCGCTGCCCAGCGTCATCCAGGCCGTCGAAGCCGCCCTGGCAGGAACCAACCGCTACCCGGACAACGGCTACGCCGCGCTGCGGTCCCGGCTGGCCGAACATGTCGGATTCGCCCCGGAGCACGTCGCCGCGGGCGCCGGGTCGGTGAGCCTGTGCCAACAGCTCATCCAGATCAGCACCGGTGCGGGCGACGAGGTGGTGTTCGGCTGGCGCAGCTTCGAGATCTATCCGCTGCAGGTGCGCACTGCCGGCGCCGTCCCGGTGCAGGTGCCGTTGCGCGAGCACACCTACGACCTGGACGCGATGCTCGCCGCTATCACCGAACGCACCCGGCTGGTCTTCGTCTGCAACCCCAACAACCCGACCTCCACCGTCGTCGACCCCGACGCGCTGGCCCGGTTCGTCGCCGCGGTCCCGCCCCACATCCTGATCGCCATCGACGAGGCGTACGTGGAATACATCCGCGACGGCATGGTGCCAGACAGCCTGGGGCTGGCCCGCCAGTACCCGAACGTCGTTGTACTGCGGACGTTTTCGAAGGCCTACGGGCTGGCCGGGCTGCGCTTGGGTTATGCGGTCGGCGATCCGGAGATCATCACCGCCCTGGGCAAGGTCTACGTGCCGTTCACGGTGTCCAGCGTGGCGCAGGTCGCCGGGATCGCCTCGATGGACGCCGCCGACGAACTGCTGGCCCGCACCGACGCGGTGGTCGCCGAGCGGGTCCGGGTCTCCGCGGCGCTGCGGGAGGCCGGCTTCGAGCTGCCGGATTCGCAGGCCAACTTCGTCTGGCTGCCGCTGGCCGAGCGCACCGCGGACTTCGTGAGCGCTGCCGCGGGGGCGCGGATCGTGGTGCGCCCGTACGGCACCGACGGGGTCCGGGTGACCATCGGCGCGCCGGAGGAGAACGACGCGCTGTTACGGTTCGCTCAGGCTTACTGAGGAGGAACGCTATGCACGCGACCGCTACCGCCACCGTCGCCGCGCCCGCGGCCCGGGTGTGGGCGGTGCTCTCGGACTACGAGGGCATGTCCGCCTGGGCGCCCGGCCTGCAGATCACGCTGGCCCGGCCCGGCTCCCCCGAGCCCAACGGCGTCGGCGCCCAGCGCCGCATCAAGGCGGTGCCCGGGATGGCGCCCCTGGTGGAGGAGATCGTCGCGTTCGAGCCCGATCAGCGGCTGAGCTACCGGGGCGTGTCGGGCATACCGTTCCGCAACTACCTCGGCGACGTCGTGCTGCGGCCCTCGGGGGCGGGCACCGAGATCAGCTACACCATCAGCGCCGACAACCAGCTGCCCGGAGTGGCCGCGGTGCTGGCGCACGGGCTGCTGTTCGCCCTCAAGCGGGCCGTCAAGAAGGCCGGGTGAACGCGATGAGCGACGAGCAGGCCCGCACCGCGTTCACCGCGTTCAAGGAGCGCACCGGGGAGATCCCCGACGCCGAACTCGACGAGTTCTGGGCGACGCTGCCGCCGGCCACCATCGAGGGCATGATCGGCGAGTGGCGCGGCGGGGAGTTCATCACCGGCCACAAGATGAACGGCCTGCTGGACAAAGCCCGGTGGTTCGGCAAGAGCTTCCGCTCGGCCACCGACGTGCAGCCGCTGGTCTGCCTCGACGAGGACGGCAACAAGTTCTCCAACGTCAAACTCGGCAAGGGCGAGGCCAGCCTGTGGACCGAGGAGTTCCGCGGCGAGATGGTGGCCACCATGGTCTACGACGGCCAGCCCACCCACGACCACTTCAAGCGCGTCGACGACGACACCGTGCTGGGCATCATGAACGGCAAGGGAGTCCTGGATAACGGCCGTTACTTCTACTTCTACCTCGAGCGGGTGTAACGCCACGCTTAAGCGCGGCAGGGGGCGGGAACCCTGCCAGGCATGTCTAACTATCGAGTGCTGGACCCACACGGCGACGTCGTAGCCACCAAAGACATCGCCAGCGCCGAAGACGCCCACGCCTGGTTCGTCGACGTCAAGGCCGACAACTCCGAACTCGGCTGGCGGATGGAGGTCGATCTCGACGGCGAGTGGCGGTTCTTCGACAGCACCGAAGGCGACCGCTCCTAGGCCACCGGGACCGGCTCGGGCTCCTTCTCAGCGGCCGCCTTGGGGTCGCGTGCGCTGCGCAGCGAGGCGATCACGGTGACCACCAGCACGCTGACGATCACCAGCAGCGACGGCCAGGTACCGATCTCGATGACGCCGACGCCGTCTTCGTGCAGCGCGTGCAGGATCAGCTTCACCCCGATGAACCCGAGGATCACCGACAGCCCATAGGACAGGTACACCAGCCGGTCGAGCAGGCCGTCGATCAGGAAGTAGAGCTGCCGCAGGCCCAGCAGGGAGAACGCCGTCGCGGTGAACACGATGTAGGTGTTCTGGGTGAGGCCGAAGATCGCCGGGATCGAGTCGACCGCGAAGACCACATCGGTGCCGGCGATAGCGGTCAGCACCAGCAGCATCGGGTTCTTGACGACTCGTTTCGCCAGCCGGACGACGCCCTGGTGGGCTTGGTGGGACTGTTCGCCGCCGGCGGATTTGAGCATGTTGTGAGCCGTCAGCAGCAGAAGCAGCCCGAAGAAGTAGAAGACCCAGGCGAAGGAGTTGATCAGGGCGGCACCCAGGAAAATGAAGCCGGTCCGGGCGGCCAGGGCAAGGGTGATCCCGAACAGCAGCACCTTCTGCTGGTGTTCGCGGGGCACCTGGAAGCTCGTCATGATGATCAGGAAGACGAACAGGTTGTCCACCGACAGCGCCTTCTCGGTGACGTAGCCGGCGAAGTATTCCGAGCCGGCATCGGCCCCGCCGAAGGCGAACATGCCGAGCCCGAACAGCACCGCGATCCCGACGTAGCCACTGGACCAGATCGCGGCTTCCTTCAGCGTCGGCACGTGCGGCCGGCGGACGTGAAAGACGTAGTCGAAAACGACCAGTGCGACCAGGCCGACGACCGTCAGCCCCCATACCCAACCGGTAATGTCCATGTGTCACCCACCGTAGGCGGTCTGGGCGAAGCCGGACTGACGCGCAGGTTGCGAGGTTATGACCGCCCGGTGAATGCGATCAACCGCTGCAGGGCCGGTGCACTGCCGGCGACCTCGACGGGCTGGTCGAATCCCGCCCTGACCCGGCCCTCCGGCGTGATGATCGCCTGCGCCAGGCCCAGCACGTACTCGGCCAGCGGCTCGGCCACCTGCACCGTGCGGCCGGTCGCCGTCGCGTAGTCCCAGGCGTGCACCAGGAATTCGACCGCCAGGATGCCCGCCACCATCGTCGCCGGAAGCTCGTTGGGGCCGATCGTGACGGTGCCGTCCAGGCCGCGGCCGTGCCAGGCGTCCAAGGCCGGCCGGGCCGCGGCGATGACCTGCCGTTCCGGCGTCTCAGTGGCGTCGCGGTCCGGGACTTCTGCCCCCGCCGCGCCCCCGAGCATGGTGATGGAGCCCAGCAGATGCTCGGTCAACTGCGCGACGTCGAATTCCGAGCACGGCGTCTGGTTGGACAATTCGTCGCTGCTGATGTGGTGCAGCACCTGCGCCAGCACCGCAAGGGCGGCTTCGGCTCCGGCCAGCTCATCGCTGGGGGGCGCGTCGGGACCGGGTCGCAGATCGGAAGGCATGCGCCCAGGTTACGGTCTGGGTATGACCGATTCGTATGAAGCCGTCACCGTCGAGATCAAAGACCACGTCGCCCAGGTGACGCTGATCGGACCGGGCAAGGGCAATGCGATGGGCCCGGCGTTCTGGTCGGAGCTGCCGGAGGTGTTCGCCACCCTGGACGCCGACCGCGAGGTGCGGGCGATCGTGCTGACCGGATCCGGCAAGAACTTCAGCTACGGGCTGGATCTGGCCGCGATGGGCGGGACGATGACGCCGATGCTGGCCGAGGGGGCGTTGGCCCGGCCGCGGGCGGACTTCCACCGCGAACTGCAACGCATGCAGGGCGCGATCACCGCGGTCGCCGACTGCCGCACCCCGACGATCGCGGCGATCCAGGGCTGGTGCATCGGCGGTGGGGTGGACCTGATCTCGGCGGTCGACATCCGCTACGCCTCGGCCGACGCCAAGTTCAGCGTGCGCGAGGTCAAGCTGGCCATCGTCGCCGACGTCGGCAGCCTGGCCCGGCTGCCGCTGATCCTGTCCGACGGGCACCTGCGCGAGTTGGCGCTGACCGGTAAAGACATCGACGCCGCCCGGGCGGAGAAGATCGGCCTGGTCAACGACGTCTATGCAGACGCCGATGCCTGCCTGGCCGCCGCGCACGCCACCGCGGCCGAGATCGCGGCCAACCCGCCGCTGACCGTGGCCGGTGTCAAGGACGTGCTCGACGAGCAGCGCACCGACCGGGTGGCGGCCAGCCTGCGCTACGTCGCCGCCTGGAACTCGGCGTTTCTGGCGTCCAAGGACCTCATGGAGGGCATCGGCGCCATCATGGGCAAGCGCAAGCCCGAGTTCACCGGAGAATGACGGCCTGGCTACTGCTGTTCGGGGCGATCGGGTTCGAGGTCGCCGGGACACTGTCATTGCGGGCCTCGGACGGCTTGAGCCGGTGGCCGTGGGCGATTCCGGTGGCCGTCGGCTATCTGGTGTCGTTCGTGTTGCTGGCGCTGGTGTTGAAGCGCGGTATGCCGGTGGGCGTGGCCTACGGGGTCTGGGCGGGTGTCGGGGTGGCGCTGACCGCGGCACTGGCCCGGCTGCTGTTCGCCGACCCGTTCACCCCGGTGATGGCCGGCGGCGTGGTGCTGATCGGGGCCGGTGTGTACCTGCTGGAGCACGGAGCGCACGCGTGACGTCGCATCGGCAACCGACCCTGGCCGACATCGTCGCCACCCTCGACGTCGACCGGGTCGACGATGAGCACTTTCTCGCCACCCAGCTCGACAACCCGCAGCACCACATCGTCGGCGGGCACATCGCCGGGCAGGCGCTGATGGCCGCCAGCCGCACCGCCCCCGGCCGGGTGCCGCACAGCCTGCACGTCTACTACGTGCGCGCCGGCGACGCCCGCCGCCCGGTCGATCTGCATGTGGACGTGGCCCGCGACGGGGGGACTTTGTCGACGCGGCAGGTCACCGCCCGCCAGGACGGCGAGATCCTGCTGGAGGTGTTGTCGTCGTTCAGTGCGCCCGTCGACGCGCCCGAATATCAGCAGCCGATACCTGATGTGCCCGAACCTGATTCGCTGGCCCCGGTGCAGCAGCAGCTGGCGGACTACGCCGACGAGCTGGGTGGCTACTGGGTGCAGCCACATCCGTTCGACCAGCGCTACATCGACCCGCATCCCCGTCTGGCGCTGGACCGCGGCGAGCCGTCGCCGCGACTCCGGTTGTGGTGGAAGCCTGCTGGCGAGGTGCCTGCGGATCCCGCGATGCACAGCGCCCTGTTGACCTACCTGTCCGGCACCAAGATGGTCGAGGCGGCGGTGGCCATGCGCCGGGCCACCCAGGCCAGCGTGTTCAATGCGCTGATCGACCATGCGCTGTGGTTCCAGCGGCCCGTCGACCTCTCGGATTGGGTGCTGTCGGACCAGTTCTCGCCCAGCGGCATCGCCGGGCGCGGCCTGACCACCTCGACGATGTACAACCGGGCGGGACAGCTGGTCTGTGTGGCGACCCAGGAACTGTACTTCGGCCGCGGCGAGGGCAGGCAGCGGCAGTGAAGATACCCGAGATCTTGACACCCGACGGGCGGATCCGGCTTCCGGCCGACCTGGAGGCGGTGACGGCGGTCGGCGAGGAAGAGGCTGGGTCTCTCGATCCCGCTGCGGTGGAACGGATCTGGCAGGCCGCGCGGCACTGGTATGCCGCCGGCATGCACCCGGCGATCCAGCTGTGCCTGCGCCACAACGGCCGCGTCGTGCTCAACCGCGCGATCGGGCACAGTTGGGGCAACGCCCCCACCGATCCGGTCGACGCCGAGAAGGTGGCCGTGACCACCGACACCCCGTTCTGCGCGTACTCGACGGCCAAGGCGATCACCTCCACCGTGGTGCACATGCTCGTCGAGCGCGGCTGCTTCTCGCTCGACGACCGGGTGGCCGACTATCTACCCGGGTACGGGCGGCATGGCAAGGGCCGCACCACGATCCGTCAGGTGCTGACGCACAGCGCCGGGGTGCCGTTCGCCACCGGACCCCGGCCGGATGTGACGCGGGTCGACGACAGCGAGTACACCCGGGCGCAACTGGCGAACCTGCGCGCGATCTACCCGCCGGGCTGGGCGCACATGTACCACGCACTGACCTGGGGCCCGCTGGTTCGCGAGATCGTCTCGGCGGCCACCGGGCGGCAGCTCCGGGAGATTCTGGCATCGGAGATCCTCGACCCGCTGGGCTTCCGCTGGACGAATTTCGGTGTGGCCCAAGATGATGTCGCGCTGGTGGCGCCCAGCCACGCCACCGGCCGCCCGCTGCCCGGGCCGGTTGCTGCGGTGTTCCGCCGGGCGATCGGCGGCACCATGCACGAGATCATCCCGTTCACCAACACCCCGCTGTATCTGACCAGCGTCATCCCGTCGTCGAACACCATCTCGACGGCCTTCGAGTTGTCCAGATTTGCCGAGATCTGGCGCCGCGGCGGTGAACTCGACGGCGTGCGGGTGGTCTCGCCGGAGACGATGGCCGCGGCGACGGCGCAGTGCCGGCGGCTGCGTCCGGACGTGGCGACCGGGTTGGTGCCGCTGCGCTGGGGCACCGGCTACATGCTGGGCTCGGAGCGGTTCGGCCCGTTCGGCCGCGGTGCGCCGTCGGCGTTCGGGCACCTGGGCCTGGTCAATGTCGCGATCTGGGCGGATCCGGCGCGGGGGCTGGCGGCCGGGCTGATCTCCAGCGGCAAGCCCGGGCGTGATCCGGAGGCCAAGCGCTACAGCGCGCTGATGGACCGGATCGCCGCCGAGATCCCCCGGTCGTAACGTCGGCCTCAAACGCCACAATCGCCACCGCGGCCGACCATGTGGTGTTGTGCCCGCCTCTGAGCGACAAGCCGCGTTATGTCAAGCGGATTGGGCGCGTGCGCCCTCGGCTCGCGTCCGTTGTCGCGCAGAGGCGGGCACAACACCCGGTCCTCGACTCCAGTGACCAACGGGACGTTTGGGGCAAGTCGGTCAGGTGAGCACGTCCCCCCGGGCCGGAGCGATGCCGCACGCCGACGCGAACTGCTGCGGGGTGAGCCCGTCGACGGAGTTCATGTCGCAGCGCCCGAACGGCGGGCAGCCCTCGGGCAGGCCGCCGCCGTAGCCCTGGCCGTCGGTGTACTGGTGGGCCACCTTGCCCGGATACGGCGGGTTGGACCCGTAGGCGGCGATGATCAGCCGGATGCCGGCGGGTTTGACCGGCCGCATCCGATTGAGGTCGCCGACGTTGCCGTAGCGGGATGATCCTCGCCGGGTTGCCGCACCAGCCGGCCAGATCCCAGTACAGCCGGTTGATCGGGTCGGACTGGTACCGCCGGGGTTGCCGCCGGATTCGACGTCGAGCATCAGCGCCACCCGCGGGTGCAGGCCGGCGCTGGCGGCGAACATGGACTTGACCGTCGCCGCGTTGGAGGCCCAGGTCGCCGGCCGCACATAGGTATAGACGATCCCAAACGTCAGCCGCCCGTCGTCGAGTGCGGTGCGCATCCACGCGTAGTTGCGAACGAAGTTGTGGTCCCGGTAGGTCCCGTCGCAGACCCGGATCGACAGCACCCGATATGGGTACGAATCATTTACCGGCACTTGGAATTCAGAAACGTCAGCGAAGAGAGTGTTGGGTATCACGCGTCGGTGGTGTGCTTTCCGAAGTGTGCTATCAGCAGGTCGGTCAGGGCTTCCGGCGCCTCGTCGGGGATCCAGTGGCTGACCCCTTCGAGGGTACGCAATTCCCAAGGGCCGCTGACGAATCGCCGCGACAATTCATGACCCTTGCGGCCGACGGCGGTATCGCCGTCACTCCACACCTGCAGGGTGGGCACGCTAACCTTGCGCCGCAGGGCGGACGGCTGGGTCAACGGCATGGCCCGGTACCAGTTCAGCGCCGTTCTGGCGCTGCCGAGCCGATGGAGGTCGGCCATATCCCTGGCCGCGTTCGCCGGTGTCTGTCCCGTGCTGCGGAGACTGCGCTGGAAGAAGCCGGACTGGTTGCGCATCAACAATTCCGGCAGCCAGGGCAGCTGGAAGAAGAGCATGTACCAGGATTTGAGGGCCTGGGCGCTGCTGAACATCGAGTAGATGAAGGCCAGCGGATGCGGAACCGACACCGCGGTCAGGGTCTTGACCAGGTCGGGGCGTTCAGCCGCCAGTCCCCAGGCGATTACAGCTCCCCAGTCGTGGCCGACGAGGTGCACCGGTCCGGCACCGGCGGATTCGATCAGGGCGGCGGCGTCGGCGACCAATTCGGACACCCGGTAGTCGCGGCGCCGTGACGGCGCGGCTCCGGGGGTGTAGCCGCGTTGATCCGGCGCCAAGGTCCGAAACCCTTGGCGGTGCAGCAATTCGGCCACCGCTGTCCAGGACGCCGAGGTCTGCGGGAAGCCGTGCAGCAACACGACCGGGGTCCCGTCCCGCGGCCCGGTATCCCTGACTTCGAAGGTCAGTCCCTGCCGCTCGAAGCTGCTCAGCCTGGGCATGTCGCCATCCTAGCCACCGCACACGACGCCGAACCGGAACCGGCATGACGGCACACCCACGCTCGAAAATTCCTATAGTCGACCGATGGAGCTGCGGCACATCAAATACCTGCTGGCGGTCGCCGACCACCAGAATTTCACGCGGGCCGCCGAAGCTCTGCACGTCTCCCAACCGACACTGTCCCAACAGATCAAGCAACTCGAGCACACACTCGGGGTGGAACTGTTCGACCGGTCCGGTCGCACCGTCCGGCTCACGGACGCCGGTTCGGCCTACGTCCACCATGCCCGGCTGGCGCTGCGGGACCTGGAGGCCGCCGAGCGAGCCGTGCACGATGTGCGAGATCTCTCGCGCGGCAACCTGCGGATCGCGGTGACGCCCACCTTCACCGCGTACCTGATCGGACCGCTGGTCCAGCAATTCCGGACGTCCTATCCGGGCATCAGGGTGACGGTGGTGGAGACCAACCAGGACCGGATCGAGGCCGACCTGGTGGCCGACCGGCTCGACCTCGGGATCGGCTTCGCCGGCGGGCACGCGGCCGGTATCGAGGTCCGAACACTGTTCACCGAGACGCTGGGCCTGGTGGTGGGCTCGGGCCATCCGCTCGGGACGGCTAACCGGGTGCCGGTTGCTGAGCTGGCCGGCGAGCCGCTCGGCCTGCTCAGTTCGGACTTCGCCACCCGAGGGCATGTCGACTCCTATTTCACGAACTGTCGAGTGCCGCAGAACATTGCAGTCGAGGCGAACTCGGTCAGCGCGTTGTTGGAGCTGGTGAGCCGCGGCGTCGTCGCCACCGTGTTGCCGGATGCAATCACCAGTGAACGCCCGGACCTGCGCCCGGTCCCACTGGACCCGCCGCTGCCGACCCGCACCGTGCAACTGCTGCAGCGTTCCGGTATCTACCACTCGGCAGCGGCGCGCGCGTTCGGCGCGACCCTCAACGCAGTAGTGGCCGAGCGGCGGGGGCCGTCGGGAAAGTATTCGTTTTACCAATAGCTCCGCATGGTTCTACGTATTGGACAGTGCGCGCGCTGCCTCCCATGCTGAATGACATCTGAGTGAACGCTTCTCAAACACGCGGGGAAGGCTGGGGCGCCATGACGACTGCCCTGTATGACGACACCACCAGCGCGCCCGGGCTGGCGCAGCTGGGCCAGATGCTGCAGATCGACCGCGGCAGCAACGTGGCGGTGATCAACGCGCCGCCCGAATCGGGGCTGCGACTGTTGGCGATCAGTCGCGCCAACCCGTACGACGTCGAGGTTGTCATCGCGTTCGTGACCCGTCGGGTGGACGTGGCCTGGATACGGGCGGCTTACAGCGCGGCCCGCTCCGGCCGGACGGCCTGGGTCGTCTACCCCGAGCCGGGCAGGCCCGGTACCGATCTGCGCTGGGAGTGGTTCTTGGCAGCGCTACGCCAGTACGGCGTGCAGGCGGTGCAGCAGGTTCCGATCGACGGATCCTGGTCTGCGGTGCTGTTGCAGCGCAAGCGCAACGGCGAACCGGCGCCGGGTCTGGTGGGCTGAAACCGGCCGAACGGCGGTGGCGGAGGGATTTGAACCCCCGGACGGTTTTAGCCGTCTCTCGCTTTCAAGGCGAGTGCATTAGGCCGCTCTGCCACGCCACCGCGGGAAATCGTACCGGGTCAGCCGGGCTGCCCACTGCCGCCGTCGGTACCGGGCTGACCCGGCGGGGTGCCGGTGCCCGCCACGCCGCCGGCGCCGCCTACTCCGGCCGCCCCGGCTGCGCCGTGCGCCCCGTTGGTGCCGCCGGTGCTGGCGCCGCCCGCGCCGCCGGCCGCGCCGTTGCCGCCGGTGCCGCCGTCGCCGCCGTCCCCGCCGGGCAGGGTGTTGCCGTCGGAGTCGGTACCGCCGTTGCCGCCCCGGCTGCCGGCGCCGCCGGTGCCGCCCGCTCCGCCGGCACCGCCGTTCCCGCCGCTGCCGTCGACGGCGCTGCCGCCGGCGCCGCCTTGGCCTCCGTTCCCTGCGGTACCGCCGTCGTGGCCGTTGCCGCCGGGTGCGTGTGCGGGATTGGTTGCCGGCGCGCCCGTGTAGCCGGTTCCGCCGACGCCGCCGTTACCGCCATTGCCGGCGTCGACGCTGCCCTGGGCACTACCACCGGTCCCGCCGGACCCGCCGTCACCGCCGGCGCCGATGGTGCCGGTGCCGCCCATGCCGCCGTCGCCGCCGTTGCCGGCGTGGCCGGGGCCGGCACCGTAGGGGTTGTTGGCGGGCATCGTGACGCCGCCGCTGTTGCCGCCGGTGCCGCCGGCACCGCCGTCGCCCGCGGTGCCGCCTGACCCACTACCGCCGAGAAGGACCATGCCGGCGCCGCCACTGCCACCGGTGCCGCCATTGCCTCCCGATGCCGTGCCGCTTCCGCCGTTGCCGCCTACACCGCCCGCACCGGCATTGCCGCCGCCGTAGGCGGTGCCGCCGCTGCCGCCGCTGCCGCCGTTGCCACCCACACTGATGACACCCGGCCCGGTCGCCCCGGCACCGCCGTTGCCGCCGTTGCCGCCGGCCGCCGCATCGCCGGTGTAAGCGCCTCCGCCGGACGAGCCGCTACCGCCGTTACCGCCGTGGCTCCAGATGGTTCCGGTTCCGTCGTCCCACCCGGTGCTGTCGCCGCCGTTGCCGCCGCGGCCGCCGGCCCCGCCGGTGGCACCCGATCCGGCACCGAAGAAGCTGTCACCACCGTTACCGCCGGCATAGGTTCCGGCACCGCCGTCCCCGCTGTCGCCGCTGGCCCCACCGACCCCGGTTTGGCTGCTTCCGCCCATACCGCCACCGCCGCCGTCGCCGCCAATGGTCTTGACGGTGTTGTCGCCGGTAGCCCCATTGCCTCCGGCGCCACCGTTACCGCCCGCACCACCGGCACCGTCTTGGGATGGAGCGCCCCAACCGCCCCAACCGCCGCTGCCACCGGTGCCCGCGGTGGCATCTCCGCCGGCTCCGGCATTTCCGCCGGCGCCGCCGGTGTTGTTGCCGGCAGACTGGCCGCCGTTGCCGCCCCAGCCGCCGCCACCACCGTTGAGGCCGGCGCCGCCAGCACCGCCGTCACCGCCGTTGCCACCGATGTTGCCGTTGCCGGCGTACCCGCCGTCACTGCCGGCACCACCGTTGCCCAGGTAGTTGCCGTTGACGTCTTGGTAGGCGTCGCCGCCGTTACCGGCGTCGCCGCCGTCGCCGCCGTTTCCGAGCTGCCCGACGTGTCCATACATGGGGCTGGTGTAGATGGAGGATCCGCGCCCGCCGGCCGCACCGCCGGCTCCGCCGCCCCAGGACCAGGCCCCGTTTCCGCCGTCGACGTGATCGGCGGTGCCGGTGGCGCCGTCGCCACCTTTACCGCCGGCTCCGGCATTGCCGCCGTTGCCGCCGTTGCCGAACATGAATCCGCTGCGCCCGCCAGCGCCACCGTTGCCGCCGTAGCCGCCGGCTATGCCGTTGCCATCGCCGCCGTTGGCGAATGTGCCTGCGGCACCGGCCAGCCCATCCGCCCCGTTGCCGCCGACCCCGCCGTTGCCGAAGAACCACCCCGACGCGTTGCCGCCGGCCCCACCGTTGCCACCGACGACAGCCGGATCCAGGGCCTGGCCCCCGTTGCCGCCGGCCCCGCCGTTGCCCATCCAGAGGCCACCGGCTCCGCCGTCCCCGCCGTTGGCGCCCGCGCCGCCGTCGCCGCCGATCCCGCCGTCCCCGATCCAGCCCGCGGCATTGCCGCCGTTGCCGCCGACGATTCCGGCTCCGGTGCTGTCCCAACCGTTTCCGCCGTCGCCGAACCACAGGCCGCCGTTGCCGCCGTCGGGGTTGTCGGCGGTTCCGTCGGCGCCGTCTCCGATCAGGAACTGTCCGGCCGAGGTGTTGATCCAGCCGTTGACCATCGCCCCGAAGTCACTGTTGATCCAGTTCTCCATCGAGGTGTGCAGCGGCTCATACATCCACTGGTCAATCATGGTGGTCCAGTCAAGGGCGCCCACATCGGCCGGCCCGGCAGCCATCCACGCCGAAGAATCGAAAAGATCGGTGATCCAGTCGAATTCATCGGCTTGCGCCGGCGGTGCCACAGTCAGTGGGGCCACTCCGAACGCTAGGAATGCGCCCACCGCGCTGGCGGCGCCGATCGCCCGGGAGTGGCGACGACAGGGGGTGTGGTGACGACTCATACTAATGGCTGCCTCTCTAAGCAACTGGGGGACAGGGGTTTAGGGGAGATCAGAGGCCGAGCAGGTCGCCCAGCCAGCCGAACGTGTCGGTTGCTGAGGCACCCAGGCCGCCGTCGTCGAGAGCGTCGGTGGGCAACAGCGGCGGACCGGCGCCGGCTAACGGCGGGGTCACCACCACCGCGCCCTTGCCATCCCAGCCCGACCCCAACAACGCGCCGACGGTTTGGCCCCAGGCCTGCCACGCGGCGATCGGCCCGATGCCGGCACTGTTGAGATCGAGGGTGCCTATAACCGGCACGCCACTGAATTCGATTCCCACGCTTTGGAAGATCGACCCGCCGACCGCGGGCACCGACGCCGCGACCTCACCGCCGGGGCCAAGAACCTGGTACGGGCCCACCGCGACGGCACCCGGGGACAGCAGTCCACCGAAGGCGATGTCCAGGTGGTCCATGTTCATCCCGGCCGGAAAATATCCGGACTCGTTGATCATCGGCAACAACGCATCCAGATTCAGGGTGGCGCCGTTGAGGGTGGCCCCCCACATATTGGCCAGGGTGTCGCCGAAACTGTCGTGGTCGGTGATGCTGTTCATCAACGCGATCCACGGACTGATCATCGGCCCGATCATCCCCATGAAGACCGCGCTTGACGGGGAGCCCAGGTAGTCGATGATCGGCATGATCATCGACTTGTCCACATCGGCCGGGATATAACCCGCCACCTGACCGAACATCAGCTGATGGGTGCCATCCATCGTGTGGTTGAGCACCGTAGCGTGGGTTGCGTCGGTCTCGTTCTGCAGCGCCCAGCCCGAGATCACCGCGTTGAGATGCTTCTGAATCTCCTCGTTGACCGCATTGCTCGAACCCGACGGGTCGTTGGCCAACTGGTCCCAGTAGTCGAGCTGGTTGGCCCAGAACTGCTGCATGCCGACCGCGGGCGCCAGGTACCAGTTGTTCAACAGGCTGGTCATGTTGGCCGAGGCGGCATTGAGCACGTCATCCCACGCACTGGTCAACGCCACCGCCGGGGATTGGACGTCACGCAGCGCGGGCAGCGGCGCGGACAGCGGGCTAACCGCGACGAGACTGGCCCCAACCAGTGCCACACCAGCGGTGGCGTAGGGGCGAATGGTGGCGTGCAAGGGGAACTCCTCGGCAGGTGAATGTGGTGACACTCTGAACAGCGCTGAACGTAACTAAGCGGGGGCTGAGTGTCTCTAATCGAACGTTGTTATTCGCGAACACGTTTGGTGCGCGCTCGTCTGTACGCCCGGCCGGTCACGGCGAATGCCCACGTCAGCGGCGCAATTTGGGCAGCCGATTAAACGACGGGACCACGCGGAAACTACTTCAAGTGGTAACTACCCGCGGGTAACCGGTTCCGCTTGCCTCCCAAGCGAAGCCGCAGCCGAGGAAGCAGCAAATTGTGAGAACGGTTCTCGTAGAAATCATCGGGCCGCGCCGCCGGTGGCCTGGGCTGAATGGTGAATACCCTTGGCACACAGTGCTTATTATGTCCACGAGCGGGGCGGGCGACGGGGTAACTGACAGCCGCAGAGAGGCTTGCGCCGCCGCATTCCGGCGAACGGGTCAGGCCGGGCGCCCGGCCCCGGATTTCAGTGGCACACTGACTCGGCGGCACGCGTCGCCGAGTGCGATCGCCTGCGGGCGCGACATCGGATCCAAGTACAACCTGCGAATCTCCTTGGCGTAACAGGCAAGCGCAGGACCCAACCGTGCTCGCCCTGGCGCGGTGATCCCGGCGACCACACGACGCCGATCGCCCTGCCCCGGTCCTCGGCGCACCAGGTCGCCGGATTCCAGCCGGGCGACGTGCTGGGTGACGCCACTGGGCGTCAGCGCGAACGCCTCGCCCAACACGCTCATCGGCACGGCGCCCCCCGGCGACTTGGCGATTCGGTCCAGCAACAGCACATCGATCAACGCGAGCCGGTGGGCGGCCAGCAGGTGGTCATGCATCACCGGAAACAACGCCTCCGCCGATTCGAGGAACTCATGCCAACACCGCTTACCCGCATCGTCGACTCCCGGCATGTAACAACTCGGGGCCTCCGGAAAGGTCTGATCGGATGCGACGACGCCATGTTGGCCATCCGGGGCGCTCAGGGCTTGCCTGATGCGCCAACAGTTCTCCGCGATCGTATTCATCTGACGGGCCGACAGTGGACCGAGCAGGTGGGTCACCACACCTCGCGTGTAGCTGATTCGCGCCCGGTCGACCATGTCCCGGCCGTCATCGGTGACCACCGCGACCACCCCTCGCCGGTCCTGCGGGTCTCCTTCACGCTGCACCAGCCCGCGCGCCTCCAGGCGGTCGATCCGCTTGGTCATCTGGCGCCGGGTCGCCGCCAACGCGCCGGCCAGATCGCCCATCCGACCCGATCCGTCGGCGGACTTGGTCAAGATGTCCAGCACCCGCAGGTCGATCACCGACAACTGATGCTCCGCGTTGAGCAACCGGTTCAGCAGCGCATCGAAGCGCAGCACGGCGTCTAAGTAATGTTGCCAGGCTTGGTGTTCGGCGAGGTCCAAGCCGGGCAGGTCACTCCCGGTCCGGGGGCGATCGCGGCGCTGCACAGCGTCATGCTAAGCGATTCCGGCTGGTAGTAGCGTGTTCGGCATGCGTGCCATCGTCGCTGAATCCCCCGAGGTGTTGTGCTGGCAAGAGATCGACGACGTGCGGCCGGCCACCGGCGAGGTGCTGATCCGGGTCGCCGCGGCCGGGGTGAACCGAGCCGACCTGCTGCAGGCGGCGGGCAAGTATCCGCCGCCGCCGGGCGCCAGTGCGACGATCGGCCTGGAGGTCGCCGGCGAGGTCGCAGCGGTGGGCGACGGGGGGTCCGATTGGACTGTCGGACAACAGGTTTGCGCGTTGCTTTCCGGCGGCGGCTACGCCGAGTATGTTGCGGTGCCGGCCCCGCAGGTGCTGCCGATTCCGGACGGCGTGGACCTGGTGGACGCCGCCGGACTGCCGGAGGTGGCCTGCACGGTGTGGTCGAACCTGGTGCAGACGGCGGGACTGGCCGAGGGACAACAGTTGCTGGTGCACGGCGGCGCGAGCGGGGTGGGCAGCCACGCCATTCAGGTGGCCCACCAGCTCGGCGCGTGGGTGGCCGTCACCGCCGGATCAGAGGCCAAGCTGGCGTTCTGCCGCGAGCTGGGCGCCGACGTGACCATCAACTATCACGACGAGGACTTCGTCGCGCGGGTCCACGAGGCCGGGGGCGCCGACGTGATTCTGGACATCATGGGAGCGGTCTACCTGGACCGCAATATCGACGCGCTGGCCAACGACGGGCGCCTGATCGTCATCGGGATGCAGGGCGGGGTCAAAGGCGAACTGAACCTGGGCAAATTACTCGCCAAACGCGCCGGGGTGATCGCCACCGCGTTGCGCGGCCGGCCGGTGGAGGGCCCGCACGGCAAAGGCGCTGTGGTGGCCGCGGTGACCGACGAGGTGTGGCCGATGCTCGCCGACGGCCGGATCAAGCCGGTGATCGGTGCGCGACTGCCCATCGAGCAGGCCGCCGAGGCGCATCGGCTGCTGTCGTCGGGAGAGGTCGCCGGCAAGGTTGTGCTGACCGTCTAAGGGGTCTGTCGCCGTCGCGCACGAGGCCCGGCCCGACTGGTGTCGGACCGGGCCCTCGTACGTTCGGCGCAGATTACCCGTGCTCACCGGTTTCGCCGACGTGGCCGGGGCCACCGGGGACACCGGGCTTCGGGGTACCGCCGGTCGTCCCGTTGGTCGCGCCCGCGGCACCTCCGGTGCCGGCGCTGCCGCCGGCGCCGCCGTCGCCACCGCTGCCCGGCCCCTCGAGGCCCTCGCCACCGGTGCCACCAGTGCCACCGGTACCACCCTGACCACCAGTGCCGCCGGCGCCGGGCGCGCCCTTGCCCTGGCCGAAGATGCCGCCGTAACCCGAACCACCCGTGCCGCCCTTGCCGCCGACACCACCGGCGCCACCCTTGCCGCCGTCACCGGCCTCGCCGCCGGCGCCATGCTCACCGGCCTGGCCGTCACCGAGGGCAACACCGCCGGCGCCACCTTGACCGGCGGCGCCGCCGAGTCCGCCGTCGCCGCCCAGGCCGCCGGTGCCGCCGGTGCCGCCTTGGCGTCCGGGAAGGCCGAGGGAGCCGTTGGCACCGGTGCCACCTTGGCCACCGGTGCCACCGGTGCCACCCTTGCCGCCGTCGCCACCGAAACCGCCGAGCCCGCCCTTGCCGCCGTCACCGGAGATGGTGCCACCGGCACCACCGACACCGCCGACACCGCCTGCGCCGCCGGCGTAACCGGTGCCACCCTTGCCGCCCTGGGCGCCGGTGCCACCGGCCATGCCCTGGCCCTGGGGGTCCTTGGGCGCGTTGACGCCCGCGGCTCCGGTGGTGCCGGTCGTGGTGCTGTTGCCGCCGGCACCACCGTGGCCGGCGTTACCGCCGCTGCCACCAGTACCGTGCTGGCCGGCAGCACCGCCGTTCCCACCGTTGCCACCGGCCGCTCCGGCGCCGTTCGCGGCGTTGGTGCCGTTGGTGCCCGCGGCGCCGGTGCCGCCGTTACCGCCGGCTCCGCCGTTGCCGAACTCGCCGGTGGAGTTGCCGCCGACACCGCCGTGGCCGCCGGCCTGGGCAAGGCCGTTGCCCAGCGTCGCACCGTTGCCACCGTTGCCGCCGGTGCCACCAGCGGCGATCGCGCCGTCGGCACCGCTGACGCCACTATCGGCCTCGGTGACGCCGTCGCCTCCGACACCGCCGGCACCGGCCGCGCCGCCCGCACCCGCGGTGCTGCTGCTGTTGCCGCCGGCCCCGCCGCTGCCCGCAACGGCGTTGGTTCCGCCACCCGCGCCGTTGCCGCCGCGGCCGCCTACGCCGGCGTTACCGCCCGCGCCGCCGTCGCCACCCTGGCCGCCCGCACCGTCGGCGCCGTCGTTGCCAACGGTCGCCGCACCGCCGGCACCACCCTGACCGCCCGCACCGCCGGCACCGCCGTTACCGGCCGCGCCGGTGGCGTCACCGCCGTCACCGCCGTCGGCGCCGCTTCCGGCGGTGGCGTTGGTTCCCGCGGTGCCGTTGGCGGCGTTGCCGCCGGCCCCGCCAGCACCGCCGATACCGCCCTGGCCGCCAGCACCGCCGTCGCCGGAGATGGTGCCACCGGCACCACCGGCGCCACCGTTACCGCCGGCCGTACCGGCTCCGCCGTCGGTGCCGTCGTTGCCGCTGATGGCTCCGGCCAGGCCGTTGGCACCGGCCCCGCCGTCGCCGCCCGCGCCGCCGTTACCGATCGTCCCGGCCGCGCCGCCGGTACCGCCGTTACCGCCGATCTGGCCGAGCGCGGCATTCCCGCCGTCGCCGCCGTTGCCGCCGTTGCCGCCGAGCACCGAGCCGTCCTGACCGTCGGCGGCAGCAGTGCCGTCGCCGCCGGTACCGCCGGCACCACCGGTGCCCGCCGTACCCGCGATACCGCCGTGGCCGCCGTTACCACCGGCACCGGCGATCGCTTCGGCGCCACCGCCGGCACCCGCACCGCCGTTACCACCGTTGGCGCCATCACCGGTGTTACCACCGGCGCCGCCCTTGCCGCCGGCGCCGGCTGCGCCGGTGTTGCCGTTGGTGGCCGCACCGCCGGCCCCACCGCTACCGCCGTTACCACCGGCTCCGCCGTCACCATTGGTGCTGGTGGCGTCCCCACCGTTGCCACCGTTGTCGCCGCTGCCGACCGCTGCGTCGGCGCCCGTGGCGCCGTTGTCACCGGCACCGCCGTGGCCGCCGACTCCACCGGTACCGCCGATACCACCGACACCGCCGTTGCCCGAGGTGGTGCCACCGGCGCCACCGGCGCCGCCGCTGCCGCCGTTGCCGCCGGCCGTGCCGGCCGTGCCGTCGCCGTTGGCGTCGGTGCTGCCGTCGATACCAGCCGAGCCGGTACCGCCGTTACCACCGGCACCACCGGTACCGATGGCGCCGGCGCTACCACCCTGACCGCCGACACCACCGTCCTGCGCCGAGCCGTCCAGCAGCGTCAGACCGGTACCGCCGTTACCACCGGCACCACCGTCACCGCCGGCACCGTTGGTGCCGTCCTGGCCGGCGGCAGCTTGACCGCCCGTGCCGAGACCGCCGGCACCGCCGGCGCCACCGAGGTCACGGTCACCGCCGTCACCGCCGCTGCCGCCGTTGCCCGCGGTGGCATCGGTGCCGCCGCTGCCGCCGTGGCCGCCCGCACCACCGTTGCCGGCGTTGCCGGCGTTGCCGCCCTTACCGCCGACGCCACCGGCGCCATTGGTGGCCGTGCCACCCTGGCCACCGGCACCGCCGGCGGCCGCGTCGCCGCCGTTGCCGCCCTGGCCGCCGGAGCTTCCGCCGGCACCGGAGACGCCCTCGCCACCGTTGCCACCGCTGCCACCGGTACCACCGGCACCGCCTGCGCCGCCGGCACCCGAGGTGGTGCCACCGGCGCCACCGATACCACCGGCGCCACCGACTCCACCGTCGCCACCGAGGGTCCCGTTGCCGTCGAGCTCAGTGCTACCGGCCACGCCGTTGCCGCCGTTACCACCGGCACCGCCCACGCCGCCGGTGCCGATCGCGCCGGCCGCGCCACCGTTACCGCCGTAGCCACCGGCCTGGCCGGTCGACCCGTCGGCGAGCAGCGTGCCGTGACCGCCGGCACCACCGTTGCCGCCGTTACCGCCACCGCCGGCCGCTCCGGCCGCACCACTGGCCCGGTAGGTGACACCGTCACCGCTCAAGCCGCCCTTGCCGGCGGTACCCGCCGCGGCCCGGTCGCCGCCGGCGCCGCCGTTACCGCCGTGCCCCGCGGTGTCCTCGCTGCCGCCGCCGGCACCATTGCCGCCGCGGCCACCGTCACCTGCGGCACCCGCCGCACCGCCGTTACCGCCGATACCACCGCTGCCGTCGAGACCGGCGGTGCCGTTGGTCGCGCTACCGCCCTGACCGCCGTTGCCGCCGGCGCCGCCGTTGCCGCCTTGGCCGCCGTTGCCACCATCGGTGCCGTCGCCACCATCGCCACCGCTGCCGGCGGCGGCGTCGGCCCCCGCGAGACCTTGCACGCCGGCGCCACCGGCGCCACCGTTGCCGCCGGCACCACCGACACCGCCCTGACCGCCGTTGCCGGAGATCGAGCCGCCCTTACCGCCGTTGCCCGCGTTGCCACCGGCCGCGCCGTTGCCCCCGGTTCCGCCGTTGGCCAGGGCCGTCGACCCGGTCGCCCCGACAGCGCCGGCGCCGCCGTTACCGCCGGCGCCACCGTTGCCGACCGGTCCGGCGTCACCGCCGTGGCCGCCCGCGCCACCGGCCTGCGCGGTGCCGTCGGCGAGCAGCACACCGGTGCCGCCCTTACCGCCGGCGCCACCATTGCCGCCGATCGCCGAGGTACCGGCGTTGCCGCTGGCCGCCTGGGTGGTGTGCCCCGCGTTCCAGCCGCCGGTACCCGCGGTGCCCGCCGTGCCGCGGACACCGCCGTCGCCACCATTGCCGCCGGAACCGGCGACCGCACCGGTACCGCCGCCGGTGCCGTCGGCACCGCGTCCGCCGTTGCCGGCGTTACCGGCGTTGCCGGCGTTTCCGCCGTGGCCGCCGGATCCGTCCACCCCGGCGCTGCCGTTGCTGGCGATACCACCGGCGCCACCGTCGCCACCGACGCCGCCGTTGCCGCCGATACCACCGTTGCCGCCGTCAGTGCCGTCGGCACCGGATGCCCCAGTGCCGGGTGTGACCGGGGCAGCGGTGCCATCGGCACCGTGGCCGGCGTTGCCACCCGCACCACCGACGCCGCCCTGGCCACCCGCACCGCCGTTGCCGGCAGTCGTGCCGCCCGCACCACCGACACCGCCCGCACCGCCGGCGCCGCCGTGGGTCCCGTTGGTGCCATTGCCATCGGTGTCGGTGATCCCGGCGATGCCGGCCGCACCTGCGCCACCGTTGCCGCCGCCACCACCGGCGCCCACCGAAGCGGCATCACCGCCGTGACCGCCGGCGCCACCGCCCTGGCCGGTGTCAGTGCCGCTGATCAGGCCTACACCCGCGCCACCATTGCCACCGGCACCACCGTCGCTGCCGATACCGGCCACGCCGTCGCTGCCGTCGGCACCGTCGGCATCCACCCCGGATCCGCCCGTGCCCGCGACGCCTGCCGCGGCGCCGTCGGCGCCATTTCCGCCCAGGCCGCCGGCTCCTGCGTTGGCGCCGCCGCCACCACCGAGGCCCGCACCGCCGTCACCTGCCGCACCGGCGTTGCCACCGTCACCGGCGTTACCGCCGATACCGCCGGTGCCGGCCACGGCGTCACCACCCTGGCCACCGACACCACCCTGGCCGCCGGCCCCGGCGTCGCCGCCGTTGCCGCCCGCAGTGTCGGCCACCGTCGCGTCCGCGCCGGTGCCACCGGCACCACCATTGCCACCCTTACCTGCGTTACCACCGGCGCCACCGTTACCGGACGTGGTGCCACCGGAACCACCGGTTCCACCGTTGCCGCCGAGCCCACCGACAGCGCCGGCGGTCCCGTTGCCGTCACCGCCGGTGATGCCGTCGACGGTCGCACCGACGCCACCGGCACCACCCGTACCGCCGTTACCGACCGTGGACGCGTTGCCGCCGAGGCCGCCATGGCCACCGCCCTGGCCGACGTTGCCGCCGGCGATCAGACCTTCGCCGGCGCCGCCCTGGCCGCCGACACCACCGTCGCTGGCGATGCCGTCCTGGCCGGCACTGCCGTCGGCGCCGGTTGTGGTGCCCGCTCCGCCGGCCCCGACGGTGCCTGTCAGACCACCCTCGGCACCGGTGCCGCCGTTACCACCGGCACCGGCGTTCTCGGCGCCGCCGCCACCAAGTCCCTTACCGCCGGCGCCCGCGACGCCGCCGTTGCCGCCGTTACCCGAGTTTCCGCCCGCACCGCCGGTGCCGTCGGTGGCGGCACCGCCCTGGCCACCGTTACCACCGTTACCGCCGGCCCCGGCGTTCCCGCCGTTGCCGCCCGCGGTGTCGGCGACCGTCGCGTCTGCGCCGGCTCCGCCGGCACCGCCCTGGCCACCGATACCGCCGACGCCGCCCGCACCGCCGTCACCGGAGGTACTGCCGCCGGCACCACCCTGGCCGCCGTCGCCACCGACACCACCGGCGAAGCCGTCGGTGCCATTGCCGTCGATATCGGTGCTGCCGTCCACGGTCGCGCCGGTGCCGCCGGTACCGCCGACGCCGCCGTTGCCGATCGCACCCGCGTTGCCGCCCTGGCCACCGGTGCCACCGCCCTGGCCGGTGCTGGATCCGCCGATCAAGCCGTAGCCGTCGCCGCCGCGACCGCCGTCGGCGCCGTCCGCGTTCGCACCCGCGGCGCCGTCCGCGCCATCGACGCCTTGTTCGGCCCCAAGGCCACCGGCTCCGGCGTTGCCCGCCGCGCCGCCGACGGCGCCGTCGCCGCCGTTGCCGCCGCTACCGGCGTTGGCGGCACCGCCGCCACCGATGCCCTGACCGCCGTCCGCAGCGGTACCGGCGTTGCCGCCGTTGCCCGCTGCGCCACCGGTACCGCCGGTCCCGTTGGCCGCTGCGCCACCCACGCCGCCGCTACCGCCCGCGCCGCCGGTACCCGCGCCACCGCCGTTACCGCCGGAGCCGTCGAGCGCGGCGTCGGTGGCATCGAGTGCTGCCCCACCGTTGCCACCGGCACCACCCTGACCACCGGCCCCGCCAGCGCCACCATTGCCCGAGTTCGAGCCACCGAGGCCACCCGCGCCCCCGTCGCCGCCGATCGCACCGTTTCCACCGGTGGTGCCGTTGGGGCCGACGGTGATCCCGTCGGCCGCTGCAGCGCCGCTACCACCAGCACCACCGACGCCGCCGTCGCCGTCGGTACCGGCCGCGCCACCGGCGCCACCGTTTCCACCGGCCTGGGCCACGTTGCCGGTGAGCAACTCGCCGTCGCCACCGCGGCCACCGGCGCCACCGTTGCCGCCGCCGCCTTCTGCGCCGTTCGCGCCCTGGTCGGCCTGAGCACTGTTGTCTGCGTTCCAGCCACCGGCACCACCGGCACCGGCCGAGCCGCGGTTGCCGCCGGCGCCACCCTGTGCACCGGATCCGGCCGTGGCGTTGCTGCCGCCACCCGCACCATCACCGCCGCGACCGCCGTTACCGGCATCACCGGCCGCACCACCGGTACCACCTGTGCCACCGTCACCGTCAGCGCCGGCGTTGCCCGCCGTGGCGGTGCCACCGGCACCACCCTGACCGCCGACACCACCGGCACCACCGCTGCCGCTGTCGCCACCGCCGATACCGACGGTCCCGTCGCCGCCGCTGCCGGCCGCCGCGTCGACACCCTCCTGGCCGTCGAGGCCGTGGCCGCCGGCGCCGCCGGTGCCACCTACGCCGCCCGTACCACCGGCGCCACCGTTGCCCGAGGTCGTACCGCCGGCGCCACCGGTGCCACCCGCACCGCCGGCGCCACCCGCACCACCGTCGGAGCCGTTGCCGCTGATGTTCGTGGTTCCGGCCTGACCGGTCGCGCCTTGGCCACCGATGCCACCGGCACCACCGTCACCGATCGCTCCGGCGTCACCGCCGTTACCGCCCTGGCCGCCGGCCTGGACCGTGCCGTCGCCAAGAAGCAGGCCGCTGCCACCGTTACCGCCGTTGCCGCCGTTGCCGCCGGTACCGTCGGCTCCCGCAGCACCCGAGGCCGCATGCGTCGACCCGCCGCTGGAGCCGCCGGCGCCACCGGCGCCACCGGTGCCGACCGCACCGCCGGCGCCACCGTTACCGCCGCTACCGGCCGCTGCCCCGGTACCGCCACCGGCGCCATCACCACCATTACCGCCGACGCCTGTTGCGCCGGCCGCGCCACCGTCGCCACCGATACCACCGATGCCGTGGGCGCCTGCGGTGCCGTGCGCCGAGGTGCCGCCGGCGCCGCCAGCACCACCAGCGCCACCGATACCACCGTTGCCGGCGGTGCTGGTCGCGTCACCGCCATCGCCACCGTTGTCGCCGCTGCCGGCTGCCGCGTTCACACCCGCGGTGCCGTCCGCACCGGCGCCACCGACACCACCGGTGCCGCCACGGCCGCCTGCGCCACCGGCGCCACCGTTACCGGCGTCCGAACCGCCGGCACCACCGGCGCCACCGACACCACCGGTACCGCCGGTGCCACCGGTTGTCCCGTTACCGGAGGCAATGGTGTTTCCGGCCACGCCGACCGCGCCGTCACCACCGGCGCCACCGGCGCCACCGTTGCCCAGGTTGCCGGCATCGCCACCGCGGCCACCGGCACCACCGGCACCACCGATGACGGTGGCGTCGGCGCCGTCGCCGCCCTGGCCGCCGTTACCGCCCTCGGTCGCCGCCGCGCCCGCGGCGCCAGAGGTGCCCGGGGTTGAACCCGCACCACCGGCACCGGCCGTGCCCGCGTCACCGCCGCGGCCCCCGGCACCGCCATCGATGTGGGCGCCATCGCCGTCGGCACCGGCGCCACCGTTGCCGCCCTGGCCGGCACCACCACCGTTGCCGCCGTGACCACCGGCTCCCGCGGCACCCGAGGAGCCCATCAGGCCACCGGAACCGCCGGCGCCGCCGTGTCCGGCCGCACCACCGGCACCACCGTTGCCGCCGTCGCCGGCGGCACCGCCGTCGGCGCCCGGAGCGGTGGCGTCGATGCCGTCGCCGCCGTCACCACCGGCACCACCATTGGCGCCCTGACCACCAGCACCACCCTGGCCGCCGGAGCCGATCAGCCACGAACCCTTACCGCCGGCACCACCATTGCCGCCATTCCCACCAGCGGCACCCACACCACCATCAACACCGGCCAAGCCCACGGCGCCGGCCGCACCCACGGCACCATCGCCGCCCAGGCCACCGTTGCCACCCACCCCGTACATAAAGCCGATACCGGCACC
>NZ_JCALEC010000030.1:0-1593 GCF_059813185.1 Mycobacterium sp. NGS18
TGTGTGTTTGGTGGTGGGGTGTGGGTTTACGGTGTTTTGTGGTGTGGTTGCGGGCAACACAATTGTTTCGTGTGTGTTGGTAAGTTTTCGGCCGGTTAGTGCCAGTTCCCTGCACACCTTGCGGTGCTTCCAGGTCTGGTCTATCGATCCCGTGGTCTGCGGGGGGCCTTATCCCTCTAAAAGGGTGAGAATCCTGGTCTTGGAGTGGGTTTCCCGCTTAGATGCTTTCAGCGGTTATCCTGTCCGAACGTGGCCATCCAGCCGTGCTCCTGGTGGAACAACTGGTATACCAGAGGTTCGTCCGTCCCGGTCCTCTCGTACTAGGGACAGGTTTC
Organism: Mycobacterium sp. NGS18; assembly: GCF_059813185.1. Taxonomy (NCBI): domain Bacteria; kingdom Bacillati; phylum Actinomycetota; class Actinomycetes; order Mycobacteriales; family Mycobacteriaceae; genus Mycobacterium; species Mycobacterium sp. NGS18. The sequence goes on from NZ_JCALEC010000030.1 coordinate 336, forward strand.
CTCAAGATTCTGACGCGCGCGGCGGATAGAGACCGAACTGTCTCACGACGTTCTAAACCCAGCTCGCGTGCCGCTTTAATGGGCGAACAGCCCAACCCTTGGGACCTGCTCCAGCCCCAGGATGCGACGAGCCGACATCGAGGTGCCAAACCATCCCGTCGATATGGACTCTTGGGGAAGATCAGCCTGTTATCCCCGGGGTACCTTTTATCCGTTGAGCGACACCCCTTCCACTCGGGGGTGCCGGATCACTAGTCCCGACTTTCGTCCCTGTTTGACGTGTCAGTCTTACAGTCAAGCTCCCTTGTGCACTTACACTCAACACCTGATTGCCGTCCAGGTTGAGGGAACCTTTGGGCGCCTCCGTTACATTTTAGGAGGCAACCGCCCCAGTTAAACTACCCACCAGGCACTGTCCCTGAACCAGCTTCATGGTTCGAAGTTAGAGGTCCAATACGATCAGAGTGGTATTTCAACAACGACTCCACCCACACTGGCGTGCGGGTTTCACAGTCTCCCACCTATCCTACACAAACCGCATCGAACATCAATACCAAGCTATAGTGAAGGTCCCGGGGTCTTTTCGTCCTGCCGCGCGTAACGAGCATCTTTACTCGTAATGCAATTTCGCCGAGTCTATGGTTGAGACAGTTGAGAAGTCGTTACGCCATTCGTGCAGGTCGGAACTTACCCGACAAGGAATTTCGCTACCTTAGGATGGTTATAGTTACCACCGCCGTTTACTGGGGCTTAAATTCTCAGCTTCACCCCGAAGGGTTAACCGGTCCTCTTAACCTTCCAGCACCGGGCAGGCGTCAGTCCGTATACATCGTCTTGCGACTTCGCACGGACCTGTGTTTTTAGTAAACAGTCGCTTCTCACTGGTTTCTGCGACCCCCTCCCGCTGCCGGCCGCAAGGGCCATGACGGTATGAGGGTCCCCCTTCTCCCGAAGTTACGGGGGTATTTTGCCGAGTTCCTTAACCATAGTTCACTCGTACGCCTTGGTATTCTCTACCTGACCACCTGTGTTGGTTTGGGGTACGGGCCGTGTGCGTGCTCGCTAGAGGCTTTTCTCGACAGCATAGGATCACCGAATTCGCCACACATGGCTATGCATCACCTCTCGGAATATATGCCAGACGGATTTGCCTATCTGACTTCCTACCGGCTTACCCCAGTATTACCACTGACTGGTACGGCTACCTTCCTGCGTCACCCCATCGCTTGACTACTACCAACGAAGGTCCCACGCAGCC
>NZ_JCALEC010000031.1:0-1500 GCF_059813185.1 Mycobacterium sp. NGS18
GCGATCGCCGCTGATATGGGGGACATCTTGTCAAGTGGGCAGGGGGAAGCGGCGGCCGCAACCGTCGCTGCGGCCGCCGCTTTGTTGACCAAATGGGTCAGGTTGTGGGTGTCGAGCGTGTCGTATCGACGCGTGTCAGTCTGATATACGCGGGTTGGCTACCGCAGGACGGGACTTTCGAGTCAGAGCGGACCGCTTGTCTAAAGTCGAGCATGATCCGTTGCGGTGCAACGTAATCGCTCATAGCGGCGACGCGGGTCACTCCAAGACGCTTGCCGACACCCGGTTGACTCATCTGGACATTTGTGGGGCGCTCAGTCGTCGAGGACGGCCAGCGACCAACACCATCCGGCCAGCTCACGTGCGATCGCAGCGTTGGCGACCACCGAACGTTTCTTGCGCTCATCAAAGCGCACCCAGCGTTCATGCAGGCGCCGGTTACCGGCCTGACCACGTGCCCGAGCTGCTGGTGATGCGGCATCCCAGCGTCGCCGCATCACAGCACCGGGCCGATACGGGGCTCGGTGATGCCAGGCGGCTTCGACCAGCAGCCGGCGGGCGTGACTGTTGCCGGTCTTGGTCACCCCGCCCTGCGTTCGTGTCGCCCCGGAGGAGTACTCGCTGGGTACCAGTCCGAGGTAGGCGCCGATACTGCGGCCGGTCAGCCGAGACCAGTCGCCGATCTCGGCTGCCAGCCCAAACGCGGTCAGCGTCGAGACCCCGCGTAAACACCCCAGCCTGTTCACCACCGCAGTGAACTGCGAATCAGCAGCCATTTCGGCGATCGCGGCGTCGAGGCGCTCCCGGCGGTCGACGGTGGCCAGCATCGTGTCGAAGGCACTGTCGTAGGCCAGTTGCAAGGCGGGGTTGTCGAACTGTTGCTGGCGCAGCCATCGCTCATGCTCACGAATCCAGGTCCGCCCGCCGCTGTAGACGATCCCCTGTCTTAGCAGCAGCTTCGAGAGTCGATGCCGGGCCGTCATCAAGTCACCACGGACGTCTTCGCGGGCCCGCACCACATCCCGGGCAGCTTCCTGCTCCACCGTCGGGATTGTCACCGCCGTGATCTGACCCAGATGCAACAACCGCGCCAGATGCGCCGCATCACGGGCATCGGTCTTGACCCGATCCCCACCCGGGCGGATCAATTTCGATGGTGCGGCCACCGCACACTCGATCCCCGCTGCCAGCAGGAACCGGGCCAGACCGAAACCGGTCGGCCCGGCTTCGTAGGTCACTGCCACCGGCTCGGGAAGACCCCGAACCCATTCCAGGACATCGTTGCGATCCGGAGTCAACCGGCGCTCGAACACCTCGCCGGTATCACCATCCAACCCGCACGCAACCACCGAACGGGCGTGCACATCCAACCCGACACTCGTACGCTGAACCTTCACTGGGGCCTCCCACATCTTGTGGCTCTACCGGCCAGGACCCATTTCCTGTCGGCAACCCACGTTCACATGTGAGTGAGGCCCCAGCCCCCCATACCGTCTAAAG
>NZ_JCALEC010000032.1:0-1445 GCF_059813185.1 Mycobacterium sp. NGS18
TACGTATTGCCGCGGCTTCGGCGGTGTGCTTGAGCCCCGCTACATTATCGGCGCACAATCACTTGACCAGTGAGCTATTACGCACTCTTTCAAGGGTGGCTGCTTCTAAGCCAACCTCCTGGTTGTCTTCGCGACTGCACATCCTTTTCCACTTAGCACACGCTTGGGGGCCTTAGCCGGCGATCTGGGCTGTTTCCCTCTCGACGCACGGAGCTTATCCCCCGCCGTCTCACTGCCACGCTTACACTCACCGGCATTCGGAGTTTGGCTGACGTCAGTAACCTAGTAGGGCCCATCGGCCATCCAGTAGCTCTACCTCCGGTGAGAAACACGCAACGCTGCACCTAAATGCATTTCGGGGAGAACCAGCTATCACGGAGTTTGATTGGCCTTTCACCCCTACCCACAACTCATCCCCTCAGTCTTCAACCTAAGTGGGTTCGGGCCTCCACGCGGTCTTACCCGCGCTTCACCCTGGCCATGGGTAGATCACTCCGCTTCGGGTCCACAACACGCCACTACACCACACACTGTTGTGCGGATACGCCCTATTCAGACTCGCTTTCGCTGCGGCTACCCCACCCGGGTTAACCTCGCGACGTGCCGGTGACTCGCAGGCTCATTCTTCAAAAGGCACGCCATCACCCCACTCAAAGAGAGGGCTCTGACGGATTGTAGGCACATGGTTTCAGGTACTATTTCACTCCCCTCCCGGGGTACTTTTCACCATTCCCTCACGGTACTCGTCCGCTATCGGTCATCGAGAAGTATTCAGGCTTACCGGGTGGTCCCGGCAGATTCACAGCGAATTCCACGGGCTCGCTGCTACTTGGGAAATCATCGCAAGGCAGGTGTCGGATTTTCACGTACCGGGCTCTCACCGTCTACGGCAGACCATCCCAGGCCACTTCCGCTAACCACAACACTTTCTCACTGCCCTCCAGCCAGGTAGAGCCGGACACAACACTCCCACAACCCCGCATGCACAACCCCTACCCGGTATCACATACATACGGTTTAGCCATCCTCCGCTTTCGCTCGCCACTACTCACGGAATCACATTTTGTTTTCTTCTCCTACGGGTACTGAGATGTTTCACTTCCCCGCGTTACCTCCCCACCGGCTATACATTCACCGGAGGGTGACACGACATCACTCGTGCCGGGTTTCCCCATTCGGACATCCTCGGATCCACGCTCGGTTGACAGCTCCCCGAGGCATATCGCAGCCTCCCACGTCCTTCATCGGCTCTCGATGCCAAGGCATCCACCATGCGCCCTTAAACACTTACAAACACAAAAACCAAGAAACAAAAATTGCAAAACAAACAAGACCACAAGCCTTGCTCGTTAGATGCTCGCAACCACTATCCACAAAACAAACACCACACCCCACCACCAAGTGTGAGGCGACAACACACCCACCCCCCACAGGGGGCAACAAAC
>NZ_JCALEC010000033.1:0-1291 GCF_059813185.1 Mycobacterium sp. NGS18
GTCAGTGTCAGTGTGAGGTTGCCGCTTGTTGCGGTGGTTGGATCCTGATCACCTGGTGTCTGGCTCGTAGGGTGCCTGCCGCCTTCGGGTTGGCGTTCATGCGTTTTGTCGGCGCCAGGTGTGAAGGACCGGCCGGCGTGACTTGATAGGAGCGTGGCACCGCCCCCACTGAGATTTGTCCGCCGACCGGCCCAACCGTCACCTCACAGTGAAGGAGGCAACCACCATGGTTGTTGTTGGAGCCGATGTACACAAGCGGACTCATACGTTCGTTGCTGTTGACGAGGTCGGGCGCAAGGTCGGCGAGAAGGTCACCCCGGCGACCACTGCCGGGCATGCCGAAGCGGTGATGTGGGCCCGTGAACGCTTCGGGGCCGAGGTGGTGTGGGCGATCGAAGATTGCCGGCACCTGTCGGCGCGGCTTGAGCGCGACCTGCTCGGTTTTGGTCACAAGGTGGTGCGGGTGCCACCGAAGCTGATGGCCCAAACCCGTGCCTCGGCGCGTACCCGCGGCAAGTCCGATCCGATTGACGCGCTGGCGGTCGCGCGGGGATTCCTGCGTGAGCCGGATCTTCCGGTTGCCTCCCATGACGAGGTGTCGCGGGAGTTGAAATTGCTGGTGGACCGCCGTGAAGTCCTTGTGGCGCAACGGACGGCGACGATCAATCGACTGTTGTGGCGGGTGCATGAACTTGATCCCGAACGCGCACCCAAGACACGATCGCTGGGCCTGGCCAAGCACCGGCGGATTCTCGGTGATTGGTTGGCTGGTGTTCCCGGCTTGATCGCGGAGTTGGCCGGCGCCGAATTGGCCGACATCACTCGGCTCACCGAAGAGATCGACACCTTGGGCAAGCGGATCGGTGAGCGCATCCGTGTCGTGGCACCGGAGTTGTTGGCGTTGCCGGGCTGCGGGGAGCTGACCGCAGCCAAACTCGTCGGTGAAACCGCCGGGGTGACCCGATTCAAAAGCGAGGCGGCCTTTGCCCGCCATGCCGGTGTGGCACCGGTGCCGGTCTGGTCGGGCGACACCGCCGGCCGCGTCCGGATGACCCGATCCGGCAACCGACAGCTCAACGCCGCCCTGCATCGGATCGCAGTGACCCAGATCCGCCTCGACGGCCTTGGCCAGACCTACTACCGGCATCGCCTTGCTGCCGGAGATTCCAGCACCGAGGCCCTGCGCTGTCTCAAACGACGCCTGGCCCGCGTCGTCTTCAACCGCCTGCACACCGACCACCACACCCGCCAAACCCCTTGCCAAACGGCAGCGGCTTGACATAGGAGAAAC
>NZ_JCALEC010000034.1:0-889 GCF_059813185.1 Mycobacterium sp. NGS18
ACCAGCGAATCCGGCCAGGTCGCCTCGATCGCCTCGGGGAATCCGGTCAAGCCGTCGCAGCACACGATCAGCACGTCGGCGACACCACGGTTGGCCAGCTCGGCGCACACCCCGGCCCAGAACTTCGCGCCTTCGGCGGCCTGAATCCATATCCCCAGAACGTGTTTGACACCCTCCATATCCACGCCGACGGCGATATGGGCGGCCTTGTTGCGCACGTGCGCGCCGTCGCGGACCTTCACCACGATCGCGTCGAGGTAGATCACCGGGTAGAACGATTCGAGCGGACGACGCTGCCAGGCCAGGACCTCGTCGAGGACTTCGTCGGTGATCTTGGAGATCGTGTCGCGGCTGATCTCGGTCCCGATCGTCGACGCCAGGTGATGCTCGATGTCGCGGACGGTCATCCCGCCGGCGTACAGCGAGACGATCATGTCGTCGAGCCCACCCACCCGGCGGGAGCCTTTGGGCACCAGCGTGGGGGTGAACGTGGCGTCGCGATCGCGCGGGATCGCCAGTTCGACGTCGCCGACACTGGTCGCCACGGTCTTGGGATACGAGCCGTTGCGTGAGTTCGCGAACAACGCGGCCTCGGGGTCGCCCTTGTCGTATCCCAGATGATCGCTGAGCTCGGCCTGCAGACCCCGCTCAAGTCCCGCCTTGATCAATTGCTGGATGAGTCCATCCTTGCCGTCGAGTTGCACCTCGCCGGCGTCGATCATCGAGTACAGCTCATCGAGGGCACCCGACGCCTCCAGCGCCTCCACACCCGCTCGCTGCTCACGTCGACGTTCTTCACGGTCAAGCTTCTTATCCACCACGGTCATCAGTGTGTCTCGGCTTTCAGATCGGGAGCACCGCTACCTCACACAAACCATCTGACACGCTC
>NZ_JCALEC010000035.1:0-602 GCF_059813185.1 Mycobacterium sp. NGS18
GAGGTGCTGGCCCGCCGGGAGGCGTTGGCGTGGCAGGCGCCGGTGATCGAGCATCAGATCTTGGCCCGGCTGGTGGCTGAGGGCCACGGTGAGGTACTGGCGGCGTGCTCGCTGGCCAAGGCGTTGAGTGAGCGGTTGCGGATCAGCGCGAAAGAAGCCCGACGGCGCATCGATGAGGCCGGCGAGTTGGGCCCGCGCACCGCCATCACCGGCGAAACCCTTGAGCCGGTGCTGCCGGCGCTGGCAGCCGCCCAAGCCGACGGGCGGGTGGGCCCCGAGCAGGTGGCGATCGCGCGTAAGGCGATGGCGAAGATCCCCGCCGGCGTCAGTGCTGCCGATCGCGAGCGCGCCGAGCGTGATCTGGCGGCGTTGGCCTCCGAGTTCGCCCCGGAGACCTTTCAACGCCTGGCTGTGCACCTAATCGCGGTGCTGGATCAAGATGGCGACGAGCCCGACGACCGTGAACGCCAAGCCCGGCGCGGGCTGCGACTGGGCCGCCAAGACGCCGACGGGATGAGTTCGTTGAGCGGCAAGATCACCCCAGAGTTGCGGGCCACCCTGGAGCCGATCCTGGCCAAACTGGGGGCACCGGGTATGTGCAA
>NZ_JCALEC010000036.1:0-578 GCF_059813185.1 Mycobacterium sp. NGS18
GAGCTTGTCAAGATTTTTGTGTAAGTAGTTGTGCTCGTTGGGGTTAGAGGTAGGGGTTGATTCGTTCGGGATAGGCCAGGGCGAGCTGGGCGAGGGCCTGTTTCCAGTTCGTGGTGACCTGGCCTTCGACGAGGCGCCCTTCGGCGGTGCGTTTTGTACCTCGTCTGAGCCCGCGTTCTTTAGCGCGGTCGCGTGCCCGCTTGTCTTCGATGTTGCAGATCGCCAGCCACAGCAACTTCACCACCGCCGCGTCGTTGGGGAAATGACCGCGGTTCTTGATGATCTTGCGAAGCTGGTAGTTCAGCGATTCGATCGCGTTGGTCGTGTAGATCACCCGGCGCAGCATCGGAGGGAAGGCCAGAAACGGTGTGAACCGCTCCCAGGCGTCCTCGAAGACACGGACCGTGTTCGGGTTGGCCCGACCGACCTCGGATGCCGCGAACGCGTCCAACGCCGCCCTGGCGGCCTCGGCATCGCTGGCCTGATAGACCGTCTTGAGAGCGGCCGCGACGGCCTTGCGCTGGTTGTAGGACACGAACCGCATCGCCGCCCGGATCAGGTGAACCACGCAGGTCTGG
>NZ_JCALEC010000037.1:0-563 GCF_059813185.1 Mycobacterium sp. NGS18
GCGCGGTTGGAGCCGGGTGATATCGACTACGTCGAGGCGCACGGCACCGGCACCGCGCTGGGTGATCCGATCGAGTTGGATGCGCTGGCGGCGGTGTTTGGTGAGCGTGGTTCCTCGGCGCCGCTGGTGCTGGGCTCGGTGAAGACGAATCTGGGGCATCTTGAATCGGCTTCGGGTGTCGCGGGTTTCATCAAGACGGTGCTGTCGGTGCAGCAGGGTTTCATTCCGCGGCACCTGAACTTTTCGGAGTTGACGCCGAATGCCGGTGCGGGGGCGTCGAAGTTCCAGATCGCCGCGCAGGCGATGGCGTGGCCGGCGGTGTCGCGTCCGCGGCGGGCGGGGGTGTCTTCGTTTGGGGTGTCGGGCACCAATGCGCATGTGGTGATCGAGCAGGCCCCGGTCGTCGAGGCGGTTGAGGCGGCCGGGCCGGTTGCTGAGCCGGTGGTGCAGACGTTGGTGGTGTCGGGTAAGTCGCCGGCGCGGATCGCGGCCACCGCCGGTGTGCTGGCGCAGTGGTTGACCGGCGCCGGCGCCGACGTGCCGCTGGCCGACGTCGCACACAC
>NZ_JCALEC010000038.1:0-523 GCF_059813185.1 Mycobacterium sp. NGS18
CCTCACCACCAACGACTACGCCCTGCTGGCGGCCGAAAGGGTCGGCCCCCGCGATGTCGACCCCTACCTGGCGTTCGGCAATGGCCCGAACTTCGCGGCCGGCCGGTTGTCGTATTTCCTTGGCGTGCATGGCCCGGCGATCATGGTGGACACCGCGTGTTCGTCGTCGCTGGTGACGATTCATCTGGCGTGCGCGAGTCTGCGGCGCCGCGAGTCCGATCAGGCGCTGGCTGCCGGGGTGAACCTCATCCTGTCCCCGCAGAACAGTGTGGCGACGTCACGGTGGGGGATGTTGGCGCCGGACGGGCAGTGCAAGACCTTCGACGCCGGCGCCGACGGCTACGTGCGCGGCGAGGGCGCCGGGGTGGTGGTGCTCAAGCGGCTTTCGGATGCCCAGCGTGATGGTGACCGGATTCTTGCGCTGGTGCGGGGTTCGGCGGCGAATCAGGATGGGCCATCGAGTGGTCAGACGGTGCCGTCGGGTCCGGCACAGCAGAAGGTGGTTCGCGCGGCGTTGGCCGCC
>NZ_JCALEC010000039.1:0-523 GCF_059813185.1 Mycobacterium sp. NGS18
CGCGGCCAACGCCGCGCGAACCACCTTCTGCTGTGCCGGACCCGACGGCACCGTCTGACCACTCGACGGCCCGTCCTGATTCGCCGCCGAACCCCGCACCAGCGCAAGAATCCGGTCACCATCACGCTGGGCATCCGAAAGCCGCTTGAGCACCACCACCCCGGCGCCCTCACTGCGCACGTAGCCGTCGGCGCCGGCGTCGAAGGTCTTGCACTGCCCGTCCGGCGCCAACATCCCCCACCGTGACGTCGCCACACTGTTCTGCGGAGTCAGCATGAGGTTCACCCCGGCAGCCAGCGCCTGATCGGACTCGCGGCGCCGCAGACTCGCACACGCCAGATGAATCGTCACCAGCGACGACGAACACGCGGTGTCCACCATGATCGCCGGGCCATGCACGCCAAGGAAATACGACAACCGGCCGGCCGCGAAATTGGCGGCGTTGCCGAACGGAAGGTAAGGATCGATGTCGGCGGCACGGAGCTTGCCGAAAATGTCGACGGCGTAGTCGTAGGCGGTCACA